>CBDUXT010000200.1:0-2330 GCA_965371245.1 uncultured bacterium | reverse complement strand
CGTGTTGACGCTCGCACGGACGCGCAGGTCAATACGGAATTCCGGGTCGATAAAACACAGCCGACCCCACGCCGCGGCTTCGCGCACCAGCCGATACGCAACCGCGTTCACGCCTCAGAAACAGCGGCAGTGCCATTCGTGACTGTCCCTCGTTATCTCGTTATCATCATTTCCGCTCAGGCGTGCCCAGATTGGGATCTAGCTCCGGCGTATGGAACGTACCTGACCGTCTCCTTAGAGCGCCTCTTGAAGAGCCCCAGAACAACACTGGGAATAACCCCGCGGTCCATGGATACTGGGATACCTTCAACATCCAGCTCGGACACCCATCTTGTCGCCACGCCGCCCCGATAGAAGATCGTTTCTGTGAGTTTACCAGCGATGACCGCGCCTACAATCTGAGCCGCAAACCGTGGAGCGTCCTTCGCTCTTGGATCCCACACGTCGTCTGGTAGACTATAGGTTAGCCCATGTCCTACACCGATATAAACATGCCGCTGGGATTCGATATACACTGTCATCTCAGCGCAGCCATCGTTACGGGGAAGGAAACTGATGAGGACAACCGATCTATCCAAACCAGGAACACCTCCGATGGTCGCGCGTACAGTGACGTACTCTGGCCGGAGTTCTTGCGCCAGGCGCAAGATTCTGGAACCCACCTTATGCTGAAAGTCAGTAAGTTCGGGGCGCTGGACAAAGATCTCGTCAAATGGAGAAATCGCGCGGCGGGGCACGCTCTCCGGCATGCTTCCGGCGATCTGCTCGTTTTCGGAACGCATCGTCAGCTTTCCTATCCACTTACCACCACGGGATGTCGATTAGGTGCTTGTTCTTCCAACGCACCGAGAAGACCAACCCCTTTTTCGCTTTTCGGCTCAACCCAATCCGCAACTTGCCCCTGTTCAGCCACCGAACACACCAAAGAGCACCGCTTGCTGCTTTCCTCCCAGCCCACTTGGCGGCTGGCACGGCGGTCTTCCTCGCCACCCACACAGCGGCCCGACCAACCCACCACCAATACTTCCCATCGGGATCAACCGCAATCGTAGGCGCATTTCCTGCGTACACATAGACGTTTGGTCCTCCCCCGATCCCGATGGGATCCCGCTGGAGGAACCGCCCACTTACCGGATCGTAGTACCTCGCGCCGACATGCTGGAACGGGAAGTCGGCATATGCATCGTCAGACGTGGCCGTCTGGTAGCCCCATGCACCGACGTAACCGAAGCGGCGGGCATTGCCGCCGACGCGCTCGCCGAGGGCGGTGAACGCGGCCGACTCGGTTGCGGCACCGGTGGGGTCGGTCATGCCGCGGGTCGTGCCGAGATGGTCGCCCATGTAGTAGCTCGTAGAGTCTCCGTTGGCCGTGTTGATCGGATCGACCAGTCCGATGCCCGGCTGGTACGAGCGGATGGATTCGCCGTGAGCGGGGACGGATAAGCCCTGCTCGTCGAAGCCGTCCGGGACGATCTCGTAGTCGCCGTACGCGGTGTCGCCGTCGTAGTCCGTCCAGGTGTTTCCGAGTTCGCCGCCGGCCACGGTGTACTGGTTGTTCGCGAAGTGGGGGGCGAACAGCTCGCGAACCAGGTACCGCGCGCGGGCGCCGTCGTAGCGGAACTCTCGCGCGTAGGTCACGTCGTAACCGGTCGGGGGCGGCCCACCGCCCGTCCAGTTCCACGTCTCGCCGACGGCGAACGTGACGGCCTGGCCGTTTTGGGCGTAGCCCAGACGAGTGGCCGAGTAGGCCTGCGTGCCGGCCACGTTGGTCACCACGCGCTCGACGTTGCCGGCCTCGGTGTAGTAGTACCAACTCGTTGACAGGAGTATCTCGATTTCCTCACCCGGCGGCGGCGGGCCCTGTGCCTGCTGCGTGCCACCGCCGCCGATCACCGTAGGTTCCGGCTCCGACAATGTCGGGTCCGATAGCGTCGGGTCCGACGAGGTCGCGGTCGATAGCGTCGTATCCGACGGCCCCGGGTCCATCACGCTCTCCGACGCGCCGTCCTCAAAGATGTCGTACGTCTCAACCTTCATCAGCCGGTTGTTCCGCGTGATGTAGCCCTCAAGGTCCGGGTCGGGCCGGTTCACGTCATAATCATAGCGAACCTCGTGACGGAGGCCACCAAAATCCGTCAGCGGGCTGATCTTCAAGGTCCGGTTGCCGCCCTGGTCGTACTCGTACGTGAAGTCGTACTCCCGGATCGACAAGCGGCATCTATGAGCGATTCTTCGCCAAGTGACGTGCGGCAGGGGCGACAACCCCTCGGTAATGGGTGACTGTCCCGAATGGCACTGCCGCTGTTTCTGAGGCGTGAACGCGGTTGCGT
>CBDUXT010000199.1:0-2620 GCA_965371245.1 uncultured bacterium | reverse complement strand
CCAGTTACGGTACGCACTTGACCCGGACATGCCTTTCATGGATAGGTCGGGCTATGCCCGACTTTACCGCGTTGGATGATCCTTCGTCGGGCGGAGCCCGACCTACTTCGGACCTGCGGCCAACTCATCCAGCGCCTTTTGCGCCCGTTGATGCCCCGGTTCGAGCGCCAGCGTCACCCGGTATTCGGCGCGGGCGCCGTCGGTGTCGCCGGTGGCGCGAAGGGCATCGCCCAGTGCGAAATGAACGCGGGCCGACTTGGGGCTCAGCCGCGCCGCCTCTCGAAGAGATGCGATGGCCGCCTCGCTTCGTCCCAGCCCGCGGAGAACCTGTCCGAGGTTGAAGTGCGAGCGCGGGTAAGTCGGGTTGACTTCGATGGCCTTGCGATAGTAGCGGATCGCCTCTTCCACGCGGCGCGCTCGTACAGAGACGTTTCCGAGGTCGTTGTACGCCGGAGCGAACTTCGGATCGATCTTCAGCACGGCAACGAATTGCCGCGCCGCCGGCTCCAAGCGCCCCTGTTGCGCAAGAGCCTTCCCCAGGTTGTAGATGGCTTCGCGCGACTCCGGCTTCAGGTGAATCGCCTCTCGCAGGGCCATGACGGCTGCCGCCCCATCCTCGCGGTCGAGATATTCCTTCCCGAGATTGTAGTGAGCCCGAAAGCTGCCTGTCCGCTTGGCGACGATGTCGAGCCACATGCCAAGACTGCTCCCGTAGGCCTGGTTTCGCCGAGCCGTCCCGGCACCCAGCGCCACCGCCGCGAGGATGACCAAGACCAGACCGACGTAGCGACCGGCAAGCTCGGCTCCCACGACCCTCCGTGACACCAGTCGCAGCATCGCATCCATCCCAAGAACAATAAGGACGCTCACGGTCGCCAGCGGCAGATACATCCGGTGCTCGAACAGCGGGTCACGGATCGGAACGATCGTTGACGTGGGTGCCAGGATCACGAACAGCCACACGCCGGCGAAGCCCAACCTAGGTGCGCGCGCCCAGGCGAGCAGCGTTACCAGAAGGCACGCGCTGACGAAAAGCAGCGGGGGACCGATCGAGAGGAACGTCGATGCCAGGGGCCACTCGTAGTCGAGACAGAGCGGCTCCGGCCAGAGCGAAAGCCGAAGGTAGTGCGCGACAACACCCGCCTGCGTCATCGCATAGTCCCACGGGCCGATACCCTGAAGCGAGAAGCCGGCCGTCGCCTTCGCTCGACCGGTAGACAAGACGCCGGGGCCGACGTCCGTCACGATCAGCACGGCCCAGGTCGTGCCCAGCGCCACGTAGAGCGCCCATCGCCGACGGATCGATTCGAGAAACGAGCCGGAGACAAAGGCGCGATCAAACAGCAGCGCGACCACTGGGGCCGTGACCATGACCCCCTTGGAACCCATCCCCAGTCCACAGCAAAGTACGCTCACCGTGAACCACAGACCGGAGCGGGCCGAATCCACCCCCCGAAGCAGGCAGTAGAGCATCGCCAGATAGAACAGACCCATCAGCGATTCGGAGCGCTGAATGATGTAGGTTACGCTTTGGGTTTGGATCGGATGGACCGTCCAGAGAAGGGTGGCCGCGAACGCAAGGAGGCCGGTGGTGCGCGTGGCTCCGCCGCCGGGCGCCGACGAGTCCATGATCCGCCGAAGCAAGCCGAACAGCACCAGCGCGGCAAGAGCATGGATGGCGATGTTGCCTATGTGGAGCCCGGTGAGGTCGAGCCGCCCGACGGCGTAGTTGAGCGCGAGCGAAAGATCAAGCGTCGGCCGCCGACCCGAAAGCACCGTCCATGGCGATGACAGGTCGCGGATGCGAACGTTGTTGGTTAGGGTCCGGTGGTCGTCGAACAGCATCGCGCCGTCGAGGCTGTTCGCGTAGACCGCGACGGTAGCACCGATCAGGACCGCCGGAAGAACCAGCCGCGCCCACGACCACTCGCCCGTGCGACCGGTCACCGTGTTGGGTTGCGCTTGTTGCTGCATGTTCCTACTTCGTCGCAGGTTCCTGGAGCACCCGGTGACGCGAAGGCGGTGTCTTCGGTCTCGCCTGGAGCGCGTTCAAGAGGGCTCTTTCCGAGCCGCGACCGTGAGCGAGCGGTTGGCTGGAAACAGCACCGACCTTCTTGGAAACGACACCGCCGACTAACCCAAGACCGGGCGTGGAACGGGCTTCCAGCCCGTGAAGAAATCGGTAAGACACCGATGCCACACGATTCCGGGATAGGCTCCTGACGCCAGGCTGCCAGGTCCATGACGCGTCGGGGGAGTATCCGGCCAAGGCGTCGGCACATCAAGGTCGGCGGCGGGTCCGCAGGCACGGGCACCCGAGGCGCTTCGGTGAACCGGCGAGGCTTTCCCCGACGCGAGGGCGGAAACGTTGACGGTCAGATCCTGCGCGAGAAGAGCGGGCCTCTGGAGTGCCGTCCGGGCAAACCCGGACCGTTGCGGTCTTGACAGCGCGGCGGGGCGTATTACTGTGCAAGATGCGTCGGCCCTGAGGAGGCCGGCTCCCAGCCGCGAGTGAGCCATCCATCGCCGTCGGTCACGATGGCGAGGCAAGCTCGGCATGTCCAGCGGGCAGGTAGCTCAGTTGGTAGAGCAACGGACTGAAAATCCGTGTGTCGGCGGT
>CBDUXT010000198.1:0-2937 GCA_965371245.1 uncultured bacterium | reverse complement strand
CTCCCCAGTTACGGTACGCACTTGACCCGGACATGCCTTTCATGGATAGGTCGGGATACACCACCCGCTTCCCTCCGACCTCGATCCGTGCCGCCGTCATGGCGCAGGAAGGGATGGAGCCGACGGGGTAGGTCGAAGCGACGAACGAACTGGCCTTTGGCGAGAGGTCCGTCGCGCGTCGCAGGAGGTTGTCCATGAGGTCGAAGCTGCCGCGGTGCCGGCGCAACTGGTACAGGTGCCAGTGGCACGACCAACTCTCTTTGGGAACAAGCACGAACGTGCGGAAGCCGTTGCTCAGGGCGGCCGCGGACGGCGGCGACGCGATGTGCATCGGTCCGGCGAAGATCGGCGAGCCCGCGGGCAAGTCGGTCAACCCGAACTCCGGGAACGCCCGGCGCAGGCCGGCAACCAGAGACTCGCGCAGGGTCTTCTGCCCATCGGGCAGATCCACCACGACGGTCCCGCCCGCGAAACAGTAGCGACGAATCTTGCCCCACTGATCGTCGGACCAGTCGATCGGTCCCACGATCGACAACACCAGCAACGGAACCTCCACGAGCTCGCGCACGTCGCGATCGATCGAGGTGCGTCGCCAGTTCAGCGACCGGTGCCACGCGGCGCTCAGGAATCGTGTCAGGTGCGACACGTCGGCGCCGTAGGCGGTGCGACCCTCGGCGTCACCGACGACCATGCGCTGGCACAGGGTTGGGGCCGCCCCCGATGCGAGGATCGACAGAGCCCGTGCCGTCCTGACCAGCGAGGGCGCCTCCGCCCAGGTCTGAGCGCTGCCACGCACGCCGAACATGCCCGTTTCCGAGTCGTAGTGCGCAAGCAGCCGTCGAGCCGTTTCGACGAAATGAGCCTTCCCGCCCAGTTGGGTGACGCCAAGGACGGAACGGAGCCGCTGCATCGCCAACGGTTCGCCATAGGGGTCGGGCGGCGCGGATGCGGGCACCAGATCGACAACGACCTGACCGTAGTGCCGATCGAGCCAGGCGAGGGCGTCGGTGATCGTGCGAAGCTGCACACCGCTGCCCAGATAGGCCGAGCATCGCCGCCCGCCGAAACAGGCGGCCATGTCCAGAGACGCCATCAGTGACGCCGCCCCGATGGCGGTGTGGGCACTGTCGGGCGAACGGCCCACGCTCCCCAGACCTTCCAGCGCATCGCGGTACCCACCGTCGAACGTTTGCCCGTCGGTCCAGTATTGCATGGCCCGCCGCCAGAGTCGGCGATCGATGTCGGCACCGGCGAATCGAGCTTCTCGCAGCGCAAAAAGCACGAGGGCGCTTTGGTCGTGATTGGTCTGCACCGTCCCCACGGGCGCGCCGACCGGGGGGACGCCGGGGACCCATCCGCCATCGATCTGTTGCGCGTCGGCGAGGCGTCCGATGTCACCGCGAATGACGCGGCGGAATCGCGTGAACCCGTCTCCTCGGGAAAGGGCGGACACACGATGGGCAATGGTTTCCGTGCGCCAGGGCTGATCGGCCGGCGGCTCCTGCGCGGCCAGCCACTGCATCGCCGGTGCCAGCGACACGTCGTCCGGGTGAAGGTCCGCCAGCGCGGCGAGGATGAGTGCCGTGGTATCGACACTTTCCTCGAGGCTCGTCTCAGGCCAGTGGTTCTGATCGTTTCGGGCGGCCGTCAGTGCCGCGATACCACGATCGACCGCTTCTGATACCTCGGTTTCCAGCAGGCGGCCGATGGGAACGTACCGGATGGGAACCGGCATCGCGGCGTCGTCTTGCAGATCCTCGACCCGCTGTGCCTCGCGAAAGGAGACGCGTCGGACGGCGAAGAAACCACCGAACCCCCGTGGCTTCAGTACGATCCAGGCCCCGCCGGTTTGTCGCTCGAACGCCTCCACCTCGACCGAGCCGTGTGGAACGACCAGTCGTTGAATACGGTCCGGGTCAGCGCCGGCCGGGGTTCGCACCGTTACCTCTGCCCCGATCGCGCCGCCATCCGCCCAAACAAACGGGATGATGGCCGGGAAGCCGCGTTGCACAAGGTTGTTCCCGGCGCCGGCGTCCAGCTCCCACTCGTACCGGCGACCGGGGCGAACCGCGCCCGCGAGGCGAAGCCATATCTCCAACTCGTCCACCTGCACACCGCGCGCCCGCCCGCCCGTACCGCGCGAGTCGATCGTCAAACCCTGACCGCTGAACCCCACGAACAGGTCGCGGCGAACCACGGACAGCGGTTGCCGCGAACGAACCACGATCCGTCCGAAGTCCAGACCTGGTTCGTTGAACTCGTAGATGATCTCGCCCCCGGAGAAGCTTTCGTGCCCAGGAGCACGTCGATAGGGGACGCCCGCGTAGCGACCGATGGCTGCCAGATTCGTCCCGGCCAGGGCGATGGTGGAATGTGCCGACAAGGCGAGGCCCACCGCTACGCGGCAGGCAATCCGCGCAAGCATGGAAGGAAGGGAATTCGTTTCGCTGATCCGGCTCCGCCCGGTGTGCATGGCCTGTCGCGACCGCCCTGGGCGATCGACTCTCCGCGTCGTCGGCTGGGCAAGACAAACACCTCTTCGGTGCATTCCAGTATAGCAGTTCCGCGCCACAATGGCACCACCCCGCCACGACGCGGCACCATAGGGGTGTGTGACAGTCCTGGCGGGGCGTGCAAAGCCATCTTGACGGCGGCACGCCGGGTCAGAGCCGTGGGCGCGAGCCCACGGACACGATGCGAACAAGCACGGCGCTTCTGCGATACCAGACCGGTCACAGGGCTCGCGCCCGCCGGCAAGCCGGTTCTACCGGTGCTCTGAAAACTGCCCGCCGATTCCGTCATGCACCCGCACCGTAGGGTCTTAGCCCGGGTTGCGCGGTTTGGGAGGTGAATCGGGCTTGGGGATGGCGCAGCGGCGGTTTTTGATCAAAAGTCCTCACTACATTTCGCGGGGTTACTTGCGGGTCTCGACGGCGT
>CBDUXT010000197.1:0-3033 GCA_965371245.1 uncultured bacterium | reverse complement strand
CCCGGGTTGCGCAGTTTGGGAAGTGAATCGGGCTTGGCGATAGCGCAGCGGTGGTTTTTGATCAAAAGTCCTCACTACATTTTTCGGAGTTACTCGGTGGCTCCGGCGGCTGGCGGAGTCGATTGGCTTGTGAATTCTCCGGGCGTGACGTCGCGGTCGGCGCAGATTCGCTCCGGTAAGGACAGCCCCAGCGCGGCGACGATCCTCGCTTGCTCCGGGTTGGGTCGGGCGACCCGCCGGAGCCGGAGCGTGCGTCCCGCTACCGTCTCCAGGAGGATGTCGCCGATTTGAACGTCGTGCAATATCTTCAACGCCACGGCCGGGCTCATGGAACGATCCTGTGGGCCAGCGCCCGGATCGTCCGGATCCTTCTTGCGAATTCGCGTCTTGACCCCGGCGTTGCCCAGCAGGTGTGCCAACGCCTTCCACAACGCGTAGGCCAACACGCACACGAACACGTGCGCCTCGATGCGATCTGATTTCTGATGCCACATCGGACGCAAGAGCAGATTCGATTTCATTGCGCGAAACGCATCCTCGGCCCGGGTCAACTGAATATAGGTGCGCCAAAGATCCTCCGGTGACCAGTCGGTTTGGTCGCTCAGTAGCAGGTACGCCCCGTCGCGTGCCAGGGCCGTGCGTAGCTTGTCTTTGCGATAGCTCCACGACACGCCCGTAGCCTGGCCGGCCTCGTCACGACCGACAGTCACCCGTACGAACCGCGAAGCAGCCGGCCAACGTTCGCGGAATCGGCCCACGCTTTCCAGCACGTTGTCCGAGTCCTTCAAACGGCCGGCCGATACGCGATTGGACAATTTCTTGAGATCTTTGTGAAGCCCCAGAAGCTGACGCTTGCGAATGGCCTTCTCTTTGGCGCGACGTTGGATACTGCGGGCCAGCACGTAGGTCTGTCCATCGCGCTGAACGCTCTTGACCTCCACATGCGCGCGCACGTGATGCCAGTCCCGCATGCAGAGTTCGCCGTCGAACTCGCCGAGCCGGCTACGCGGCGTACCCACCAGAAACGACTGATTCCGCTCGCGCAGAAAGTCCAGATTCTTCTGGGAGGCGATGCCCCGGTCGAGCACCCACACGCGCCGAGCCTTGCCGAACCGTAACTCCATCGTCTCCACGATTCCGGGAAAGGCGACGGCGTCGTTCGTGTTGCCCGCGAAGACTTCGTGATAAACCGGGAATCCGTCGGGTGTCACGATCAGGGCCAGCACGATCTGTTTGCAGTCCGGCCGGTGGTCTCGCGAATGCCCGCGCTTCGCCAGCTCGCTGCCCTCCATCAACCCTTCGAAGAAACTACTCGTCAGATCGCAGAGAAGAAGATCGAATTGAAGCGAGAATAACTCGCCCAAGCGCTCCTTGAGGTCCTGTTCGATCGGCTCCTTGGCTGCGAGGAGCGCATCGAGGGTGCGGTAGAGACGGTCCTTGGTCACCAGGTCGTCCGGAACCCCGAGCAAGTCCTCCAGCGCGGTGCGGCGATAGCCTTGCTCGGCCAGTCCAGACTCCGAGGTCTCCCCACCTTGCCCTATGCACAAACGCGAGATGACTTCGATCGCCACCATCGTGGCCGGGGGAACCGTCTCTCGGCCGATTTGGATATGCCGGGCGATGATCTTGTCGAGGCTGAGCTTCCGCCAGAGTTGCCAGCCGAGCCACACGTCGCCGAAGGCTCGGGCGTGGGTCCATCCCACTTTACCCAAGCGGATGCGCACGATGTCGGGGTCCGGACTCGGCGCCGCCGCCGTATCAAGAAACAGAGGGAGTTCCTCGCCCTCTTCGTGCCGTGTGTGAAAGACGGCCGTACGCTGCCAACGCCGCTGCTGGTCCTCGGTCAGTTCGCCAAGTTGCGCAACCACCCGCTGCCGCGGACCTCGCTCGGTTCGCTGAGACTCGACGAGTGCGAAATAGGTGTGCCTCTTGCCATCCTTGCTGCGTTGGTACTTGCGAAGAAACATCCGTGCCTCCACTCAAAGTGTGACACGGATTCGGCGTCGGGCAAGCAAGTAGGTCCTCACTACAACGGGATTGGCCACGCGGACTACGCCTGGCGATAGCGCCGTCGCCGATTCACCCGCCGAATCGACCCAAAAATCGACCAGAATTCTTCCAAACTGCGCAACCCGGGCTAGTTTAAGAACGTCGATCATAACCGCGACAGCGCTGGGGCGGGCAGGCAACCGGCCCATCTGAGCCTCGGCTTGCAGCGCGCAATGCTGAGAGTCGAAAGGCCGGCACACAATAACGAGTTTTGCTCCAACTCTCCCGGAGGCAGGCGCGCGGTCAATACTGTCCTGTGAACAGCCGCTGTAACGAGGCGAAGTCCTTGAGGTCGACGTCTCCGTCGGAATCACCGATGAGGGCCGCGATTATCGTCACCGTGTCCAGACCGACGGAACCGTCGGCGCTTACTTCTCACTTTCTCGAGCCCTAGGGCGGTGCGCCGATGTTGTCGGCTGCTATTCAGATTCACCGAAGGCGACCTGGAAGCTGGCGAAGTCGGCCAAGTCGACATCGTTATCGACGTCGGCATCGAGATCGAAGTTCTTGGCTTCACAGCCCTCGTCGACTGAGCCCGGTCCCCCGGCTGACAAGCATGCCATGAAAGCGCCGTAGTCAACCAGATCCACTGCACCGCTGTTGTCGAAATCGCCGAAGCGCACCGTGGTCGTGGCGTCGGGGATGATGACCGTGTCGTCCTCCGGATCGGTCGGCGCCAGTTCCGCGTGGCCTACGTGGTCGCGGGCCATACTGTAGAAGCTGTAGGTGTGGCCGACTGCGGCACCTGTGAACATGTTGCATTCGTCCCCGGTCGTCAGCCACATCGTGTACGGGCCGTCGTTGTCCGAGACGTAGACGGAGTTACTCTCAATGCCGCTGCCGCTTGGGTCATCCGCGCCCGACCAGCACAACTCGAAACTGGCGTGATTCACTTCCGCCGGTAGCGCGTCCACATTGGTTGTCGGGGGTGCCGCGTCGATGGTGTTGAGCACCTCGGGTGTATCCATCGGCGCGTTCCAGTCG
>CBDUXT010000196.1:0-3097 GCA_965371245.1 uncultured bacterium | reverse complement strand
CTTGTCCGGCCGGCAGCCGGGCAGCTTGTAGTTGACCTTCTCCTTGAAGAGAACGGGCGGCTCGCCAAAGAGCTGGGTCAGGCACTCGGTGACCTTGGGTGAGAGGAGAAGCTCGGTGATCCCGGAATTGTGGTCACCCAGCACATTCTCGATCCGCACCAGGATGTTCTCGCCGGTGATGGAGCTCTTCTCGTAGTACTTTGCCTCCCGGTACTCGTCGGGCTGCTTGTCCCGCAGCTTATCCAGCCACGCGGAAACCTTTTCCATCGTTGCCTTGTCGAAGAAGCCCTTAATTACGATGAATCCCTTGTCCCTGAAATCCTTCGTCTGTGCTTCGGTCAATAACATCCCGGTTACGCTCCCTTCATTCGCATACGGTGAACGCGGTTCACTACGTTCCGCAGCCCTCTTGGGACCTAGCTGTCGATTATCTTGTTGCACATGGGATCCGGAGCCGTGGGTTCACTGTTTCGGCATGGTCATGGGACGCTGGTCTGCATTCGCCACCACCCCGTCGCCTGAGTTTGACCGGCTCTTCGGGGGCTCCGCCGGTCCTTGTGTCCAGGTTTCCATGCGCTGATTTTCCGCCACGTCGAACGCGCCGCGGACAACGACATCACCGCCCCGCCGAAAATCCCTAATCTCCTAGTCCATGGATATTGTCGTTCTTGGCGTCCGGAGCCTCCGTTTGTCCCGTGCAACGGGTCGACGAGATTGATTGTTGCGGCCGCGATCGTGGCCGACTTCGCGCCAAGCATCTTCATTAATCGGGTATCTCCCTCCGCCAATTGATCTAGATCAATTCGACGTTTCATCGGCGGACCTCGTCCCACCACCGCGCATGACGTAACGTATCAGCGCCACCGCCTCCCGCGAGTCCCCAAGCGGCGCAAGGCATCACTTGCCAGGGCTGCCACATGCCTGACCGACGGCATCTTTGGCGCGGTATTCACGATCCGGACATGGTGGCGGCGGGCCTGACGGCCGCGATTACCGCGAGTTCGGAAGGTGCCCGATTGTTGTTGACGAACTCGGGGGTGGGTCACGCCTTCCCGACGTATGTCACGCCGCGCGTCGAGATGCACGCGGTGGCACTCGACGAAAATGGCAGGGAGATGCCGGATACGGCCGTCCTCCATGTTATCCAACGCGTCGTCGCGTGGACCGACAATGGGTGGGTGGAACTTTCCGACACCCGGCTTCTGCCCGGTGAAAAGGCACTTCTCACGCTCCCTTGGCAACGCTTTGCGAAGGCTCGGGTGTGGTTGGAAGTCAAGCCCGACGACTACTACGACAACCAAGTTTACGACGCCCTGCTTGACAATCTGCCGGCAGGCTCCCACGCCGCTAATCTCATTTCTCGTGCCGATAATGCCGCGCGAACCAGCAGTTACCGCCTCTTCGTAACGGATGTGGAAAAGCCGTAGGCGCATCGTCAACTCAACGGATGACGAGCCAGCGCAACCACAAGATTTCGAAGACCGATTCTGGTGTTGGCATAACCAATAACTCCTGGTCTCGCCGCCCAGGAATCAAGTCGACGACGCCTAGCCGCGGGAACCAGATGGCAGAGGAATGTTCACCCGCGGCGAGTTTAGCGCGTACAGCTCAAACCACCTGGCATTCTGCCGCGGATGGAATACTCGCTGGGCACAAGTGGCGCGATCCGTTCGGATGAGCGATACTTCCTCGACGATGAGGCGATGAGCGCTTAATTCGAGGCCGGTTAGAACGATGAGTGACGACCCAACACCCACGCTTCCTCCCGGCGACGACTACGACGAAGAGGCCGTTTCCGCCCGCCATGCCTGGGCGTCCGAGACCTCCGCGGCCGACCTCGGTGCCCTGTGGCAGGGCGGCGAGACGAATTCGTATCGCGGCAACATCGAGAACCTGTTCGGGTTCATTCGCCTGCCCGTTGGAATGGCAGGTCCGCTGTTGTTGTGCGGAACGCATGCTAAGGGCGAGTTCCTCGTGCCCCTGGCGACGACCGAAGGAACGCTCGTCGCCTCGTACAACCGCGGCATGAGAGCGATTCGCGAGTGTGGTGGCGCCGATACGGCGGTGGTGCGGAACGAAATCTACAGCACGGCGACCTTCGTGACGAAGGGGCCCAAGGCTGTTGCGCAGCTGGCAGCGTGGATGGATCAGAACCGGGCCGCCATCGCCGAGGTGGTTGGCACGCAGACAAACCACGGTCACTTTCTCCGGACGGAATGCATTCCCTTTGGAGCGCGCTTAGTTGCCAACTTCTTCTACGACCCGGCGGACGCGATGGGTATCAACATGATCACCAGCGCGACCCACGCGGTGTGCGGGATGATCTCGGAGCGACACGGCGGGCTCACGTTTTTCCTTCCATCCGCGCTCCAGGGTGACAAGAAAGCGACGTTCTACGGTTTCCACGGTGGTCGCGGCCGCAGCGTCACCGCGCATGTCCTACTCAGCGCGGCCGTGATCCGCGGCACCTTGCACTCATCGGTGGAGGCGATTCTGCGTTATCACCGCAACAACATCGAATTAGCGCAGCTCTCGGGCGGGCTCGGCTTCAACATGCACATCGCCAACGGGATCACCGCCCTCGGACTGGCGACGGGCCAGGACGCAGCCTACGTCGGTGAGAGCGCGAACGGCCAGCTGGTGCTCGAGCGGATCGGCGACGATCTGCTCGTATCACTCACGATCCCCTCGCTTTATGTGGGCACCGTGGGTGGTGGAACGGGGCTGCCGACGCATCGACCTTGCCTCGAGATGCTCGGATGTCTCGGCCCCGGCTCGGCCCTCAAACTCGCGGAGATCTTCGCCGGAACATGCCTGGCCGGCGAGATCTCGGTGGTCGCCGCGATCGCCAGCGATCAGTTCGTCCGGGCGCACGACAACCTGGGGCGGAACCGGCCGGAATCGTAGGATAATGGCGGGCTGACCGGGTCGGTTCGGCGCGCGCGCGACCAGCGTCACGGTTCAACACCTTGTCGCGATACGGCATCGATGGCGCCTCGCCGCGCGCGCGAAAGTTGCCGCGGCGACCGCCAATACCAAGGATCAACCCGTGGCGCAGGTGCGAAACCCTGCGAACAGATCGTTTCGGTAAGGCTGA
>CBDUXT010000195.1:0-3416 GCA_965371245.1 uncultured bacterium | reverse complement strand
TCTTGTTCATCCAGAACTCAGGAAACGGCTCCAAAAAGTGCGAAACGCGAACTAAGGAAGCGATTGTCTGCGACAAGACCGAAGTTCGCACGTCCGCTCCGTGGCGGTCGTGACTCGAAAAGACGATCTTTGAAGAAGCGCAAGGGCGGCTTGCGTGGCCCGTGTGCCACCGCTCTTGAGCCGTGCGTGGGTGGCCAACCACCTCGCGGTTGGGGAGTCGAATCCCCTTGAGTCCGGCGGGTACGTTACCGCGCGGCGAGACAATCGATCTTGTGCTGCCAGTGACGCGGCATGACGGAGCGGCGATCGATGCAAGACTGCATCGTGGCGCCCACTGATTCCGATCGCGTTTCGTCGCGCGTTCCCCGATCCTTCCCGTTCCTGATTCCGCGTCTACTTCCCTATGCTCGAGAAGGGTCGGTTCTCGCCCGCCCACCCGCGATTGGACACGATCCGGGGCGATTCTCCCGTGGGGACCGAAAATAGGGAATAATTATGAGCGGAAGAGGAGGATAGGTGGTTATGATGTGTTCCGCACCCGCGGCACCGGGGCCGCAGGGTGCGATGCCGGAATCGTTCCCGACCGGGCTCGCTTGGCCGGCGACGTCCAGAGTGTCGGCGTGATGTCGATGCACGCCGTCGAATGGCTGGGACGACGGACGCACTTAACCGCGAGGACATATCCATGACGCTTGCCATCCAGATCCAACGAACCTTGCTTGTTGTCGTATCGGTTCTCGCTACGACGACCGCATTCGCCGGCGGCGAACCGGGGGGTCGCCGAGACACGGTAGCGAAGACTTCGCCAACCAGAGGCCTTCTTACGGGAATCGATCTTCAGCATTTCAAAGACCTGCGGATTGTGGAAGAGGATGTCCCCCCCGACGCGCCCACCATCCTTCTTCTGGACGACGCATCCAGAGCGCGTGGTCGCGTCTCCTCGCACGTTGCCGAGGTCTTCGTCTACAAGAACTTCAGCGCGGGTCGTAACAACCAGACAGCGTTTTTCTTCAACTGGGCGACGACATCGGGTGGAAGCGGCGATCCGGACTGCCCTGGTGGAATCGCCGAGGACTGTTTCTCGCCAGCGGTGACCGTTCCCGGAATCTTCCACGCTGACGGCGCCGTCTTCGGCGGCGGCTTCAAGGCGGGCGAGACGGCGGTCTCGTCGTACGAGATCTTCGCCTTCCGCAGCGGTGCTGACCCCGATACGCGAGACCTGGCCTTCGTTTCCATGGAACTGTGGGACGGCGATCCGCTGAACGCGATCGATTCGACGGGCATCGGTTTTTCCGCCGCGCCCATCCCCGGAACGAAGGTCACCTTCAGTGGCGTGCCGGTCAACACCAGGATCGTCTTCCGCGGCGAGCTGGATCCGCCGGTGGTCACGCCCCATACCCGCGTGTGGGTCGTCGTGACCTCGGACGCCTGCCGGTTCGGCTGGCTGCTCTCGCGGAACGCCCCCGAGGTTGGCGCCGACGACCACGAGCGTCTCAATGCGCTGATCGGTGTGGGTACTGGGATCCTCGAGTTCCAGCTCGATAGCAACGGCGAGACCAACGGTCTGGGCGTCTGCTGCGGCGACGACTGTGACGGCGCCCCGTGCGACTTCTCGGTCGGCATGGTCTGCTGTGACGACCCGAACGGCGACCGGAACCAGTGCGTCGATGGCGACGCCGAGGACCTGACGCTCGGGGCCTTCGGTGGACCAGCGTGCAGTTTCGACCCGACGGCACCCTTCGACGCCTGTTCCAATTTCTGGCTGAACGTCTTGGCGCAGGCGGCGGTCACGATGACGCTCCAACCAACCGGCAACGGTGCGCTCGGCGCGTTGGTCGATGGCGCACGGATCGAGGGTAACGAGATCATCATGGTAGATGGTGGTGAGAATGTCATGATGGACATTCAGATCAGTAACTTCGCCCCGCAGGAGGAGACGTTCTGCATCGGCGGTGACAACGCCGGCGCGGCATGCACCCAAGCCACCGAGGTTGCCGACTGCGGCGCCTTGGATCCCAACGGCGGAAACTTTGGTTGCGGTATCAAGCTGCGAGCGTACCAGTCGGAGATCGATCCGGCCGGCTACACCAGCGGAATCGTCGGCGAGCTGACCGCGATGGACATGTCGTGTACCACCGACGACGAGTGCGTTGCAGCGTTCGGTGGTTCATGCTTCACGACGGGCGCACCATGCACGGAGCTGTCTCAATGCCCGCCCGCGGAGTTCCAGAACTGCCTCCCGGGTTCCCGCTGCAGCGACGGCAAGTGCCAGTTTGCGTCCATCTCACAGCACCGAGCGGACTACGTTTTCCGTGGAAGAAACAACCTGGCCGCGACGGACACCAGAACACCGGACTACCGCTGGGGAAGTGCGGTGCAGATCGACATTCGACCCCCGGATCCCTTCCCGGCCGGTGGTTTAAACGCGGGTCAGTTGATCATGACCACATCGGCCGACGCCAAGGGCACGTTTACGCTAAATCTGAAGGGTGTTCCGTTGAGCCTGCTGCTCGACGCCGAGAGTGGATTCATCGATCTGCTCGGGTTCGTCCCGGCCAAGATTACCGTATCGACCGGTCAGTGCTGCACCTTCAGTCTGGGCGACCCAGTGTGCCTGATCGATCAGGTCACGGCTGCCGGGTGCGCCAAGCTCGGTGCCGACAACGGCTTTGTCACCAGCTTCGATCCGAGCAAAAGCTGCGCCGACCTGTGCCCGCCCCTGGCCGAGTGCTTTGCGGCAGCTGCGCCGTTGCCGGAGCCCGACCCGATCACTAAGAACCGCTACCTCTCGTTCGTATCCGGCAACGTCCATCGCCCGACGGCCGTTCGCGTGACCTTCGTCGATCTGCCACCGCCGCACGACGTGGCCAACGGTCGCACGATGTGGCTCGGTCCGCCCGAGACGATTTCCGAGGGCTCCGATCGACTTCCGTCGCCCGGCGACCCCGACGCGCTCACCTTCACGGCCGCCAAGTTGCAATGCGCCCCGTTCGCCGCCGACTGGAGCGCGCTGGGAACGATCCACATCTACGACGAGGGCATCATTCCCGGCGGCGTCTACGAGATTCGGGAAGTCGGCGCCTTCTGCACCTTGAACGATCCGGCCAATCTGTCAGAGCCTCTTACGGTCGGCACGGGCCCCTGGGGCGACGTGGTGGGCAACTGTATAACGATACCGTGCAGCCCGCCGAACGGGACGATCGACGTGGTCTTCGACGGCCTGGCGGTGCTCGACAAGTTCCGGAACCGCGCCCGCTTCGGCGTGTCCAAGGCACGCGCCGATCTGGAGCCCGACCTGCCCGATCAAGTCCTCAACATCACGGATGTCACCCGCGTGCTGGATGCCTTCGCGGGCGCGCGCTACCCCTTCGCCGGCCCCGGCACAAGTGATCCGTGTGCGCCGTAGAACGCACGTA
>CBDUXT010000194.1:0-3416 GCA_965371245.1 uncultured bacterium | reverse complement strand
AGTAAGAAAAAACGCCGCTTGAAAAACCCTCATCCACAAGATTTGGTGATATCTCTCTGGTCCTCGCTTCTCCACTATTTGTTACCGTACTTCCGATTGGCGTGCTTTGTATTTGCATGACGCCCGTCGCGATGGTCTATAGCGCGATCAGCAGGGTGTGGGTCCGCATGCTCGGCGGAGGCCAGAGTGGAAGAAACCATAACACGGAGAACAAGTGAATCTATTCTCGGAATCCGCCGCAGGCTTGTGACCCGACCCACCCGGCTGAGGGCTACTCGCCGCTCCAATACACGCCATGTTGGAGCCAGCCGAGTAGGGCGAACACCAGTAGGCCGCCCACAACCCACGCCGACACAATCGCAACCGCCCAACAACGAGGCGATACGCCCGACGGTTCGAACGTTCCCCTCCGTGTTGCCACGAGTACGGGCGCCACTGCGAATTGGAGGCCGGCTCCCACGAATTGAGGGAGGCGTCCGACCTCCTGAATCAGTTGGTTCCAATCGAATAAGAACCAGCCGATGCCACCGCCTAACCCGAAAAAAATCCACGCGAAAACAACGGCCTGTAGTTTGGTGAGACCACCCGACAGGGATTCGAAGCATCTGAAGAGCGCGATACCGCCGCCGCCCACCGTTGCCAGGTAGGCCGCGCCAAAGGCGACGACGAGCGTCCAACGGACCCATTCGAGTTGTAGGTCGATCAGGATTCGACCCCAGTCGCCCGGTGGACGCGGGAACACGCTGTTCCAAAAGGCGTAAGGGATTGCATCCTCAAGCGAGCAAACCGCAAAGAGCAAGCAAGTCATCCGCGCGAGCGGATGGTCCAGCCGAAATGCGACGGTCAGTAGGCCGATTCCAAAAAGCACGCCCGCCACGACACCGGCGGCCAGCACGATGTTCTCGCGCCCGGGAGCGGACGATGCTGCCCATCCCATCCCGTCGGGCATCAGTGCGAAGCCTTGAAACGTGCCGCCGAGCAGCCAGGCCGTAAGACCGTGGCCAAGCAGTTCATGTATCGCCACGGCTGAAATCATCGCCACGTAGGCTGTCGGACCCATGAACGCGAGGCACGGGAGAAGGCGAACGCAAGACTTCTTCGTTGAGGGCGACATGTCTCCAGGCTACAGCCGCGACGCCAGCGATGCGAACACAGCCTGGCGGCCACGGATGGGGCATCGGACCGGTGCACCTCGTGCTCCAGCGTCGAGCGGTTCGCCGGGTAGAAAGCGCAAACCCGCCGGGTCGCGCGAGAGCGTGATTCTCATCCGCCTGCGACCAAGTCGAGCCCGGTTTGGCACACGGCGTGCATGCCTGTTTTGATTGGTCAGTAGAGTCCTCCACCCGTGGCGCGGGCGGGAAGCGGCCCCTCAGGCCGTGACGACTACCGGCAGGCCGAAAGACGCGAGACAGGGCATCGCGATCGATTTGTGTGGCGGGTTCCTTGAACCCGTCAGGGCGGAAAAACCAATCACGAGGAGAGGTAACCACGACATGACACTAGTCGCCACCACATCGCGGATCGACCTGTTGACACAGCCGGCGCACCCGCGGGGCTCCCAGGCTCGTGTGCTGCTCAGCAGCGTGTTCGGCCCGTACGCCGTCGATGACGAGTACGGCAGCCGAACGATCAACCCAATGGAGCTATATCACAACCAGGTGACGCGTGTACAGCGGGCGTTTTCGCTGCGCATGTTCCACCGCTCGTGGGGGCTCATGCTGATCCAGGCCAATCTCAAGGCGCCCTGCACGCTCCTCGATTTTCCCACCCTCGATCAGTTCGTCGAGGAGATCACGAACCACCGATACGACCTTGTCGGCATCGGGGCCATCATGCCGAACGTTGGCAAGGTGGAGAAGATGTGCGAGCTGGTCCGCACCCACCTGCCCAGAGCGACCATTGTCATCGGCGGACACGTGGCCGGCATACCCGACCTGGACCGACGGATCGACGCGGACCACATTGTGCGCGGCGAAGGGGTGCGCTGGATGCGGCGGTACCTGGGCGAGGATGTTGACGCCCCGATTCGCCACCCGCGAATCCTCTCAGGCATCGGGGCCCGCACCCTGGGCGTCGCTCTTCGCGAGAAGCCGGGCGATGTGGCCGCCACGCTGATTCCATCCGTCGGCTGTCCCGTCGGCTGCAACTTCTGCGCGACCTCGTCGATGTTCGGCGGCAAGGGCCACTGCATCCACTTCTATGACACCGGCGACGAGTTGTTCGACGTCATGTGCCAACTCGAACGCGACATGCAGGTGCGATCCTTTTTCGTCATGGATGAGAACTTCCTCATGCATCGCAAGCGGGCCCTTCGACTGCTCGATCTGATGGTCGAGCATGACAAGTCGTGGGCACTATACGTCTTCAGCTCGGCCAAGGTCTTGCTGTCCTACACCATCGAGCAACTTGTGAGCCTGGGCGTCTCGTGGGTGTGGCTGGGCCTCGAGGGCGAGCATGCCCATTACGCCAAGCTCGGCGGCACGGATACGCTGGCCCTTGTCCGGACGCTCCAGGAGCATGGGGTTCGCGTGGTCGGATCGTCGATCATCGGGCTGGAGGAACACACGCCCGACAACATCGACTCGGTGATCGACCATGCCGTCCGGCATGAAACGGAGTTTCACCAGTTCATGCTATACACGCCCCTTCCCGGCACGCCGCTGCATGCCGAGCATGAGGCCAACGGCACGCTTCTCGACGAAAGCGAGTGCTCGGACGCCGATGCTCACGGACAGCTAAGATTCAGACACCGACACCCCCACATCAAGAACGGCGAAGAGACCGAGTTCATCTTGCGGGCGTTTCACCGGGATTTTGACGTGAACGGACCCAGCATCGTACGCATCACCCGCACGATGCTTCGCGGCTGGAAACGGTACAAGAAGCACCTGGACCTCCGCGTTCGGAAGCGTTTCGCCTGGGAGGCGCGAGACCTACCGGTGACCTACGCCGGCGCACTGTGGGCCGCAACGAAGTGGTTCCGATCCAATCCCGCGCTATGCAAGAGAATCTCGCAAACGCTCAAGGACATTTATCGTGAGTTCGGCCTCAAGTCGCGATTGGGCGCACCCATCGTCGGGCTGTACCTGCAATACACGCTGCGCCGAGAGGAACGGCGGCTGCGGGAGGGTTGGACCTATGAGCCGCCGTTCTTTCGCGACCTCAATCGCGTAGCCGTTGCCGGAGGTGCGGGGTAGCAATCGATCGCGTAGTTAGGTTTCAGACCGGGTGGCCCATCCATCGCGCGGCGGTGGGTGGGGGGCACGATGATCGAATGTCGAAGACCTCACGTCTGCCCGATCATCGTGACCCCACCCTTTGCTCTCGCCAAGGATGGGCCACCCGACCATCGATACTCCGTGAGTAATCCCATGAAAGGCTGTCTCCCGCCGGAGTATAAGATCTCCGGCGTGAGA
>CBDUXT010000193.1:0-3486 GCA_965371245.1 uncultured bacterium | reverse complement strand
CGCAACCGCGTTCACGCCTCAGAAACAGCGGCAGTGCCATTCGTGACTGTCCCTCCTTTCATCATCCCTCTTCAACCTCTCTTTTCTCGATCCATGGTCGCCGGGCACCGGCGGGCAAGCGCCCGCCCTACGCCTTGCCTGACCTCCCCGGCCCGGAAACAGGTGACTGTCCCTCCTTTCCCTTTCCACGATGTTCGACGACGTACGGCCCGTAAGTAATACTAGATTCCTCAAGACTGCCGCCGATCCCACGAATACTTGCCGAAACGTTGCGACGATCAAACAAGAACGGTTCTCTTTTCCCGAGACGCAATAAAGCGACATTGCGTGTAATTTCGCCCCGCCGCCGATAGAGTTTCTCTTCGAAGTCTCCGCGGAAGATTGCGCTCAAGGCGGCACGGATGAAAGCCAACGGATCCGCCAGGTACTCACCCCACAAATCAACAGGAATGTGCCAGCTCGCCGCATGCCCCGCGGCGAGGGCAACCCCCGATTGGTCGCGGCGCAGGAAGTCCACTTCAATGCTTGCCGCCTTGCAGCTCACGGGCACAATACGGACACAAGCCTCAGACTCTTGGCATCCCTCCATCATCGCCGCAGTATACGCGAGATCAGGCACCGAAGCGAGCGTATCCAACAGGATGTCCGCAATCTCAAGATGGAAGCGGGACTTCACGCGACTATGAAGGACGTTGCCGTCAAGTACGATTTCCATGATTCACGCTCGCGAAATCAGGCCATTTATCCGCCGGGCTTGCTGTACGGCCCACCTATCTTAAACAAGTCCAGGTGCTTTTTCTTCCAACGGATTGAAAAATAGTACTGGCGTTCTTTCTTGTCATAACTCGGACCAATTCGCAACTTCCCTCTGTTCGCCCACCGAGCACACCAAAGAGCACCGCTTGCTGCTTTCCTCCCAGCCCACTTGGCGGCTGGCACGGCGGTCTTCCTCGCCACCCACACAGCGGCCCGACCAACCCACCACCAATACTTCCCATCGGGATCAACCGCAATCGTAGGCGCATTTCCTGCGTACACATAGACGTTTGGTCCTCCCCCGATCCCGATGGGATCCCGCTGGAGGAACCGCCCACTTACCGGATCGTAGTACCTCGCGCCGACATGCTGGAACGGGAAGCCGGCGTACGCATCGTCAGACGTGGCCGTCTGGTAGCCCCAGGCACCGACGAAGCCGAAGCGGCGGGCGTTGCCGCCTACTCGCTCGCCAAAGGCTGTGAACGCGGCCGACTCGGTCTCGGCACCATTCGGGTCGGTCATGCCGCGCGTCGTGCCGACGTGATCGGCCATGTAGTAGCTCGTTGACGTTCCAGGCGGCGTGTTGACCGGATCGACCAGTCCGATGCCCGGCTGGTACGAGCGGATGGATTCGCCGTGAGTGGGAACGGGGTCTCCCTGTTCGTTGAACCCTTCCGGAATGATCTCGTAGTCGCCGTACGCGGTGTCGCCGTCGTAGTCCGTCCATGTGTTCCCGAGAACGGTGTACTGGTTGTTCGCGAAGTGCGGGGCGAACAGCTCGCGAACCAGGTACCGCGCGCGGGCACCGTCGTAGCGGAACTCCCGCGCGTAGGTCACGTCGTAACCGGTCGGGTCCGGCGCGCCACCCGTCCAGTTCCACGTCTCGCCGACGGCGAACGTGACGGCCTGGCCGTTTTGGGCGTAGCCCAGACGAGTGGCCGAGTAGGCCTGCGTGCCGGCCACGTTGGTCACCACGCGCTCGACGTTGCCGGC
Organism: uncultured bacterium; assembly: GCA_965371245.1. Lineage (GTDB taxonomy): Bacteria > Planctomycetota > Phycisphaerae > UBA1845 > UBA1845 > CBDUXT01. The sequence goes on along the minus strand of CBDUXT010000193.1, from coordinate 1,737 downwards.
CTCGCTGTAGTAGTACCAACTCGTCGATACGAGTATCTCGATTTCCCCGGTCGGCGGCGGCGGGGCCTGTGCCTGCTGCGTGCCACCGCCCGGGAGGCCGAATGTCTCGGGGGCGGTGAAGCTCTCCGACATGCCGTCTTCAAAGATGTCGTACGTCTCGACCTTCATGAGCCGGTTGTTCCGCGTGATGTAGCCCTCGAGGTCCGGGTCGGGCCGGTTCACGTCATAATCATAGCGAACCTCGTGACGGAGGCCACCAAAATCCGTCAGCGGGCTGATCTTCAAGGTCCGGTTGCCGCCCTGGTCGTACTCGTACGTGAAGTCGTACTCCCGGCTCGAATCGAAATCGGTTCGCACCTCGCGCGTGAGCCGACCGCGAGCGTCGTAGGTGAACAGGACCGTCGCAACCTGCATGGTGGCGTCCCACTCGGCGCTCGTCCGCACGACCAACACAATGCAAAGACGGCATCGCCCCTCCGCTCGGAGAGACGATGCCGTCAAATTTGCCAAGCTCCCGCCGCCGCGATCGGTCAGGCATAGGCGGGCAGTAGCCCGCCCTACGAATTGCCTGACCTACCGGGGTATCGGGTCATTCGGTCATTTCGTCGCGACGATGCGACGTCGCATCTGGAGTAATCGGTCGCGCCATCCTACCCTGCGTTTCCCGGTAGCATGCCACATCCTCGCGAGTTACACCGAGCTGTTCGAAAGTGAAACTCCGCCCACACTCGGGACACGCCAAGTTCTCGGCTCCGACAAGGCAGTAGCTGCAGGACGGACACAAGACGCGATCGTCGATCTCGATCCGACCGCGCACGACACGGGAGAGTCCCCACGCACTCAAAGTACCTACTACGGCCGCGACCCCAACTATCACCTCATCCAATAGAATCGGAACCAGGAGCGACCGCGGATACGGCGTCAACGGAACGCCTCCTGAAGACCAGGTCAACTTCGCAAGATAGCCCACGAGAACGGTGCCGCCCGCCGACACGATCGCGAACACGGCACAAAAGACCCAGATTCGCCAAGAGTACAGTCGCTTGTAGGCCAGGGCCGAGGGGATACCCAGCACAACGGTCGCGACCGCTATCGCGAGCCATTCCTCGCCCGTGGAAAGAAGACGAGCCGTGACGAGAACAAAACGCAATGCAACGCATGTTGCAACGGCAGCCAACGCCGCATTAACAATGGCTCTAACGACACCGGGTAGACTCGAACTAGTGACGGTAGCCATCCCTCTTCAACCTCTCTTTTCTCGATCCATGGTCGCCGGGCACCGGCGGGCAAGCGCCCGCCCTACGCCTTGCCTGACCTCCCCGGCCCGGAAACAGGTGACTGTCCCGAATGGCACTGCCGCTTGTGTAGTAAGGACTTACATCGGTTTTTCCTTCAGTAGTTCGGCCCGCGCTTCCGCGCGTGGCTTGGTGAGTAGGGCATGTTCCTTGGCCCTGCGTTTGATCGCTCGCGGTTCGACGCGCCCTGGCCGGTTGCCCACAACGTGTTCGGCCAGGGATGCCAAGGCGGCGTCAGCGAGTCTTGAGGTCAACGTGTCATTACCCAGAGCCATGACCAGCCAGCTTGCACCGATCGTTTGCACGGCGGCGGTGAAGCTTAGCGTGCGTGGCGACACGCCCGCCGCCTGGGCCGATTGCAGCATGGCCCGACGAATCAAGTTGTACGCCAACAGGCACGTCCACATCTCCTTGCGAACCATCTCGGGCGTCTTGCAACGCA
>CBDUXT010000192.1:0-3723 GCA_965371245.1 uncultured bacterium | reverse complement strand
TCGATCTCGTGCGCTTCGATCCGCCGGCTGCCCGCCTGCCAGAGCGCCCGGCAGACCGTATTGAGTTCGTCCTCGCTGTCATAGAGGCGGTCGGCCAACTCCGGGTCGTGGGGCTCGATCGCGACGATGGTGGCGGTCAGCGCCGCCAGGAGTCTGTGCTGGTAAAAGTACAGGGTCTCGGCGCGCTCCCCGAGCGCGCAGCCGGTCAGCACCGCGGCCAGAAACGCGGCGATCAGGCCGAGCCGGATCGTTCTGAGCGTGGTGCGGACCATCGTGCCCTCGCCAGCCGTGTTTCCGGTAACCGAATCGGCATCTCCAGGACCTCCGAGCGAATCGAACTGCAGCTATCGTTGCTCATGGCGTCTGTCTCCCTCTCGGTTTGAAGCATCCAGAGCCCATTGGCTCGGGGCGAACGACGCCTGGCTCACTCTTTCGACAACGGGCCGGGTATTCCGGTTATCTGGCGATCGCGATGCTAATAATCATCCGCCGACCGCAATTTGCCGGTCGCGGAAGGTGCGGGTTCGGCGCGACGCTCACGCTGCGTGTCGGGGGTGAGGTCCGCGTCGATCAGGCGCTTGAGATTGCCGGTGCTGGAGCTGCGGTCGCCGTCGGCCACGGCCTGATCGATTGCGGTGCGGGCCGAATCCGTGTCGCCCAGCAGGTAGTGCAGCGACGCCAGCATAAATGCCGCTTCCGCATTGTGGACGGCCGGACCGGCATTGTCGCGGTATCGGGTGATGAGCTGCACGACCCGTGAACGAAGGGGCTCTTCGACTGTCATGTAGTGCATGGACTCGGGGTCGATACGCAGCGCACGCCGCATCGCCCACACGCCACGCCGAAGGTCGCCGCTCGCAGCCGTCGAGAGCGCGTAGCCGACCTTGGGCCTGCCCGCATTGGGACGGTCGCTCGTCTCTGCGGCAAAGATCGATAGCGCCTGCGAATACCGTCCCTCGGCCAGCCGCGCCCAGCCGTCTCCATCCATCGTGTCTCGGCCTCTGCCACGGGACGCGCCGCTATGGTCGGGACCGGTTGTCGGCGGGGTTGCCGCATTGCCGCCATATGCGCCGCCGTTCGGGGCCGCACCCTGGCCGCCGGGAGCAGTTATCGGCGGGGTTGTTGGATAGCTGCCATAAGCACCGCTGTAGCGATACGGGTAGTATCCGTACCTCCGCCCATAGGAGTACCTGTAACGACTGCCGTAGCGATACGGGTAGTATCCGTACCTATGACGGCCGTAGGAGTACCTGTAACGACCGCCATAGCGATACGGGTAGTATCCGTACCTATGACGGCCGTAGGAGTACTTGTAATGGCCGCCGTAGTATCCGTACCCGTGTTGGCCGCCATGACGGCCGCCGGAGTACCCGTAGGCCTGTGTGGCCGTGAGAACCAGGCCGATCACCAAGCCGAGCGGTACGACGCGAAATAGGATTCTGTGGACGTTTCGAGCGTTGCGCATGGTACACCTCCTAATGTAGTGCACCCCTGCCTCATGGGTTCCATTTATCACGGGGAATCGGAAATCAATGTGATGGCCGTCACACATAACCTAAACGTGATCGGAACAGCATTGCTGGTCTCGAACGGATGTGCTGCCCGGATCCTGGTCTGTACTCTGTTCGGTGGGCTGGAAACGAGCAGCCGCCAACGCTGAGCTCTTCGACAAAAATCCCCTCGTTCGGTAGGGCTCCGAAGCCGAACACGCCAAGGAACGGCTTTCCCATGACCGGCTGAGCCGAGGCCGGATCGTGGTCCCGGGAGGCTGATATATCGGCGGCCGGATGCTTAGCGCGCGAACGCCACAAGCCCACACCGCCCGGCGCGATCACATCTCCAACACAAGGACGTGAAGTGTGACGGTCGTCACAGTGCGCCGAGACGCCTTGGCCGAACATGGGAACAAGCGCGGGCACGGTCGGCCGTTCGTCCGGGAAAACCGGGTCCGAGGAAGCGTCATGAAAGAAGGAGGTTACCATGGGACGCCGCTTCGCTCAGGTGGAATGTCCGGGCGCAGCAACCGCCGTTACCCCGCGTCATCCCCTGCGGAGCGGGGCCGTGGATTCTTCCACGACCCCCCTCCTACGGCTCGCGACCCAACCTGCCCGAGGCAGGGAGGTCGTGCTGCCCGGTCGCCGGCCCGACTGCCCCCCGTCGGGCCGGCGACACCCTCAAACCACGAAGCAACGAATTCACGGAATACGGAGGCATCTCATGACGCGACTCATGACCCTAATGGTGGCGCTGTCGCTCGCAGTGCTGTCGATCATGCTAGGTGCACCAAGAGAGCTGTGGCTGGGCCCACCCTTCTAGGCGCGGTCCGTCGGTTCCCCCTGATGGTCGATCACCTATTTGGGAGTTTCAAGACCATGATGACCCCGTCGAAAACGGACAAACGTTGCACTGTGAAGGGCGGTTGCGGCTGTTTTTCCCTGTCGTTTCACGACCGGGACATCACATATCGCGGCACCGTCCCCTATCTCATCTTCGGCACACAAGCTCATTCGCTTGCACGGATCGAAGAGCACGTGGGCACGATCCCAAAGGCCAGTTCCGTTCTCTCGTCTCTGAGCCATCAGATCCGCGCTTTGCCGGAAAGTCTTGGAGCGATGTCTCGACCGAGGCGGGAACGGGCGGACCTGCAGGCGACAAACCCGTCCGCCTGGCTGAAGAGGTTCGGAGGGATACTGACCACCGTGCCACCCCGGCCACGGCGCTTGTATCGGGTTGCCCTTTTCGTCGCGCTCCTCGCCCTGATGGCATCGGCAGGACTCGGCGCACGAGCGGCCGATCCTCCCGACGCCAGGGTTTTTCTCGCCACCTTGACCGATCGAGTGATCGAACAACTCATGGCACCCGGCATTGGTCAAGACGAGCAGGAGGGTCGCTTTCGCGTATTGCTCAACGAGGGTTTTAACATACCGATGCTGGGGCGCTTCGTGCTCGGCCGCTACTGGCGCAGGGCCAGCGACAAAGAGCGAAAAGCTTTCCTTGTGGTCTTCGAGGACGTCATCGTGCAGCGTTTCTTGCCGATCTTCGCCGAGAATTCCGGTGAGCGGCTCAGCATCGGTCAGATCCGTCCGGACCCGAAAAACCCGGCCCTTTCCACGGTTACGTCCCGGCTCCTGCGCCCGCAAGGCGAACCGGTCAGGGTTGAGTGGCGCATCCGCCGAGAAGCCGATCAGTATCGGATCATCGACGTCGTCGCGGAGGGCGTGAGCATCGCGATCACCCTGCGCTCGGAGTACAGCTCCTTCATCCGGCAACACGGAGGTGACGTGGGCGTCCTGATCGAGAGCTTGCGCCAGAAGATCGCGGCGGGCGCGTTCTCTCCAAAGACCGGCGAGAACGGCGGCCTCCAATAAGTGCGCGGGCCCCACTTACGCACGGCGCTCGCCAACCTCGAACGGTCAGAACTTAAGCCCACGCTTAAGCGCGAGCGAGCGAACGCAACCTTGGGAGATTGGATCATGTCACGAACAGGCAACCCCTCGACTCTTGAGGCTCTAGCCACGATTCCACGTTCTGGCCCCGACTGCTGCATTCTCGAAATCCTCGGCGAACCGGCCGGTTTGCTGATCACGGAGAAACACGGCTTGGTCTTCTATGCCGCCTCAAAGAAGACGTGGCCGCTCGACCGCCGCGTGTTCTCGCGCAGACAGGACGCGGAGCGCGCCATTCGAGCGCTGCTGTCGTTGGGCCGCAGCAAGTCACAGGGTT
>CBDUXT010000191.1:0-3808 GCA_965371245.1 uncultured bacterium | reverse complement strand
TAGGCAAACTTGGTTGCCCGTGAAGGATGACGGACGACAGGACACGGGTAAGCTACGCTTACCCTGGCAGCCACTTCACGGCGCATCCCTGGCAACGGGCGCGTAGGGCGGGTGGCCCATTCATCGCGCAGCGATGGGTGGGGTCACCATGATAGTACGATCGAAGACCCAGGCACCGCGTGGATCGCATCGACAAACTCAGTCACGGTTCTTTCCGTGACGTGGCGGGTGGCATGGTCCACGCTTGCGTGGCCATGGTGTAAACGGGACGCTTGCATTGCGTGCGATGTCAGGTCGCGTCGGTCTTGTCAGCCGGTTCGTCGCGCGGCTGGTCTGCCGGTTTCTCATCCTTGTCGATCGCTCCCGCATCGACGCGAAGCGGATTGGGGAACCCTCGCTGATCGCAGATGGCCGTCACGATGTCGCCCAGCTTCCCGATCACGTAGCGATCGAGCTTGACGGTCCTCGGCGTGCCGTTCAGATCGTATTTCAGTAGCACGCATCCGGTTCGCCCGGACGGGTCGGGGTCCACCGCCTGGATCGCGCTCAGCGGTATCACCGCCCGGCCTCGAAGCTTGAGGCCGCTGTCGGACAACACGGCACGGGTGGTGATGACGCGCAAAAACTGCGCGATGAAGCAAAGGCCTACGACGCCCAGCAGATACCCGAACCATATCTGAACCTGTAAATCGGTCTGCGTGTGCGTGGGCTCGGCCCATCGGATGGACGCCACGCGATTGGCATCGCGCGTGACGCGCAGATAGCCGCCGGGGCCGACGAAATAGGCGTCGTCGCCCTTTTCTAGCGACACCTCGCCGACGGCATCGACGACCGTCGCGAACTCGGCGCTTGCCGGCGTGTCCTTCGCTATCTGCAGGCCCTTCACCCTTGTGAGGTTCTGCTTGATCACAGACGGCTCAACGGGCTGAAGCCCCAACGATTCGACAAGCTTTTCGAGGTTTTCTCGCGGATAGCCCACGTGGCCGTCCCAGAAGAACGCGATCGAGAAACCGACCGACAGCGTCACCAGGATGGCCGTTCGTATGATTCGTTCGGTCGATGTTCCCGACTGGATGACCCGCATAAGAAAAGCTCCGCTGACAACGCATGGTTACCGTCGCCGTTTCCTGCACGCTCACGAGAAAGACTCACAGGTGGCGCCCCATGATTCTGATTCCGACCACGTTCGCAAGCCCCCCGGGGGCGATTCCACGCCGATTGACGAAACGCGGATATCCTGTTGAAATCGCGCCGCGTAGACCTGATAATGCCGGCTCCGGATTCGCAATCTTTGGCAAGAAGAGGTTGAACATGAGTCGATTGGGCGCCGTTTGCGACGAGTTCTACGTGAGCAGCCGATTGTTCCTCAAGCTCGACATGGGGCTCGAGCGTGAGACGGTCCTTCACTTCTTCGACCGGATCCGAAAGGAATACCCCGCGCTGCGCAAGCTCCGTCGCCGCGACGCGGACTGTTTGGTGCTCGAGGAGGACGCGCCGGAGCACGCGTCCCGTCGGTGGATTCGCCTGGACCGCAACAGCCTGCGCTTCGGGCACTACGCCCCCACCGACACCGACGAGGTCCGTCGCTTCGGTGACCTGATCCTTGAGCAAGCGCCGTATCATCTTTCCTTCAGCGACCTCGACTACGATCATCTTGAAGTCATCTACGGCTTCGACCTGGAGTATCGCGGCAACCATGACCAACTGGTGGCCGAGACCGTCCTGGGCGAGCACCCCGGCGCCGGATTCCTCTTCGGCGACGAGTCGGCCTATATCATCGATGCCCAGCCTTACTTCGGGATCGCGTTGAGCCCGGATTGCGACCTGCAGGCGTACGTCGAGGTGAAGTCGCGCACGACCACGTACGAAGTTCGCAACGCCACCTATGAAGGCGAGCCGATCAGTGTTTTCTTGACCACGCGTAAGTATTTTGGGGTCGATGGGCCTACGAAGCTGACGACCTGCATGGGCACGCTTTTCGATTTGGCGGAGGAACTCGCCACGGATCGGATCGTTCCCAATTTCGTCAACCCCCTGGCCGCGGCGATTGCGAGCCGGTCGTAGCACCCCGTTGAACGAGTGCGGGCCGGGTTTCTTGAGCCGGTTCCCGGAGTGCGGCGAACCGTGCCGCGTGATCTCGGCCACTGCTTCCGTTGGACGAACGCCTCGCCACTCATGGCCACTCACTCCGTGACAACACGCGCGATCATCGGCCTGGAGATTCACGTTCAGCTTTCTACCGCAACGAAAATGTTCTGCGGCTGCCCGGTTGCATACGACGCACCGCCCAACTCACTCGTCTGCGCGGTTTGTCTGGGTCACCCCGGCGCGTTGCCGGTCATCAACCGTGAGGCCGTCCGACTCGCGATGATGACCGGCCTGTCGCTCGGCTGCCGCATCGCATCGACGACCAAATGGGACCGCAAGAGCTACTACTACCCGGACTTGCCCAAGAACTATCAGATCAGTCAGTACGATCAACCGATCGCGTCCGACGGGCACTTCGACATTCCGGCCGGTGAGGGAACGAAACGCATTCGCATCCGTCGAGCCCACCTGGAAGAGGACGCGGGCAAGAACATCCACGACACGCCGGGCTGCACCCTGGTCGATCTGAATCGCGCCGGCACGCCGCTTCTCGAGATCGTCACGGAACCGGACCTGTCGTCCGCGGACGAGGCGCATAGCCTGTGCATCGAACTTCAGCGACTGGTCACCTACCTCGGCGTCAGCGAGGGCGTGATGCAGAAGGGCCAGATGCGATTCGAGCCCAACGTAAACCTGGCCATCGTTTGCGACGGCACCGAGTATCGAACGCCCATCGCCGAGGTAAAAAACCTCAACAGCTTCCGGGCCGTCCGGGACGCGATCCGCTATGAGATCGAGCGACAAGGGGCCCAGTGCCAAAAAGACCGGGAATACGTCCTGGGCAACAGGCCCAATGAGAACCGTGGCTGGAACCCGGACGCCGGCGTCACCGAGTTCCAGCGTGCCAAGGAGGGTGCCCACGACTACCGGTACTTCCCCGACCCCGACCTTGTGCCGATGCAACTCACGCCCGCCGCAGTCGATGACCTGGCCAGAAGCCTGCCGGAGCTGCCCATCCCAAGGCGGCAACGCTTCGTCGCGGACTTCGGGATGTCTGCCGCGGACGCGGAAATCATTGTCGGGCATCGCGCGTCGGCCGACCTGTTCGAGAAGGTCATCGACCTCGGCGCGCCGGCATCGATCGTTTCCAAACAGTTCCTCAACATCTGGCTGAAGCTCGCCAACGACCGGAACGCCCACGTCACCGACCTGGGCATTCCGCCTACGCACATGGCCGACCTGGCCAAGATGATCGACGAAGGAGCCGTGAGCAGCACGGCCGCCAACCGGCTAGCCGAGACGATGCTCGAGCACATCGATGAACAGCGCCCGTCGCACGGCGACAATGACACGGCCGTTTCGGCTGCAGAATCTCCGCCGCCGCCCGCGCCGAGGGAATTGGCAAAGCGGCTCGGTCTGATCCAGGTTCGCGACGCGGCCGCCACGGAGGCATGGGTGGATGAAGTCTTCGCGTCTAACCAACAGGCGATCGACGACGCGGTGTCAAACCCGAAGAAGGCCAAGCGCGCCATGGGCTTCTTGCGCGGACAGGTGATGAAGCTATCCGGCGGCAAGGCCGACCCGAAGCTGGTCGGACTACTCATCGAGAAACGGCTAGCGCAGAGCGACGAGGCGTAACCCGCCAGCCGGAAAGTCAACAAATAAGTGACTGTCCCGAATGGCACTGCCGCTGTTTCTGAGGCGTGAACGCGGTTGCGTA
>CBDUXT010000190.1:0-3864 GCA_965371245.1 uncultured bacterium | reverse complement strand
CGCCGCCGATGATCTCGGCCATCGACACTGGAAGCTCGACGGTCACGCGACCGCTCAGCACATCGGCGGTCTCGACCACACGAGCCGTATCACGCCTCGATTTCTTCGTTCGATTCGAGTAAGTCTTCGACATGGCGGTCCTGGTGGAGGACCCGGAGATGGAGCTTCCACACGATCCTGAAGACTACGACCCGGTGATCTGGAATTACGACAAGCGGCCGCGACGCCCTAAGAAGCCGCACAAGCCAAGACACCGTCCGCCGCCATGCCCACCCGATGGGTAGGCGGAGCGTATCAGTAATATGGACGGCGACGTCGGCGGGCGCGATTCGAACGATTGTCTCAACCAAGCGACGAACGACCCGCCCGTTCTGTTTGCTTCGAGCGGAATCGGGAACCCGTACTTCCTCACCGGGCGGCGGCTGCACATGCTGGAGGTGCTGCACGACAGCCCGGAAACCATCCAGCTCAACCGGCAGGTCCAGTACAACCGGTTCAGGCACTACAGCCCTGAGATGGGACGGTGGCTGGAGCGGGATCCGTTCCTTTACATTGACGGGTACAGTCTGTACCAGTACACTACCGGGCGACCGTTACTCGCCCAGTTTGCGTAGATCTTGCGCACGCGCTGATTCTCAAGAAGCTCGTAGAGCTCGCTCAGGTACCGAGCGCGTTCCATGCCCTGCTCAAATGCAATCAACGGTGTCAGCATGGTGTTTCTCCCGAAATGATCTCGTACGGAGATACGTGATAATGCTCAACGGTTGCGATTGCTTGCCAACCGAGCCTCGCGACCGGCGTTCAGACACTTTTCAGACACCAAACGGCGATTTCGCTGGATTCTTGCAAGGGTTCGGAGGGCGCGCAAAACCGTAACCCGTTGACGTACAAAGGGTTACGAAACTGGGCGATACAGGACTTGAACCTGTGACTTCCTGCGTGTCGAGCAGGCGCTCTGGCCAACTGAGCTAATCGCCCTATTCGTGCGGAATTAGAAATCACCCGGCCAAGCTTGTCAAACACCGGTTTGCCCCTCAGCCCCTGCCGCTCCGTCGCAGCAGGGCCTGGGGACGCCGGGTTCCGACCGCGCCGCGCTCCACCTTGACGGGCCGTTGCCTTATCCCCGCTCCACGAGCCGATCGATCAGGAAGCTCGACTGCTCCAGCGCTTGATGGGTGAAACTGCCGAAGTAATGGCGCACCTCCTCGAACATACACGCAAACGCCTCCTGGTCTTCCGACGCGAGCATCTCGCTCAGCTCCCGAGCCGCCGCAACGAAGGCCCCGGTCGTCTCCGGCGTACGCGGGTTGGATCGCTGGATCGCCCCATACAGCTCCGGGGACTGCGCAAAGTGACGAGCGCTCATCAGAAGCTCCATCAGATAGATCGGCGACGTGAAGGCCAGTGTTTCCTCGATGCCGACGCCCAGCTTCGCCAGTGTGCGACCCATCACCTCCGTCGAGAAGTGAACGAGCACTTGCACAACGGCCATCACGCGGTCGTGCTCGTCCGGCGTAGCCTCTTTGGTCACCAGACCCCGCGCGCGGAGCGTCTTGTCCAGCCAATCGAACCACGACCCGCCGCGACCTCGGCACATCACCACCCGCTGCCCCTGCAGCGAGTGCACGGACGGTCCGAACAGCGGATGCGTTCCGACCACGCTCGCCTCGGACGCCTCCAGCATCGCCTCCATCGGGCCCTGCTTGATCGAGGTGACGTCCATCAACAGTGCGTCGCGGCGCACCAGCGGACCCAACCGACGGATCACCGAGTCGGTCTTGTCGATCGGAACACTGATGACGACCACGTCGGCCAACGCGGCCGCCTCCTCCGGTGACAAAGACGTGTCAACGTCCGCAACCATCACGCCATGTCCCAGGTCGCCGAACAGCCCAGCGAGACACCGGCCCATCCCACCTCGTCCACCGATCAAGGCGATCGACTTGGGCTCAACATCCGGCGGAACCTCGACGCGAAGGGCGGCCTGGCGATCCCGGCTCCCCCAAAGGATCAGACGAAAAAGGCTCTCCGCCAACTCCGGGGAGAGGCCCACGGATAAGGCCCGCCCACACCGGTCCTCAAGGATCTCACGCTCTCGCTCGAAATCGCGAATCGGAACTTGATGAGCCCGCTTGAAGTGTGCGATCTCCGCAACCAGAGCGTTGCGGCGAGCCAACACCTGAAGAAGATCGTGGTCCGCCGCATCAATCAGGGCGCGCAGAACCGGAAGCGGACGTGACGCGGGCGTATCAGGATGGGAATCCGTGGAGCCCATTGGTTGGAAAGCCCGCCGGCGGCTCGCCGCAACACACCACCATGCAACGCGACCCGAAACACGAGCGTACCGAGACATCGCCCCGCCGTCAACGATTGCCGAAGATCGCTTGCCGCGCCGACAAGACGGGTTTGGCTCGACAGGGGACCGACGGGACCTCTGAGCATTCCGGGATGACGCAGCCCCCCTGGCGCGATACTACGGTCCACTAAACGCCGACTGGAACGCGGCGAAGTCTCGCAGGTCCACATCGCCATCGCCGTCGGCGTCCGCCTCCCGACACGCGACCGTCACCGAGAACGGGCCATGCGGGCCGACCAGGCACAGGTCGAAGTCCGACACGTCGCCGAGGTCCGCCGCACAACTGGCGTTGAAGTCCCCCTTCGGGCAAACCGAGATCGCGATCGATCCCAACGCACCGGTGATAATCCGACCGGGATCCAAGGGATCGCCGCTAACTACTTTGGTGAACGAGAACTTCCCTGCCGTGGGCGCAAGGCTTACCTCGGTCAAGACCGCGTCGGTCAGCGCACGGAACACGAGGGTACCGACAAAAAGCCCGTCGAGGTCCGCCACCTGAAACGGGGGAAGTTCGAAGTTCTGTAGGAACATCTCGCCGTCGCTGTACGGGAACTCCGTGAACGGCTCACAGAACACGTCGGGGCCGCAATCGGCATTCAGACGATCAAGCCCCTGATCGTTGGGAAACGTCGAGACCGCCCAGGTGACGGGATCGTCATCCAGCTTCTCGACGAAGGCCAGGACGAGCGGATCCCACTGAACGATGGCGTCGAGCGCCTGAACGCTTTGCTCCGTTCCATCCTCCGACACGGCATAGAGCGCGACCTCGATGGTGTCTCCCACCGACACCTCGGTGAGAACGCCGCGCCACTCCAGCGCAACCAGGCCGGTCTCCTGAGCCCAAACCGACGTCCCCGACGTCAACACCACCCACGCGTACGCAACTCGGACGCACCAACGGTTCATCGAAATTGTCCACCCCTCTAGAACCTGAAACTCCGTCACAACCGAAACGGTGAGAGCAAGCCCCGTGCAAACGGTGAGGCGGACCTCTGGAGATGATGGAGCGTTACCCCGCCAAGCCCCCCACGATCCCGGTTCGCTTCACCCACCGCGTGCTATGGTGCCGGCCCCCCGCACGCCGCTTTGCCGCGGCATGACAAGCCGGTCCAGGTGATTGTAGGTCATCGCCCGCGTCCGGACCACAAGACGCCCCAGGGGCCTGCCCGCAACGCCTACCCGGCAACGCCAGGCGGACAACTATCGGCCCAGCCACCTCGTCAGATCAACAGCGCGGACACAAAGAGCCGGGTCCGTCCGCCAACCGAAGAAGGAAATACGAGGAAAAAAAAAAGAGGCAGCGTATGGCGATACCGTGCCACACGCTGCCCCATGTTGTCGATCCTGCGGATGGTTTCCCATCCTTAGATCCGAGAGACGCCTACACCAGGCGTGCCCTCGTTACTCGCGAGACCGTAGCCCGGAGCCCTTGCGGCTACGGACCGGAGTCTTGCCGGTGGGAACCACGCCGGCGGCGAAGGCGGCCATGTCGTCCGCGTTCACCATGC
>CBDUXT010000189.1:0-3865 GCA_965371245.1 uncultured bacterium | reverse complement strand
AGTTGGGCCACCCATCGAGCAAACCCGCAGATTCAAGGTTGACCATACACTGGGGCGGCACCGGCTCTGAGGCATCCGCTCCCTGACGGTCGCGGCTCTGCTTTTTTTGACCCATCGCATGAGCGGTCACGGAGCACCAAGCGGCTCGCGGTACCGAACCGCCGATCATCGCCCTGGATTTCGGCCTTTCTCCCAACCGCACACCGATCGGCGTAACATTCCCCGTTTGCGAGTGAACCTTCCGGAGCGGACCTGCATTAACCCCCGGACGAGCAGCGAACCGTTGACGACGCCACACGATCACGATCCGCCGGACTTCGCCGACCTGACAGGCCGCGTGTACCGATTGTGCCTCATGCTGATCGGTCGCAAAGCGGATGCACGCGATGCGGCGCAGGAGACGCTGTTGCGTGCCTGGTCGCGGCGGGTGGATCGTCGATGCGACGTCTCGTGGTGGACATGGTCGGCCGGCTTCGCGGTCCGTGTCTGTCGCGAGGTAAGCCGAAAGGCGGTGCATAGCGCGTCGGATTTCGACGAGCCAGCCGACGCGGTCTTGGCCGAAAACGATCGGCCCGCAGGCGCGTCAGCTCGACTGGCGGTGGTCCACGCGGCGATTCAGGACCTGCCGGACCGCCAGCGAGAAACGGTCGTCTTGCGGTTGGTCGTCGGGCTATCGACCCAAGAGACGGCGCGGACGCTGACGTGCCCGGAAGGAACGGTCAAGAGCAATCTACACAAAGCGCTCAACGGCCTGAGAGGTCGCTTGAACATATGCGCCGCGAAGTTGTGAGCCGAGCCCTTGCCGCAGGATGACCGGCGGCAACGGAAAAGACGACTCCCCGAAGTTGGTATCTGTTTGATTCCCTGGGAATCGCCCGGATCGTACCGATGCAACCGATGACCTGTAACGACTGCGAAAGAATGCTGACGCTGCTAGTCGGCGACGATCTTGATTCCGCCGATCGCGCGCGGGTCGCTCATCACTGCGAGTCGTGCTTAGCCTGTGCCGCCAAGGCCGCGGGTTTTGAAACGATTCGGCGCGACCTTCAGGCACTAGGCCGCTTCTGCGAGGGCATTGGACCCCCGTTCATATTTGCACCGAACGGCGACGGCACCCATCCGCGGCCCGTTCCGCGAGCCATCCGCTTCCCGCACGCGATCCTATCCGCGGCCGCGCTGATCGCTCTGGTTCTTCTCACCTACCAGTGGCTAGCGCCTCAGCGCGCCGCGGAGGCACCCGACGTAGACGTCGCCCCTGCGCCGGCTCGATCGCGTCTCGCCCTCATCTATCGTAGGGTGCCGCTCTCGTCGCCGGCCACGCCGAGCCCCAGGTTTCTCGCGTGCCGCACATCGCCCTTACCAACCATGACACGTGGAGCCGGCGGACTCACCGGCATCCCACGATTGAAGATACCACGACTAACCACACACAGAAGGAGATCGATCGATGCTCAAACTCCTGGCAAGCCTCACGGTGTACGTGATCTCGGGAGCGGTGATCCTTGGGACGAACACGAAATCCACCGAAGCGTACCAGCCGCCCGCGGCTAGGGACCGCGAACTCGACCGCAATCGCAATGAACTCGTACTGCAACTCGCCAATCATCAGGAACAGGCGCGCCAACTCCAGGACGCGATTCTACAGCTCAAACTACGAGAGGCCGACCTTCGATCGGACGTCGAGACAGCGGAGTTGGATGACGATCGCGAAAAGGCGAAAAAACTTCGGCGTGAGCAGGTCCAGCTCGAGCACGCACTACAGAGGCTTTATGTTGAAAAAGAAAGGAGCAACCTCATAGACCAGCGTCTGAGGGCGCAACTCACGCAAGAGGCCGAGCGCCGCGAGTTGCTCAGCATGACGGACCGCCTCGAATACGTGGCCACCTGGCGCGACATCGCCTTCGAGCCACCGCAGGCGGTGATGATGGCCACGCAGTCGGTCGTCGAGCTACATCTGGCGAGCGGCGACGTGGAAGGGGCGGCCGTCAAGCTCGAGGCGCTGCTCGAGAGAATCCAAGACAAGGGAAGCCGAACGGCCATTCGATTCGCCCTGAAAGACCTCTACGTGGACCTGGGAAAGCTCAAGAGAGCCGGGAACCACATGATCCAGGTCATCCTTGAGAACTCCCAAACCGGACCCGAGTAGGCAGTGACCGCGCGAGTCGACTCAACGCGGGTGGCATGGTCCACGCTTGCGTGGCCATGCATGAGGATCGCGCAGCACGAACGGGCGGCGCGTGCAGGCACGCGACTGACGCCAGCGCTATCCTCTACACCCCAAAGCGCCTACGTATCTATCCAGAACATGTGCCAAGCCGGCGAATAGAGGTCACGTCGGCCAAGAGCGAGCTTGGCAACGCTCTTTCAGAGCCGCGCCCGTAAGGAAGCGGTCGGGGCTCGCGCACGAAAACGCTCCCTTACGGTCGCGGCTCGGTTTGTCATGACGCTTTGTATACAACCGCTACGGGCGGGTGCATGACCGAATCGGAAGGCAGTTTTCAGAGCACAGGGCGCGAGCCCTGTGACCGGTCTGGTATCGCAGAAGCCCTGTGCTTGTTCGCATCGTGTCCGTGGGCTTGCGCCCACGGCTCTGGCGCGGCGTGGCGCCGTCAAGATGGCTTTGCACGGCCCGCCAAAACTGTCACGCAACCGCTACGGGCCGGGCGTTCCGTTCGCCGTGGCGATTTCATCGGTGCCGTCGCCGTTCCACAGTTTGTTCGTGGCGGTCTTGGTTCCGGCCAAGGGATCAAGGATGGGGATCGGAGTGCCCGGCGGGACGCCGGGGATTGTGTCCGCGCCGTCCGGCGCGAGTTCGTAACCCAACGCCTTGTGCGACATGCCCTCGCCGTGCGAATCGACGAACAGAACGTTCGCGCGGCCGTTGTGGCGCGCCTCGGCGGGCGAGAAGGCGAAGTACTCAGGGTCGAGGCCTGCCGGCATGTCGCCGGTGGGTGGAATCAACGGTGGATCACCGGGGTCGTAGCGATCCGTGCTGGGGCCGAAACGGCGCGCCCCGGCCTCGATCGCCAGGCGCGGCGGATCGAGCGTATACGAGTGTCGACCATGACGACGCCCCGCCCCGCGGCTGTCGGCCACCATGACGGTGCGGCCTGTGCTGCGGATGCGATGCCCACCGACGGCGAAGTTGTCCCACCGAGTCGGGTCCGCGTCGTGGCGCGTGTTGCCCAGATACTGATAGTTGTACCCGTACGCTCCATCGCGAACGTCGTTTTGGAACGCTTCATCGACCAGTGAGGGGCAAGTGTACAGGTCGGTACTCATGGTCGAGCCGCGTTGGCCGGTGGGACGCCCGACGGAGCTGTCGCTAAAGGATCCACCTGCCCGCCGTAAGCGCCATTGGAACGGGGCCGGATTGATCACCGGGCCCGCGTCTTCGGTCTGCACGAACCATTGCCATCGGGGCTGGCTGCGCCCGAACTCGTTCACGTAGGGCTGCTCATCGGTGGGCGCGAGGCGGTCTAGCCTGAAGGGTGGAAACCTGTCCTCGTTCTCGTTGCGGTAGATGACAAAGCCGTTCCCCATGCTCTTGAGGCGGGACAGACAGACGCCGGCCTTGGCGGTGCGCCGGGCCGACGAGAGCGACGGGATCAGGATCGAGATCAGAAGCGTGAGGATCGCGATCACCGAGACCAACTCGACGAGGGTAAACGCTGGCTTTCTACGGGTCATCCAGGGGCTCCCAAATGGTACAGGATGGCTCTAGCGCATCGGCTGGATACCCTCACTATCCTAGCGTGTGGTCCTCCGGTTGTCACCCGGCTCCGCGGGAACAGTACGAGACGGTCCGACTGGGTGCATGACCGAATCGGCGGGCAGTTTTCAGAGCACAGGGCGCGAGCCCTGT
>CBDUXT010000188.1:0-3895 GCA_965371245.1 uncultured bacterium | reverse complement strand
TCGGCGCAGACGATGGGTTCGCCGGTGACCGGGTCGGTTCCGGCCGAGCCGCCGGCGACTTCAAAGCCGGCCTCAGGCGTCTCGGAGCAGAAGCAGGCACCTGCGACACACGCGAACGGATTCCCGGAAGGATCGGGCGGGCAATCGGCGTCGGTGACGCATGCAAGGCTTCTCACGAGCGTGCCGAAGCAGCCGCCGTTGGCATCGCTATCGGCGCCGTCGCATACGTCGTCGATGGTGCAGAGTAAGCCGTCGTCGCACGTCGTACCCGCCTCCGAGGGCGTGCTTGTGGGTACACCGCGCACGCCGCCATCCGAGCACGCATCGTCCGTGCACTGGTCGCCGTCGTCGATCGTCGTCCGCACACAACTGAGCCCATCGTTGTGGATCGCTTCCGGAGTCCTGCCGTCGAGGCACTCGGTGCCATCGTCGGTAGCCAGCACAATGTCGCACGCCAGGGCGTCGATGCAGGTGTCCATTGTACACGAGTCGCCGTCGTCGCATTCCGCGTTTGTGCCATTGGGGCAAGGGGAACACTCATCGGCGCAGGTCTTGGTGGGATCGAAGTTGACCGCGAAGCCGTTGCCGGCGCCAAGCTCGGCACAACCGGCGGCCGTGACCTGATCCGTCACGCACGCGATCGGGTCGGCATCCATGTTGCAGCACTGACCGGTCGAGACGGTTACCTTGCCCGGGACGAGCCCGAGCAGAGGGATGAATCCGCTCTGGGCATCTAGCAGTAGGCTGAACGGAACGGGCTTCAGATTGAGCGTGAACGTGCCTCTTGCGTCGGCCGAGGTACTCAGGACCAGCTCACCGAGGTTCAAACCACCGGCCGGGTAGGGATCCCGCGGCCGAATGGCCGGTTGGTTCAGCGCCTTTCCCCAGCGGAAGCCCGGAATATCAACGATCGGGCCCGACTCGTCTGCCGCCCCGTGAAAGATATGGTCGCCACGTTTGGTGTTGAGGAAGGCGAACTCGCAGAAACCAAGTTTGCAGAAAGGACCGACGCAGGTCTCAAAACCCAAGCCAGCCAGAGGGCATATGGCGACCTCAGTGCATGGGTCGCCCGTGATGTTGCACGCCCCGCCCAGCGCCGCAACGCAGTCGTCTTGGGTTGCGCACGGCACGCTCGCCGTGGTCAACTCGCCGGCGAGTCCGCTGGTGAAGCCGGCCAAGTCCAACTCCGCCTGCGCTGCGCGCAGCTTGAGGCCGCAACCGAAGCTCGGGGGGGCGCCCTCGGGAAGCACGGCGCCGCAGGCTTCGACCTCGCTCGTCTGGGTCGAGAAGTCGCATGGCGCACCGGGGAAATTACCGCCGACGCAGCGTAGCTCTGTTTTGGGAGTGGTGTCGAAGTTGCTGATCTGAATGTCGAAGAGGACATTCTCACCACCGGCGACCATGATGATCTCGTTGCCCTCGATTCGTGCGCCATCGGCCAGCGCGCCGAGCGCGCCGTTACCGGTCGGCTGGATGGTCATCGTCACCTTCGCCTCGGCGTAGATGTTCAGCCAGAAGTTGGAACAGTTGTCGCCGGTCGCGAACGGGTTGCCGCTGCAAGTTCCGCCCAAGTTTGCGATCGAGGCGTCCTCGGCGTCGCCATCGACGCATTGGTTCTGGCTGCCCGTCGGGTCGTCGCAACAGGTCAGCCCGATTGACAGGTCGCATGGGTCACCATCACAGTTATCACCGCAGCAGACGCCCAGTCCGTTGGACGCGCCGTCGTTGTCTAGCTGGACCTCGAGGGCCCCGGTGGTCGATCCTGTCAGCGCGTTCAGACGCGCCTGGTCGTCGCTGCCCACCTCAGGGCTGTTCTTGGAGAGCATCCACCCGAATCGGCAGGCGTCGGACGTTACCACCACCCACACGCGGCCGTGAGGCGTCACCACCGGCGGATCCAACTCGGCGCGGAAGACGATGTTTGTGTTGACCGGCATGCCAGAGAAGGTGACCTTCGTCCCGGGGATTGGCGCGGCCGTGAAGTGATCACCGCACGTGCCGGTTGCGGGGTCCAAGGCGCACGTGGCCAAGGGACAGTCGGCGTCGCTCGTGCAGAACCGGCCGTTGCGCTCCCCGCCGTTACAGAAACCGGTCTGGCAATCAGTGTCTTCGTCGCACGTTTTACTGATTCGTCCGCTGGAGCTACTGCCTCTACATTCGCCGATGCCCGTCGAATCAAACGCGTTTAGCGGGTCGCCGTCCCAGAGCTCCATGGAGACGAATGCCGGGTTCTGCGTGTCCGAGTTCGAGGCGTCAAGGCACGCAAAAATCTCGTACGACGAGACCGCCGCCACCCCTGGCTTGAAGCCGCCGCCGAAGAGGGCGCCGTCGGCATGGAAGATGCCGGGAACGGTTTGCACCGGCGCGAAGCAACCGTCATTGGGTCCGCCTGGGCAGTCCGGATCGCCGCTCCCGCCCGACGTCGATTTCCAGTTGAAAAAGAACGCCGTCTGGTTGTTACGTCCCGCACTGAAGTTCTTGTAGAGGAAGGCTTCGACCACCTGCGACGACGCCGGGCCGCGGGCTTTGGCTGCGTCATCCAATAGAACAACGGTCTCGCTACCGCATGTCGGCTGGCAGTCGAGAGACGGCTGAGCTGTTGGCATAAAGCTCGCGTCACATAGGCAGCTAGTACAACCGAACCCTCCGTCACAGTCCTCACCCGCAGTTACATTGACCGTGCCGTCACCGCACTGGGCCACGGTGCAATTCGCGTTGCATGTGGCGGATTCACCGCCGTCGTCGCACTGCTCGGCCGCCGTGACGTTGACGGTGCCATCTCCGCACGTAGCCACCGTGCAGTCCGCGTCGCATGTGGCCGATTCACCGTTGTCGTCGCACTCCTCACCCGGATCAACGCCACCGTTGCCACACTTCTGGCAGTCGAAAGACGGCGGAACCGTTGGCACAAAGGTCGCGTCGCAGAGGCAGCTAGTGCAACCGGCCCCTCCGTCACAATTCTCGCCCGCAGTTACGTTGAGGGTGTCGTCACCGCACTCGGTTAACGTGCAATCTGTGTCACAAACGGCAGACTCGCCGCCGTCGTCGCACTCCTCATCGGGGTCCACCAGCCCGTCGCCGCACCGCAGTATGTTTTGGTACCACGCGATCTTGTTGTCACTAAGAGATGCCGAGAGGATGTCGGTGTCCCCGTCACCGTCCACGTCGGCTGCGAAGACGGAACGGGCTCCGTCTGCGTTGGTCGAGATCACATGCTCGGTGAAGGTCGGGGGCAGTCCCGGCGCGCCGGGATCGCTTTCGTACCACGCGATCTTGTTGCCACGAAAAGATGCGGAGAGAACGTCGATGTCCCCGTCGCCGTCTACGTCCGTCGCGAAAACAGAGAAAGCCCCGGCTGCGTTGGTCGAGATTACCCGCTCGGTGAAGGTCGGGGGCGAGCCGCCGTCGCTTTCGTACCATGCGATCTTGTTGTCATGAAAAGATGCGGAGAGGACGTCGGTGTCCCCGTCGCCGTCCAGGTCAGTGGCGAAGACGGAAAAGGCCCCGTCTGCGTTGGTCGAGATCACCCGCTCGGTGAAGGTCGGTGGCGAGCCGCCATCGTTTTCGTACCACGCGATCTTGCCGCCAGTAGAAGATGCCGAGAGGACGTCGATGTCCCCGTCGCCGTCCACGTCCATGGCGAAAACGGATTGGGCGCTGTTGGCAATCGTCGAGATCACCCGCTCGGTGAAGGTCGGGGGTAGTCCCGGCGCGCCGGGATCGTTTTCGTACCACGAGATCTTGTCGTCAATGTTTGACGCCGAGAGGACGTCGATGTCCCCGTCGCCGTCTACGTCCGTCGCGAAGACGGAGCGTGCCCTGATTGCTATGGTCGAGATTACCCGCTCGGTGAAAGTCGGGGGTTGTCCCGGCGCGCCGGGATCGTTTTCGTACC
>CBDUXT010000187.1:0-3936 GCA_965371245.1 uncultured bacterium | reverse complement strand
AAGGATACGCCGCTTTTTTATCCCGTCACGATCCACAACTTTCGGTTATATCTCGTTTAGCACGCTGTTTTAGCTTCGTGTTGGTCAACGATAGCAAATCTGAGTAGCTGTCCGCGGTGGGATGATTCGCGCGCGCGAATACTCCTTTGAGTCTTGGTTTGGCAAGCCCGCAATCGTAAGTCTTAGCAATCTCCAGCCGGTTCTCGGCGTTCAGAAGATGTTCCTCGGCGAGCGTCGTTGGCCGCTGCGCGTCGAGCACGACTTGGCTGGGAACATCATCGAATACGCAAGTAATCCGTACGGTTTCAGTGTCCGCGTGAACGCACGGGTCGTCCCTGTCAGGGGTCGCCTTGCCCTCAAAGAAAATATTCATCGCATCAAGTATCGAGGACTTGCCCGCGTCATTCTTGCCGACAAGAACAGTAAGATCATCCAGATCTATTCGCGTCTCATCTTTGAAACAACGGAAGTTGGAGATCTTGAGTTGAACCAAGCGCATTTCCCGTCCTCTTTCTCTTAGTTCCTAGGGAACGATAAAGAAACACTGTCGGCGATGTCGCTGCAGCAATTCCTTTTCAGACTTCCCGATTAAGACGCCGCGATACTCGCCGATCCTGTCCTCAACGTCAATTAACCTGGTTGGGCGGGCTATCGCCCGCCGCCAGCGAGTCGTACGTCTGCGTTGGGTGGCTATTTCCGTGGGTTGGCCCTGGTCCGGCATGTCTGCATGTGGATCGCCCATACTCATATCCTACCAGAAGTGACCTGAGCCCGCACTCGGGCGTGGCGATTCGGTTCTCGTTATGGTGGGTTTTCCGGTGAGCAGGGCCGGTTCCCGGCGTGTGGGATGCCCAAGGGGTCGGGGCGGGCGTGTTTGATCCCGCGCTGATTCACTCGCCCGGGCCACCATGCCCGCGCTTCGCTTGGGCATGCCACACGGTCGGGGCAGTCAGGTTCGCGCGCCAAACGACGGACCGGCACGCGGCGGGCAATAGCCCGCCCTACGCGGCTCGATGTAAACGATGTCCTTTACTTGATCGAGGGCTCTGTCACTCATCCTCCCCGAAGAACCGCACGACCTCCGGCATGAATGACTCGAACGTGGGATATGTTTCCCGCTGCGTCTCGTAGGTGGCCAACAGCTTCACCAGCCCGCCCATCCACAGGAACTTGTTGGCCTGCTCGTTCTTGATGAGTTGGTCCACCTGCTGTGTGGTCCCGTGGCTCGCGGTGTATCGAATGACCGATGCGCGAACGAGCGATTCGTCGATCATCGTCTTCCAGTTGCCATAGGCCATTCGCTGCATGGCGTCAGCCACCCGGCCATAGAGCTTCGAGCAGGGTTCTTTGAGTGGGCCGCGGTACTTCTCGACGACGTGGTTGACGTACGAGTGCGTGAACTCATGCACGACGGTTTCGACCATGCTTGTGTCGAAGTGCGGAAGCCCGTCGGCGTCGGCCCGCCAGGCGCCGATGATCGCGTACAGCTCGTCGGTGCCGCCTTCGTGCCTGATTCGCGGCCCGTAGTTCGCGGGGCCGTTGAGCGGGCCGACGACGAGTTTGAACTCGGCCCCCGGCTCGGTGCCGAAGAAGGCGTTGAACCAGTCGAGTTCGAGGTTCTTCGCCAGCATCGCGTGCATGCGGGTGACGGTGGTTTCGTACAGGTCGTGATGGTCGCGGAAGAAGCCGTTGAAATCCGTCGCGGTGACGAAATCGCGGATGGCGTCGAACAACAGCCTGACCCCGGTCGCCGCCTCCGGCGTCCACCGCGACTCATAGCCGGGCCAGGGTTTGTCCAGCGGTTGCCGTGACGCGATGTCGGCCATGTTGTCGATGTTGATGGCGATCAGCATCACCTTGTCGTAACCGAGCCCCATTCGCCCCCTCATGGCCTGGGCGGCTTTGATGGCCGGATGATCGCGGAACGGTTGGAAGTGGCGATCGACGTCGTTGTTGTAAGCCTTGATAGCCCCCTGGTTGTATTCCTCGAAGCCGGCGATGCGCGCGATGACGCACATCAACTCGACGCGCGGATCGATGGAGATAGGCAGGCCCAACGCCTCGATCTCGGCGACTATTGCCTTGGCCGGCTCCGAGGGCTGCGCGGGAGGTGTGGGCGGCTCTTTGGGTTTCGCATCGGTTTCGGACGTGACCGTTTCGCTGCGGCCGTTCGACCGTTCAATGTCCGATTCGGGCGCAGCGGTCACCGGCTTGGTTGTGACCTTCGCCGCCGGCGCGGCTGGTGCCTTTGGCTTGGAATCGCCGTCCCGCGAACAACCGGCCGCCAAGAACATTGCGGCCAGAGCCATTCCTCCGGTCTGCATGCCGAGAACTCTACGCGCGGTTCGCCTTACACTGGTTGTCCATGTGCTGCTAGCCCGAGGTGTTCGCGCCATGTCTTTCATCTCCCGTCGCGGCAACGCGCCGCGCTCATGTGTGGAACCTGACCAGCCGGTTTACGCACCTATCTTACTACATCTGTAGGAGGGCGGGGCACCAGCGCGGTGTAAGAACATGTTGCAGCCCCTCTGCCGTCAGTGCGGTGTGTGGTCGGGTGACCCATCCTTTGCGAAAGAAAAGGGTGGGGTCGCGATGATCGGGCAGGCGATCGTCATGGAACAAACCACGACCGCTGCCACGCGATCGGCCAGCACCACCCGCAGTACCTCGACGGCCGATCATCGTGACCCCACCCGACGCTGCGCGATGGACGGGCCACCCGCCCAACGGTAAAGGCAGGTCATCGCCCTGCCCTACCTGGCTTAGATGGCGATGAAAACAACGTCATCAAACTCGCTGTCCGTTTCGACCCACTTGACGCAGAGGAAAACCGGCCTGTAAGCCCTCAAACGCAGCGTTTCCCGCCTCGTACGGCGTTCTCACGCACCCACAGATTCTGCAGAGGAGGCGATAGTAAAAGCACCCTACTGAAATCCTGAAATACGAGGAATCGTCTTCCCTTCAGTAGAGGAAATTGGGCGTTCTTGGTCTGAACCGAGTTCTCGGACACTCAAGCGTCGTTTCGGACGTGGCACGTTCCTTGCTTACAAAACGTCAGCAATCGTGTCGAGATTCGTATTGTGGGACAAATACCCGCACACTTCCGGCCGAGTTCCTAAATCTCAAACATTTTGTCGCCCAATGACCTGGCTGCGCGTCACGCGACTGGTCGAGCTGAAACCGGGTTTCGCAGCGCTCCGGTGAATGTTGGCACAGCTGGTTGCGGGTTGATGAGTGGGAGTGGTCAATCTGCTTGCGAGTTCCCCGAATCAGCGTCGGCAAGCTTGTTCCTGAAAGGAGGCATCTGCCACTGAAGAATCAAACTAGTCAAGGCCCAGGAGGAGAATTGGCCGGTACGACGTCATGTCGATTTTAGCCGGCCCGGGCCTTTCACACGGTGCCCGCAGGCCAGCCTTATGCGCCCAACCACCAATCCCAGGTGGGGCCAACCATCTGACGGCAACATGCGGGCATGAAAATCTTGACGGAATGGAGGAAAGCAATGGGACATCTTAGAGAACAACTGTACAGTAACTGTCCGAAGAGCGGGGAGTATCGCTCTCATACACAGGCACGGCGGCGCCGCGGTGGGCGCCGTCTCAACTTGGCCTTGGTTTCACTGGGGGGTGTGTTCCTCGCGGTCTCAGTCGGACAGGCGGCAAGCTTTCTCTTCGACGCATCGCTGCCGACCGGGCCCTTCTTTGGCGATCTACGCGAGGATCTGATTCCGGCCAATGAAGGCGCCTTTGAGGGCGGTGACACGGGGACATTCACGGATGCGGGTCTGACCAACTCCTTGCCGGAGGATGACCTAAGAAGCGGTGGTGGGTTCGACGTCCCCACCGGTGGATATCCGAGTCCACTATTCGGCGCCGAATCCTTTAGTATGACAGCGCTATGACGTGTCGAGTCTTGCGGCCGTTCTTTTTCGACTCT
>CBDUXT010000186.1:0-4214 GCA_965371245.1 uncultured bacterium | reverse complement strand
ACATCTGCTCAAGATACGGCAGGGGAACCCATCGCGGCGGGATGTAGTAGCCGTTCGGTTCGGTCCCAAGCTGTGGATAGAGCGGCAGAGCGACTTTCGCCACATGCACCAGGTAGTAGAGCGGATGCTGGCGATCCTCGGTCCACGCGTTTTCCTTATCGACTTTCACCAGGCCCTGCATGCGCACCTGCCCGATGCAGGCGGCCATGCAGCGCGTTTCCATCGGCGAGCCGCCGGTCTCCTGATCCTTGCCCTCGACGCGCGGGTAGCAGCCAATGCACTTTTCACTCGTTCGCGTCGTTCCGCGATAGAGTGATTTCTTGTAGGGGCACGCCTCCACGCACTTGCGGTATCCGCGACACTCCTTCTGATCGATCAGGACGATGCCGTCTTCCGGTCGCTTGTAGATCGCCGTCCGCGGACAGGCCGCGAGGCACGCGGGATACGAGCAATGATTGCAAAGCCTGGCCAGATAAAAGAACCAGGCCTTGTGCTTCTTGTCGCCCGACAGCTCCTCCCCCTTCCCGAAGTCCATCGGTTTGGATTGACCATGCTGCGGCGTGTCTTCGTAGATGTTCGGAAACCGCCACTCCTCATCGGGTGGCAGGTAGCCCAGAACCTGATTCGGCTGAGTTCCGCGCGCGACGGCATGGGGTACCTCGAAGACGCTCTTTCCGGCGAACATTCCGTACGGTTGTTTCGGATTGTCGTTGGGCGAACCGGTCCACCGTTGCTCGTCCGGGTTGGCCTGCTCGAGCTTATCGAGGATCTTCACGTCCCAGTTCTGTGGATAACCGCCGTAGGGCTTGGTCTCGACGTTGGTCCACCACATGTGCTCCTGGCCCTTGGCGAAGGTCCAGGTACTCTTGCATGCCATCGTGCATGTCTGGCAGCCGATGCACCGGTTGATGTTGATCACGAAGGCGAACTGTTCCTTCGGGGAGGCCTGTTCGTAGGGGTATCGCATCCCGCGACCCAGTTGCCAGTTATAGACGGATGGCATGGTTTGCTCCTAGCTTTCCAGTACGGGAAGGCTGATCTGCCCGGCGGAAGAGGACGATTGCGTCGCCCGTTCCTTGCGACCGCCCCAAAGGGGCAATAGCTCGTCGATGATGCGTCGAATCGCATCCTCGCCGAGCGTTTGATACGCCAGGAACGGCCCGGCATACCCTTGTGTCTGAAACATTTTCAGTATGCGATCCGCATCGAAGCCGCTCCGGATGTATTCCTCCACGAAGCAGTCGGCCATGTCGCGCATGGCGGCGTCGGTCTGTGTTTCGACAACGACTCCGTGGATCGTCATCGGATCGGTTGCATCGGGATCATCGAAGGGCACAGTCAGCTCCTCGTTGCTCAGCGGCACGTCCACTCAAGACGGCGCGGGTTCGGGACGCGCGTGCGATGCGGCTCCGCCCAATGCTCTGTCAGTGGTCAAATGACGGGTTGGGTGGCCCATGGCTTTAGCCGTGGGGGACACGAATGGACGCCGGATTCGCGTCCCCCACCTCTAAAGAGGTGGGCCACCCACCGCGCGTCATACATAGGCGCGCTTCGCTTGACCATGCCACCCATCAATTCACGTGTGCGGCGCACTAGTCTTCGTCGAACTCCTCTTCCTCGCCGGAGCTGTAGGCGCCGACAAACCCGCCGGCGAGGTACCGCTTCATCACTTCGTTTTCATTGGCCGGTGAGAGCCCGGTCGTCGCCGGTTGCCAGATACCCTTGCCGCCCAGTCCGCCATCTTCTGCTTTGACCACGCGGACGAGGGTTTCCTTGGGTACCGTGTTGATCGCGTGGTTGTCGGCCTCACCACCGAAGAAGAAGCCCATGTACACTTTCTTCTTGTGGAAGAGCGTGTCGGTCTGATGCATGGGCATGTGCCAGTTTCTTGTCAGGCTTTGCTGCGATCCGTAGCGCAGGTTGGCCTGGTAGCCGTCGTCGGACAGCGCCCGCCCGTCCTTGCGCGTCTCATGTGCTTTGACGCTCTTTTCCGTCGCGATATAGGGAGCGTGCTTCATCATGATCACGCTGTAGGGATAGGCCGGATTGTACGTGACCCGCAACATCAACCTGGCTACTTTGTAGAACTCGTCGTCGGGCTTCCAGCCAATGTAGGGCCGATCGGCGGGGTTGGCATCGACGTGTACATAATCTCCGTCGTTGATCCCCAGATCCTTGGCCGCCTGGGGATTGATATGAAGCTGGCTCTCGCCGACGTACGGCGACCGCCGATCCATGCGGTGCGGATCGCCGAAGTTGCTGTCGTAGATCATGTGCCAATCGACGTTGCTCCATTGTGAATGGACTTTATGCCGGGTCTTCGGCGTTAGACAATAAAACCGGAATCCTTTTTCCCACAGGAAGTTCTTCGTCTGCTTGACCTGCCGCCAGGGCATCTTCACATTACGCACGGTCCGCTCGTCCCAATGCTCGGCATCCGTCGGAATGCCGTAGTCCTCGGGACGAACATTCGGGTTGCTCGAAACGATGACGTTGGGCAGATACGGCGTCGCCTCCGGTCCCTCGCGGTGGACGATGAAGTTCTCCCCGTACTCGATGGCTTCAGGCACGTCGGTGTAGGCGTGCATGCGACCGGTGTCCGTGTGGAACGGCTCGTCGTCGTGAACCTGCTCCCAGAACGGTATCCGTGGATACGTTCTAAAGAGCATCAGCGCCGCGCCGGACGGACCGTACTTGCCGGCCATGATGTCTGCAAGCTTGTATCCGATCGTGGTCGTACACGTATCCAGCAGGCGCTGTATATAGATTCCTCGCTTTCCCTCGTGCTCGAACTTGAACATGTCGTGGAATCGACGATCGCCGATTTCCTCGCCAACGGCCTTGCCTATGTTCGCGATAATGGTCAGGTCATCCTTGGAATCGAACACCGGCTTGATGCCGCCCTTCCATATCTGCAGGAAGGGGTTGGAACAGGAGGCGGTGATCTCCAGATCCTCAAACTCGATCCAACTGTTGGCCGGTAACCCGATGTCGGCGTACTGCACGGACGCCGTCATGACGATGTCCTGCGCAATAATCATCTCGATGTTCGGGTTCACGTTCTTAAACATCTCGTACGCGTGCTTGGCGTTGTTGAACAGGTTGACGTTGTTGAAGTGCAGCGTCTTGGTCGGCGTGGGCATGTGCGTCTGACCGGTGAACACCTTGCGACCCTTGGGGGTGTCAACGATCAGCGGGCGATCGCCATGGTTCCAGTAGGCCGGCTCTTCGCCCTTGCATCGTAGGTTCACCTTGACCGCCTTGCCGGGGGCGTTCTCATCGAGATTCAGATCGAACGGATCTTCCGCCACCCATCCCTTGAACCCCGGTCCGGTGATCTTGCTGCCTTGAAACAGGGCGGCCTTGTAGTTGCCCGCCCAGGCATGAACGCCGGCGCCCTTCTTGCCGATGTTTCCTGTCAACATCATGGGCAGGTAGGCCGCGCGGTTCGCCTCGGTGGCATGGAACCAGTGATTGATGCCCTCACCCTGATGAATCGCAACCGGCCCGCCGTTTTGCGTCGTCTCCCAGATGTCCCGCGCCAGTCGCTCGATCAGTTCCTTGGGCGAGTGCGTCATCTCCGCAACGGAATCGAGGTCGTAGTCCTTCAGGTGCTCCTGATACATGGTCCAGACGGTCTGGACTTCGACCTTCGTGCCATCGACCAGGGCGATGGTCCATTTGCCTTGCAACGTTGGATCAACGCCCTTCCTGGCCATCCGGCCCCCGACCTCATCGCGCGTGAGCGCGGCGGGCTTGTTCGTTTTCGCATCCCAGACGACACGATCACCGATGATGCCGTGTTGCTCCTCGGTCAGCCCCTGCACCTTGAAGCTGGGACCGTCCTTGGAAAGGGCGCTCTTGTAGTTGGGGATGACCTCGTCCGCTCGAAGTCGCTGGAGATTATCCGTCCGAACAAGCAGCGGGAAGTCGGTGAACTCTTTGACGAACTTCACGTCGTACCACTTGTTCTCGATCATGTGGCGGGTGATGCCCAGCCAGAGCGCCGCGTCGGTCTGTGGGCGGATCGGCATCCAGTAGTCGGCCTTGGTGCTCGGCGCCCCGTATTCCGGCGCGATGACCACGATGCGACCGCCGCGCTCCATGCACTCGATGAACCAGTGCGAGTCGGTCATCTTGTTCTCGACCAGGTTCTTGCCGTTCATGATGATGAGCTTGCTGAACCGCAGGTCGTTGAAGTCGCAGTCGGAGGT
>CBDUXT010000185.1:0-4265 GCA_965371245.1 uncultured bacterium | reverse complement strand
AACCTTGCTACACGCCGTTCAACAAGCGGCATAAGTGCGAAACTCGAACTTAGAGCGTGTTTAAGAAGGCTCTTTCCGAGCCGCGCCCGTAAGGAAGCGGTCCGGTTTCGCACACGAAATCGCTCCCTCACGGTCGCGGCTCGGTTTGTCGTGACCCTTCTTATACGCCGGGTGGCCCACCCTTTGCGAACGTAGAGGGTGGGGTCACGATGATCGGATAGGAGAGGGCTTCGATGTTCGGTCATCGTGACCCCACTAATCGCTGCGCGATGTGTGGACCACCCTGTGTGAACAACGTAGTTCGTCGATACCCTGAGTGCTATTCAAACCCCACCTCGGCCACCACCGGGCGATGGTCCGACCCGGCCCCGTGTCCGGTCCGACACGTAGACGCTGTCAGTTCGCCCGAAAGGTAAATGTGGTCCAGCCGGATGGTCGGGATCCACCGGAAAAACGACATGTTCGGCCAGGTGGTGCCGCGACCGAAACCGGCGAGATCGTGCGCATCCGCGAGCCCGAGCCGCTTCAGCGACGCGGCGTTGGGGCTCGCTTCGGTGAAGTTGAAATCGCCGGCCATGATGATCGGCAACGGCTCGTCCGCGAGCCAATCGATCAGGTCGGCGAACTCGCGGCGGTTCTCGGCGATGTACTCAAGCCCCCACGGCGGAAGAAGGTGGATGTTGTAGAGCGCGACCGGGCGACCGGCGATCTCGACCACCGCCCGAAACTGCGGCGTGCTCGCGCTTCCCAGGGGCAGGAAGCGATCCACTTCGCCCACGAATGGGCGACGCGAGTAGAGGGCCGTCCCGAAGGAATCCTCGCGGGCAGCGTATCGCACGTGCGGAAAAGTATCCCCGAGACCGCTGGACAGCGCCCGGTGCCAATCAAGCGTGTATTCCTGAATGAACAGTATGTCCGGCTGGGCCGCTTTGATCTCGTCGAGCATCGGGCCGGTCTGCTGGTTGATCATCAGCAGGTTCACCGTCATCACGGTGACACTCTCGCCCGAGATCGAGCGTTTTGCCTTCGGGATGTACGACCAGCCTGCCGGGCCCACGGTGACGGCCACGAACACACCGGCCACCGCCGCGAGACCCCACCATCGCCGCCACAGGGCGCCTAGTAGGCTGAGGAGCACAACAAGGCCCGCGTGGAACGAAAACGTTCGCACGATGAATGCCGTCCAGGCCGTCCAGATGTACGCGGGCGATCGGCCGCGGTAGTCCTGCGGGCAGGCATAAGCGAACGCGAGCGCGACGCAGGCCGCGATCACGATACTCCAGGCGTCGAAGCGGCGGCGGCGTTTGCGTTCGATCCGATCGGGAAGCAGGAGGCGTCGCCACAACGGCTGAAGGGGTGTGGTCGGATCAGCGGAGGTATCGGCGGGTGGCTCAGGGGATTCCGACATCAATTCGTCGCCCAGGGTCCGTTGGCGACACACTTCTGTCGCCCGGCGAACCGCCGACTCTTACACCCCTACAACCCCAACTTGACGGCCACGCCGCACGCCAGCACCGACAGACCCATCAGGGCCTGCCCGTAGCGCTCGAACCGCCCGAACAAGGCCTTCCACGACGCGCCCGCCCGGGCCAGCGCGACACACGACGCGACCACGACGGCCACCATCGTCAACAGTGTCGTTGCCGCGAACACAAGTGTCACCAGTGCGACACCGCCCCATCGACCCTTGGCGGCCGGATACATCAGGACGGGAATGAGCAGCTCGCACGGGCCGAACAGGAAGATCGTGAACAGCACCCACGGGGTCAACACGGCCGCGCTACCGGCGGATTCCGCGCCCTGCTTACCCTGCGCGGCGGGCGTCTCGTACGGGTGGACGTGCAGGTGATCGGTCGTGTGGACGTGCGTGTGGGTATGAAGCGTGCCGTCGGCGTGCGTGTGCCAGTGTGAATGCGGGCGATGGCGGAGGGCCCGGCGAACGCCCCAGACAGAATAGACTAGACCGAACGCCAACAGGAGCCAGCCGGCGAGCTCGCCGCGGAAACTCTCGATGCCCTCGATCCTGAAGACCCCGAGTCCAAGGCATATCCCCACCACGCCGAGGATGACCGAGCTGAGCACGTGGCCGACGCCGCACAGAATCGTGACCACCACCGTCTTGCGCAGCGACCACCGGCCGGCGCGGGCCATCGCCACAAACGGCAGGTAATGATCGGGGCCGAGCAGCGTATGCACGAGCCCGATCGACGCGGCCGTCAAACAAAGAACACCGACGTCATCCGTCACGCTGCAACACTCCGGGAAACAAGGGGAACCAGCACATCAAACCGCCGTGCGCCAACCGATGCCGCCTGATGCGTTGACACAACGCAGCGGTAGGGTTGGGTGCCGCCATGGCGTTAGCCGCGGCGGACGCGAATCAGCCGACCATTTGAGTCCCCCACCTCTCAAGAGGTGGGCCACCCATCCAACCGATGGACCAAGACCCGGAAGCCCATGCGATGCTTCCCAAACGGGCACCTGGGATCGCTTCACCGGGCCGACGCCCCCCGCGCTACTCAAATCGGCCACCGCACTGCGGACAGCGTAGTCCGTCGTCCGTTGTCAGCGGAGCCACCCACCGTCCGTCGCAGGTCTGCGAATGGCAACGCCGAGAGCGAACACCGGTCCGCTTGCCGCATTTCGCGCATGGTACCGGGAACTTACTGAAGCCGAACCGGCGATTGATAACGAAGTGCTGGCCGCACCACTTGTCAGAGCAGACCACGTGAAAATCGGCCGACGTCGCCTGCGGTTCGGCGTTCGTGGGGATGGGCGCGATACTCCCGGCCAGGCCGCTGGCCACCCACAAGAGCATGAGCCCTCCGAGGACGTAGGCCGTGTAGCGCACAGCCGGCGTCTCCCAAACCAGGGCGGGCTCCTGGCGCGCATCCGCGACCCAGTCGGCCACCCGGTCCTTCATCAGCGGAGCCCGGTCTCGGAGAATGCCGAACCACTCGACCAGTCGATTTCGATCTTCCTGGGCCATTTGCCGGAATCCCCCGTCACACCACCGCATCTTAAGCCGCCGCGTACGACCCCGCGACAACAGAAACCTGGAGGGGCCAATCTGAGAACAACCTAGGTTTGGCGCAGGTTTCGTTTGCTCGTAAGTCGTTGTGTGGTAAGGGGTTACCGCGATTTCCGAGAAAACGGCCGCTGCGCCGCGCACGTTTGGATGTGGCCCTGGACCCCCGATGCCAGGCTGTCAGGCGGGATCGATTGCGCTTGCAAGCGCAAAACGAAGAGAAAGCGCAATGGTTTGCGGGTCTAGGACAGGAATCAGGCGGTCTTCAGACTGGGTTCGGGGTCCGGTCAGTTCACCAGAAACTAGGCCGGTTTCCTCCGCAGGCGGCGACCCTGCGTACTAGAATCACGGTCAACTGGCCTCGCCTTGGGGCTGATTTCGGAACCCGTCGGATTGAACGTGCGCGGCCTAATGCCGATTTGGCGGAGTTGCTCTATCAGTTTGCTCGCTTTGCGCACTGCATCCTGGTCTACACGAGGGTTCCCTGCCATGATCTCGTCCGTCCTGTCCCTTGTAGCCATCTCAGCATCCCCTGTCAGTGTATCGGCGTAAAAGAACCGTACGTGTGAACTACGCCATCGTACCGAACACGGCCCATGTAGCTTTGAATCAGAGTATAATACTCACGAATCGCCTTGTTTACATCAGAATTCCGAGAAAAATCGTCAATTAAGAGCTTCAGCTCCCTCCGAGCCACGCTCATCGAGATCCCCCGAGCGTGCGACCGCCACCGGCCGACCTTCAGGAGTTTCCGGGCAATCTCTTCTGCGCGCTTTTCTCGAAGTGCTTTCGTTACGACCGTTTTCTTGGTCTTGGTCTTCTTCCAGTTCTTGAACTTGTACTTTACAAGCCATTCCTTTAGTAGGGAAACTGACAGCTCCCGCGCCTGCTCGTACGCGTACATCTGCGCGGGGTCGAAGCGCTCTATCAGTATCGCCGCCTCGGCTGTCGTGAGCTTGCCCTGAGCTGATTTCTTAATCAGACGCTCGTACATCTCAAGATAGCCTAGTGCTTTGTCACAGCTAAGCATTCGGGTTATCCTATCTTCCTTCTTGTTCTTAACGTTTCGGAAGACAAGGAGGTTTCCCGATGCAGAAGAGGTACATTGTTCGACTGAGTGATGAAGAACGTGATACGTTGCGAGAGGTGCTCAAGAAACTCAAAGGGACAGGCCAGAAAGTTCGGAGATATCACCAAATCTTGTGGATGAGGGTTTTTCAAGCGGCGTTTTTTCTTA
>CBDUXT010000184.1:0-4274 GCA_965371245.1 uncultured bacterium | reverse complement strand
CAGATCGGCGTCGATGCGATCGGACTTGGCCAGGCCGCGCGCTGTTCGCCAGGCCACCATCTCGTCGCTGAGCCAGCCCCAGCCAAAGGTTCCTTCCATGATCACCGGTGTTCCCGCGGGCCAATCGCTCAACTGCCTGCGCAGCCGAACGCGGTTGTCGTGCTCGAGCCGTTGCCGCCAAATGATGCGACCGTCCTCATCCCGGGCCGTGATTCGGCTGAACAGCCGATGGCAATCACAACCCACCTGTGCTACCGTTCGATTCGTCTTCATGGCTGTCTCCCAATGTCCATGTTCTCACGCCGGAGATCTTATACTCCGGCGGGAGACAGCCTTTCATGGGATTACCGACCTGGGTTACGAGTTGCGCACGTTTTCGTGCGTGAAAATGGGCCGATCCACCGATTGGCCTCGGCGAACACCCCTCAAAGATTTGAAGCGTTCGCGACGTTACTCGATCCACGAATCATTGCCCAGTGGCGCGCGGACGCGGGTTACGTTCCCGGCGGCGGTGTCACGC
This sequence comes from uncultured bacterium, assembly GCA_965371245.1. Taxonomy (GTDB): domain Bacteria; phylum Planctomycetota; class Phycisphaerae; order UBA1845; family UBA1845; genus CBDUXT01. The sequence continues at coordinate 3,754 of CBDUXT010000184.1, read as the reverse complement.
GATCGAACAGGTAAATCCACCCGATCTGGCGCACGTACCCGGTCTTGCCCGCCTCGACGAACCGACCCGGCACGGGGTTGATGTTACGCTCCAGCCGGGGTGACACCACGATGATGCGGTTGAACGTCGCCATCGCCTGACGCAGCGCCTCGGTGGGCGGCTCGCGCAAGAGCACGAACGGCGGGCGGACCAGGCGCTGCTCGGCTGGCAAGTGGTTCGACACCGTGTGATAAAGCGTCGATGCCCAAACCGGCGGCCAAGCGATCGCGTCGTACACCACGAGATCACCCGGCGCTGCCCGCTCAGCGATCAGACGGGCCGCCCTGCTTCCATCCGGGTTGACCTGCGCGGGCAGCGAGAGCGTCAACAGAACACCCAGGAAAAACCCGCCGGCCAATCCCCAGCGCACCGTTCGGTGGAGCGGCGCGGCCCCCAACACCAACAGCCCAACGAGACCGGGTGCGGCGATGGAGGGGTATCGAACGTGTGCGAGAAGCTGCTTGCTCGTTGTCAGATCGACAATCGTGAAGACGATGGCGGGCACGATGTACCACAGTGCAAACAAGGCGGCCGCATCGGCTCCTTGGCGGTCGGTTGCGGACGCCTTCCACACACTCCACAGCGACCCCGCTAGCAGCACGGCCCCAATGAGTGAAACCGCGATGTGCAACCGGAAGCGCTCGTGCGTCACGAGAACACGCACCGGCAGATCGGCGAATCGCAGAATGGTTCGCCATGCGTGGTCGGGTGTTTGCTCGAGGAGCCACTCCTGATGCCCGATGAAGTCGAGTTGTCCATAGAGCTGCCGACCCCAGGTTGCCAGGAACGCAACCGCCGCCATCGTGACGGCACCGGCCCACGCAGTGCGAAAGGAACCCCGGCCACGCCACGCCACGAACACAGCCTGACCCAATAGCGCCAAGCCGGTGAAATAGTGAGTCATCATGGCCGCGTAGACGCACAGCGCGTAGATCGCGAGCCAAGCCCAGGCGTCCCGATCGACTCGCCCTCTCCAGCGACCATGAAGTCGCGCGAGTGCCAAGTAGCTGACACTGACGAACAGCAACCCCAGACTGTACGGCCTGTTCTCCTGGGCGACGTGGATGTGACTGAAGGTCACCGCCAACATCCCGGCGAGGAGGACACCGAGTCTCATCCGTCCGTGCTCGCGAAGGATCAGAGCGGCCGGAACAATCGAAAGAAGGGAGAAGAAAACGGGCAGCGATCGAACGGCGGCCTCGCCGTCGCCGACGAGGCGCCGCCACGCCAGTAGCGCCACGAAGTAGGTGGGGGGGTGGCTATCAACCTCCATCCCGCGCCAGACGGCCGAGACCGTGCTTTGGTCGTTCAGGTCCGTGAAGCGAGGCGCGCTCTCGATGATCTCACCATGCGGAAGAGCTTCAAAGGCCGCCCGCCTTGCGGCGGAGTTGGCCAAGGAGTGCAGTTCGTCGAGCCAGTAATCCTCCTCGCCCAGCCCGTAGAGGCGGACACCGGCCGCCAGCGCCAGCGCTGCCACAAAGAGCCACGCAGTTGGCACTCTCGGACGCGCGGGCGCAGGTGCGGTCGATTGCGCAGTGGGGCGATCGCCGCGGCCCGACGTGGGGCCGGGGCTACTCACGTTGGGTCTCCATCGCGGCGCGCTGGACCCGCGCGATGGAAAGCGCGAACACACCGGCCACCACGAGGATGGCCGCCCCGGTCTGGAAGGGCAGCGCATGGCTCCGATCGTAGAGGAACCCGCCGAGGGGCGGACCAAGAGCCCGCGCGAACGAACCGATGCCCTGTGACAGACCCAGCGTCGTGCCTTGTCGGCCCATCGAAGCCTGGCGCGAAATCAGGGCGTTGAGATTGGGGCCTGTCAGCCCGCTGCCCACCGCCGTGGGGATGCAACCGAGAATCAACCAGAGCCACGCACTGGTCCGGTCCGCCGCCTGTGGAACCCCGGAGATCATCCACAGTCCCAAGGCCGTGATAAACGGTGCCACGGACAGCAAGCGCATCTCCCCGAATCGCCGAACGAGGTGTCCGATCATGCCGCCCTGTACGATCACCATGATGACGCCGATGTACGCGAACAAGAGCCCCGTGCCCGCCTCGGCCACGCCGAAGCTGTGTTTGCACAGGTAGACGAAGCTGACCTCGAGCAGAACGAACGCGAACGTCACGGTGAACATCAGCACGAAGAGTTCGCGAAGCCGCGGATGAGAAAGCGCGCCCACCAAGCGCGCGAGCGAGAAGAACCTGGACTCGTCGTCCGACTCATGGCGAGGCGGTTCCGGAAGGAATCGCCATACGAGCAGAAACGCAATGAGTGCTATCACCGAGGCACCAAACGCCGGCCAGGCCGTGCCGTACCTCGGGCCGCTGACGTACCTCCCCACGAACACCAACCCCGCGCCCAGCGCCGGTCCGATGACGAAGCCGAGCCCGAAGGCGGCGCCGAACAACCCCATGCCGCGCGCGCGGTTCTCGGGCGTTGTGACGTCGGCGATGTAGGCCTGGGCCGTGGCGATGTTGGCGCCGGTGATCCCGTCAAATGTTCGTGCGACAAAAAGGAGAGGAAGAGAGACGGCGAGGTCAGCCACGCCGAGGAGCGCATGGCTGACCACGCTGCCGGCGAGGCTGATCATGAGTACCCGGCGCCGGCCGACACGGTCCGACCAGCGCCCCAGGAGCGGGCTAAAGATGAGTTGCATGACCGCGTAGACGCCGATCAGCATTCCGAACACGAAACCCGAGGCGTTCATACGCTCGGCATAGCTCGCTTGGAGCGGGATAATGAGCCCGTAGCCGACAAGATCGACGAAGGTAACGAAGAAGATGATCCGAAGCGGCGATTGGTTCATGGTTGAGCCCGAATCTACGACTATCCGTGTCGTGAGCGACGCGAGGCCTATGCTACCAGCGGACTTCTCCGGGACCACCGTTGCCAGCGAGCGCCGGTCGTTTGGTGGCGGCATGGGCTTCCGCTATGCGCGTATGCGGCTTCTGCCCAGGTGGGCGTCGTGAGTCAATTGGTAACGTACTCTCTGCATTCGGGCTTGAAACTTGGATGATCTTTTTTATCGGAGTCGGCGGTTGACAGCCCAGAAAGTCCTGGTAGCATGCCTGACCCGCCGTGGATCGCGCTCGGCGGGTGCTCTTTGACAAGTGAACAGGTTTGTCGTCGTGAGAATGTGACGGCCCCGTCGGACCACGTCTGTGGTGGTCCAGCGGGGTCGATGTTGTGCGGCCGCCTTCGGGTGGTACGTACGACGATGTAGCTTCCATTCTCACAGACGAAAGTATGGAAGCCCTTAGTAAATTCTGTTGTCCGGCGTTCTTTGAGACGCCGGGCAATTGGGACTCGAACTTTTAACTGAAGAGTTTGATCCTGGCTCAGAACGAACGCTGGCGGCGTGGCTAAGGCATGCAAGTCGAACGGATGCATTCTGCGGGCAACCAAGGGGTGCGTTAGTGGCGAACGGGTGAGGAATTCATGGATAACGTGCCCTGGACACGGGGATAGCGGCGGACTTCGGTCCTTTAGCGAAAGTGCCGGTAATACCCGATGATCCCGCAGGATCGCATGGTCTTGCGGGCAAAGCTCCGACGGTCCAGGAGCGGTTCATGTCCTATCAGCTTGTTGGTGGGGTAACGGCCTACCAAGGCGACGACGGGTAGCGGGCGTGAGAGCGTGGCCCGCCACATCGGGACTGAGACACGGCCCGGACACCTACGGGTGGCTGCAGCAACGAATATTCCGCAATGGACG
>CBDUXT010000183.1:0-4323 GCA_965371245.1 uncultured bacterium | reverse complement strand
TGAAGGAAAAACCGATGTAAGTCCTTACTACACAAGCGGCAGTGCCATTCGTGACAGGCCCCTGACAATGCCCCAAGCTACGAAGCCGCCGACCACCGGTGTCAGTACGCCCGCTGCGATCCACTGGAAGCGATGTTCTCGCCAGCGGGCCGGGGCCTTGTCTCGGTGACGGTGGTATTTCTTAGCAACAAAGGCCGAGAGAGCCAGCACAGCCAAGCCGGGAAGGATGAGCAACAGCCCGAAAGTCGTTTGTCCGGGGCTTGTATACAACGCCCATGCCGCCAACGGTACGCCCGCGGCGGCCCACGCGACACTGAGCCCGACGTCCGAGCGACCGATGGGCAACCCCACACCAGCTGCCTGTTTCATCGTTGCAAGATCGTTACGCACACGGTCGAGTTCGGTCTGACTCATTGCAGGTAGCTCCAAACAGGCATTCAAGCATCGCCACTACTCTGATTGCACGACTACTCGTACTATTGTAGTATACGACGCTCGTACGCCTGTGTCAAGTCTTCTCGGGCAAGAACCGGGCCGCATGGGCGATGCCTGGTACGGAGATCGGCGGTAGTTCTCGTCGCCAAGCCTGTTCTGGGCGGCCGCTAGGCTTGCAAGGCCGGTTCTTTCGAACCGGTTTCCTCGTCGATTATGCGTTTCGCCCTATGACGGTAGCCCTGGGTTGAATCCGGGTGGGTCGAAGTGGTCAGGCCTTGTCGTAGGCGGTAGCCCGGGACCCTGCCTGTCCGCGTGTCGTCCGTGGGCTTCTTCTACGCTTGCAACCCACGACCCCGTTGTGGCACCACGGGCTCGAACGTGGCAACTTCCGGACACGGAGAACATCTTTGCGAAAGCAAGGTGGGGTCGCGATGATCGGGCAGACGTAAGCTCTTCGACGGTCGATCATCGTGACCCCACCCATCGCCGCGCGATGGATGGGCCACCCAGGCCGTAAGACTGCGGTACGTAGTTTCCGCGGGAAGCGGCCCGGTTAGCGCAAATCAACGCCGCTTCGCCTCCTGCCACTTGTCCTGCTTGACGCGAAGATCGTCCGGGCCTAGCGAAGTACCTCCCGGGTAGGCCTGGGTGCCGACCGTAACATCCATGGCCAGCGCTCTGGGAATCGTGCCCGAACCGGCAGGGAGCAGCGCGCCGTCGAAGCTCGCCTCGAGTCGGAACCGGCCAACCGAGCCTTTGAGGTGGTCGCCCACCAGAACCGATCCCGTCAATGCGCCGGAGAACGTGATCACGGTCGTGTCCGTTAACGCAAAGGGGAGCGTCAGCGTGATCTCCTCGCCGGGCTCCTCGACCTCAAACACAACCGTAGCGAACACGTCACCTGCCGCGTCCACGTCCACCGTGGCCAGGGCCGCCGATGTCCATCGAGAACGCTCCGCCGATTCCCGACATGTCGAACTTCATGCCAAGCACGGTCTCCGAGGTGGTGATGACCTGGCTCTTGAGCTTGACCGGGAAGCCTGGCTCGTGGAAAGCGAAGCGCGTCCCCTCCCAGTTGATGTCGAACTTGGATATCTGACCCAGCGGGTCGCGGAACGTCCACTCGTTCGGCTCACCCGGCTCGATGTCGAACGCCACCGACGTAGGAGGAAGAACGTTGACCCCGGCCAGGTTGACCGACGCGGAGGCCATCGGGAAGAGTTCGCTAAAGTTCACCCCGAACGGCAGGCCGATTTGTCCCTTGATCTTCAACCGCGGCGGAAGCTGGCCGAACTCCACCTTGACCTTGTCGATCTCGAAGACGGAGAGCATCGATGGATCGAGCGTGACGTTCGTCGTGGCCTCGTCGAACGCCCCATCCGGGTCGGTCACGCGAAGGACGACCGCGTGGGCGCCGAAGGAGAGGGGAACCTCGATGATAGCGCATTGGACGTCCGTCCCGTCACACACAACGACCGCATCCACGGTCCAGGTGAAGGTCAGCTCGGAGACGAGGTTGTCCGGGTCCGACGATCCCGATCCGTCCAGACGAACCACGGCCTGGGCGCCGATCCCCGTTAACTGCTCGACGACGGCGTCGGCGGTGGGGGGGGCGTTGCTCGGTGGCCCGATCGCAGGCCCGGATTCATCTACACCGGCGGTGTCCGTAAGGTTTACTCTTTCCGAGCCATCCGGCCGCATCGCCCAAATGTCCACTTCGCCGAAGCGATCCGAACTGAATACGATGTGCTGACCGTCCGCTGACCAGGACGGGTACCCCTCGCTGGACGTCGTCCAATCGCTCGTCACGTTAACGGGATTGGATCCGTCAGCATTCATCACCCAGATGTCCTGCCTGCCCGTTCCCGTGTTAAAGTCTGAGGCGGCCAGTCGAAGCCCATCCGGCGACCACGCGGTACGATGGAATCGGTTTGGTGCGTGATTTGTGATCTGCGTTGAGAGGCCCGTCGTCAGGTCATATACGAACAACTCACTCGTCCCTCCTGCCGTCGGCCAACTGCTGTAAACGATCTTGGGTGCCACGGGTGACCACTCCGCGGATGAGCCGGGTGCGTTCAAGACGGCGCGATTCAATCCATCAGCGTGGACGGTATGTACCCTGAATCCCCCCGCGATGGCATGAAACGCGATTTCCGAGCAATCGCCGGAGACGCTCACTTCACCTCCGAACGGTGCATGTGTTACATCGCGGACATCGGAACCGTCCGGCTTGACCGTATTGACTCGATCACCTCCGGAACCCCCGGTCGTGAATGCGATCAACTGCCCGTTCCGGCACCAACTTGGCCCGCGAACGTTTCGATCCAAGGGAATATGGCTGGACACGCCGGTTGACAGGTCGAGAATCCATAGCTGCTCGGATGGGTGCGGTCCCACGCTAAAGGCTATTCTTCCCCCCAGAACACCGACCGTATTGTTGGGATCAGTTATCCGTTCGATCACACCTTGCGAATCCGATGACGGAGCATCATACCATGTCCCTGCGTTTGGGTGATTGGGCCAGTGCATATAGGCCACGTCCTCGGGAGGGAGCCCGGCATGAAACAGATTGTTTGGTTCCTGCGGACAGCAGACTCGCCAGTTGGTATAAGCCACTGGCTCTCCGTTCGCCCAGCCCCAGCCTTGGTCTGGTTCAAGGCTCCCGGGTTGCTGAGCTAACCCGATCGCGAGCCCCATGTCCGAGATCCCGAACGTCGTCAAGATCCAGTCGTTTTCGGCCGCGCTACCGATGGCGACGAGATGCCCACCGGCCGCTGTTGCTTCAGCTTCGTTCTCTTCCCACGATGAGTTGAGGGCTGTCAGTCGATACCAATGCCCGTTCCCGGCTTCGGACACCGACCATTGAATCCACTGTCCGTTCGCTGTTGCCGTCAACACCAACACGAAGAGCACCGCTTTCGCCAAGTATGACATTTGCGTCCTCCTATAGTCGAGAAAACAATATCTTAATAATGTGAGCAACGTTCGAGTGTCCAAGACTCTCTTTCGGATCGTCCCTGTCGCTGAAAGTCCGGCGGTCTTGCAGCGTTTCTCCGCAGCGGGCTCCGCAAGTACGAACGTCGTTCGCCAGCGCAAAGCGCATCCAACGGGAGTTTTTCTTCGGTGAGCTGGATGGGGGCCATCGCGGCGCGTAGAGAGTCTGATCGCGCGGCCCGATCAAGGTTCACTTGACGTTGGTCGGGGTTCCTGTTATCACCGTCAGATCGCACGAGTCCTTTCCAGAGGCTGAGATCAATGCATCGCCCGCCCCACCGACTCACGCAGCTCCTTTCCGCCGCGGGCGATGGTGACGCGTCCGCCCAGGAGGAGCTCTGGTCGGTTGTCTACTCGGAACTTCGGGGTATAGCCCGGCATCAGATGGTGGCGGACGCAAACGACCGTACGCTGCAACCCACCGCGCTCGTACACGAAGCGTGGTTCCGGCTTTTCGGGGATGGTCGGGGCCACTTCGCCAACAGACGGCATTTCTTTTCCGTGGCGGCGAAGGCGATGCGCCACATCCGGATAGATGACGTACGTAAGAGGAACCGACTGAAGCGCGGCGGTGCGCTAGAGCGTGGAGCCCCCGAGGACGAACCTGCGATCTTCGACCAGGATCCGGCCGAGGTGCTCGCCGTTCACGAGGCACTGGACCGGCTCGAGGCAGAAGACCCACGCAAGGCCGAGGTCGTCATGTTGCGATACTTCGCGGGTCTGACCGAAGACGAATCCGCTGCCGCGTTGGGCGTGTCGAGGCGAACGATCCAGAATGATTGGCGCCTCGCTCGGGCGTGGCTATACGCTGAGCTGTCCAAGGGTGACACGGGAGTGTCGGGAGATATAACCGAAAGTTGTGGATCGTGACGGGATAAAAAAGCGGCGTATCCT
>CBDUXT010000182.1:0-4369 GCA_965371245.1 uncultured bacterium | reverse complement strand
ATATGCCTGATGCCAAACCAGTGCGCTCGATGCCAAACCTAGGTGCGCCTTAGACTCGGAAGGCTCCGAGCCGCGCCTGGAAGAGAGAGGAGAGCGAACTCGCGAAGTGTAGCTTCTTGAAGGAGGACTTGCAAGCGCGTGACTACCTCCGCTGGAAATCGCTCTAGCTTCTTAGGCATTTGGGTAACCGTTCACGGGTGAAACGCTGTTTTTGAGTCAAAAACGACGATTCGTATGCGGAGACCACTGAAACACGTTGTCTTCCACCTGTTCAACCTTCGTTTTTGAGTCAGAATCGCCGCTTTTTGGCCCGTGAACGGTTACGCATTTGGTAAGTCGCATAAACCACTACTGTAACAGATTCGAGGAGGCTACGTCATGGCCAGTATAAGCATCAGAACGACCCCGAACGCCTTGATGCGTGAGCTCAACGATTTCCTGACCACCAACCTCGATGCGCCGGGAACGGTGTGGCCGCGTCTATTGCGCCCCACGACGAGCGATCACGAGGCGCGCCGGGTTGTACAGAGTGTGCGTGGCTTGCGTGTGCTCGTCGTCGGTGACCTGACGCTGGAGCTTCCGATCGAAGTTGAGGCCACGCGTGCAGAACTGATGGACCATCTCAAGGGACCGGGATTCGGCCCTCATCCCGTATGGAAGATGCGCCGGATCCGAGTCGGAGGATTCGTTCGCCACGCCATCGATGTGGCTGCCATGCTAGGCGCGGAAGTGTCAGTGTGCACCTGTCTGCCCATCCCGACACCCGCTCGGATTGAGGCATACCTTGACGCATGCGGGGCCGATCGACGTCTCGTGAAAGGCATCCCGGGATGCGCGTCACTCAAGGCCGTGATCCAGTGCAAAGACGGTGCAGTCGCCATCGAACTTCCACCATGCTCGACAGTGCAGCGAATGGACCTTCCCATGGCTGCGACCCGTGAGGTTGACGCAATCTTGGTCGATGCGAGCGCACTGGCAGACCACAGTCCGCTCGGGCGAAGCCTTTCCCGATGCCTACGTCGCTCTTCCGACAAGATGACCGTGGGGCTTCGGTTGGATCAGCGCGCGGATCTTGAGGACTTCCCGCTCATCCGGGACAGTCGGGTGTGGACCTTTCTGCGCCGTCGTGATGGACTGCAGCTTGCCGGGCGGGAGATGGAATCCAGTTCGGGAGGGCGCGAGATTGAACTGGTTCGGCATCTGCACGACAGGTTCAAGATCGCGAAGGTGGTCGTCCAACTGAGCGCGCAGGGTGCGGTGATGATGAACGGGATACCACGCCCGTACCGTGTCCGCACGTGCCCCGTGTCACGAGCCAAGTTCACGCCCGCCGGAGACACGTTGCTGGCGGTGACGACCCTCTCCAATGCATCCGGTGCCGACGACAAGACAAGCCTGCGACGGGGCGTTGCGGCGGCGACAGGTCAGGTGGCGGGCCTACCACTGCCTACGAGCTTCGAGGAACTCGACGCAACGTAGTATTACGCTGTGTCCGACCGGAGCGACGGTCGCCGCGTCAGTCGCTCTCGAACTTGTGCATGTCCGGGTCTTCGAGGCGGAAGCCGTAGTCGGCCAGCTTCCGGCGATAGGACACCCACTGGTCGTACGCCCGGTTGTGGCTCTCGACGATCTTGTTCAGCGCCTGGAACACGACCAGCGGAACGCGATTGCGACCCGCCAGCTTCTTTGCGTGCTCCGTGCGAAGCCGCCTGACCTCGCGCCCGCACACGTCGGCCGCGAAGTTCCAGAGCCGTACGAGGTCGTCGTCGGCTTCGGCGCCGGCGAACACCTGCGCCGTCTTGAGGGCCTTTTCGTGCTTCTTGACGGCCGTCATGTATTGCGGGTACTCCCCCTTTCTTCCTGAGAGGATGTCGCGATCCTTGAGCAACTCGCGGACCTCGGCGATGCGGTCCCAGGCCAACGCCTCACCCGCGTCGGCGAAGGCATCGGCATCAGAGAGCGGCCGACCCTCATACTCGGTTCCAAACTTCTTGAGCACATCGACACAGGCGCGGGCGTAGGCGGCAACGTTCGGATCGGCCGCCTTGTTGCACTTGCGGATTGTCTTCGACGCATCCGCTTTTCCCTCGCGAAGGGCGCAGATCCCGTCCAGCAGCCGCAAGCGGGCCTTGCTCACCTTGGACATCTTGGCCAGCTTCGGCCGTAAGGCATTCACGCGCTTCCGTGCCGTTTCCGTGTCACCGACTTCCAGAATCCCGGCGATCTCGCGAAGCTCCGAATCGGCCGACGCCAGCACGCTCAAGAGGTCCATCCCTCCCAAACTACCGACGGCGCCGGGCAACACCTCCACCGTGGCACGGGTGATGCCGCCGAGCCCGAACTTGATGGGCGTTCCGGTGGCCGCCAGCGTTGCGCTGAACTCACTCCGTTCGAAACGCCCCGTCATGCGCCGTCCATCTTGCAGGGTAACGACGCGCCGTCCGCGACGCGGACCGGGATCGATCCGGGCGATGTCTGACAGGGCGAGCTGCGTTTCGCCCGATCGCTCCTTCAACCCAACCGTTCCGGTCACGTCGGTCAGAACCAACCGCCCGACGTCCGAGTCGAGGACGATCACCTGCCCACGGATGCGCCGGGGCGACGTGCCGTCGGTCTTGAACGCCACAGCCCGCAGATCGTCGATGCGCCGGTCGAGCCGCTTGCCGGCGTCGTTGGTGAAAGGAAGCGTCATGCCCTTCTTTGACGAAGCGATTCGGTCTCCGCCCTCGAGGAAGAGACTTGGTCCTTGCTCGTCCACGATGACATAGGCCAGCGCCTCCGTGGGCAGTTTCAGATCGCCGAACGGCGACGCCCACGTGATGGTGTCGGCGGGCAGCGTCCCGTAGATCCTCTCTCCGTTGCCCAAGAAAAGCGTGTCGCGGTCGGCCAGCCGCGTAAAGACGGGCACGTTCATCCGGCCGGCGCGGTCGGTCAGGAAGGCCGCGAAGGGAGCCACGTCGGCCCCATCCGGAATGCGACCCTGATCGAAGGCCGCCCGAATCAATCGTTGACTCAGGGCGGCCGGCACGAGCATGGACGTATTGACCCGTCCCTCGGCCTGACCCATCAAGGTCACGGTGCCGACCACGAGGCCGTCGAGATCGACCATGGGTCCGCCGCTGTTGCCGGGTCGTCCAACCACGTCGGTGACGATGCTGCGAACCCGCCCGGACGGCGTGCGCGGAGTTCTTGTGACGACGCCATCGGAGCGGGCGACGGCCGCGTGTCTTTCGCCGGCGTCGCGGCGCGAGTCACCGCCGGGAAAGCCATAGGCCCACACGCGCATGCGCTCCTTGAGCTTCGAGGCGGGCAGAAACCGCAAGGCGTGCGGTGTTCGCAGTGGCTTGCCATCCTTCTCGCCGGCCTGGAGGAGAGCCTGGTCGGCCGCCTCGTTTTGGTAGAGGATTTCGCACTCCCACCGCGCTTCGTTCTCCGTGCCACTGTCGGTGACGATGAAGTGGCTCAGACGACCGTGCTCAAGCTGAATCTTCTGGCGCTCGCGGAGGCTTTTACCATGTGCGGGGTCCACGACGTGATTGTTGGTGATGAACATCCCCCGGCCGTTGACGAAGAACCCGGACCCGGATCCGATCAGCCTGTCGGCCTTTTGCCGCTCGGAGGTGGCGGTGAACACGAGGACCGTGGCGCGTTTGACGTGCTCGTCGATCCGGTCCGCGATGTCCTGGGCGTTGACGGTGGGCGTCGTGCCGAGCACGGCGCCGACGGCTGCGCTGCCCATCATCCATGCCTTGGCCCATCGAGAAAGTATCTCGGGCGCGCGTCCCGGGTGACGGATGCCAAGGTCATGGCAAGAGCGGGTCGTCGTGTTCATCGTCTGCCTCCTCGCAATGGATCGTCGGAGTGGGGACGGGCGCCGGCTTTCCTCTTCGTGCAACTCGGATGCTTCCCGACGGTCCAGTATAGCGTAGGGGGCGAGACCGTCCGCCGTCAAGGAAACCGGTGATGCAAACGGCGTGCAGGGTGTGTGACAGTTTTGGCGGGGCGTGCAAAGCCATCTCGAGGGCGGCACGCCGGGTCAGAGCCGTGGGCGCAAGCCCACGGACACGATGCGAACAAGCATAGGGTTTCTACGATACCAGAGCGGTCACAGGGCTCGCGCCCCGTGCTCTGAAGACTGCCCGCCGATTCGGTCATGCACCCGTTTGCGGGGGGTGTGTGACAGTTTTGGCGGGGCGTGCAAAGCCATCTTGAGGGCGGCACGCCGGGTCAGAGCCGTGGGCGCAAGCCCACGGACACGATGCGAACAAGCATAGGGTTTCTACGATACCAGAGCGGTCACAGGGCTCGCGCCCCGTGCTCTGAAGACTGCCCGCCGATTCGGTCATGCACCCGTTTGCGGGGGGTGTGT
>CBDUXT010000181.1:0-4498 GCA_965371245.1 uncultured bacterium | reverse complement strand
CAAGCACAGGGCTTCTACGATACCAGACCGGTCACAGGGCTCGCGCCCTGTGCTCCGAAAACTGCCCGCCGATTCGGTCACACACCCGATTCTGTCACGCATCCGGGTTGGGGTTGCCTCGAACCTCCCGGCCGGGTACGCTACAGGGCTCGGCCGTCCGGTCGTCCCGAAGTCGTTGCTCCGGGGCCGGGCTGCATCGGTCAGGTTACGACGCGGGAACCATGCACTACCCACGACGCAACAGCAGAATCAAGCGGGCTCGCACGCACGGGTTTCGAGCCCGGATGCGGTCCCACACGGGGCGAAAGCTGATCAACCGGAAGCGCCGTCACGGATTCCGGAAGATCAGCGTCTGTTGATCCGGCCCGCCGGGTTCCAGACGGGGTTCCGTGTCCGTCGTGCATCGCATCGAGTGTGCGGGTGTTTGGGTGTCCCGGAAACGCTGGCAACGGCCCCTGCCCTGTGCTCTGGCGGTCGATTCTTCTTTTGTCGCCTTCCGGCCGTGGAGGTGGTGTAGCGACCTTCCCCAGGTTAGGATTTCAGCTTCCTGCGCTTTGACTCGCGCAACCGGCGTAAGATCGTCTTGCGCCCGCGGTGAAAGCCTGTCATCCGCTCTATTGGTCACGGACCGTTTTCGTGGCCACGCCGGTCGCCCACCCGGCTATGCGCATGACATCTGGCGTGCTGGGCAGAAGTAAATATCCATGGTAGACCGAAACCTTATCGCTGAACTGGATACCGAGGACTTCAACCTCGAGTCGGAGTTGGCCGACGCACTCGCCGGTTTCGCCGGCGAAGATGAGCTTCGTGAGTTGCTGGGTGACTCGGAGGAATACAAGGCGGGGTCGATCCTGAAGGGCCGAATCGTCGGGCGGGCCGGTGACGACTTTGTCATTGACGTAGGTCTAAAAAGCGAGGGGTTGATTCCGGTCGGAGAGTGGGACGACCCGAGTTCGATCGATCCCGGGGATGAGGTGCAGGTCTGGCTGGAGAACCTCGAATCCGAAACGGGGTACATCCTTCTGTCGAAGCGGAAGGCCGACCGGATCATCAACTGGCACCGGATCATCGAGAGCAAGAACGAGGGCGACACCGTCGAAGGGCGCGTGATGCGCAAGATCAAGGGCGGGCTGCTCGTGGATATCGGCTATCCCGTGTTTCTGCCGGCGTCCCAGGTGGACATCCGGCGCCCGGGTGACATCGGCGCCTACATCGGCAAGCCGATCCGCGCCAAGATCCTCAAGATCGATACGGAGCGGCGCAACATCGTGATTTCTCGGCGTCGTCTGATCGAGGAAGAGCGAACGGCCGCCAAGGAAAAGTTGATGGCCGGTCTGGAGATCGGGCAGGTCCGCAAGGGAACGGTCAAGAACATCGCGGACTTCGGCGCGTTCGTGGACCTCGGCGGCATCGACGGCTTGTTGCATATCACGGACATCAGTTGGGACCGGGTGGGGCATCCTTCCGAGGTCGTTTCGATTGATGAGGATATCGAGGTCAAGATCCTGAACATCGATCGTGAGAAGGAGAAGATTGCCCTGGGGCTCAAGCAGCTCAAGGTGAACCCGTGGGACGAGGTGGAGGAAAAGTATCCCACCGGGTCGCGGTTGAGCGGCGAAGTGGTCAACATCGTCAACTACGGTGCGTTCGTGAAGGTCTCACCGGGAATCGAGGGGCTCGTCCACATCTCCGAGATGAGTTGGACGCGGCGGATCAGCCACCCTTCCGAAATCCTGGCGGTCGGGGACATGACCGACGTGGTCGTGCTCGACATCAACAAGAACAAACAAGAGATTTCTCTTGGCATCAAGCAGACCCTGGACAACCCGTGGGAGCACGTGGCGGACAAGTACCCGCCGAACACCAAAATCAACGGCCGGGTCCGCAACCTCACGAATTACGGCGCCTTCGTCGAGATCGAGGAGGGGATCGATGGTCTGCTTCATGTGTCCGATATGAGTTGGACCAAGAAGCTCAGCCACCCGTCCGAAATGCTCAAGAAGGGCGAGGAAATCGAGTGTGTCGTCCTGAAAGTGGAGCAGGAAAAGCAGCGCATCGCCCTCGGGCTCAAACAGTTGCATGAAGACCCGTGGGCTCACGCCGTGCCCGAGAACTATATCCCCGGTCAGATCGTAGAGGGGACGGTGACCAAAATCACCAATTTCGGCGTTTTCGTGGAGCTGGAGGAGAATCTCGAGGGCCTGCTGCACGTCAGCGAGCTGGCTGACCACAAGGTTGAGGACCCACATGCCGAAGTAAACATCGGCGACAAGCTCCTCGTCAAGATCCTCCGCGTGGACCCCGTGGAGCGCAAGATCGGGCTCTCCAAGAAGCGGGCGGAATGGTCGGCCGAGCAGGACGCGGAGTCCGCCAAGGCCGAGACCAGCGCCAAGGTTCGACGCGGCGGGCTTGAGCCGACGCAGGCGGAACTCCTGATTCCCGAAGGCGACGACCAAGAGGCGCCCGCGGGCGGCGAGACCGCCAGCGCCGACTCGGATGCCAGCGCGGCGGACGACGGGCCTGCACCCGATGCCGATAAGGACGCAAGCGGCGGCGACTCGGACGCCGATAGCGCCGTGGGCGAAGTGGCCGACGGCGACGGTGTTTCGCCCCCGGAGGCCTCGGCACCAACGGTCGAAGACTAACCCGGTCGGCGCGGCGTTCCGCCTCGCGCGGGACGTGACTCCTTTGGGAGGGCGGAATCATCGCTGTCGATACGGACCTTCAGGTCTACCTGCGACAAATCAACGAGTCCGCGCTTCTTTCCTCCGAGGAAGAGAAGGAACTCGCCACGGTCATTCGCGGAGGCCAGATGGCCGCTGAGAAATTCGCCAGCGGTGAGTTGTCCCTCGAGGATCGCGAAAAGGCGGAGGAAGAAGCGGCCATCGCTCGCGAGCGGATGGTCAAGTCCAACCTGCGGCTCGTCGTCAACATTGCCAAGAAGTACGCAAAACGCGGCGTGCCCCTCAACGATCTG
Organism: uncultured bacterium; assembly: GCA_965371245.1. GTDB lineage: Bacteria > Planctomycetota > Phycisphaerae > UBA1845 > UBA1845 > CBDUXT01. The sequence continues at coordinate 1,521 of CBDUXT010000181.1, read as the reverse complement.
ATCAATGAGGGCAACCTGGGGCTGATCCGCGCGGTCGAGTGTTTCGACCCCGGCCAGAACACCCGGTTCAGCACGTACGCTTCCTGGTGGATCAAGCAGTCCATCAAGCGAAGTCTGATCAACAGCGACAAGCCGATTCACATCCCGGCCTACATGGTCGAGATGATTTCCCGGTTCCGTGAGGCCAGAGAGCAGTTCGTCGAGGCGGAGGGCCGGTCGCCCACCGCGGCAGAGCTTGCGGACAAGCTTCAGATGTCCGAGACCAAGATCAGCCACATTCGTGATGCGGTGAAGGCCGTGTCGGCGCCCGCCCACGACTCGGACGGCCTCGACGGTCAATCCTTGACCGAGGGAATCGCCGACACGCGAACGCCACGTCCCGAAGAGAGCCTGATGAACGAGTCGGAGACGACGAGAATCATCGACCTTCTCGACGACCTTGACGAACGTGAGTCCACCATCCTTCGGCTGCGCTATGGGCTGGACGATCGGGAGCCCATGACGCTCAAGGAGATCGGTGCGGAGATCAAGCTGACCCGCGAGCGCGTCAGGCAGATCGAAGGCGAGGCACTCCGCAAGATCAAAGAGCACCTCTCGCCGTGACTCGTACATCGCCAAGCCTGAGTCTGGGCGTGTGCCACGGCTCTTGAGCAGTGAGTGGGTTCCACGAAAACCGCGATCTACACTGCTCAAGAGCCGTGGCACACAATTCGGTGTGGATCGGAACCCCAAAAACAAGGTCTGACCCTACACTCGTAGTGGCTCGCTTGCCCGCTCCGACACCCCATCCGTTGATGTCGCCATACCGGTGACGGACGACGCCGCCTGAATGACTCGCTACCTCTTTTGCCGATCCGCGACTATAATAGGGCGCAACGGTCACTTGACCGGTTGCTGTCACCCGACACACAGGAGGTTACGGTGCTTGAGGATATGTTTGAGCGGCAAGCGGCGTTAAACAAACGCATCGGCTACGACACCCAGGCGTTGCGCGCAAACTTCGATCCGCGGTTGGCCGGCAAGTGGCTTAACGACTACATCACCGCGGCCGGCAACGAGCTCGAAGAGCTGCGCGACTGCACGTTCTGGAAGCACTGGTGCAGCGAAGCCCAGCGCGGGGAGCGCTTCGCGATCCACGACCTGCAAAACGCCCGCGTCGAGGTCATTGATCTTCTGTTCTTCTGGATCAGCATGGCCCAGTGTGTCGGCCTGAGCGCACGCGACGTCCACAATCTCTACTTACAGAAACTCAACGTCAACCACCAGCGGCAGGACGATGACTACTCGATGAAGGACAAGACCGAGGCGGACAACAAAGCCATCGGCGTCGATCGAACGCCGTAACGTGCTCCGAGGTCTGCGCCGTTGTGTGCTGCGTACGAGCGAGGCACCCGTCGCTTGCGCTCCGGGCTCTGCCGCGGGGGCGCGGGCTGCCGCACAAGACCGCATTGAATCGCCCCCCCAAGAACGATACACTGTAGAAGACGACCGGACGCCGGTGGGCCGGGTGGCAGTGCTTCC
>CBDUXT010000180.1:0-4501 GCA_965371245.1 uncultured bacterium | reverse complement strand
CGATCAGCGAATCAACATCACCGACGTAACGCGCGTCCTCGATGCCTTCGCGGGAGCTCCGTACCCATTCACCATTTCGACCGCGCCGTGCAATCCATGATGACGCCTGCGGGAAAGATTGCGCCGACCTTGGCAACGCCTCCCAAGCGTGTCGAGGACGCGCCGCGGGCGGTCCTTCGACCACTCGGCCAGGGAACCCACGTCCTTTGACCCTCCAAAAGCGCTCGTTTCCGCGGGAGCGCGGGACGACCCAAGCGCTCATCACCTGATCGAAACGGGCCCCCTCGAGACGACACAGACACCAGCCCGGTTGAAAGCACGACTGCGTGAGTGTCAGTTCGTACGGAACGGCATAACGAAGCCGAAGAACCAGCGCCGCTTACTCTGGCGGGTTTCCACCACACCTTCCGCGTACTACTTGCGGTGTTCGTGGGTGGCACTTCTCAGAGCACGACTGCGCGTCGCGTGTCGGTTGCGGGGCGCGCTGACGAAGCCAGAAGAGGGTGCGAAGGAGGACGGCGTGGCAAATGGTCCACGCCAATTCCCACTGAAGATTTACAACGTTCGGGAGTCGAACCATGACGGCACAAACTCAACAGACAAGTACTAGGCACTGCCGATTCGCTCGCAGGGCCGGCATCATGTCTCTCTTCTGCGCAGCGGCGATACCGTTGATGTTGTTTGGTCGCCTTGTGGCTGCTCAGGACGACGGTACATCACGCCAACGGGCCCCTCAAACCGACGAACAAGAGCGGATCGCCGCTAGCCTAGCGCGGGAGGCGGAACCGCATGAGACGTGCCTTTCTCCACCGGCTGACCTCGTGCTTCTAGACAGCTCGAACGAGGCGGCGGTCAGGGCGGCCGTCGCGGGGGAAACCCTGTTCCGAATGGTTGTCCGCTTCCTCATCGTTCGGCGTAGCGACGGAAGCGGCGGGCTCGACGAATCTCTGCTGGACCCCTACATGCGCGACCTCAACTACGGGTTTAGAGACACGCCGTTTCGCTTCGTCCAGAGTCCGGAGATCGTCTACATCGACAGCGACATCGACTACGACGACGTACCGACTTTTTCGGCAGCGCTTTCGTTATTCCGCGCCCATACCAAGGACGGAGTGATCGATCACATCGTCACACCGCGGCTTTGCGCGGATTGTGCCACCGGGTTTAACTTCGCTGGCAACAACGGCCTTGATGTGCGCGGCAACATCGTCGCCTACCATCGCATCGGTCATCCGAACAGCATCGTGTTCCCCCCCCACGAGATGGGGCACGTTTTCTTTCTTTTCCATCCGTTTGAAACGCAGTTCGGCATTGAGTGTACGAGCGGCTCGAACTGCTTCTCGGCGGGCGACCTCGTCTGTGACACTCCGGCTTCTACCGCGGTGTTCGGGGGCAACACGACCGCGACCGGCATCTACTTCGCGAATCAGCCCGGACCTTGCCCTGGCGATCCGCCGTACAATCCCAACACACGCCTCTACATGGAAGCGGGTTGGCAGGCCGGCCATACGCTACGGGACCGGTTCTCCCCAGGCGAAATCGATCGGATGGTCAACTGGCTCTTCACGCGGCACGGCGACCTGATCGGGCCGGAACGGCCGGACGTGCTGGTGGATTGTGACGGTAACGGAGTCGACGACGTCGATGAGATTCTAGCGGGCGACAAAGTCGACCTCGGCCGCGACCTCGTCCCCGACGTCTGCCAGGTGCTTCCGCGCCAAGGCGACCTCATGGTCGCCTGTATGACCGGCGCTCTCGTCAAGGGAGTCTGGCCGGCCAACAAAATTCGCTTCTTTGATGGCGAAACCGGCGCCTTCCGCGACGCCATGTGGAACAGCATGTCATTTGAGCATCAGCTCCGGCAGGGCCCCGATGGATACGTTTATGTCACGAGACTCAGGGAAGTTCAGCGACTCGATGTCCAGACAGGCCGGACGCACGACAACTTCATCGACGGTGTTCGTGAGGGCGCGGGCGTACTTATGGACCTGCTGTTTGAGCCGTCAGGTGACATTCTGGTCTTGGACAACTTCGTGTCCAGGGGTATTCGGCGCTACCGTGGCTCCGATGGTTTCTTCCTGGGCCGTTTCGTCGATCTTGCGGCGACCGGGATGTCTTCACCAAAATACATGGAGTACGGACCAGACGGGAACATCTACGTCGTGGGCAACGGTGCCCTGGGCAACACCATCCAACGAGTGAACGCCCAGACCGGTGGATTGATGGGATCATTCATTACGCCGGGCAGCGGCGGTCTCGGCGCGGGCCAGGGATTGGTGTTCCACACCGACGGCAAACTGTACGTCTCCAACGGGACCAACAACAACATTCTTCGCTACGACGCCGTCACCGGCGCTTTTCAGGACGTGTTCGTCTCTCGGGAAAGCGGTGGCCTGTCGAACCCACACAGTCTACGATTCGGACCGGACGGGAATCTCTACGTGGCATCCCGATCCACCAATTCGGTAAAGCGGTACGACGGATCGACCGGCGCGTTCCTCGGCGATTTCGTCGCACCGGGCAGCGACGGGCTGGATCAGCCGACGGGACTTCTGTTTGTCGTCCCGCCACCGACCGGACAGTGTTGCTTCGATCGAAGTGGAGCGACCCCCGGGTGCGTGGACGGCGTGACCCAGACGGAGTGCGGCGTTCAACCGGGGTTATCACTGTTCACCGTAGGTGGATCCTGCAGCGGTGACCTGGCCGCGGACTGTCCCTGCGCCCCTCCGAGCGCGCCGCTCGCCGGACCGGCCGGGGTTGGAAAGAACCGTTACCTTTCAGTTCGCGGGAACAATCCCGGCATAAACACCGCTATTCAGGTGCGGTTCGCTTCGCTTCCCGAGCCGCATAACGCCGTTGCGGGCACACAGCTATGGGTGCAACAACCCCAAGAACTCTGCGAGAACACCGGACAGCCGGGGCCGCCTTGCTCGGGTGAAACATTTCTGGCCGCTACGTTGGGTTGCTCACCGCATTTCACCGATTGGTCGGCGCTGGGAACCGTACATGTCTACCACGAAGGCATCATTCCGTCGGGGATCTACGAGATGCAGGCCGTCGAAGAGGCCTGCACGAACAGCCCCGAAGGGTTTTCCACGCCGGCTTTGACCATGGAAGCGAGTCGCTGGGGTGACGTTGGCGCGGCGTTCGCCGGCGGGCAATGGGGACCGCCGGATGATCTGGTCGATATCGTCGTGGACGTCGTGGCCGTGCTGGATAAGTTCAGCAATCGGCCGGGCGCGCTCACTACCTCTCGGGCCGATGTGGAGCCGGCGGTACCCGATCAGCGAATCAACATCACCGACGTAACGCGCGTCCTCGATGCCTTCGCGGGAACTCCATACCCATTCACCATTTCGACCACGCCCTGCAATCCATGACGACATCTGCGGGAAAGATTACGCGGGCCTTGGCAACGCCTCCCAAGCGTGTCGAGGACGCGCCGAGTGCTCCGACAAGCGTAGGTACCGGGTTTGGCCGAACCGAGCCCCTCCCGTAAGGAAGCGGTTGTCCGCGGCAAGACCGACATCCGCATGTCCGCTCCTCGACGGTCGCGGCTCGGATAATAGATCGATGGATATGCGACGCGGCGCTAGGCCGCCCTTGGAGCCGATCGATCATCGCTGTCCACGCCGCCTGGCGTGACCGCCGCAAACCGTTCCCTGGACCGACACGCCTCGTGCCCGGCGATTCGCACGACACCCCGATCAACGTCGCCTCCTTTACACCGGCACGGTCCGCAATAGAATGGGTAGATCGTCGGCCCATGACCGCGGCCGCCTGTTGACCGGACTCGGCATTAGATGCATACCGCATCAACCCAGAGGGAGGCTCATCACGATGACTCGATTGGGAATTGTCTGTTGCTTGGCCGCGCTTTCCGCTTCGGGCTGTGTCCAGAGCGAAGGGCGAAAGTTCCTCTCCCGTGTGAAAGGCACCATGGCACCCGACTTCGAACTCGCCGCGCTCGACGGCGGAACCGTGCGCCTCAGTCATCTTCGGGGCAAGCCGGTCGTCCTGGCCTTCTGGGCCCATGGGTGAGGCCCCTGCCGTGCGGAGGCTCCGCACCTGAGCAGCCTGGTCGATAGCCATAAGGTCGAGGGTCTTGTGGTCCTTTCCGCCAACGCCTGGGACGAAGATCGCGAGACCATCGCCCGCTTCGTACGGCAAAAGAAACTCCATCAGCGCTTCCTCCTGGACGCCGGCGACGTCAGCCTGGAATACGGGGCCACCTCCATGCCCACGGTCCTCTGGATCAACCGCCAAGGGCGCATCGTCGATGCCGAGGTTGGGTTCGAAACCGGGCGAGTGCTGGCGAAAAAGACGAAGGCCCTGCTGGCCCGACGGTAATCCCCATTTCGGTGCATGTAACGAAATCTCCCATCGAAGCCACACTTTTTCCTTGAATGGCCCCGCCTGGAGGGTATAATACCGGACGGGAAGAGGGCTGTACCTGTTTTGCGGATCGTACACGTGCGTCGGGCGCGGTGTTCTGCGGTCA
>CBDUXT010000179.1:0-4574 GCA_965371245.1 uncultured bacterium | reverse complement strand
TTCCAACGAAGGATTCATCCTTCTCGGCCCCTTCCAAGTCGTCCTGAATGTGTTTGATCCGCTCGACCTCGTTCCAGCCGGCGAGCGCGACGCCGGTATACTCCGCCAAGGCCTCGTTGTTCTCCAGCGCGCGCTCCGATTGGGATGCCCCCTTACAGAGTGATCGGCGCATAGAGCGAAACGCCAGCGCATCTCCGATGGCCTCACGGCGCTTGTCGCCGGCGGAACCGATCGCCCGACTCCACGCCCGCCATTCGAGGCGCATCCAAATGCGACCGGTGGGCGTGTCGAGGTGATCGTTCTCCGGGCTCGACGCACCCAGGCCGATATCGTTTTGGATGCGGTGCCACATCTCATGAGCCAGCAGTCGCGCGCGCGGCTTCTTGCTCGCGGGCAGCGGCCACATCAGCATCGTCCACCGCTTGCCTGACCAGCGGACGGCCGTGTTCGCGATCAGCATATTCCGCGGCCACTTTCCCACAAACACGTCGCCTTCCGGCTTGAGTACGCGGGCTGCCTCGTTGGCCACGACCATGCGCGTTTTCCTGTGGACGAAGAGCATGGGGCCGTGTAGCGGACGCCCCCACAGCTTGCCGCCGTCCCCGTCGGATATGGCCGCCGCTTCGTCGAAGTATGTTCGTGCCAGCAACGGATCGATCGCCCGGTCCGAAGCCAAAGCCGTGGTGCCCGCGACGATCATCGCCGACAAGGAAAGAAACAGCGTGTTTCGCGTGTGTGCCATGACATATCTCCAAACCCGGAAAACCGTTCCTTCGGGATTCTCCATTTGCCGTCTCCGACGGCGGCTATTGTACCAAATCTCTTTGCGGTTTCTAGATCGAGCGACGGGATGGCGTGTGCGAACTTGTTTTGCCAGCGCAGGATGGGCTCAATGAAATTGCGAAGGTACTCTTCTTGGGGCGCAACCTGCTGAAGACCTGGGCAAGCAACGCTTGCCAAGGGTACGCATGTCACGGCCACCCGCCGCCCTATTTCCCAATACAGAAGTTCGCGAAGACCTGACCCAGAAGGTCGTCCGTGGTGACCTCACCGGTGATGGTTCCCAGGGAATCGGTGGCCTCGCGCAGCTCGAATGCCAACACGTCGGCACAGTCGATGGTCGCCTCGGCGCCTTCACTCAGCACGACGGCGCGGTCGATTGCTTCTTTGGCCGCTCGGATGGCGGCTTGCTGGCGTTCGCTTATCAGCAGGGCCGAGCCCATCGTCGTTGTTTCGCAAAGACCCAGCGCGTCGGCGATCGCTTCGCGAAGCCTGTCGCAACCGGCACCGGTCAGCGCGCTGATCGGACAAACCGCGCCCACCTTGCGATCCTTCAACCGGGCGGTGGCCGCCTCGGTCGCCTCCGCCGATACCAGGTCCACCTTGTTCACGGCGATCACCGCCCGCCGCACGTCCAGCGAATCGAACAGCGTAAAGACGCGCCCTCCGTCCGGCTCCGTCACGTCCACAACGATGCACACCAGATCGACCTGCTCGGCGACCAGCAGTGCCCGCCGCCGCGCCTGGGCGATGATCTCGTCCTCGCGGCTATCCACGCCGGCCGCGTCGAGAAGGATGGCGTCGCCGCAACCCAGGGCGATGGGTGCCGAAAGGATGTCACGCGTGGTTCCGGCGGCCGCGGCGCAGATGGACCGGCTGGTTCCGCTCAGTCGGTTCATCAGCGTGCTCTTTCCGGCGCTTGGCGGACCAAGCAGAAGTATGTGCGGCAGAAGGTTGAACCGCTCGATGGACATGGAGCCGGCCGACAGCTCCTCGAGGCGCTGATTGATCCTGCGGAGCCGCTCCTTGAGCGACCCGGGCGTGATGAAGACGATCGGCTCTTGGGAAAAATCGATGTCGGCCTCCACCAGGGCAAGCAGCTCAGCCAGCTCATCCCGCGCGCTGGTGACGCGGGTCGCCAGGGCGCCGCCCATCATACGGCGCGACGCGCGAAGCTGCGTATCGGTCCGCGCCTGAATCACACCGGCCACGGCTTCAGCGGCGCTGAGATCCATCGCGCCGTTCAGGAAGGCCCGGGCTGTAAACTCGCCCGGCTCGGCCGGTCGCGCCCCGAGCGCAACGGCTTGACCGCGGACGATCTCCAGTGCGGCCGCAGCGCCCACCGTGTGAATCTCCACCGCGTCGTTTCGCGTGTAGCTATGCGGCGCGCGAAACAGATAGAACGAGGCCGGCAGCGTGTGGCCCTGTCCGATCGACACCCATCCCTCGACGCGGGTGTAGCCCGGCCGGTGTGATAACGGCTCGCCGCTTGCGGTCGAGCCCATTCGATCGGCGATGGAAATCGCGGCCGGTCCGTCGAGGCGCACGATGCCCAACTGCCCCGACCCCGGGGCCGAGGAAACCGCCACGATGGTTTCGTCCATTCGGTCGAGCATAGGTGGTTTGGGCCTGAGCCGCGTACGTCGCGGAGTGTGTCACGGAATCGGCGCCACTGCCGTTTCCAAGAACGTTCTTCCGTTTTTCGGGTGGCATGCCCAAGCCGGAGGCGCGGGCATGTGTCGGCCACCCAGCATATGGCCGCGCTGCGCTTGGCCATGCCACCCGACGCGGGCAAGTAGGTGCCCCAGCATCGCAAAACAAGGGTAGGGAATGGATGGACCCCGTGACGCTACTTTGGTCCTCGTCCGTCCCCCACCCTTCGCAGGAAGCGAAGGATGGGGCACCCATTCCCGATGCGCCACGGACCCGACGCCTCGTTGCGCCAACCGGGCGGCTCGCAGGATTCCCAAGAGTCGGTAGGATGGTATCGGGGTGGCTGAAAAGCCTCAACCTATGCCGGTCACGCTTTCGATCCGGCCACGAGCATTCCAAGCGAGCACCGGCGTGAGCATCGACCTGCAAACCATCTTCGCACAGCTTACCCGCGGCCACGACCTGACCCGCGCCCAAGCGCGGTGGGCCTTCCAGTGCATCATGCAGGGTGAGTGGGCCGAGAGCGTCATCGGGGCACTTCTCGGCGCGCTGATGACCAAAGGAGAGAGCGTCGATGAACTGGTCGGGGCTGCGGAAGCCATGCGGGAAAGCGCCGTGCGTGTTCGGTGCGACGCCGGCTGCATCGACACCTGCGGAACCGGCGGGGATGGAATCAGCACGTTCAACGTCTCGACCACGGCGGCCATCATCGCCGCGGCGGCCGGCGCCACGGTGGCCAAGCACGGAAACCGCTCCACCACCAGAGCCAGCGGCAGCACCGAGGTGCTCGGTGAACTTGGCATCGATACCGAGGCCGACGTCGGCACCGTCGAGCGCTGCCTGCGCGAGGTGGGCATTGGTTACCTCAACGCACGGAACCTGCACCCGGCCATGAAGTACGCGGCGCCGGTTCGTCGCGCGATTCCTACGCGAACCATCTTCAACCTTCTCGGTCCGCTGACCAACCCGGCCGGCGCCCGGCGACAGGTGCTGGGCGTGCCGCGCGTCGAACTGGTCGATAAGATGGCCGACGCCCTCGGAAAACTCGGCGTCGATCACGCCTGGGTGGTGCACGGTCAAGGCCTGTGCGACCTGACGATCACCGGCGAGACCGTCGTGACGCAGGTGCGCGGTGAGTCGGTCGAGCGCTTCATGGTGACACCGGAAAGCGTCGGCCTGACCGGCGCGACCCTGGCCGATCTTGAAGTCGACTCACCGAGGGCCAGCGCCGACACGATCCGCGCGATCCTGGATGGTCGATCCGGCCCGCCGCGGGATCACGCCGTCCTGAACGCCGGGGCCGCCCTGGTGGTTGCCGGCGTTGCGGCCGACCTGTCCGAAGGCGTGCGCGTCGCGGCCAAGGCGGTTGATGACGGCAAAGCCAAGCAGACGCTTTCGCGGTGGCAATCGCTCGGCGGGATCGCCGCGGCCGGGGTTGAGTCGGGATCGCCCCGGTGATTCGGTACGAATGTGATAAGTGCGGCACGCGCCTGACCGCCAACGATCCGAACCGGTTCATCGTGAAGATGGAGCTGTACGCGGCGGCCGGACCCGTGGAACTCGATACGCCGGCGGACGCCGATCCATCGCAACAGCTTGACGAACTGCTCGAGGTGCTGGCCAAGGCCGATCCCAACGACGTCGAGGACCGAACGTATCGCGCCCTGCGGTTCGACCTGTGCCGAAGCTGTCACCAAACCTTGCTTCGCAAGCCGCTAGGGTAGCGCCTTTCCCCGTTTCTTAGTCCCCAGCCGCGGGTTTTTAGCCCGCGCGGATTCTGGGGTGTGGACGGATGCTCGGCATTCACCGAACGCTACACGAAACCGCCCCGGCAGAGTGGAGTAGGGCAGGTGGTTCCCCGGCCACGCCGAGGGGTTCACCTGCCTCACCCGGCGGCAGGTCAACGTTCCGCTCAGGCGGAACACCGACCCGCCCTACGTTTTTCACGGTCGCTGATTCTGTCTCGCACCCGCCGGCATGTACCGCGGGTCCAAGCGTTGACGGAAGTCGATGTTCTCGCTACCTTCCCCCGACTCGCGATACTTGGCAGCGGGTATCGCGGCACCACCGCCCCCATCGTCTAGTGGCCCAGGACACCGGCTTTTCATGCCGGCAACAGGGGTTCGATTCCCCTTGGGGGT
>CBDUXT010000178.1:0-4706 GCA_965371245.1 uncultured bacterium | reverse complement strand
CCCGCGGCTCTGACTCGGCAACGAACCCGCAAGACGACGTGTGACCATGCACTAGGGCACCCGTCCCGCGGACGGCGGCGTCCCCGGGGGAGGCTCCCCATACTGCGCCGTGATGACCGAATGAATGCCGCCGCGCGTGGTCCAGATCGATTCCACGAGCATCCACTTCGGGTCGCAGCAGGCCACTAGCCGATCCAGTATGTCGTTGGTGACGTCCTCGTAGAAGATTCCCTGGTCGCGGTAGCTTTGAAGATGTAGCTTGAGGCTCTTGAGTTCCACGCACTTGGCGTCGGCGACGTAGCGGACGACCATGTTCGCGAAGTCCGGCTGCCCCGTCTTCGGGCACAGGCTGGTGAACTCATGCACGTGATGCTCGATCAGGTAGTTTCGTGATGGATGCGGATTGGGGAAGGTTTCCAGGATGAGTCCACCTCCTGAGCCGGGTCGGGCAACACATTCGTCGTAGCGGGGCGACGTCGATCGACAAATCGGATCCTCGCCGAGTCGGCGCCAGACGCACAGGCCATCGCCGCGCCGAATCTACCGCCCGGAGGATTCGCACGCAAACCAAACCCCGCGCAAGGCATCAGGCTCCGGGTGGCGCCAGCACACGGAACAAGTGCATGGCGAGACGCACCCCTTCAGGCCGGCTAACAGCCTCGATCACCGCTCGCCGATCGCGGCCTGACGGGCAGCCCGTTCAGGCGTTCGCGGCCGGGCGACGCGCCAGTCGCGGGCGGCGGCCACAAAACCGTCGAGATCCTGGAAGTCCCATTCTTCTCGCGGGACCTCACTGTCGTCCGACCGCAAAACCTTCGCGTCACAGCGATCGACCAGGAACCGCGCGGCAAAGCGGTCGCACATGGATTCCTTCTGCCGTGTGTTCCGTCGCGCGCGTTTCACCAGGAGGTGATACAGCTCATGAAGAAACACGAACAGGACCAGGTCGTACCCGTCGCGAAGCGTCAGCGCGTAGACCGGCTTGTACCAGCGGCGTCCGACGGTCCGCGCCCGAGCCACGTGCGTGCCCATCCGATAGGGGAATTGGAGGTGCCGGCCGACGTTAACGAAAATGCGCTGGCTTGCGTAGAAACACGTTCCGGAAAAATCGGCGCTGCGACTGTAGCGAACCCGCAGCGTGATCGCCCCCGTCGCTCTGCCGTCAGCGGCCTCGCGGATAAGTGCCACAAGCTTGTCGGTGTCGAGGTCCGTGGAGTTGCGGAAGTCAATCCGTGACACGATGACACCTTGCCGACCTGCGCCGGCGGGTCCGGGATTCGGGTCGCGGCACGAGGCGTCTTCTCGTCAACGGCTCAACCCTTAGGGCCGCGGATGGAACTTGCGATGCACCCGCTTGAGCTGAATCTCATCGACGTGGGTGTAGACCTGCGTGGTGGTGACGTCGGCGTGACCGAGCAGTTCCTGCACGATTCGCAGGTCGGCACCGCCGGCGAGAAGGTGCGTCGCGAAGCAATGGCGAAGCGTATGAGGCGACACGCCGGCGTCGATTCCCGCGGCCACTGCATACTTCCGCACGATCCGCCACATGTTGGTTCGATCCAGCGGACGACCGGTGCGCGAAAGGAACAGCGCCCTCGACTCGCGGTCGGCCAACAGCCGCGGACGGAGGATCTCAAGATAGTTCGCCACGGCCGAAATGGCCGCCCGACCGACGGGGACGATTCGCTCCTTGCGGCCTTTCCCCATGCAGCGGACATAGCCGAGTTTGAGATTGAGCCGCTCAAGGGGCAGATCGACGACCTCGCTGACGCGCATGCCGGTCGCGTACAGCAGTTCCAGAAGCGCCCGGTCACGCAGATAGAGCTCGTCGCTCGGGTCGGGCGCGGTCAGCATGGCCTCGACCTTCGACTCGGACACAACATTGGGGATGGTTCGCCACCGCCTGGGCGATTCGATCAGCCCGGCAATGTCGCGCCGCAAGACACGTTCCGCAAAGAGGTGGCGGAGGAAGACCTTGATCGTCGCGAGGTAACGAACGATCGACGAAAGGGCATAGCCTCTTTGTTGAAGCTCGATCAGGTAGAGTTGCACGTCTTGGATGGCGATGTCGCCCGGCTCGGTCTCGCGCGCGACGAGAAAGTTCCAGAAGCCCTTGAGATCCCGCTGGTATTCCGTGACGGTGGAGCCGGCGAGCCCGCACTCATCGAAGAGGTAATCCAAGAAGCGCTTGACCAAAACGGCGGGGCGATCGGTCGCGCGTATTGTGGTTGGGGCCGCAAGCATTACAACGCCATTCTCAGAAAAACCGTAACGCCACGCCCGTGGCACTATCAAGTACAGGCCACACATGGTAGCAAGTTCAAACCGACACGTTTCTCCAGCGGCTATTGTACGCGATCAGGGCAGCGCGTCAAAGCCCGGAACGAAATCGCCGGCCCGTTCCGCTTGGCGCGCAAGGCTTCAATATCGGACATGCGCGCACACGGGATGGATGGCGACGCGCCATCGACGCGGTGGCGATAACAACCGCACTGCCAAGCGCGCCGGGCGACGTGAGGATGGATCGTCCGAACGACATCGGCGCCAACCCCCTGCCAGTACTGACACCTGGGCGCACCGAGCGATCGCAGGCCGACTCATCTTAACGCCCGAGCCTGAATCTGGACGACCCCGGGCGCGTAGAGCCCGAGTGAAGCGTCGGCCGGCGATTGGGGGGTTAAGAACTGGTCAAGACGTGTGCCACTGCTTTATGAGCAGTGCCCTGGGGCTATGATTGTGGGTCAACACGGCTCGCAGAGCCGTGGCCCACGAGCCAGCCGATGCAACCGCTGACAAAGCACTAGACGGGTGAGGGCAAGGGCACTCCCCGCCGACCGTGGATCCGTGCCGGCCGACGTGGTGGGCGGCTCGGAGGGCGATCGCTCATTTCGCGTGGACAGCCCGCGCCGGGTACATCCAGCGGTGGGTGCGTGACAGTTTTGGCGGGGCGCGCAAAGCCACCTTGACGGCGCCACGCCGCGTCAGAGCCGTGGGCGCAAGGCCACGGACACGATGTGAACATGCACGGCGCTTCCGCGATACCAGACCGGTCACAGGGCTCGCGCCCTGTGCTCTGAAGACTGCCCCCCGATTCGGTCATGCACCCTGCAGCGGTCGGCATCGGCGGCGACGGTTGCAGACCTCACGCCGGGAGCGCATAATCCTGTCCCCGGGGCCATGGCGCAGTTGGGAGCGCGTCTGCATGGCATGCAGAAGGTCGCGAGTTCGAGTCTCGCTGGCTCCAGTGACGTAAAGACTGAAACGGCAACGACTTGCCGTTACCCGTCGCGCGACGGAGCGGTCGCCACCCAGGGATAAAAACGTACCAGGCCGCGCAGCGGGCCCTTTCGGAACGCCACCCACACCGCTGTGCATAGCAGAAACCCCGTCCGGCGCCGTTCCAGCGGAAAGCTGACCTGGATTCAGAACGGTTCAGAGCCTGAAGGACGTTAGTGCTGGGATCGACGGCAGTGAGATCGTGGCGACTCCTCACGATTCGAAGTGTATGTGCGGACGCCTGGCGCCGTACGGCTCGGTCGGCTCGATTCTGTTTCCGCTCAGGCCGCGCGGCAGTGTCGATGATGCAGGCCGCCGACTTGGGGAATCGCGACAACTCGGCCGCGGTGGGGCGGCTCTTTCTGTCGTTCCACCGGCGAGTTGCGACTCAACGACAGGTGAGTCCGCGATTCATGGTAGTAGGCGAAGTAGGATCGAAGGATCCGTCGCAGATGTCGTTCGTTGAGCACGATGACGTGATTCAAGCATTCACGGCGGATCGAACCGATCAGGCGCTCCACGTACGGATTCTGCCACGCCGAGCGAGGTGCCGTGACGACTTCCTCGATGTCTATGCTACGGATACGCTCTTGGAAAATGTGGCCGTAGATGCCATCCCGATCACGAATCAAGAACTGCGGCGACGTATCGTCGGGAAACGCCTCAACGATTTGCTGCGCCGTCCACTCAGCGGTCGGATGGGCTGTTGCGTTGAAGTGCATGACCATCCGCCGATCATGACGCAGCACGACGAAGGCGAACAGGACGCGGAACGTGGCCGTCGGGACGGTGAAAAAATCGATGGCGACGATGTCGGTCAGATGGTTGTCTAGGAATGTCCGCCAAGTCTGAGAAGGCGGATTGCGCTTCCGAATCCGATACTCACGCACGGTTGCTTCGGAGACCGTGTGGTCCAACAACGCGAGTTCTGCCTGAATTCGTGGGACGCCCCAGGTTGGATTCTCGCGTGACATACGGCGAATCAACCTGCGAATCTCGGCGTCGATTTTGGGCCGTCCGGCTTTGCCCGTTCTGGACTTCCAACACCAGAACAACTTGAGTCCTGTGCGGTGCCAGCGGACTACGGTATCAGGCTGAACGATGAGAAGGGCGGAGCGCCAATTCGACCAAGCTTGGGATAGGATCGCCCAGAAGATCCGATCTCGCTTCCGCAAGCGTGGACGTTTGGAGTTACTTTGCAAGACGGCGAGCTGCTGCCGCAACGCGAGATTCTCGGCCGCAAGTTCTGTTCGGTCGCGCAGGATCCCACGGAGAAGCAGCAGAAAGACGCGAATCCAGCCCATGTCACAGCCTCCGGGAACCTCTGTTAGGGGCTGAAGACGATAGCCGAGATGTCGGAGGCGTCAATCCGTAAGGAGATATCACCAAATCTTGTGGATGAGGATTTTTCAAGCGGCGTTTTTTCTTAC
>CBDUXT010000177.1:0-4908 GCA_965371245.1 uncultured bacterium | reverse complement strand
GATCATCTGCTCGCTCAGGCCCGGGTCGGGCGCCAGGGCATGGGCGGCCCGGAGGCGTTTGAGGTCACGGTAGACCGTCCGCTCGTGGCACTTCAGGACCTGGGCGATCTCGGCCATGGTGAGGCCCTCGGCCCGCAGGACCTCGACGCACCGCCGGCGATCTTCCTCCGCGAGGAGGCCCGGATCGAGCGATCGGTCCTTGATCTTGCGGATGATCGCCAGGACCGGCTGGGCCTCACCGGCGGGCGGCGATGGATCGGTGCCGCTCATGGCGAGGCCCCGGTCGGAGTGAGGTACCCCTCGACCAGTGTCGACGACGACGCCTCCGACCCCACGAGGGTCAGGTACCTCCGAACGACCGCGTCGCAGTAGCGCGGGTCGATCTCGATCCCCAGACACCGCCGGCCCGTCCGCTCGGCGGCGATCAGCGTGCTGCCGGAGCCCAGGAACAGGTCGAGGACGGTGTCGCCGCGCTGACTGCTGTTCCGCATGGCCCGCTCGGCCAGAGCCAGCGGCTTCTGGGTCGGGTGGGTGTAGTCCCGCGTGCAATCACGGGAAATCTGCCACAGGGTGCTCTCGTTGGTCGGGCCGTACCAGCGATGCGCAACCGAACCGTTGGAGCCCCCGCCGGCCTTACCGGTCGCCCTCCAGCCATACAGACAGAACTCGGTCTGCTGGTTGTAGTCCCCGTAGCCGATGGCGAAGCGCTCCTTGGCCCAGGTGATGACGCACGAGACGTGGGCCCCGGCGGCGCTGAGCATGGCGTGCATGGGGCCGAACTGGCGGTGGCCGTTCCAGAGGTAGAACGGCGCCCCCGGCGCCGAGGCATGCAGCACGTTGTCGAGGATGACGCCCAGCCATCGTTGGTAGTCCGCCTGGCTCAGGTCGTCCATGTAGATCCGCTGCCACGGGCGGGAGGGTTTCGGCCGGGCGCCGCGCGGCTTGGGTCGGTTGCCGCCGTAGTAGTTCACGTTGTAGGGCGGATCGGTGAAGACCAGGTCGACGCTGGCACCATCCAGGAGCCGGTCGACGTCCCCGCGCCTCGCCGAATCGCCGCACAGCAGGCGATGCCGCCCCAGTTCGATCAGGTCGCCCGGCCCGGTTACCGGCGGGCGATCCTCGGCCGCGGCCAGGTCCGCCGCCAGGTCGAAGCCGTCTTCGCCGGAATCCGTGTCGGCCGACACGCGGTCGAACAGGGCCCCGATCTCGACGGCGTCGAAGCCGGTCAGCCCCACGTCGAAGTCCGGGACCTGCGCCAGGTCCTCCAGCAGGGCGGCCAGCCGGGGTTCGTCCCAGTCCCCGGCGATCTTGTTGAGGGCCACGTTCAGGGCCTGCTCCCGCTCGATGGGCAGGTCCACCACGCTGACGTCAACGTCGACGGCGCCGTTCGCCTTCAGGATCTTGAGGCGCTGGTGTCCCCCCACCAGATGGCCGGTCCGGCTGTTCCAGACCAGCGGCTCGACACAGCCGAAGGCCTCGAGGCTGCGTTCGAGCCTCTGGTAGTCCGGGTCGCCGGGTTGAAGATCGAGGCGGGGGTTGTACGGGGCGGGGTCGATCCGTTCGATCGAAATGCGCTGGATGTGTAGGGACATCAGGCCGTCACTCCCTTGAGGCCGATGCGACCGACGACGCCGTGGTCCTTGACGGCCATCCATGGCCGACGATGGGGGACCCGCGCTACCTAACAACCATAGAACATTGAACCCGGCGGGTCAAGCCGGAAACGGGACGGGAACAACCGTCGAGACCCAGCCGACCTTCGGTCCCACGCAGCGCCACAAATCACAGCCGGACAGCGCCAACCTCGGCCGCATCGGACGCCTCCGAGGCCGGGCCGAGCGCTGAGGCGGGGCACGAAACCCGCGCCGGATCCCGTCTACTATTGAAGCGTCAGGCCGTCCGATTGCGGACACGACGGGGCCGATTTCAATAGTCCGATAACCGCCACACGGACTGTGCCGGTCCGGAATATACTGACATGCGATAACTCTTGCTCTGGTGAAGCGTTAGGCGAAATGTCAGGGTCGATTACCCTGACAAAACTGACACGTAAAACGGCGCTATTCCGCCCCAAGACGCCTCTCCTACGCCCCATATGATGCCCCCGCTAGTTGACGGGTCGTAGCGAAATCGACCGACCCACCGGTTAACGGACGACGCCGAGGCCGAGACGCCTCGGCGTGTCGCGTTCTAACGCAAGTTCTCGCAAGGGTTTAGCGACGCGGCGGCAGTGTCGAGGGCCTCTCCTGTCACGCCGCGCGACCGCGCTTCCGTGCTCTCCGCGCACCAGCCGCGCCGCTGGCCGAGAGTCTCTGAGTCTCTGGACGTTGCCGACCCGCGGGTTATGGCGATTCATAACCGCCCGGGAGAGAAATGTCGCGCGCGAGATAACCGGACCCAGGGCATCGAACAGAAACGGCTCGGGTTTCGTCGCGCGCGGTTCATAAACCCGACCTGCCAGATCACAACTGGACGGGCGTTATTCGCGAGCGCGACTCGTTGCGACCCAAGCCAAGTCAGAATCCGTGGCCTCTGCGCTTGCGATCACGCCGATCAAACTCCGTGTCGTCGACTACGTCGACTGACTTGGACCAGACCGTCGTTTCAACGCAATCGCCGACCGTGGCGACTGCCGAGTCGAAGAAGACGGCGTTGATCCCGCTTGCCAAGGAACTTCGGAACAGGACTCCGCCTAGACCCTTGTCGCGGAAGTACTCCGCAATGAACTGTGTGGCAACGTAGTCAAATTCAGAATCGCTGGCGCGAATGGGTCGGCCCAGTTCGTAGGAGAACAGCTGAAGCAGCGCACGAAGCACGAGTGCCTCGTGCAGGTCCTTATGTGCGAATGGATCGACTATACGCACGTCCCGCGTCAAGTCGAGCACCTGCATTGACTTGGGGCTGACTGTGACCTTCGCGACAGTGACCCAATCCCCTGGCTCCGCGCGAACCTCCGCGACCGCTGTAGCTTGATCCGACGCGACGTACAAGTGAGGGATTCCGGCAGGATTGGCCCGACCGGCACGTGCCCTTCCGGGTGGTGGCGCGCCCATGTGCGAAGATGGGATGATCTTGCCACGCGATTCTTGAATCCTCGCGCGGTGCCAGTCCCGGCTCTCGAGCGCCGAACCCAGTAGGTCGCTCCATGGATCGAGCAAACGACCGATGACCGCGTCGACCGATTTCCCAGCTTGAAAGAACCGCCACTCGTGCATCAGCGAGCTCTTCAGGCCGTCCCACTCGCCTTCGACCTCTCGCCATCCACCGTTTGGGCGGTGCATGTACTCGCCAACGTACCCGGGCCAAATGTCCGTTAGAATTGCCGCGGCCTTGTCGTTGTCGATTGCATCTGAGAAAACGTCCCAATCATCACAAAGAAGTTCCACCAGCGAGTCGTGGCCAGTGTCCGGCCCCATACCGGTGACGCCGTACTTGCCTATTCGATACGGATCACCGATCAGCGAGTCGTAGTGTCTCTTGACGCCCTCGAACAGGTCGGAAAGCTGGCTTGCGTCGAGGACCCTCACGTTGGTGCTTCCGCACATCGGACAATCAGCGTCTGCTCCGCGCTCTCGGAATCGGGCACTGAGCGTATCGCTGTCACCGAAGCACGACGGACAGACCAACATCAGGAATCTCCGCTTTGCTCACTGCTTGAGCCTGGGAATCGCGCACGGAGCAGATCGCGCCTCTGGACGGGCGGCCCGTTCTCTCAGCTTGTCGTCGACGCCGCACGCACCGTCGAGGTGTGCTGTCAACATCGAATCCAGATCGTGCTACAAACCGTCCGTCAAAGCTCATCCTCATCATCCTCTCGCTTACTAGCTTCAAGTCGTTGTCGAGCGGTGTCCGCCAATTTGCGAAAGAACGATGAAACAGGCGGGCGATCTCGATATTGATGCACCATTTGGTCAGCCCACTCTGCCTGCTGAACGTAGAACGGGTCCGGTTCGCCCGGTGTGGTCTGTCGCGCCCCCTTGGGACCAGAAAGGGCGTACAAGCTGCTGGCCACCCGATCATAGCAATCACTCCCGAGCTGATCAGCATTCTCCAGCAAGTCTGCAAACTCAGCGTCCTCGATCTGGAGCAGCGAGTCCGGCATCGCTCGCAGAAGCCTCGCGGCAGCAATCACCTTTTCGGGCTCCTTCGCGCGACCCCATTCCATGCAAACCGTCACGGCGTCGTTCAGATCAGATACCAGATTTCTGAACAGGCGCGGTACATGCTCCGCGTGTTGCCATGAGTCCTTGAGGACGTGCTCGCGAACCTCACGAAGAACAGCAATACGCTGGTCCCGTTCGCCGATGTTTCCGAGACGCAGATGTTGCGCGAGGTATGGAATTGGCCGGTATCCGTCACTATAGCTGCGCTCCGGCCGCGTCGAGTCATCGATCCGCCCAAGAAGCATGCGGATGACCGATATGGGGCGACGCGATGCCGCAAACTCGAGGAACTCGCTGATATGATGATGGTGGTCGTCAACGGCCTCGAGGCCTCGCAACTTCACGACGAATGCATCGATGTCAGTGTCGGTTAGTTGTGACGGGTCGATCCCATATTTCGGAATGAGACATGACAATGCGCGGTCGGCCGTCGTGGGATCGTCTCCAAGATCAGCCGATAGCAGCACGTCGATTGCGTTACGTGCCGCTGTGCTTCCGAATCTGCTGAGGGACTCCAGCGCGGCAGCGCGAACTTCCTTATCGGGGTTTCCAACCAATCTCGCGACGAGGCGCAGTTCTCTTTCCCCCGGCTCCGCACCACCGTAGAGGCACCATCTCAAGCCGGCGGCCACCGTTCTTCTCGAGTCGACGTCGTCAGATTCGGCGAGGCGGACGAGGATTGCCTCGAAAGTGTGAACGGCGTTCGAAATGTGTAGCGCGGGGCGGGCGAAAAGCGTGGCGCCCG
>CBDUXT010000176.1:0-5049 GCA_965371245.1 uncultured bacterium | reverse complement strand
CGGGATGATCAAGCCAACCGCGAGCAAGCGCCACGTTGACCAGTGCAACGACGGCAACAGTACTAACGACCCCGGGGGCGTGAACTCGGAACTGTGCAATTCGCTGGATGGCTCGCACAGTCGGGCGATCGTGAGGATCGATGCGACCACAGGCCAGGGAACATCCTCCCGTCCCGTCGGAATGAGGTTCTCAAGCAAAGTGTCCAAACCAAGCAAACGCCATAGGCCCAGCGCAAGCCAAATGTCGCCGAAATCACGCAGCCGCTGAAGTTGGATGCTCTTGAGTTTGACCAGTACCGGTTCTTTGTCGGTGGGCTCGTCGTAATCGGGTGGATCAAACAGCGTGCGCTGCGGACGACCTTTGCCGTTGAGACGACGGCCGAGTTGCTCCCACCCGCTCCTCTCTCGTTTCGACAGTTCACCGAGATACGCGACCACACGATGCCGGGAGCCTTTGCCCGTGCGATACGATTCGACGAGCGCCCAATACGTGTGCTTCTTGCGACCCTTGCGTCGTTCCAAACGCTTGAGAAACATGGCATCCCTGCTGTTGAGTAACGTTTCCTCTACAACGAGAATGGCACAAAAAAACGCTCGGGCAAGCAACTTGGTCGTGACTACACGGCGTTTGAGCAGACAAATCCTTCAGCATGGCCCGCTATCGATGGGTTCTTTTCAAAGATTCCTCCGAATCTTCAGCTACTGCGTAACTTGGGCTAGCGCGGTGGCGTTGCGAAGTCGCGTGGCACATCGATGCCTGATAAGTGGGAAGAACGGTTCGGCAGTCGAGAAAACGCGACGGTCTGGCGGCGGGCAGGTCAACGTATTGGGATGAGATATCGGTGCCACGCCATGCCGGGTCGATGACCCGACCTACCCGGCTGCGAAGAGTGTTTTTCTATCCGAGCCGCGCCCGTGAGGGAGCGCCCCTGCGCCAAACCGGAACGCTTCCTCACGGGCGCGGCTCGGAAAGAGCCTTACCATACGCGGTCTCACACGCGCCGCCGCGTCTGCGAGCCTTTGCGACCCTTGGTTTTTCCTGGCGGCTTGGGTTCGCTGTCCACCGGCACGACGCTTAGCTCCGGCGCGTCTTTGAGTTCTTGAATGCGATCGCGCAGGCGGGCGGCCTTCTCGAACTCCAACGCCTCGGCCGCTTCCAGCATTTCTTTTTCGAGCATTCCGATGAACTCGGTGCGGTCGAGCTGCGCTTCCGTGGCGTGAATCGCGTCGGCCGCCACCTTGTGGGCCTTGACCGTTCGTTCAAGGCTCGAGCGGATTTCCTTGATGATCGTCCGCGGCGTGATGCCGTGCTCGACGTTGTAGGCTTCCTGAATCGTGCGGCGGCGGTCGGTCTCGTCGATGGCCCGCCGCATGCTGGGTGTCACCTTGTCGGCATAGAGCTTGACCTCGGCGTTTACGTTGCGCGCGGTTCGCCCGATCATCTGGATGAGCGATGTCTCGCTTCGCAGGAAGCCCTCCTTGTCGGCATCGAGGATGCACACCAGCGACACCTCGGGCAGATCGAGCCCCTCGCGCAACAGGTTCACGCCCACCAGCACGTCGAACTTGCCCTCGCGCAGCTCCTTGAGGATGCTCACGCGCTCCAGCGTCTCGATGTCGGAGTGCATGTACCGGCCGCGAATGCCTTCCTGTTCGATGTAGGCGGCAAGATCCTCGGCCAGCCGCTTGGTCAGCGTGGTGACCAACACGCGCTCACCGGCCGCGGCTCGCTGCACAATGCGCTGAAGCAGATCGGGCACCTGCCCGCGCGCGGGCAGCACCTCGATGGGCGGGTCCACCAGCCCGGTGGGTCGAATAATCTGTTGAACCACCTCGCCGCCGCAGGCTTCCAGTTCGTACGGCCCGGGCGTGGCCGACACGAACAGCGCGTGGTGCCACATGGATTCGAACTCCTCGAATCGCATGGGTCGGTTGTCCAGGCAGCTCGGCAGACGGAAGCCGTGTTCGACGAGGGTCTCCTTGCGGGCCCGGTCGCCGTTGTACATCGCTCTAAGTTGGGGGATGGTGGCGTGTGACTCGTCCAAGATGAGCAGGAAATCATCGGGGAAGTAATCCACCAGCGTAAACGGCTTGGCTCCCTCCTCCGTGCCGTTCAGGTGACGCGAGTAGTTTTCGATGCCCGAGCAGTAGCCCACCTCGCGCATCATCTCCACGTCGTACTTCGTGCGCGCGATCAGGCGCTGGGCCTCGAGCAGCTTGCCGAAGCGGCGGAACTTTTTCACCTGAAGGTCGAGTTCTTCCAGGATGCTCTTGGTGGCCGCCGCGAGTCGTTCTTCGGGAATCACGTGGTGGACGGCCGGGTAGACGAAGAGCTTCTCGATCTTGCCGAGCGACTCGGACGTAAGCGGATTGAGCATCTCCAGGCCTTCGATTTCGTCACCGAACAGCTCGATGCGATAGGCCGTCTCCTCGTGCGCGGGGTATAGCTCGACGATGTCGCCGCGGACGCGGAAGGTGCCGCGTTTGAATTCGAAATCGCTGCGCGTGTACTGAAGATCGACGAAGCGTCGCAGCAGTGCGTCGCGTTCGATCGTCTCGCCGACGTTGAGCACGATGACGCTGGCCTTATAGTCTTCCGGGCTGCCCAAACCGAAGATGCACGAGACGCTGGCCACGATGACGGCATCCGGCCGGGACACCAGGGTGCTGGTCGTGCTGAGCCTCAGGCGATCGAGATCGTCGTTGCGCGAAGCGTCTTTTTCGATGTAGATGTCGCGCTGGGGGATGTAGGCCTCGGGCTGATAGTAGTCGTAATAGCTGACGAAGTACTCGACGGCGTTGTTGGGGAAGAGCCCTTTGAACTCCTCATAGAGCTGGGCGGCCAGGGTCTTGTTGTGCGAGATCACCAGCGTCGGGCGGTTGCCGGTCGCCACGAGGTTGGCCATGGTGAAGGTCTTGCCCGAGCCGGTCACGCCGAGCAGGCACTGGCGCGTGGCGCCGTCGGCGAACGCGCGCGAGAGGCGCTCGATGGCCGCCGGCTGATCGCCCGTAGGCGAAAACGGGCTGACAAGGTCGAAGTGTTCCAAACGGTCGCTCCAAAGGTTCCGCACACGCGGTGCCCCCGACATGATATCGCCGCGCGGCGAGCTGTGCCAGCGGTGAACCTGGTCGGGGCTGCTACGCACGGGTACGCATAGCCCGGCGCCGGTTCCGTCGCCCGATCGGCGGATGGCATGCCCAAGCCGTAGGCGCGAGCATGTTTGATGCCGCAACGAGCGCTGCGGCACGGACCTGGAACCCGTGAGAATCCAGGTTGGGGCACGCTCCAACAAGTACTCGGGAAAGGATGAGATGAGCGCTTGCAACGGCACCCGTTCTTTGGTAGCGTCGGAAGGCGTTAAGTACGCGTCCGCCGAGCGGTCATTATGTCGATTTTGCCTCGTTCTTGCGGTTGCGGCGCGCACTTTCTGTGTAGTCTTGGTTCAATGCTCGCCGTCCGTTGACACAACGGCCGCGGCTGGCTGTTTCTCACTCGTTGGGCACGCCGGCCTGCGGGTCCGCTGTCATTGCGGTGGGCGCCGTGTACGACGACACGTTTCCCACGTGCGAGCATCCCACGCAGACCTCCTTCACGTGGTGCCTCGACGCCTTCTGCTTCAGCACGTGTACGGACAGCGCCCCGCCGGTCGATTCCCTCATCTGCTTCAGCAACCAGAGCACCCAGCTCGACGTGACGGCGCCGGGCTGCATCACGCGATCGGCCGGCATCGCCGTCGGCGGAACCAGCACCGCGGAGCAATGTGGAACCAGCCAAGCCACGCCGCACGTCGCGGGCCTCGCCGCGCTCATTCGTGGCGTGGATCCGTCGCTTACGCCGGCCGACGTGCGCCAGATCATCCGCGACGGGGCGATCGATCTGGGTCCGGCGGGCTTTGACAACGGATTCGGCTGGGGCCGCATTGACGTCATTAATTCACTTCAGCTCGTCGCACCCGCTCCCGGTTGTACCGCGGATGCGGAGTGTAGCGACGGCCTGGCCTGCAACGGCGCGGAAACGTGCGTGGCCGGCACGTGCCAGGCAGGCGCGCCCCTCGACTGCAACGACGCGATCGACTGTACGGCGGACTCGTGTGTCGATCCGGTGGGCACCTGTAGTAACATCGCCGACGACGGGCTATGCGACGACGCGGATGCATGCACGATGGACGCGTGCGACGTCGGAGCCGGTGGCTGTACGTTCTCGGCCATCTCACCCTGTTGCGGGGACGGCGTTTGCGAGGTCGGCGAAGACTGCAACACCTGTGCCGCCGACTGCTTCAGCGGCAGCGCGGTCCCCCCGGCCTGCGGCAACGGCATCTGCGAAGCCTTCGCCGAGGAGAACTGCAAGGAGTGTCCGCAAGATTGCGCCGGTACGCGCGATGGCCCGTTCTGCTGCGGCGACGGCACGAGGGGAACGCCGGTTCCATGCACCGACCCGCAGTGCAACGAGGGCGGTTTGACCTGCAGTGACGTGCCCGGATCGGCCTCCTGCTGCGGCGACGGGCTGTGCGAAGGAACAGAGGACAACATCAACTGTGCCGTTGATTGCGGCGCGCCGGCCGTGTGTGGCGATCTGTTCTGTGACCCCGGCGAAGACCAGTGCAACTGCGACATCGACTGCGGCACCGCGCCGGCGACCGAAACGAGTTGCACGGATGGTTCGGACAACGATTGCGACGGGTTCACCGATTGCGACGACGCCGACTGCAACGCCGATCCGGCTTGCGCGGCGTGCAGGCCCAAGGGTGATCCGTGTACGACGGGCGCCGAGTGCTGCGACGGTCGATGTCGCCTGAAAAAGGGTGCGATGATCTGCGATTGAGCCCGATGCGGCGGTTGGAACCGACGCCGCCGGCGAGCACGAGAGAGATCGTTCCACGGTCGCCGGCGGCACGTTACGACGGTGAAGAAACACCATGCGCCGTTTCTCGCCGTCCAACGTGATTTCGTAGTCTACGATGCCAAGAAGCCGGTTGCGGCGGGCAATAGCCCGCCCTATCCATGAAAGGCATGTCCGGGTCAAGTGCGCACCGGAACTGGGGAGATCTT
>CBDUXT010000175.1:0-5177 GCA_965371245.1 uncultured bacterium | reverse complement strand
ACTTGCTTTATAGATGCCTGGACCAGTACCGTTTGCCAGCGAACGCATAGCAGCGCAGCTGTCGACGGCCGCCGAACGTCGGTGCAGAGTGCTCGAGCACGGGATCGCTAGGTAATCGATTGGTGGCTCCGGCACAATAGGACATCGCAGAGCAGGAGGTGGGTAACGTCGACACGACCCGATAAGCGGCTAGGTCCGCGAACACCGTTGCGCGGGTGTTCCGTCGCGGCCAGACTGGACTGGGCGCTGCTTCTCGATGTCGACGGGACGGTACTCAAGATCGCCCGAACGCCGGACGCGGTGGAAGTCAGCGATTCGCTCAGGATCGTCCTGGAAAAGCTCCGGCCGCTGCTTGGCGGTGCCTTGGCGCTTGTCAGCGGACGGACGATCGCCGACCTCGACTATCTTTTCGGACCCCTGCATCTACCGGCCGCGGGCCTGCATGGCATCGAGCGTCGCGATGCCCGGGGCTCGATGCATAGTGAAGGCAAACCCGTTGATTTGGATGAGATCAGGGAGGCCCTGGAGGCATTGTCGACAACCCAAGCCGGCGTGGTCGTCGAGGACAAGACTCACGCCATCGCCGTGCACTATCGGCAGGCGCCGACCGTAAAAGCCAAGGTGCGCGCGGAAGTCCGGCGACTGGTGGCGGCACGGCCTGATCTTCAGGTCCTCGACGGCAAGATGGTCTTCGAGATCAGACCGCGCGGCATCGACAAGGGAACCGCGATCAAGGCATTCATGGCAGAGCCACCCTTCGTTGGTCGGATGCCGATCTTCCTCGGCGATGACATAACGGACGAGGATGGCTATAAAATCGTCAACGATCTGGGCGGGCACTCGATCAGGGTCGGCGGCGGGGCCAAGTCCGTAGCCCGTTTTCGCTTGCCGAATGTCACGGCCGTCATTGAATGGCTCAACTGGCTCGCCGAAGATCTTGAACACAAGGGCGCGGGGGTGGCGTGAGCAACCTTGATCTCGCCGTAGTCGGCAACTGCAACATCGGAGCGCTTATGGATGAGCGCGCGCAGATAATCTGGTGCTGCATGCCGCGCTTCGACGGCGACCCGGTGTTCTGCTCCTTGCTGAACGGGAACTCGAACGAAGACAGCGGCTTCTATGATATCGAGCTGTTGGACTTCGCCTGGTCGGAACAGGCCTACGAAGCCAACACTGCGATTGTCAAGACGATGCTGCACGACGTATCCGGCGCCGCCGTCGAAATCACCGATTTCGCCCCACGTTTCAAGCAGTTTGGTCGCACGTTCCGTCCCACCATGCTGGTGCGCCATATCCGACCGCGGGCCGGCCAACCGCGCATCCGCATCCGCCTGCGTCCGACCTACGAATACGGTCGTCATGTTCCGGAAATGACGCGCGGTTCGAATCACATTCGATTTGTTATGCCTGACCTCACGGTTCGGCTGACGACCGACGCGCCGATCACATACATTGCTGAGGAAGTGCCATTCATTCTCGAGCGGCCGTTTACGCTTATCCTCGGGCCCGACGAAACGCTGCACGAGCCGCCGGAGCAAGCAGGCCGCAGCTTCTACAAGCAGACCGAAAACTACTGGCGGGAGTGGTGCCGTTACCTGTCGCTGCCCTTCGAATGGCAGGAAGCGGTCATCCGGGCTGCGATTGCGCTCAAGCTGTCCAACTACGAGGAGACCGGCGCCATCATCGCTGCGATGACGACCTCGATCCCGGAGGCGCCGCACTCGGGCCGCAACTGGGACTACCGCTATTGCTGGCTGCGCGACGCGTATTTCGTCGTCCAGGCGCTCAACCGCCTGGGCGTCACGCGTACAATGGAGGGCTATCTCGGTTACATCCTGAACATCATAACCGGCACGGAGAACGAAGAGCTGCAACCGGTCTTCGGCATCGCGCTCGAGGACACGCTCGACGAGCGAGAGGTCGACTCGCTCTCCGGCTACCAGGGCATGGGACCGATCCGCGTCGGCAATAACGCTTACAAGCAAGTGCAGAATGACGGCTATGGCAGCGTCATCCTCGCTTGCACGCAAAGCTTCTTCGACCGCCGACTGACGCGCATCGGCGACATTACCCTGTTCAAGCGTCTAGAACGCCTCGGCGAAACCGCCGTCAAACGTTGGGATCAACAGGACGCCGGCCTCTGGGAACTACGCGGACGGCAAAGCGTGCACACCTTTTCCAGCGTCATGTGCTGGGTCGCCTGTGACCGCTTGGCCAAGATCGCTTTGCAGCTCGGCCTGACGGAGCGGGCGCCGTACTGGGGTGCCCAGGCCGAGCGTATCCGCGACGAGATCGCGGTGCGCGCCTGGAATTCGGAGCTCGGCAGCTTTGTCGCCTCGTTCGGCGGGCAGGACGTCGATGCGAGTCTGCTGCTTCTTTGGGAGTTCGGGTTCTTGCCAAACAACGACCTGCGGCTTGAAGGTACTCTCAAGGTCATCGAGGAACGGCTCCGGCGGGGCCCTTACCTGTTTCGATATCACGCACCTGACGACATCGGTCGGCCGGAAACCTCCTTCAACATTTGCACGTTCTGGTACATTGACGTGCTGGCCAAGATCGGACGCGCGGACGAGGCACGCGAGCTGTTCGAGAACATGCTAACGTGCCGCAATCGCATGGGCCTGCTGTCGGAAGATCTTGACGTCGAGACCAAACAGCTCTGGGGCAACTTTCCCCAGACCTATTCGATGGTGGGCCTGATTAATTCTGCGCTGCGTCTGTCGAAGCCCTGGGAGGAGGCGTTTTGAGCCGTTTGGTCGTCATCTCCAATCGCGTGCCCGGACCCGATCGGGTGCGGACCGGCGGTGAAGGGGGGCTCGCGGTCGCCTTGGAAACGGCGCTCGAACAGCGGGGCGGCTTGTGGTTTGGCTGGAACGGCGAGGTGGTGAAGCGCCGTCCCGCGCGTCCGCAGATCAATCCGGTCGGAAACGTAACCTACGCCACCATGCCGCTTTCCGAGCAGGACTACCGAGAATACTACAACGGCTTCGCCAACCGCACGCTCTGGCCGCTCTTCCACTATCGCATGGATCTGACAAAGCTCGATCGCGCCAGCTGGAAGGGTTACCAGCGGGTCAACGCGTTGCTCGCTGAGAAATTACGACCACTGCTCAAGAGCGCCGATATCATCTGGGTCCACGACTACCACTTGATCCCAATTGCCGAGAATCTGCGCGCCGCCGGGTGCCGCCAGCGGATCGGATTTTTCCTGCACACGCCGTGGCCGGCCTTCGAAGTGCTGCTGATGCTTCCGGTCCACCAAAACATCGTGCGGGCGGTCTGTGCGTACGACGTCGCGGGCTTTCAGACGCAGCGCGATTTAGTAGGCTTCCGCGACTATATCGTGAACGAAACGGGCGGCCGGGTGTTGCCGAACGGGACCGTCGAGGCATTCGGGCAACACCTGCGAGCGGGCGTATTCCCGATTGGCATCGACACCGAAGCCGTCGCAGCCGACGCCGAGAAAGCTGCCAAGTCGAGTCCGACCCGGCGGCTGCGTGACAGCGTCGATGGGCGCGACCTGATCATCGGCGTCGACCGCCTCGACTACACAAAGGGCGTGGTCCAACGGATCGAAGCCTTCGCTCACCTGTTGCATGCCTATCCCAAGAACCGTCGCGAAGTCACTCTGCTCCAGATCTCGCCACCGTCGCGTGGGGACGTTCCGGAATACACGGCCATCCGCGCGGAATTGGACGCGGCCATCGGGCATATCAATGGCCAGTATGCCGATCCAGACTGGGCGCCTGTTCGCTACATGAACCGAGGCTATAATCGGCGGACCCTGGTCGGCTTTTTTCGCGTCAGCCGCGTCGGTCTGGTGACGCCGCTGCGCGACGGCATGAACCTGGTGGCCAAGGAGTATGTCGCCAGCCAGAACCCGGAGGACCCAGGTGTGCTGGTGCTGTCGCGTTTCGCCGGCGCAGCGCAGGAGCTCGACGGGGCACTCATCGTCAATCCCTTCGATGTCATAGGCGTTGGCGATGCGCTTCAGACCGCGCTCCGTATGCGCCGCGATGAGCGGCGCGAACGCTGGTCAGCGATGTTCAAGCAGCTGACACAAAACAATTTGCAGACCTGGCACGAAGGGTTTCTCAACAGCCTTGAGATGCCGTCCGTGGTGGCTCAGTCCGCGGCATAGGCGGTGCCGGGGGATCCATGCTGACTTTGCTCGGCGACATCGGCGGCACGAACGGCCGTTTCGCGCTCTACGACGGCCACACACTCGGCTCGGTCACTAATCGGGCCGTTGCCGATTTTTCGGCGCCGGTCGATGCGATCCGGGACGTTCTCGCCGGCACCAATGGTGAACAACCTCAGACGGCCATCCTTGCGGTAGCGGGACCGGTCGAGGGCGGCCACGCCACGCTTACCAACGGGCGTTGGCGCTTTGTTGCCGCCGATCTCCGAACGATGTTGGGGTTCGAGGCGTTCACCCTCGTCAACGATTTTGCCGCCCAGGCACACGCCATCCCTGCGCTCGCTGAACAGGATCTGGTGGGCGTTGGCGGCGGTCGGGCCGTACCCGCGGCGCCCGCGGCGGTCATCGGGCCGGGCACGGGTCTCGGCGTTGCGGGGTTGATTCCGAGCGCCGATGGGACCGCCGTGCTCGTGACCGAGGGTGGCCACGTCACGATGGCGCCAGCCGACGCCGACGAGAGCCGCCTCATTGACCATCTGCGGGCACCGTTTGGCCACGTCTCGGCCGAACGCGTGCTCTCCGGTGCCGGATTAGTCAACCTCTACCATGCGATCGCGAGACTGGAGGGAGACGAGGTACCGGAGCGGACGCCTGAGGGGATCACGCAAGCGGCGCTAGCGGGCAGTTGTCCGACCAGCGTCCGCGCGCTCGATACGTTCTGCGCCATGCTGGGTACCGTGGCGGGCGACCTCGCGCTCAGTCTTGGTGCCAAGGGCGGCGTCTACATCGCCGGCGGTATCGTGCCACGCATCATAGACCAGTTCGTTCGGTCAGGCTTTCGTACACGTTTCGAGGCGAAGGGCCGCTTCCGCAACTATTTGGCGGCGATCCCCACCAGGGTTGTAGTGCACCCGAATCCGGCTCTGCTCGGTCTGACACAGCTGGTCGATGCGCTGGGGCCGGATTCGATTGGTGTCTAAACGATCGAAACTCGATAACCTGACAAAAACGGTCGCGCTGTTTCAGAAACATCCCC
>CBDUXT010000174.1:0-5281 GCA_965371245.1 uncultured bacterium | reverse complement strand
GTTGATACCGACGGTGACGGTTCCCCCGATTGCCTGAGAGATCAAGCCATCCCGGCTGTGGCGGAGTGGGGTCTGCTGATCCTCACACTCTTACTATTAACTGCGGGTAAGGTCGTATTCGGGCTGGGTCGCGAGGAACGGCGGTGTGCGCCGGGCTGAGGAGGGGCATTTACGTTTCGACCTGGAAAGGTTGATGGGCCGCTACGTAGGAGACGCCAAAGCGCTGTTACGTGCGTGTGTTTCGCCTTCGGCGGTCTTGCGGTTTGTTGTTTTCGTGCAGTCAGCTACTGGGATTCGACTCGAGAGGCGAGCCGTTGGTCTCGTGTTCAGCCGGCCTGGGCTTTGGAGTGGCTCGATACCGGGCCTGCCGCGAGAGTTCAAAGAGGACCTGATAGGGATCGGAGCGGACGATGCGATAGACGCCGGGGGACCCATCGACCATCGCGAGCTCGCGACCCCGCTGAAGGGGGTGGCAGGCAAAGTCCGCCGGCGTCGAGGGACCTTGCTCGCCTTTCGAGGGCGTTCCGACGATGCAAGTAAGGGCGGCGCGCGTTGACGTGTCTTGGCTGGAGACTTTGAGCCAGGCGTGCGGTCGATGCACTTCGACCGCCTGATTCGAAGCTCTTGAGAAGAAGAATCGGAACCCACGTCCACATCGCGTAGAGTTCCCACATGTGGCCGAAATAGCCGAGGTTGGCCAGCCGGGTCGGACGGTGCGCGAAGGCTCGACCGACGAACCGCTGGTCACCTCGTGCTTGTCGATGCAGTAGACGTAGCCAACCGGTCCGATGCCGGGAATGGTGCCCGAGTGCAACGGGTCAGACGCGTTGCCGACGCTGCCAATCGCCATCCGCTCCAACGTGCCCCGGGGGATGCGGAACGGGCCACGGCCACCAGGAACACCGCAAGAAGAACGGACCCATCGGTTCCAGCGAAGATCCAAACTCTATGAGTACATGGGTCAAACGAACGGATGGAGCGTATCGCTTTCACGTTTTTTTTGGGGTTTCCGACCGTAGCGAGCACTGTCCAATGCGGTGGGTCCGTGACGCCATACCGATCCGCGTACACCTTCGGACCGGCCGGGGGCGGTCTCGGGTGACCTGGCGAGGCGACTCGGAAGCCCGAGTATGCACCAAGAATCGAGGCCACTTGGATCTTCTTCTTGAGGCCCGCAGGTCGCGTTGGGGTCGGGACCGCAAGGAATTGATCAGACTCGTTCCCGGCAGATCGGCTCCGTTTTCTCGCCCTGGTCCTCGGCTAGCTTGGTCGCCAAACGCGGTAAGGGGGGTGGCGACTATAAACCCTTGTCAATGGGCGGGTTAGGAGCCCACGTGCCCCAAGTGTGTTTGCGACCGAAGAGGGACGGTTTGGATCGTGGGTTGGATGGAAAGAACCCGTTTGTCATGGATGATGGGTGTTGCGACGGGACCGACTACCCACGCCCTGGCCTGTCGTCCCCGGATCGTCCTGCAACGGCGGCCCCTCCCTCTTTCGCACCGGCCGAATCGACCCTACCGACCCCATCGACCCCCGTTTTCTCGCTGCCTTGGGGCAGCCGCGTTCCCCCGGGGGCTGGTGGCGGTGCTGCGTGCTGACCGCTGACCTACCGTGGCCGTAAACGTCCAGCATGGAACCCGGAATCCGAGTCATGTGCCCGTCCTTCTCCCGCTCGGGAATACTCAACATTCAGCACTCAGTAGGTGTGGCAACGAGTGTCGTTGCCTGGCACTGAGTAAGACATCAACATCTACCTTTCCTCTGATCGGCTGGCCCCGATTCCCAGCGGGTCCGGACGGCTCGCCGACGACGGTTCCCGGTCTCACCCCGGATTCCGCTGTTCCGAGCGGACCCTTCGGCGCGATCGTCGCATAGCTCTTCCCCACCCTCGGGGACCGACCCCACCGACCCCATGGACCCCCGAACGATGGAACGACTTCGCAGTTTCCGCCGGGATCGCCTGGTCGCCCACTCCCCTACCTCCAGTGCGACTCTCCTCCTCATGTTTGGCGGGACCGGGGCAAGGTCATCCTGCCGCTCACGGTACTACGTCGCTTGGATGGCGTGCTTGAGCCGACCAAAGAAAAGGTGCTCGCCAAGGCCAAGAGCCTCAAGGGCGGGAAGGTCGGCAACATCGAGCCGATTCTGAATCGCGTTGCCAAGGTGCCGTTCCACAACATGAGCAGGCTCGACTTCCGAAAGCTCAAGGGCGAGCCCGACAAGATCGCCGCCAACCTCACCCGGTACATCAAGAGCTTCTCGAAGAAGGCTCGCGAAATCATCGACTACTTCGGCTTCGAGACGGAGATCGCCAAGCTCGACGAGTCCGACCGCCTCTTCCTCGTCGTCTCGAAGTTCTGCGACATCGACCACATCGCCTTCGGCAGCAGCTTCTCGAAAGACGCCCTACCCCGCGAGACGTTCGATTACATGCTGGCCAATCCCCCGTTCGGCGTTGAATGGAAGCCCGACGAGGACGAGATTCGCAAGGAGGCCGACATCCTCGGTCTCGACGGCCGCTTCGGTGCGGGCCTGCCCCGAATCAACGACGGCTCGTTCCTCTTCCTCCAGCACATGATCTCCAAGATGCGGCCCCCCAAGAAGGGCGGCACGCGGCTGGCCATCGTCTTCAACGGCTCGCCGCTCTTCACGGGCGACGCAGGAAGCGGCGAGAGCGAAATCCGCCGTTGGATCATCGAGAACGACTGGCTCGAAGCCATCGTCGCCATGCCCGGCCAGCTCTTCTACAACACGGGCATCTTCACCTACGTCTGGATACTCACCAACCGCAAGCGGAAAAAACGTCGCGGCAAAGTTCAGCTCATCAACGCGGTGGACCTATACCAGAAGATGCGAAAAAGCCTGGGCAACAAGCGGCACGAAATCAGCGACGGCACCAACAACAAGCCCGACCACATCGCCGAAATCACGCAGCTCTACGGCGGCCTTATTGAGAACGGCCGCTCCAAGGTTTTCGACAACGAGGACTTCGGCTTTCGTAAGATCAGGGTCGAACGGTCGTTGCGGCTCAGCTTCCAGGCCACGCCCGAGCGAATCGAATCACTCCGCGAGGCGAAGGCCTTCCAGAACCTGGCCAAGAGCAAGAAGAAGAAAGGCTCCAAAGCGGCCGTAGCGGAAATCGTTGAAGGCCGGAACCTGCAAGACGCCATCATCATGGCACTGGGCACGCTCGATGCGGAGAAAGTCTACCAGAATCGCGATGCGTTGCTTGTTGACCTGGCCGAAGCGTTCAAGGCCGACGTAAAGGTTCCCACCCCCATCAAGAAGGCCATTCTCGCAACGCTTTCCGACCGGGACGAGTCGGCCGACGTCTGCACCGACAAAGATGGCCACCCCGAGCCCGACCCGGACCTTCGCGACTATGAAAGCGTGCCGCTCAAGGAGGACATCCGGGAATACTTCGAGCGTGAGGTGACGCCGCACGTTCCCGACGCCTGGATTGACGAGAACAAACGCGACAAGCAGGACGGCCAGGTCGGCATCGTCGGCTACGAGATTCCGCTGACGCGGCACTTCTACGAGTACACCCCGCCGCGTCCGCTGGAGGAGATCGAGGCCGACATCAAAGCCATCGAGAAGGACATCGTTCGCATGCTGGCGGAGGTGACGACGTGAAGAAGGCTCTCGAAGATGCCAAGCCCACCCAACCCGGCCACGCTAACGATGAGCACATTCGGGACTACTCCCGATTTCCGGACCGCTATCAAACAAGTACACGACCGAGCGGTCGGAAAACGGCTGACCGTGATCGGCCGCTGAGTCATGATTGGGAAGGGTAAGCGGTGGACCAAGTAAGACAGATTCGTGTCCTGGTACCGCCATTGTTTTTTGTGCTAGCACTCCTGTTTGCCGGGCTGCTGGATGGGGCTCCTGACAGAGGCGTGGCAGTGCAGAGGGTTGTCGCACTGGTGAAGACGCCTTGGGCGTCCGAAGACTCGACAAGTCAGGACCTGGGCGGTGTCCTGTCCTTGGTTGCTGCCGGTGGAGCTGTCGTCATAGCCTCAGGTGTGGCCCTAGGAGCCATTAGCAATTTCGTACTTCGCCTCTCGTGCGGAATTCTTGCTACGTTTCTTCTTTTCGGCAGACGCGTCCGTACACTGTGTCATCGCTGCGGGTGTCCGACCCGGCTCATCGCTTGGTTACCGTGTAATCGATGGTGCACACGGTGGGAAACTTTCTTGCCCGAACCGTTTTTTGAAAGGATACGGCCGCAAATTCGGCCCGATGTGTCAAGAACCCGAGGGCGCTACTTCTACGCAGCAGTGACGTTCGACCACGAGAACTTACGAGATGGCTGCGAGGGGATTCATATCCGGAACGCGCGTCCAGCTTCTGGAAGTACTGTTCCAGGATCGCATTACCGATGTCGTGCAGTAGTTCCATGCCGCGCTTTTCGAACCCGGCTACACGTTCCGCCATCTTCAACGGCCTACCTGCCATGTTCACGTCTCCTAAAGTGCTTACTTTCTGTCCAGTAAGTCCAGCCGCCCGTACGTCCGGGCCGTCAAATCGTAGCTAGCTCTCTCGTGCGTCCGCCCACAAGACCAAAGTCCGCTGACGGGTTCGAAACCTCCATGCCGATGAATGATGGTGTAGGGGTTTCCGGGAAGGTGCGGCCCGGAACCGACCGGTGTGATAGGCCACTTGTGTCCCGCTACGACACGCACCCGTGAGCAGGAACATGTTTCTTGAAGAATTACTGAAGGCGCTCTTGACCGGCCTAGTTCCGCTTCTCGTTGCGCTCATCGTCGGCATTCTGTTCCCAACGGCCGCATCGACCTGACCCGGCTTTAGCTGACATGTGTCGCTTTCTTGATCGCGTTGCCGCGTTTGATGACGACGGCGAAAGACATTGCCACGCATGGTTTCTCTCGGCCGCGTCAGGGCCTACCCCACGGAACACCGGCTCTTGACGCGGTTTTTCTTTGCGACTCGCCGGTGCCCCTCTCGTGGGCCATTTTGCCTATCTTCCGGTAGTGCTGTCTGCGAAACCACCGCTCGCGATAGCGCCACAGGGGGTTTAGCAGGCGCAGGCGCAGTGTCATCACTGAAAACGCAAGAAACCAATCGGGGGTGAAACGTGGTTCAGCCGCCTAACAACGGCGCTCAAACTGACCGTCCTTCGTCGATAGTTAGGTCCACACCCAAGATCGAGCGGCCGCAACGCCTGGTGACGACCGAACTGCTTGCTCACCGCGGCAAGGTCAAACACGAGCCTTGTTGGGACAGACTGGAGGGCGGAGGGTTCCAACATAGGGAG
>CBDUXT010000173.1:0-5419 GCA_965371245.1 uncultured bacterium | reverse complement strand
AGTTGCCCTCGTGCCGACGGAGTAGGCCATGACCAAGCGGCGCTGTAGTACTAACGAACGCGTCAATTGATGCCAGCCAGAATTGCTTCCACCGCGAGCCGCGCCTTGGCTGTTTGCTTGAAGATCCACCGATCGCGGTAGTTCGGCTCACGGTCGTGTTGCTTCCAAAGATCGCAGGCGATTCTCAGATTGAAGGGACGATAATCGGTTGCGACCGCAGCAGGTTCACACCGCATCGCGCCCAGTGCGCGCAGGGTCTTTGCCACTCGCTGGTTACGAATGGGATCGCGATCGATTTCCTCTCGCAGGTGGATCCCGAGATAGTGCCATAGGATTGCTATCTGCGCTATCTCACCGTCTAGCGTAAACATCGGATCTACGATGCTGACGGACGTCCAGTTTTTTGGGCTCAGTTGATGTTCGATCGTCTTGACCTGCATCACAGCCCATTCGCGATGCGCAGCCTGAATCAAGGCCGGCTCGATGCGCGGAGCACTCCGCACGTGGAATATGTGCGCACGAACAGAGCTAGGACGAATCTCGATATCGATACTACGCGGATCTGAAGTAGACATGGGGGCTGTCTCCTTTATAAAGACGCGGTGGTGGCTCATTCCGACCTCGACGCGGGGGCAGGGAACGGTCCGGTAATCGTAGGCAGGCCGACCGGGAGATTCTACTCAGGGGAATCTTGATTCAAAGCGAGCCCTTGCACCGAAAGCTGCCGATGAGTACGTTAGCGCAGAACTTATCTGACCGCCTACCGTATCTTGCGGGTGAACACCGATGTTAACCAAGATACTGTATCTCGGTTGGTCCAGGTCAGGTTTTGTGTCATCACACGTTGGGGCATCAGTTGTGCGAGGCCCCAGCCCCAAGATGCGTATAAAGCTTTGAGGTGTCGAACATATGATGAAAACGCAGCGATGGGTTTACTATTTTGGCGGCGGCAAGGCCGACGGAACTGGTGATCAAAAAGAGATTCTTGGTGGAAAAGGAGCAGCGCTTTCGGAAATGGTGCGGCTCGGGCTGCCCGTGCCCGGCGGATTCACCATCACCACGTACGCCTGTGAGCACTACCACAAGCGCGACGGCAAGTGGCCGACCGGCTTGGAAAAACAGGTCCGCCAGACGCTCGCCAAGCTGGAGCGCTCCTGCAAGAAAAAGCTGGGCGGCGCCAAAGATCCGCTTTTGGTCTCCGTTCGCTCCGGGGCGGCCCGATCCATGCCCGGCATGATGGACACCATCCTCAACCTCGGGCTCAGCGACAAATCCGTCGAGGGGCTCGCCGCCGTCTCCGACAACCGTCGGTTCGCCTTCGACTCCTATCGCCGCTTCATCATGATGTACGGATCGACGGCCAAAGGCATCCCCACCGATCTGTTCGAGGAAGCGTTCGACCAACTCAAAGACATCCGAACCCGATCGCGCCTCGGGCGAAGCGCGGGCGAACGGATCCTCGACACCGACGTCAATGCCGAGGAACTCGAGTACCTCGTCGGTCGATTCAAGGAAATCTACCGCGACGGAACCGGCGAAGACTTCCCGCAGGATCCACTCGTGCAACTCAAGGGTGCCGTCAACGCCGTGTTCGAGAGCTGGATGTCCGAGAAGGCCGAAACCTATCGGCGAGTCGAGAACATCACCGGGCTGAACGGGACGGCCGTCAACATCTGCCGCATGGTCTTCGGGAACATGGGCGACGACTGCGGAACCGGCGTCTGCTTCACGCGCGACCCCAGCACGGGCGAGGCCACCTTCTACGGCGACGCCCTGATCAACGCACAGGGCGAGGACGTCGTCGCGGGCATCCGTACGCCGATCAAGCTGTCCGAGTTTCAGGCGATCATGCCCGAGGTGTACGATCAGCTTGAGGCCGTGCGCGTGATTCTCGAAGTTCACTACAAGGACATGCAGGACCTGGAATTCACCGTCGAGCGCCACAAGCTCTATATGCTTCAGTGCCGCGTGGGCACGCGTTCACCCGGTGCGGCGTTCAAGATTGCCGTGGACCAGGCAACGCGCGGGTTGATGTCAACCGCAAGCGCCAAGCGCCTCGTGAAAAAGAAGTGCCTTCCCGCTCGATACGCCGCGCTGGCCGCCAAGCCCGTCATCACCAAGGATGAAGCCATCCAGCGCATCGCGTCAGAGGATATTGAGCGGCTCTTCTTCCCCGTACTCGACCCCGAAGTCTCACGCGACGAACTCACCCGGCTTTGCCTGGGCGAAGGGATCGGCGCGGTGCCCGGCGCCGCCTGCGGCGAGGTCGTCTTCTCCGCGGAGACGGCCGAGGCGCGTGCGTCCGAAGGCAAGACCGTCATCCTCGTTCGAAAGGAAACCTCACCCGAAGACGTCGGTGGCATGTACGTGGCAGCCGGCATTTTGACCGCCACGGGCGGCAAGACGTCTCACGCGGCCGTGGTCGCGCGCGGTTGGGGCAAATGCTGCATCGTCGGTTGCGATGCGCTGGTGGTTGATTACAACGAAAAGACTCTGTCGATGAACGGTCACCTTGTTCACGAGGGCGAGTCGATCACGCTCGACGGCGGAACCGGGCGGTTCTTCGGGGGGCGCATCGCGCTGGTCCGCCCCGAGGCGCCACCGGAGTTCACCACGCTCATGGGCTGGGCCGACAAGCGTCGGCGAATGCAAGTTCGCACGAACGCCGACACACCGGAAGACGCGGCCAAGGCCATCGAGTTCGGCGCCGAGGGCATTGGTCTTTGCCGAACCGAGCACATGTTCTTCGATCCCCGGCAGCCGGAGCGGATCACCGCGATGCGTGAGATGATCCTGGCGGACAACGAGCCCGATCGGCGGAGCGCTCTCGACAAGCTCTTGCCGTTCCAGCGGGACGATTTCGAGGGAATCTTCGAGGCCATGAACGGCAAGCCGGTCACCATTCGCCTGCTCGATCCGCCGCTGCATGAGTTCCTCCCGCAGCACGACAACCCGGAAGGGCAACAGGCCGTCGTTGATGAGCTGAACGAGTCCATCGGCGTGGGGCGTCAGGTGACGATCGCGGACATTCAGCGGCGCGTCGATCAGCTTCACGAATCGAACCCGATGTTGGGACATCGCGGCTGCCGCCTGTGCATTACCTATCCCGAGATTCTGGAGATGCAGGTTCGGGCGATCATCGAGGCCGCCGTCGCCTGTGCCGATCGGGGCATCAAGGTTCTGCCGGAAATCATGATCCCGCTGAGCATCGATCCGAAGGAGCTTTCGATCCTGGTCGATCGCACGCGCGCCGTTGCCGACGCGATCATCAAAGACGCCCGCGTGAAACTGCCGTACCTCGTCGGCACCATGATCGAGACCCCGCGGGCGGCGCTGCTGGCCGACCAAATGGCGGGCGTCGCGGAGTTCTTCAGCTTCGGAACCAACGACCTGACACAGATGACCATGGGGCTGTCGCGCGACGACGCCGGTCGATTCCTGACCGACTACGTCGATGAGGCCAAGGCCGGCATCTTTGCCGCCGATCCCTTCCAATCGCTCGACACGCAGGGTGTGGGCCGATTGGTACACATGGCCGTGGAACAAGGACGCGACGCACGACCCAAGATCAAGCTGGGCATTTGCGGCGAACACGGCGGCGATGCCGAGTCCATCATGTTCTGCGAGCGGGTCGGGTTGGATTACGTCTCGTGCAGTCCGTTCCGCGTGCCTATCGCTCGACTGGCCGCCGCCCAGGCAGCCATCATCGCGCCGAGCTTCGGTCCGCGCATCGTCAAGGCAAACGCCAAGCCCCGCAGCTCGGTCAAGGCGATCAGGGGCTCCGCGAAGGCGCGGGGGACCAAGAGCGGTGGTCGAAAGGCCACGCCGAAAAAGAAAGCCCGAAAGCGAACCCGATCCTGACCAGTGGTCGGCCCACCGGCACCGCTTCCGGAATGAGAATCGAACGCGGGTTGGGGCGGCAACGCCCCAACCCGCGCCTCATCGATTCACAGCCCGCCACCCGTTGCGGACCAACCGGGAGAGCGTCGCATCGAACCGAGCCGCGACCGCCAGGGAATGATTCCTCGCCGGTTCTTGTCCGTTTCCTTACCCGCACGACCCTGAGAAACGGGTCGCCAGTCACACGCCTAGCGCCGTTTCGAGCAAGACGGCTCGATTGTTCGCGGATCCGATCGTTGGGTGGCATGGCCAAGCGCAGCGCGGCCATGTGCTGGGTGGGCCGACGCATGCCCGCGCCTCCGGCTTGGGCATGCCACCCGACGGCTCTTGCCCGCTTCCTTACGGACGCGGCTCTGAAACACTGGTCACCGCTCACGCGCTTAGCGACTCAAGTCTTCGTATGGTTTGTCCGTTGCGCGCCGGCGTGGTGGGCGGCCGGTGTAGGTGCCTTCGGCCGTGAGACCCGGCGTGGGCACGGCCTCGCCCTTCCTCGCATCAAGGTGGGTGCTGTATTCATCCGCGATGTGCTGTGCCGCCCATTTGACATCGTCGGTGACGTGAAACAAATCGAGATCGCTCGCCGAGATGTAGCCGTTCTCGCCCAACTGATGAGTCTTCATCCACTCGACCAGCGGTAGCCAGAACGAGGTACCTATCAGAATAACCGGGAAGCGTTCGGTTTTTCCGGTTTGAATGAGCGTCATCGACTCGAAGAACTCGTCCATCGTGCCGAAGCCGCCGGGGAAGCAGACAAAAGCCACCGCGTACTTCACGAACATCACCTTGCGGCAGAAGAAGTACCGGAAATCGAGCGAAACCGTCTGGTACTTGTTGGCTTGCTGCTCTTCGGCGAGGTAGATGTTCAGGCCGACGCTCTCGCCGCCCGCCTCCGCCGCCCCTTTGTTCGCCGCCTCCATGATGCCTCCGCCGCCGCCGGTGATGGTGGCAAAGCCATGACCGGTGAGGTTCCGGCTCAGTTCTTCGGCCATGGCATAGTGTGGGTCGGAGGGCGTGGACCGTGCCGATCCGAAGACGGACACCGCCGGCGGCAGCCTCGACATCGTATCGAACCCATCGACGAACTCAGACATGATGCGAAAGACGCGCCACGTCTCTTCCGCGGGCGTTGCGTGGGGACCGAACCGTTGGGTCATGGAATGCTCTCTCCGAAGGGACCGAGCCATATTCGGGCAGGGCGCTGCGTTGCCCCGACGGCACCAGCCGGCCCGCTGTGGGCACCGAGCCCCCATTTCCTGCATTGTAGGGCTCTGGAGATAGCCGACCAGTCCGTGCGTCGCGATGACCCTCGGCCAAGAGCGTGTCCAAGAAGGCTCTTTCACAGCCGCGCCCGTGAGGAAGCGGTCCGGTTTCGCGCACGAAATCGTTCCGTTACGGTCGCGGCCCGGTTTGTCGGAACCCTTCTGATGCACCCCCTAACCCGGGTTGCGCAGTTTGGAAGAACTCTGGTCGTTTTTCGGTTGATTCGGCGGGTGAATCGGCGATGGCGGTACCGCCAAGC
>CBDUXT010000172.1:0-5634 GCA_965371245.1 uncultured bacterium | reverse complement strand
AGAACAGCCCTGTGCCGGGAATGCCAACGGTCCGCCGCACACCACGGCGTCCGACGGTCACCTTGGCTCCGCGCACTCCGAACGACAACGACGGTCCCGACTTGCTCAGGTTCAGCGTCAGCCCCGGAGCGATCTTCATTCGTCGAAAAAAACGGAATCCCATGCAGAGCATTCTAACAGGCGGCACCAGAATGCGGCGGGCAACAAGGCTACCACAAGAAGAACACGGACAGCGTGGGCGGACGCCCTTTCTGCTGAACAGGCCGCCTTTGGCGCGGACCGAGGGGCACAAGGCAGCCTTCAAGGGAAAAGCCTGTTCCGCCGCAAGAGGGAACGGGACCACAGCTGATCGTCAGCGCCAGCGACCAGAGTAGCCAGCGGCGTTCGCGCGGGAGGGGCTGATGCGGCGGGTACCCCAGGGAAGACGGCGGATTACCGGGACGAGGTGCCGGTTCCCCCCGCCCGTTCCATGCGATTTGTTCGCATTCCGTTAGGGCATTTCGACCCCAATCAGCCAGGAACTAGCCAGGAGGTGTTTTTGGTCGCTCGTAACTCCTTTGTTTACAAGCACTTACAATGGAGGCGGGGGGAATCGAAGCTCCCTACGCGAGTGGTGAAACTGCGGTAAACGCTATGAAACAAGGGTTTTTGCACACGCAGAGTGACATCCGATAACATGACTAAACGTCCGTTACCACCCATTTGCCAGGAACCAGCCAGGAAGTGAACGTCCATTGACATGGGAAGAACAGCCCTCAGCCTCGCCGTCATCCGCCGCTCTTGGGACGACGGAACGCCGATCTACGCACGGACGCGGTTCCCTGCCGCCAAAACAGTCAATCCGTGTTCGGCCGAATAAAGATACTTTACGGGATTTACGCATACTGGCCCGCGGTCTTGCAAGCCGCTGGCTGCCAGGCTGGGACGGACTTAACCAGGGTGCTCAGGGTAAAGGGCCCTTTTGCGCCAGCTGTGGACACAGGGCCGGAGGTTCTGTTCCCCGAGCCCCGGGCTGCTGCTGGCGGGCAGAGAAATTATACCCCCGCCGCCGTGTTCTGACGGCTTCCTGCGCCGAACCTCCGAGGTCAGTGCCCAACGAACTCAAGGGAAGTGATCTGCCCTCCACCTCACCACCTATCCGTAGAGCGGCCAGCGGGACTATCTTCGCGGGAATCTGGATGCTTGCTGAATGCGTCGCGGCGCCCCGACGTGGATTCAGTGAAGCAATCGAGGATGTCCGCGCGCCAGATACCGCTCTTGCAAGGCGGGATCCACTTTCCCGCGCACCTGGTACGCAGCCCGAAGAGTAGGGTCCGACGCCCGAGGCAGCATCTGCCTTCGGATTGCCTCGGCTGGTGTATTGGGTATGCTGAACAGCGCACCATGGACACGGATTGACGAACTCGTCTGAGTGTGCGATGGATCGGCTTGAGCCAGGACAACCATCACGAAGCGGCTACGAGTCGCAGGGAACGAGGGAAATCGCCCTGCTCGGCCCGGACCCGTCCTCGGGGTCAGGTCAAACGATCGCCACTCAATCGTCAATGACTGCCTTCGAGTCACCCACGGTGCACCAGCTGCAAGGCGTACGATTGAGAAGCGCAGGATTCGCCGGCGGGCTCACCAAGCTGATCCGTAACCACTCCCTTCGGGGGCGAGAGTCTGCCTGGTGACGTTACCTAGGCTCGTGCGTACACCAAGGACGGCTGACTTTGGATGGACGTCGGACGCGGCGATGTTGTCAAACTGCGGCCCGAGAAACCAGACGCCTGATGGGAAGGCACGATACGCAAGTGGCCATTCATGGCTACCTCGGCATCGGCCGGGACACGTTCAGAGCCCACTATCTGAGCAGGCATATTCCGGGGGCCTATGGCGATATCTTCGGCGAGATGGTGGCCCTCAGTCAGGCGCCGGGCTTTGAGGTCAGGTTACTCGGAAGGAAGTGATCCATGGCCGTTGATGGCCAAGACCGCCTGTACGTCGGCTTTGACGTCGGTACCGGCAGCGCCCGGGCCGGAGTGTTCGACGCCGCCGGCAGGATGCTCGCCGCTGCAACGCATGGTACCATGACGTGGCGCCCCGAGACGGAGTTCGTGGAACAGTCTTCTGCCAACATTTGGCGAGCGCTCTGTCTCGCTGCAGCGCAGGCCATGGCAGACGCCGGGGCCAAGCCGGAACAGGTTCGAGGCATCGGGTTCGCCGCCACCTGCTCGCTGGTCGTCCTGGATGACGCTGACAACCCTGTCACCGTCAGCCCCACTAGTCACGACGATCAGAACGTCATCGTGTGGATGGATCACCGGGCGATCGATCAGGCGCATCGCATCAGCGCATCCGGACACGAAGTACTCAAGTGCATGGGCGGAACGATCTCGCCAGAAATGCAGCCGCCCAAGCTCCTATGGTTGAAAGAAGCGCTGGGGAGTACATGGAAGCGGGCTGCCCACTTCTTCGACCTGTCCGACTTCCTGGTCTACCGGGCGACGGGTCACGACGTGCGTTCACTGTGTTCAACCGTTTGCAAGTGGACGTACCGTGGGCACGACCGTCGCCAGCTGCAAGACAGGGGTGGACCGACATCAACGGCGGAAGCTTCCGAGGTCAGCCAGGGGTGGGACGATGGTTTCTTTCGCCAAGTGGGGTTGGAGGATCTTGCAGATGAAGGCTATAAGCGGATTGGTACGCGTGTCCGGCCGGTGGGCGAGCCGGTCGGCGATGGGTTGACGCAAGACGCCGCCCGCCAGTTAGGACTACTGCCGGGCACGCCGGTCGGCGTATCGGTGATCGATGGCCACGCAGGTTGTATCGGACTGCTGGGCGCCCGGTTGCATGGCGCCGCCCCAACAATCGACGTGCTCCAAACGCGGCTGGCGCTGATCGGTGGCGCCTCGAACTGCCACATGTCCGTCTCGCGCTATGCCAGGTTCATTGCCGGTGTGTGCGGGCCCTACTTTTCGACGATGATCCCCGGCATGTGGCTGACGGAAGGCGGACAGTCGGCAGCGGGAGCGTTGGTCGATCACGTCATCTTCTCACATCCCCGGGCCTCCGATCTGATGGCGCAGGCGAAAAGCAGCGGGCAGACCGTCTATGAGTTGCTCAACCAGCGCGTCGAGACACTCGCCCGGGATTTGGCGCTGCCCGCCGAACTCACGCG
Source organism: uncultured bacterium (assembly GCA_965371245.1). GTDB lineage: Bacteria > Planctomycetota > Phycisphaerae > UBA1845 > UBA1845 > CBDUXT01. The sequence continues at coordinate 2,474 of CBDUXT010000172.1, read as the reverse complement.
AGAGCTGCACGTACTCCCTTACTTCCACGGTAACCGCTCGCCGCGGGCTGACGCGACTCTGCGCGGCATGGTCTCCGGCTTGACACTGGACGACTCCGAGAACCATCTGGCGCTGTTGTATCTGGCCACCATCCAGGCGATTGCCCACGGCATGCGGCACATCATCGACACGCTCAAGGAACACGGCTGCCGGTTCGATACGGTTTTTGTGTGCGGAGGTGGCACCAAGAACCCGCTCTTCCTGCGCGAATATGCCGACATCACCGGATGCCAGTTTGTCCTGCCACGCGAACCGGAGGCCGTCTTGCTCGGCACGGCTATTCTCGGCGCCGTCGCTTCCGTCGATTTCGGCTCGGTGCTCAGGGCCATGGCAACCATGAATCACGTAGGCGACGTCGTCAGGCCTGGAGGGCGGGCCGTATTGAGCTATCATCAGCACAAGCACGCCGTCTTTCAGCGCATGTACACGGACCAGATCGAGTATCGCAAGTTGATGAAGTAGCAACATTCCGACCAATACCGATGTGAGGAGGTGCCCAACCCCCGCCACGTAGAGGCGCCTCCCCAATGGTTCGGCGTACCGCCGTGGGCGGAGGATGTCCCACATTCAGTTGAACTTGAGCGGTTCTCCCACGTCAGTGGCTTCCTTTCTACGCTGCTTCGGAAGGACATTCAACTGGATCCATTTTCTTGTCCAACACCGCCATCAAACGGGGCATCAATCTACAGCCCCTGATGCGACGGAACTGCTTCTCGGCCATCAGTAGCCCAGCAGCAGTCCACCGCAGTCGCATGTCGCCGCCGCGCCATCGTTTGACGCGTCGGATGGACAGCACGTCGGCCTTGTCCACAAAATCAGATCTGTTCGGGCTCGCCCTCTTCGATCGCTTACGATACGCTCTTGCCATTGCGGTTCTCCTTGTTTGGCTTTGAACACCAAGAGCATACCAACACGGTACGCTCCAAAGGAGAACCGCTCTTTTTCAACTACGATCGGGGCATCCTCCCGTGGGCGCCACGGGTTGGACGAATGCAACGCTATGGCGAAAGGCATGCCCCTGCAAGTTCCAGTCGTCCAGCGCATTTCCACGTCTTGAGCGTGTGGATGCATGCCGCGAGGGCGGCTTCCGCGGCAAGTTCTCCTTCGAAGCTGACCCCAGACTGCTGTCAATCGAATCGGTCAAAGAGGCCGGGAACCGACTCAGCGAGCTGCTGACAGCATGACTCTTTTTTCACGAACCCGAGGTGGAGGGCGTGACAGCTCAGCACGAAGCAGACTGCCGCCTGGGCTTCCTCGGTCAGCTCGCCGGCAAAGTGCTCGCGAAGCGAAGCAACCCGTTTCTCCCGGAACAGCGCACAATTGCGAGTTGCCTCGGCGGTAAGCAAGTAGCCCGGCATCGCGTCGGCGTTTAACAGCGCCCCGACCTCGAAGAATGGCGCGAGGTAACCCATCTTCCTGCGGTTCAGTATGCGATCGGGCAGTAGCCCGATGAACTCCCTCCGCAGGACCTGCTTACCCGTCGCCATCTCACCATGGTCCGCCGCGTATCGCACAACTCGCTGGTCGAGGTAGGGGTAGCGGTTCTCGACGCCATTCGCCAAGCCCACCCGGTCACCCTGCGCGGTCAGCAGAAACCTTGAGAGCTTCGTGCCGATTTCGACGCGTTGATCTTTGGGGAACCGCTGAAACCGAACGCTTGCGTGGTGCCAAGCCCGAGTCGCGTCTTCGGCCTCGTCGAGCGCGGTGCTGTAGTGTGGAAGAAAGAGATCGCGAATCAATGCGGTCATTCTCCGACGTTTGAAAACGCTGGCGCGGCCGCTTTCGAACACCGGGTATCCGCGAAACAGCTCATCGGCACCCTCTCCGGAGAGCACCCATTTGTGCCCGCAATGTCGGATCAGCCTCGAAAGACCAAGTAGGGGGATCGGTGCCGTTCGTGTGATGGGCATCTCAACGTGCCAAACACAGCTAAGGAAGGCCTGCCGCAGAAACTCAGCGTCACATTGGAACCGGCGCCACTTCACTCCGCAGTGCTGCACGACGGCTTCTGCGAACTCCCGCTCATCGTACCGAGGATCCTCGAAGACGATCGAGAAGAACGTGCCATTCCGATTCATCGCCGCGACGAGCGCAGCGATAATTGATGAATCGAGCCCGCCACTGAGCAGCACTCCCGGCTGACCTGTTCCCATGAGCCGATCACTAACCGACGCTCTCAAAGTCTCGTAAAGCGAGGCGTTGTCGCCGAAACCGCATACCGCGTGGCAGTGTTCATCCCAATGTTGCGCGGAGGTCACGGATCCGCTGTCTAGGTCGATATAAAGACACGTCCCGGGCGGGACCTCGTACACGTTCTGGAAACACGTGGTACCGGGTCGTGGCCCATACGCGGCGGCGCACTCCAGAAGACCGGACACATTAATACTACAGCGCCGGATAGGCTCAAGCGAGGCTGCGATTTGAGTCGATGAAG
>CBDUXT010000171.1:0-5636 GCA_965371245.1 uncultured bacterium | reverse complement strand
AAGGAAAAACCGATGTAAGTCCTTACTACACAAGCGGCAGTGCCATTCGTGCATGGCCCTTTTGATGCGCAGATTCGGGCTGGCGTTCTGACCTACACCGAGAACGGAGAGAAACGGGAGCAAACCATCAGGCTTGAGAATGGCCGGCTGGTCTTTCCGGGCATCGTTCAAACAGGGCCCAAGAGCTGGGTGTTCAAAGCGACTGGTTCTCGCGGCGCGGCGGACACGCGCATCTTGCAGTTTCAATGTGAGTTTGATCCGCTGATCACGCCGGTCGGGAAGGCATCGTTCCCTGGCGTCGAGTGGGAAGGCAGGCAGCAGTTCTATGTCTATGAACAAGGGGAGTATTCGCTGAGGACAGAGCCACCTCCGAGCCGATTGAGATTTTTGGTGCGGATGCCAGACGGTACGCTATACCACGAGTGCGAACTCATTTGGGATCCGTACGGAACCCCCCGCTTTCACGGGAATAGTTGGTACCACCTTGCTGAACGCCGCTTCGACGAGATCTCGGACAGTGAATTGCACAGGGTCAAGGAACTGCCCAAGAAGTCATCCCAGGCGGGTCATGAAGACCCAGATGGATGAGGATGACGGAACAAACGCCGAGTTCGCGCTGTTGGACCGTCCCTGAAGTCAACACACGTCGCGCCGTGGCTATTCTGTTACCTCGATGAACCCATTGCCTTTGTCCGGGTTCACCCGGATCGAACGCTTCCCCGCAAGCACATCTTCCAGAACGCCGCCGATCGCGTCATGCCGCCATCCGGCCAGCAAGCCGGCCGCGGCGCGCCTCACGGTCTTTCTTGAGGTGTCCAGGCGGATTAGGGCGCGGATCGACTTCTTGGAGGCGACCAGCGCGTACGCGATGTCTTCGCGTACGCAGTACCCCCGAATCACACCGGTCACGAGCGCAATCAGGGCGGATTCGGCTGGGGACTCGGAATCACGCGGCACCGCAGTCGGCCAGGCGCTTTGCGGAAGCGTTAGCGCCGCCGTCACGATCGCGCAGAGCGCGTGAACGTGGCGGTCCTTTAGATTCAGACCGCGAAGATCCCGGACTTCCTCGAACACGCAGAGGCCGAGCTTGGCGATCTCGACCAACAGATGGTCCTTCAAGACGACTCGAACGGGACGGTTGAGCTGCTTGCTGATCGTCTCTCGCCAGCGCAGAAGCTCACGCAAGACCGCCAGATGTTTGCCGTCCATCGAGCCGGCTCCTTTGACCCGGACGAGCTTCTGTTCATCGGCCCGCCGATAGAGAGGCATCTCCTCGAACCGCGCGAATTCCTCGGCGGCCCATTCAACGCGACCCCGCTCGGACAGTCGCCGCTCGAGCTTGTCGCGAACGGCCAGCAAGTAGCACACGTCCTCGGCCCCGTAACGAATCTGCGCTTCCGTGAGCGGTCGGCGACGCCAATCGGTGAGGGTCTTGGACTTGTGCAGCCGGACGTGTAGCGTCGCCTGAATCAGTCGTTGAAGACTCAGAGGATAGTCGTAGCCGGCGAAACCGGCGGCGATCTGAATGTCGTAGACTCGCCTGGGTACCGCGTCCGCATGCTGGACGCAAAGCGCGAGATCCTCTTGCCCGGCGTGTACGATGGTCTCAACCTTGTCGTCGATCACCAAGCCCCAGATCTCTCGCAGATCGAGGTCCAGGAATGGGTCGATGACCGCCACCAGGTCGGGCGTTGCAATCTGGATCAGGCAGACCTCGGACTCGAACCGGTCCTCCATGACGAACTCAGTGTCGAAGCCGAAGCGTCCGCCCTCACGGCACGACGCGCACACCCGATCCACCTCGTCCTGCTGCGTCACTTGCAAGGGTTCGGGTGTCGATAGACGGCTAGCCAAGTCCTGTAGCTCCGGGGGCTGAGTTTCTTCCATCCGCTGTGCGGCAACGAACCCGGCCCGGTTCTCGATTCGTTTGACCGACCCATCATACCGATCCGACGCGGCGGTTCCAGCGCTTTTGTCCGGCCGGTTCGATTTGTGGCCCAGCGCCGACCCGGTACAATGGGCACGTATGGAATCGCGCCGGGATGTGGCTAGAGCCCCCGGAGCTTTATGGACAAGGATGACTCATGGCGGAACACCCCGAGGCCTCCGGCGAAAAAATAGTCAACCAATCGCTGATCGAGGAGATGCAGGATTCCTACCTGACCTACTCGATGAGCGTCATTATGTCCCGCGCCCTTCCGGACGTGCGCGACGGGCTCAAGCCTTCGCAGCGGCGGATTCTCGTCGCCATGAACGACCTGAACCTCGGACCGCGGGCACAAACCAAGAAATGCTCCAAGATCAGCGGCGATACCAGCGGGAACTACCACCCGCATGGCGATGCCGTCATCTATCCGACGTTGGTGCGACTGGCGCAGTCTTGGAACATGCGTCAGCCGCTCATCGACGGTCAGGGCAACTTCGGCTCGGTCGATGGTGATCCGCCTGCGGCCATGCGGTACACTGAGGCGCGGATGGCTGCTGCAGCGACCGTGCTGCTCGACGATCTCGAGTACGACACGGTCAAGTTCATCCCGAACTACGACAACTCTCGGCAGGAGCCAACGGTCCTGCCGGGGAAGTTCCCGAACCTGTTGGTGAACGGCGGCTCCGGCATCGCCGTCGGCATGGCCACCAATATGCCACCGCACAACGTCGGCGAGGTGTGCGACGCCATCCTGGCCTACCTGGACAACCCGGCGGTGAGCCTCGCGGAGCTGCTGACCGTGCTGCCGGGTCCCGACTTCCCGACCGGGGGGGAGATCTGCGGACAGCGCGGCATCGTCGATGCGTATACCACCGGCCGGGGCAGCATCACCATTCGTGGGCGATGCCATGTTGAGGAGCGGCGGGGGGGACGAAAGACGGTCATCATCACCGAGATTCCCTACGGTGTGTTGCGCAGCACGATCACCGAGAAAGTCGCGGACGGCGTCAGGTCCGGAGCGATCAAAGATGTTTCCGCGGTCAACGACGCCTCCGATCGCAAGTTCGCGATACGCATCGAGGTGGACCTCAAGAGCGGCGCCAACGAAGACGTGGCGATCAACCAACTCTTTCAGTACACGCCGCTCCAGTGCAACTACCACATCATGAGCATCGCGCTGGTGGATCGGCGCCCCGAAACGCTGACGCTCCACCGGATGATCGAACTCTACGTAGATCACCGCAAAGACGTCGTTCGTCGCCGGACCTCGTTCCTTCTTCGCCGCGCCAAACAGCGTGCCCACATCGTGGAGGGACTGATCCTCGCGGTGGGCGACATCGACGCCATCATCGCCTTGATCCGCGGCTCGTCCGATCCGGCCGCCGCCAAGCACGCCCTGGTGAGCCGGCCCCTCAGGCTCATCGAGCAGGCAACGCTGGTGCGCGTGCTGCCCGAGTCGTTCATCCAGCGCTTCGCAGCCACCGACTCTCATCTTACCGGTGTGCAGGCCGCGGCGATTCTCTCCATGCAGTTGCAGCGTCTCACCGGGTTGGAAATCGAGAAGCTCGCGCGTGAATACGGGAAGCTCGCGGAGGAGATCGAAGGGTACGAGGCCATCCTTCGAGAGGAACGCCTCCTTCTCGACATCATCCGAGAAGACCTCCATGAGATGAAGCAGAAGTTCCCGGACAAACGGCGAACCGAGATTGTGCCGGCGGTCGAGGACTTCAGCCTCGAGGAACTCATTCCCGACGAACAAGTCGTCGTTACGATCTCGCGCGGCGGCTACATCAAGCGTACCGACATCGATTCCTATCGGAAGCAGGGGCGCGGCGGGCGCGGGGTCCGCGGCGGCGCCACCAAAGACGGCGACTTCCTCGAACACCTGTTCGTCGTATCGACGCACGACTACCTGCTCTTCTTCACGGATCGTGGGCGGGTGTACTGGGCACGCGTCTTCGACCTTCCGGTGCTGAACCGCACGTCGCGAGGCCGATCGATCGCCAATCTGCTTCACATGCAGCCCGCCGAGGCGCACCGCGCGGTCCTGCCCATCAAAACATTCGACGAGTCGTTCGTGTTTTTCGCCACGGCCAATGGGACGGTCAAGAAGACCCCGATGTCGGCATTCAGCCGTCCGCGCGCCAGCGGAATCATCGCTATCAACCTCGATCCGGAGGATTCACTGATCAACGTCGAACGAACTTCTGGCGAAAACGAAATCGTGCTCGGCTCACGTGGCGGGATGGCCGTTCGCTTCGACGAGGGGGATGTGCGTGCCATGGGCCGTTCCGCGCGGGGTGTCCGCGGAATGGCACTTGCAAAAGGCGATGCCGTCGTCTCCATGGTGGCCGCCGATCCCGGCGATTCGGTGCTGACCATCTGCGCAAACGGCTTCGGCAAGCGAACCAGCATCAAGGAATATCGAAAAACCAAGCGCGGCGGGAAGGGGGTCATCAACATCAAGGCGACCCAGCGAAATGGGAAGGTCGTCGCCCTTCTAGCGGTTCAAGACGACGACGAACTGATGATGATCACCGCGGGCGGGATGATGCTTCGGACCGATTTGAGTGCCGTGCGAGAAATCGGGCGCGCCACCCAGGGTGTCCGGCTCATCCGCCTCGTCGAGAAGGATCAGGTCGTCGCCGTCGCCAAGCTGGAGCCCGAAGACCCGGCCACGTCCGAGAACGGTGGATCGACAAACACGCCCGAATCAACCAGTCCCGATGCGGTTACCCCAGACGCGCCGGACGCGTCCGACTAGTGTACGGTCAACCTTGAGTTTGTGGGTGTACCACTGCTCCTGACCAGTGGGCGGGTTCCACGAAAGCCGCGATCGGCACTGCTTAAGAGCAGCGGCACACCATACGGTGTGGAAAATCTGGTCGCGTGACAGTTTTCAGATTGGCATTTGGCTCCAAGAACCGAATAATAGGGTACGAACGGAGTGACGAGGTGCGACGACCCCGTAGCTCCGCGGAGTTCGTCAACGGGGAACTGCGATGACAAGAACCACGACGCGAATCTTCCTGCTGGTGGTCGGCTTCGGCCTGGCCACGGTATCCACCGCCAACGCCCAATCGATCATCCTCGGCGGCACCGCCGACGCGAACAACCGAGCCGCCGGCGCCCGGGCTCCGGGCAACATGGTGATCGCCGGCGTCGCACGAGCCCAGGATGCCGCGGCCGCGGCGCGGGGGGCAGGGCGGATCACCGCCACCACGTCCACCACCCTCGGTACGCTGGCGCTCTTTCGCATGGACGCGGTCGAAATCCTTTCGGATCAGCTTCTTGAGTTCGCCGTTTTCTTCGGCAACCTCCTCCTGGAACGCGCCGGCTTCCCGTCGATCGTACCCGATCTGTCCAGCTTGATCCCGCCGCTCGATACCGGCGGAACAGGCGGCACCGGCACGTCGGCCGACCCAAACGATCCGTCCGGCGCAGGCACCGGTGACACCGGACGCAACCCACGGCGAAGCAGCCGCGGCTGATCGTGTCGAAACGCGCAGTGCGCTCACCTGCCACCCGGCTTTAGTGGTCCGGCATGCATGAAACGATGGGTGCCATGGCCAACCGCAGCACCGCCGTGTTGTCCGTCCGAAGACCCGGTCTGGAGCGCCGGACCGTCGCACCTATCGATTGATCTGTGTCGCAGCACTAGTGCATGGTCACACGTCGTTTTGCGGGTTCGTTGCCGAGTCAGAGCCGC
>CBDUXT010000170.1:0-5697 GCA_965371245.1 uncultured bacterium | reverse complement strand
CGCGGACGACATGGCCGCCTTCGCCGCCGGTGTGGTTCCGACCGGCAAGACTCCGTCCCGACGGAACGACAGCCTACGTGACCAACGCTAGGCGACGGCACGGTTTCTAGCGAGCCCGAAGCGGGCCTCGCGGATAGGGAAATGAGTCAGACAGGTCTCGCTATGAGAGAGAGCGTTCGTGTCGTGTCTTGGCAATACTCAAGTTCGGGCGGCGGCGGCCGTCGTGGGTCGTTATCTTGGAAGCCGGGGCACGTACCCCGTGGGAGCTGGAAGATGAAATTAGAAAAGCGTTTGTGGGTGGGCGCACTTGTCATCAGTTTCGTGCTCGGCAGTGCCGACGTCTTTGCCCAGCCCAGGCTCGGCGAACGGGACCGTGTGATCAAGGATCCGGCAAGCAGGGGGCTTCTTGAGGGGATCGACATCTCGCATTTCAAAGACCTGCGGATCGTGGAGGAGGATGTCCCCCCAGGCGCGCGGACCATCATCCTGCTGAACGACGAAGCCAAGGGACGTGGTCGTGTCGCGGCGCACGTGGCCGAGGTTTTCGTCTACAAGAACTTCAGCGCGGGTCGCAACAACCAGACGGCGTTCTTTTTCAACTGGGCAACGACGTCGGGCGGAAGCGGCGATCCGGACTGCCCGGGTGGCATCGCCGAGGACTGCTTCACGCCGGCCGTTACCGTTCCCGGAATCTTCCAGGCCGACGGCGCGGTCTTCGGTGGCGGCTTCAAGGCCGGGAAGACGGCGGTCACGTCATACGAGATCCTCGCCTTCCGCAGCAGCTCGGACCCGGATACGCAGGACCTTGCGTTTGTTGAGATGGAACTTTGGGACGGTGACCCGCTGAACGCGTTCGACTCGACGGGCATCGGGTTTTCCGCCGCGCCCATCCCTGGAACGCAGGTCACCTTCAGTGGCGTGCCGGTCAACACCAAGATCGTCTTCCGCGGCGAGCTCGATCCGCCGGTGGTCACGCCTCACAGCAGAGTGTGGGTGGTGGTAACCTCGGACGCCTGCCGGTTCGGGTGGGTGCTTTCCCGGAACGCCCCCGAGGTGGGCGCCGACGACCACGAGCGTCTCAATGCGCTGACCGGTCTTGGTACCGGGCTCTTCGAGTTTCAGCTCGACACCGACGGCGAGACCAACGGCAATGGTATTTGCTGCGGCGATGACTGTGACGGCGCCGCGTGCGACTACTCGATCGGGTTGGTCTGCTGCGACGACCCGAACGGCAGCCGGAACCAGTGCGTCGATGGCGATGCCGAGGACATGACGCTCGGGTTCTTCGGCGGAACAAGGTGCAGTGGCGACCCGCGGTCACCCACCGACGCTTGTTCCAACTTCTGGCTGAACGTCCTGGCGGAGGCGGAGGTCACGATGAGCCTCGTACCCACGGGTAACGGTGCACTCGGCGCATTGGTTGACGGCGCACGGATCGAGGGCAATGAGATCATCATGGTGGCCGGTGGTGAGAACGTCATGATGGACCTTCAGCTCAGTAATTTCGCCCCGGACCCCAATCCAATCTGCGTCGGCGGTGCCAACGACGGCATGCCCTGTAGCCGGGCCAATGAAGTAGCCGACTGCGGCGCTGTTGACCCCTTCAACGATGCCTTCGGATGCGGCGTCAAACTGAGTGGGTGCACGTCGGATATCGACACAGCCGGTTTCACCAGCGGAATCACCGGCGTACTGAACAGAATGAACATGTCGTGTACCACCGATGCCGACTGCATTACCGCGTTCGGTGGCGCCTGTTCGATCAGTGGCGGGCTATGCGCGGCGACGTCGGAGTGCCCCGACGCCGGGCCGCCCCTGAACGAGGTTTGCCGTGGTGGCATCAATGGCGGCCTGGGTTCGTTCTGCAACGCCGGGAAATGCCTCTTCGCCTATTTCACCCAGAGTCGGGCGGATTATATTTTCCGGGGGCTTGATGTACTTGTTGCGACTGAGACCACTCCACCGGAGATCCGCTGGGGAGGGCATCTGAATGGCCCGGCGATCTCTCCACCGGACCCCTTCCCGGCCGGTGGTTTGAACGTCGCCCAGTTGAACATGACCACGTCGGCCGACGCCAAGGGCACGTTTACGCTCGGTTTCAAGCCGGCTCCGTTTTCCAACGCGCTCGACGCCCGTGGCGAAATGATCGATCTCGTCGGCATGGTACCCGCCAAGATCACCGTCGCGGTCGGTCAGTGCTGCAACCTGGATGCCGAGCCGGCCGTTGGCGTGACCGATCAGGTCACGGCCGCCGGCTGTGCGGCCATGGCTATCGACAACGGCTTCGAGACCCTGTTCGACCCAAGCAAGACCTGCGCCAACGAATGCATGACGTGTTTCCCGGCGGTCGCGCCGATGCCCGAGCCGATCGTGATCGCCAAGAACCGCTATCTCTCTTTCACATCAGGCAACCCGGGGCACAAGACGGCGTTCAAGGTGACCTTCGTCGATCTGCCGCCGCCGCACAACGTGGCCAACGGTCGTTCGATGTGGGTCGGGCCTCCCGAAACGATTGTCGAGCACAACGGCAACCGGGACCCAGCGGGTGCACCCGGCTTTGCGACATTCCTCGTTGCGAGGTTGCAGTGTGATCCGTTTGTGACAGACTGGGGTTCACTGGGGACGATCAGCGTGTACCACGAGGGTATTATCCCCGGCGCCGCCTACGAAGTTCGGGAGGTCGGCGGCGGCTGTTCGCTGGACGACGAGGCCAACCTCTCGGGTCCGCTGCAAGTCGTGACCAGTCGCTGGGGCGACCTGGTCGGCAACTGCATGATGACGCCCTGCAGCCCGCCGAACGGGACGGTCGATGTGGTCTTCGACGCCGTGTCGATCATCGACAAATTGCGCAATGTACCGGGAGCCCTGACCAAGACAAGGGTGGATATAGACCCGAACCGTCCCGACCAGCTCATCAACATTCTCGAGGTCACCCGGACATTGGACGCTTTCGCGGGCGCGCGATACCCCTTCGCGGGTCCCGGCGCGATTGATCCGTGTGCGCCGTAGAAGGAACGGAGGGTGGGCTATCGCCCGCCGCCCCGCTACAAGCTCGGCTACAAGGAAGCGGGCAATAGCCCGCCTGAAAGTGAACTCGATCAGCAGGGTGGCAGCCCCTTCCAGGCATGCGCCCTCCGGCCTGTAGCTGGGTGACTGCGTTGCCGTGAGGCGCCGGTGCCCCATCCATCACGCAGCGATGGGTGGGGGCACGATGGTCGAATGTCGAAGACCTTACGTCTGCCCAATCATTGCGACCCCACCCTTTGCTTTCGCAAACGATGGGCCACCGGCCCTGGACCCGCTGCCGTTACATTCACTGCAGCAACCGCGATACGGCCCGAGAAGTCCAGTAGGTCGGGTCATCGACCCGGCACCTCCCGAGCGTGACATTCGGATCTGTCCCCATCATTGCATTGCCGTGGCAGCCACAGCTACGCACGGTGGGGAGCTCGCCGCCCGGTCAGCGCCTATACAATACCGATTCTCCACGCAGTCAAACAATGCCGGATCGATGACCCGACCTACGTGCCTACGCCACTGCCGAAGACTCGTCGACCCACGGCGAGCAGTAGCACCGCCATGATGACCACTCCCCAGGTGGAGAGTGTCGGGATCTGGATGTCTTCCAGGCAGTCGGGTTGGCCGTTGGCGTTTTCGTCGAGGAGGTCGTCTTCGCCGGGGCAGCGGTCGTTGCAGTCGGGGATGGTGTCGAGGTCGGTGTCGGTGTCGGGGGTTCCGCATCCGCAGGGGCCAGGTGACACCTTGGCCGGGTCCGTCGGGCAGGCGTCGCAGGCGTTGATGGTGCCGTCCCCGTCACCATCCGGGTCACAGGCGTCGGGCTTCGTGTTGAGGTCGCAGTCGGCGCAGGCCGGGTCGCCCGTGCATTCGGCGATTGCGCATACGTCTCCCGTGCCGTCGTTGTCGCAGTCGGCCTGATCGGGATTGGCGTGGCTTGGGCAGTTGTCCTCGGTGTTGAACACGCCGTCCCCGTCGTTGTCAGTAAGAGGGACAACCGCGATCCCCTCAATGGTGAGAAACGCCTCGGAAAGAGTCGCGACTGTCGTCACCGTCCCATCGACCGGATCGACCGCGAAGAGTTCTTTGAAAACCGTTTCAACGTAGATCCTGCTGTCATCGGGCGACATGGTCATCGTAGGAAAAATGAAAGGGGTAGACTCTCTTAGGTCGACGAGTAGTTCCTTCGAGCCCGGATCGCCCGCGTCGTACCGGAAGATTTCACCTAGGTCCGTTCCGACGTAAACGTGACCACCCCTGTCAGCCGTCACCGCATGCGCGCGGACAAACTCGTCAAATACGAATACGCTTCCCGCCGGCGCGATGCGCAGCACCCTGTTTCCCAGGATGTCGGCGACATAGAGATCCCCGTCGGCGGCAAACGCCATGTCACCAAGACGCGAAAAAAAGATCCCTTGTTGCTGGTTGGCGAAAACGGTTTCCGGTGGACCCCCTTGGGCGAAACGTAGGACCAACCCGGCGCTTAGCGCGCCCTCCCCGCCGACGACGAGGACGTAGAGGTTCCCGTCGGCGTCGTAGGTGAGCGCGCTCGGCTGGGAGATCCCATCGGCGCCGTCCAGGACGACGCTGAGGTTCGCCTCCGAATCCAACTCCACGATCTGACCACGCGACAACGACGCCCGCAATCGCGACCCGTCCGGCGTGAACGCGAGCCCGCTGAACAGCCCGCATTGCTCGGCGGTCAACTCGACGAACAGAGTCACGTTGCCGGTCGCTGGATCGATCTCCCAGATGCGGTCGCCCCCGGCGAAGGCCGGAAACGTGCAGTTTTTTTCGTCGATGTCCGCCACGAACACGTGCCCGGGCGTAAACTGCCCCCGCGCACCGCTTCCAAGAACCAGCAACACGCACGCAGCGATCAGAGTGCCTCTCGTCTTCACGACTCGCCTCCGACGAAAACCGGCCTGAAAACCCCTTGTGGCCCAGGGCAGGATCTGTGATCAAGCCCTAAACGGCATACTACCGCCGGCCCACACGCGTGTCAACACAAAAATGGGCTGATCTTCACGCCCATAACGGGTAGGGCGGGCTATTGCCCACCGTTGGACTACAAGACGGCGGGCAATAGCCCGCCCTACGTTCCTTTTGTTCCACACAGTCAATCGCACGGGTGCCCCATGCTTCGCTTCCGGCGAAGGGTGGGGGACGGACGGCGCTCAGGAACCGGCATTGGGTCCAGCCATTCCCCACGCTTGCCGCGCAAGAATGGGGTACCCCCTGCTGTCACATTCACTGCAACCACCGCAACACATTAGGAATGGGACTCCGTTCGCAATACGTAGGTGGCCGGCTTCGTGGACTTCGACAACGACAAGCATCGCGATCCAGCGGTCGTCAACGGCAGGACGTTTGACATTGCCCAACACCATCGCCGCCACAAGCCACAGCGGCCGCCCGTCTCTTGGAATCCCGGCGATGCTCACCTTCTGGATGTCGCCACCCGGGCTTCCAAGCGGCTGGCCGAGCCCTTTGTCGGTCGAGGTGGCACGCCCATCGTCGATACGCTTCGCATCGTCCGGCCGGACGGGCCGGAAGAGACTCGACACAGCGTTCCCGTCGATCAGATTCTCACGCTCGCCCACGACGCACAATATCCTGTATGATCGCTGTAATCCCATGAAAGGCTGTCTCCCGCCGGAGTATAAGATCTCCGGCGTGAGA
>CBDUXT010000169.1:0-5933 GCA_965371245.1 uncultured bacterium | reverse complement strand
ACCAGCCGATACGCAACCGCGTTCACGCCTCAGAAACAGCGGCAGTGCCATTCGAAGCTGTAACCACCTGGCACGCACGATCCGCCTTAACACCGAGCTGGCCAAGAAGCCGGCGGAATGCCTTGAGTACATCGTGGCTCACGAACTGGTTCACTTGCTGGAGCCGACCCACAACGCCCGGTTCGTCGCCCTGATGGATCGCTTCATGCCCAAGTGGCGGTTCCGTCGCCAGGTGCTCAATCGCCTGCCGGTTCGTCGTGAGACTTGGAGCTACTAAAGTGTGTTGAAGCGCGGGCGACATTGCAAAGCGTCGTTATCGGCATGTTGACCGACCACACGGAGCTGTTCAAACAGTTCAGTGACAACCCCAGCTTCGAGAAGTGGCTGGCGGACACGATCTCTATCGTGACCTATGAAGACGATGCGGCATGACGGCTAGAACTTCGATTCCTGATCATGATGACAGCACACCTCAACTGTGCCGTGACACATATGACCTCCATTGGTTGACTCTCGGGGCTTCACAGCCCTTCACGCAGCTTGAGCACCACCCCCTGTCCGAGATTGAAGGAAGCCGTGAAGCTATCCGCGATTCCCTCAGTCGAGCGATTGTCGATCATCACTTCCATCGTCGATGAATTGCAGACCGTCTTGCGGCGTTGGGCCACACGAGTTTAGCGCGTTTCTTTCGTGAAGAACTTCCAAAGAATGACCGTACGCGTAAGGGTAACTTCGGCGAAGTGGTTGCATCAGAGCATTTGATCCAACGGTATGGCTACTTGGCCAAAGTCCCGTGAGTGTGCTGCTTCCCTGCGGGCCGGTAGATCCGAAAGTCGTTGCCCAGCGCCGGTGTCTCCAGATAACCGGATGCTTCGTCTTCGGTCGCGAGCATCGCCTCCAATTCAGCCCGGAGATCGGAGTCGCCCGCACACGAATGGCTTAGAAAAGAAATCCGTTCGCTGGGCGACAGTCGCGACGCGGCAATAAAAAGTTCTGTAAGGCGTTTGTGGCGTTCCGAGCCTATCATCTGCGGTCTCCACCTGAAGAGGCGAAAAACAACCGCGTCGCAGTCAGAGAAAACCCGACGGAAGCCGCGCGGTCGCTATCGGCTCACGCGCTGACGCAGCCAGGCCCGAGCGGTGGTCCAGTCCCCCTTGATCGTGCCCTCTGAGACGCCGAGCACATCGGCCACTTCCGCCACACTCATGCCCGCGAAGAAGCGAAGTTCCACGATCCGGCTCTGGCGTTCGTGCAGCGCGGCCAGCTCGTCGAGCGCCTCGTCGAGCTCCATGAGATCGTCTACCGGCGCAACGACATCGTCAGGTGTGTCAACAAGCGGAGTTTTCCGGACGCCGCGGCCGCGCTTTTGAGCACCGTGACGCCGGGCGTGATCCACCAGGACCTTGCGGATCTGCCTAGCGGCCAAAGAAAGGAACTCGGCCCGGCCGCGCCACTCGATACCCTTCGCATTGACCAGTCGGAGGTAGGCCTCGTTGGCCAGCGCCGTCGGTTGAAGGGTGTGATCCAGCCGCTCGCCCTGCATGTATGACGCCGCCAGACGTTTGAGTTCGTCGTAGACCACGGGTATGAGTTCGGACGCTGTGGACCGGTCTAGGGCTTTGCCGTTGCTAACCTCCGGCACGTTCTCTCCTCCCTCGCGGCATCGACTCTGAGAGTGGCCACCAGGAGCGCCGGAGACCACACTGAGCACACGTGTCAGAATACTCGGCCGGGTCGCAAAGTTCAATGCTGCAAGGGGTTACGGTGGCCAGGCGGAGCCCGCAGGGCTTGTTTCAGAAAAAACCGTAAGGTTTTCTTGTCTCCGTGCTGCCTGTTTCGCGCCTTATCAGGCGGTGTAGGGCCGAACCGCCCTCGGGCGAGGGCTCGCTAAAGGTAGCCTCAAGTCCCATGGGCGTGCGCTGTTGAAAGCCGACATTCATTCTCGGCGCTTTGGAGGAGCATAGAGCAATGCATCAACGAAGGATTCGCCCGATACCCGCATCAGCTTCATGTGTACTCTTGTTCGCGAGCTTGAGCTACGGCCCAAGTGTCCGTGCCGGCGAATTCATCGTGTTCGATAAGACCTACACGCGCGGCACGCGCGATCCGATTACGGTGACCAACACCTTTGACGTGCTCAACCCCAACACCGTCTGGAGCCTGCGGGTCATCAACGGCAATCTGGAGGATGACACGGAAGATCGTTTGTCCAGGGGGCGCGTGTCCAGCTCCATCTTGACGCTCAACGGAACGGAAGTTCTTCAGTCAAACGACTTCAGCCAGAGCGTATCGATCCTCGATGTGCCCGTCGCGGTCCTCGCTGCAAACACCATTTCCGTCGAGCTTCGTGGAAAACCCGGCGGTCAACTGAACGTGCAGATCGTGGGACAGGACGCCACGCCGCCAAGTGCCGCGTGGCTCACCCCAAGCGGAGGCTCATTCCCTAATACCACTACGATCCAAGCGGAGCTTCGACTAACTGATGACATTGCGGGGCTTGACCCGGACAACCTGACGATCATGCTGGATGGGGCGGCCGTGACGGGATTGTTCACGCCTCTGACGCAATCCGTACTACAAGTTTCGTTGCTCGCCGATGTTGCGCTGTCGGAAGGCGATCACATCCTTACGGCGGACGTGAGCGACTTGGCCGGTCATCTCACAAGGGCGTCGGTCTCCTTCACGGCTGATCGCACCGCACCGATCATAACGGGACTGCTACCCGAAGACGGAACAACCATCGAGAATCCCCGTCCTGCCGTGTCAGCGAACTATGCCGATATCGGAAGCGGGATCGATATCAATTCGGTCCGTCTGATTCTCAACGCAATCGACGTAACCGCCGACGCGGAGATATTGGGAACCTCCGTGAGCTTTGTTCCAGCGACGGACCTGCCGGATGGTCTTCATACGGTTCAAGTCAGCGTCGCGGATCAAGCGGGCAATGTCGCACAGGCTCAAGGAGCCTTCTTAGTCGAAACCGCGCCGGCGCTCGCAAGCATGGTGGTTTCTCCGGCCACGCCCGTCATGACATTGCGATCCCAGATCGTTCAGTTGGCCGTACTCGGGACACTCAGTGATGGTACGATGCTGGACGTGACCCTCGCTGCGGAGGGCACCCTTTACGCGAGCAGCGCGCCGACCATCGCTACCGTTTCGGCGGACGGTGTCGTCTCACCGGTCGATAACGGGCAGACGACCATCACCGCTACGAACGGAAGCGTTACCGCAGCGGCTTTGGTTACGGTGGATCTGCTGACGACGATCGAAGCCACTTCACCCATCAGCGGTGAGTCGGACGTCGCGCTCACGCGTGAAACCGTAGTGAACTTCTCCGATCCGATCGACACGACCAGTATCCAGGCCAGCAACCTGTTCGCGTCGTTCGGCGGGCAGACGCTTCCGGCGCTCATCCGGCCAACAACGGACGGCCGGTCCGTGCGTCTGTTCTACGACCCGCCCCTTCCCGCGGCGGCTCGGGTTCGCGTGACGATCGACGGCAGCAGCATTCTTGACGGCCGAGGGAACCTGATCGACGCCGATGCCGACGGCGTACCCGGCGGTATCGCCATCGTAGACTTCAACACCTGCTCGACGACACGCATTCCGGGAAGCAATATCGCCGGCCGAGTGTTGGCCAGTACGCCGGGTCCGCTTGGCGAGGATGTACCGCTTGAAGGGGTCCGGCTAAGCCTGGACGGAATCCCGGTAATTTGCCCCGACCAGAACTGTTTACGACGGACGCCGACGGTTTTTTTCAGATGCAAGATGTTCCGGTTCCCGTGGTTTTTGTGGAGATCAACGGCAGCGGCGTGGTTGGCACGCCACCCGGTGGGTTCTATGCCACGATCACCAAGAAGTTCGACAGCGCGCCGGGGCAAACGATCCAGCTTGATTTCGACATTTTCCTCCCATTGGTGACCGACGACAGTTTCGTAACGGTTGTGCCGGATACCGAAACCAACGTTGGCCTCAGCCCGGGCGGACTGGCCCGACTTCAGGAAATCTTCCCGGGCACTCCCGAGAGCACGCTGATGGCGCTGCAGCTCGACATCCCTCCGAACAGTCTGACCGACAACGACGGGAACCCGGGAACCACAGCAGGCATCTTCCCCGTCGATTCCACGCGACTTCCCGCGCCGGTTCCGACCGAGACGCCGCACACGTTCGACATCACCATTCAGGCGCCGGGCGCCGCAAATTTTGATACCCCTGCTGCCATAACCATCCCCAACGTCTCCGGTCTGATTCCGGGGCAGCAGACCATTCTGCTCTCGTTCGACCACGACCAGGGTGAATGGGTCGGCCGGGGAACGATGACCGTTTCCGACGACGGCACGATCATCACAACCGATCCCGGCAGCGGAATCACATCGCCCGGTTGGCACGGGGTTTGTCCTAACGCACCCACAAAGTGTGATATATTCCCCGGGCCGCCGCCGCCAACCCCTCCTTCTCCCACAAGTGGCGGCGGTAGCGGAAGATTTCCACCGATCCCTCCACCCGATCCACCCCCTCCACCACCGGGGGAGCCTGATCCCCCGCCGCCTCCCCCGATCCCGAAGGTCTTCGCGCTAATGGCCGACGGCACAAGCACAATCGCCGAATTGCAACGAGCCCCGCGCTGTTGTGTCGGCGGGACCAACGACAGGCTTGCCCGTTCCGAAGCCGCAGACTGCCCCGGCACAGGGTTGTGTGTGCTGTCAGATACGTCCGGCGAATCATGTCTCACGGTGGTACGCCGGTTCTTCGCCCCGGGTGAACCAGTACAGGCGACCGTGAGTACACCCACGGGTTTTACGAATGGCGGGCTGGCTTTTGATGGGTTCAACCTGTACTGGACCAACTCGTTCGGTACGCGGACCGTATTCAAGATGACTTTGGATTCGGCGGTTCCGGTCGCGACCATTTACGGCGACAATCCCGATTTTCCCGAACCGTTCTTGCGTTTTGAAGATGTGCGATCCTTCATAATTCCCGATGGCACGTTCTTCCGTGAAGGACTCGCCTTCCTGATCGACAAACTGTATCTGTTGGATGCTTTCGAAGACAATATCCATGTCATTAACACCTCCACGGGCTTTGTTGAGCGCACGCTCAACGTATGGCTGGCCAATCCGGCCGAGGACTTCGATCTGATCGGCGGATTGGCGTCCGCCACCGGTCCGGACGAACTCATCGCACTCGATCGGCGCGGCAATCGTGTGCTGAAGATCAATCCGGATGACGGGGTGATCACGTCTTCGTTTCCCGTTTTGTCAGACATTCCAGGCCTGGACCCGGCCACCCGCGCCTACATGGGTGTGGTCGTCGTGAATAATGCAATCGTGATCGCGTTGGATGACCGGAACTTCTTCAACCCC
The DNA here is from genome assembly GCA_965371245.1 of uncultured bacterium. GTDB lineage: Bacteria > Planctomycetota > Phycisphaerae > UBA1845 > UBA1845 > CBDUXT01. Next base: position 570 of record CBDUXT010000169.1, on the reverse strand, counting down.
GAGGGCCACGTTGTTGTCTATACACGTGATGGCGTCTTCGTTGAAGATCTCCCCGGTCCACCGCCGGCTGGTATCTCCGTCAACGTCATGCAAGGACTGGCCGGTGGTGTACAACTCGTACAGCAAACCGGCCGGCACATTTTGCGGACGACGAACCTTTCGAGTGGGTTCAGCACTCGTCACATTGTTGACGCCTCGGTCATGCCGACGACGCTGCTTACGCCGACAACGCCCTACCAACTCGGCGTTCTGCAGGAAGCAACCGGCTTGGTCGGATTCCTTGATTTCACGACGCTTCCAAGCGGTCAGACGCTGTCCCTTCCCGCTGTGTTGCTCCGTGAATCGCGGTCGCCGGACACCGACGGCGATGGCCTTCACGATGAGGGTGAACTCATCCTCGGCACCGACCCGGCCAACCCCGACAGCGACGGCGACGGCATCTCCGATGGGGCCGAGTTCCAGCAGGGGACCGATCCCCTTGATGGCGTCGTGATCCAGCCGGGCATCATCGCCGGGGCCGACTCAGCGAGCATCTTCATGCTCCGCCACGGCCTATCGCTTTCCCGGCCA
>CBDUXT010000168.1:0-6281 GCA_965371245.1 uncultured bacterium | reverse complement strand
GGCGCTGAAACGGGGCAAGTTCGACGCGGCCGAGGGCCATCTGAAATCGGCGGCGGTGCGCCGGGGTACGCTCGGTAAGTTTTTGGCCAAGTACGGCGTGGAAGCTGCCGCTACGCTGACGATTACGGACGAAGTGTCGGCGGCCGTCAACGCTGACATTTCAGGCGTGCTGCTGGCCCTCGCGGAGGTCCACCAACACCAGCAACGGTGGCGGGATGCGGCCACCTGCCTGAAGCGGCTTCGAAGCCGCAATCCCGGTGACATCCTCGTCACCCTGTCCCTGGCAGAGCTGCTGGTGGAGGATGTCGGGGACAAGCAAGCCTGCAAGCAGGTTGTCGCGCTGACGGCGGAGGTGAAGAACGATTCGGCTGTTCATGCGGCCGTACTGCTCTACAAGGCGAAGGCCCTCAACGCACTCGGCTTGCACTCTGCGGCGAGGGACGTGCTAACCGCAGCTCTTCGCAAGAAGCGAGGACGAAACGCCGAAGTGCTGCGAGCATTGCGCTACGAACGGGGCTGCGTGTATGAGCTACTCGGCCAACACCGCCGCGCCCGGACGGAATTCGAGAAGGTCTACGCCGAGTGCCCGACGTACGAGGATGTTGAAGCCCGACTGATGGGTTGAGGGGCTTTAGTAACGAAAGCGCGTCGTACGGCTGCTCGACGGCCTGGAGCCGAGCCTTCGTCTTGCCGACCCCCGATCAGCCCCCTTGGCCGCCCCCATCACAATTGTTGCTAATGCACGACTCGCCCGGCCCACAATCGCCACTGGTGAGGCACTGGACGCACGCTGATGCCGACGTCTTGCACCGTGGCGTAGGTGCCGAACAATCACCGTCGGAAAGGCACTGGACGCACGTCGATGTCGATGTGTCGCACACTGGGGTCGGCGACGAACAATCCGGGTCCTGACAGCAGTCGATCGCCGTGAACTCAAACGCGCCCATGTCCACCACCACGCTGCACGTGCCGGGTATCCCCTGTACCTCCCGAGGGTTTCCGTCGAGGTCGGTGGTCGCCGACACGCCGGCCGGGTCGGCGGTGTCGATGCACGGGGAAGTCGATCCCAGGCGCGGATCGATAATCTCAAAGCTATCGTTGGCTAGCACGGACGTAAAATCGCCGAAAACGACGATCTCCGTCGCGGTGTTGCTCTGGATGACGGCAATGGCGACGCCACTGGTGTCCGGGTTGATTAAGAGCCCGACCAGTTCATCGACTGTCCAGGTGCTTGTCGCCACCTCGAACGTGGTAAGCCCGGCGAAAAGCACGGCGTTCTCAGACCAGGTTCCACTCTCAACGACTGTAAACGCGGGGTCGTCATCGATGTTCCCCGTCCCGGGATAGATGTTCGCGTCGTTGGGGTCGTCGTCCTGAATCACGCTGTACGACGCGGACGTGGTTCCGCCAACCACTGCGTTGTTGTAGAACTCCTCCGTGCCGGTCTCGAAGGCCGTGTTGTTCCACACGATGCAGTTTTCAAGGACGGCCGTTCCAAGTGTGTCGAACATGGCGCCGCCCTTGCCCTTCGTCGCGGAGTTGCCGACAAAGGTGCAGTTGGTAAACGTCGGCGTGCCGGACGCCGAGACAATCGCACCACCCTCCCAGGCCGTGTTCTGGGCGAACAAACAGTTAACGAAGCTGGGGCTTCCCTCATTGCGGTTGTAAATCGCACCCGCCGCCCACTTGCCGTCGTTGCCCACGAACCGGCAGTTCACAAACGTCGGCGCCCCGCCCTGGTTACACACTGCCCCGCCAAGGGTACCGGCCTGGTTCCGCGTGAAGACACAGTCGGTGAACGTGGCGTAGCTGTTGCACATCTCCAGGCCCGACCCAAACTCAGGAAAGCTCACCTTCCCGCGAATGATGTGCAGCCCACGCAGCTCGGCCGTCGCATCGTTGTCCGTACTCTCGACCACCCGGATGGAGTCGCTGCCGCTCAGGTACGTCGGGTTCGCCGCGGGGTCACTCTGCGACGACAGCGTCTCCGTGCCGACAAAGCCGCCGATGATGGCCACACCGTTCTTCATCGTCACCGTCCCGACATACGTTCCCTCGGCCACCCACACCTCGTCCCCGGATGTTGCCGCGGTCACGCCGGCCGTCACGCTCGTCTTGGCGTTAGCCCAGCTCAGCCCGTCGCCGGTTCCGGTGGCGTCGGCATCCACGTAGATCGTCCCGGCAGCCGCCGACACGCACCACACGAAGGTGATCAATGAACATCCAAGTATTCGAGACACGTCTATGCCTCCTGTTCTGCCGCTGGATTGCGGCAACCTATTGGCACGGCGGCTCAGCCGGAGGAGAAGTGAACGGATACTCAGCCCCCGAAAAAGCGTCCAAGGCCCGCGTCACGTCCGTGATGTTAATCTTCAGGTCTGGCACTGACGGCTCGATGTCGGCTCGTGACTTCAAGGGTGCGCCCGAGCGATTCGTGAACTTGTCGAGGATCGCCACGACATCGGACGGCACACTCACCGTGCCGTCCGGTCCCGTCCACATGCCGTTTACAAGAGATCCAACGGCATCGCCCCATTTGCCGTTTGTCACAACCAGCGGAGCCGTGAGAACTTCACCGTCCATCGTCGAGGTGATCTCATACACGCCGTCCGGAACGATGCTCTCGTGATAGACATGCACAACGCCGAACGCCTTCCAGTTTGCATAGACCGGTACGCATAGGGGGTTGTGCGAGGCGGCCTTGAAGGTCGGTGGTGTGGCATCATCCTTGCCGGAAAGTTCACTAACGTCGGTAGGTAGATCGACCCACCAGGTCGCGTTGTTCAGAACGTCCTTCACTTGGATCGCCAGCTGCGCCGGCGAGCGAATGAAAAAAGAGATATATCGATTCTTGGCGAAACCCGGTGCGTTGGCTGGCGTCTGCGGCGCGGCACAAACCGTACCACCGGTGCCGAAGTTGATGCCGGCAAGGTTTTCCGCATTGCCTTCATCTGCAACGTTTTCCGGTGTAAACCCGAACAGGTTGGGCGCGCAGATGTCACCCGTGAAGTCGTTGATGGTTATCTCCCCGAGAATGTCCCCCGTAGCGGAAATGTTGCCCGACATCGAACCGGTCACCGTGATCGAACTGAACGCCGTGATCTTCCCCGTTACGACAATGTCACCCGTGGAGTCGCCGGCCCCCAGGATGCTCAGTGGTACCGACGCGCAGGGAAAAAAGCTAGAACAATCCATCTGGGTTGAGCACGGAACAGCAAAACGATTCGCAAAGCACCGCCCGACAAGGTCGCCTGTCACCTCCAGTGTACCCAACAGCGCGCCGTTAATCGTGAATCCGGGCTGGCCGATCCCTCCGACACGGAGCACCGACTCCGGCTGACCCTGTGCATTCGGGTCCGCTGGAATGCTGTCCACGGTCAGTTCGCTCACGTCGCCCAAAATGGTCAGGTCACCGAATCCAGCGGCTCCGCTCCCGATGGCCTGGGCCGACACGACTCCCGCTGAGCCTCTCACGAAGCCGCCGATGCGCCCGCCCACCCCGGTAGCGACAACGGCCTCACTCCGGGCACGCCCGCCCAGGCGCCCGACCACGCACACACCGTTCGTGCAGGGCGCGTCGTCATTACATAGAATGCCCGGTTCACCCTCGCACCGCCCGCCGAGCCGCAACGCGATGCTTGAGTAGTTCGTCGTGCTCTGCGCGGGTATGTTCACGACCGTCACGCTCTTGACCGGGGTCGTCGGAGTGGTCCCGACGCGGACTTCGATGTCGCTATCACTGCCGACAGGCCACGTGGTCACGATCTGGCCGAGATCGTCCGGATCGCCGTTGTCGTCCTTGCGACCGACGCGCCATGTCTCAACGGAGATAATGTCCTGTCCTTCCATTTTTTCCGTCGTTATCAGCGTGACGATAGGCGGGCAGACGTTGTCCTGGACCGCGTAGTCCATCCCAGGAACCGGGGGATCGTTAGGTCCCTGCCATTCAACCACGACCGTCCCATGCTTGTCGCAGTTGGGAAAACTCCATCGGTGAAGCTCGACGAAGGCAGCCTCGATTTCCGGGCCGTTGGGCGTAGCGACATCCCCGGTGGCGGGGTCAAACAACACGCCGTCATCGTCGTCGGCGATCAGCACCTCGACGAGGACCGACTCATCGAGTTGCCCGTCGGTGATGAACAAAAAGTCCACGAACAACCGATCGACTCGCGCCTCGGCCTGCGCCTCTGCGTCCGGCTGACTCATCCCGCCGAGTACAAGCGTTTTGGTGATCTCGGTGCGCAAGTCCCAGAAGGCTCCCGCCAGCGCAAGGCCACGACCGTGAACCGACAAGCAACTGAGCCCAAAACACCACGGACCTTGGTTGTCCCGCACTGGGAAATCGGCACAGTCAGTTCCGGTATCGATGACCAGCGGAACGTCCGGCTCATCCACATCCCTCACAAACCTGCCTGCACCGCAGAATCCGGACCCGATCACCGGAGTGTCATGAACGAGCGATGTTATGATGTCCGCGATCCCTTCGCCGAAATCAGCATCAACTGTAGCGAGATCAAGCAACGTGTTGAGGGTGAAGTGACCATATTCATGCGAAATAATCGTTGAATAGGCTGGGTTGATTGGATTTTCCGCTCCATCCCAAAACAGGATTGCTAGGGGAGCTGGACTGAAGTTAGCGTTGCTAAGAGAAGTGCGGAGGTTAACGATCGCACTGATCGGTTGGTCGATTGTGTCAAAATTGGACTGAAGCTGCGCGAACCAGTCATTGGTCTGGTGTACTGCGACAAAGACATTGATCTGTGACGTGATGAGCGGGTCTGGTATACCGTTGAAGGTAAGGTCAACGCTGGTACTGGGAATATGTCCCGTCGGGACGGCTGCGCATTCCTGGAGCCTCGGGAGCGTGTTTGCCTCGGCGTCGGCAAGACACCCTAGCGCGTCGGCGAAGAAGTTTGGTGAGGATGGGGTGCTACAATCGAGGACATCGACCAGCCGACTCCGTAACAGGCTCGTGACGCGTGCGGGAAGCGGATCAACGTTGGGAAACGTGTACTGTCCCGGATTCGGAGCCTCACTGGCGTTCGTTGTGCCATCCGGACTCGCCGGCGGAAAGGAACCCGCGGGGCAAACCAGTTCGAATTCAACGTTTACCTCGACACCGGGAAGAGCAACTTCCGTCGGGGTACCGGCCGCATCACAGCAGGGCGTCGAAAGCCCCTTCACCGTGCCGGAAACCGTCGGACCGAACTCAACGAGGAGACTCTGAGCGAAAACGATATCTCCCGTCGTCGTATCGACATAGAACCGAAACGATCCGCCGTCGCCCCAGCCGTCAAAACGCCAGACACGATGCATCGTGCCATCGGGCGCCTCGAAGATGACCTCATCGGGCGGGGTGTTCGGATCAAGAGGATCGGGCAGGTTCGTGATGTCGGGAAAGTCGGGGGAGTTTGCCACCGTATCGACGGCCTGGGCGGCCGTGACCGTGCCCGCGGGCAGCGAGGGATTCGGTACGGCAGTCAGGCGAATGCCCGCGTAAGCGATGATGTCGGCGACCTGATTGACCTGATCGAGGATGACCGGAATCTTCAGCACGCTTCCATCGACCGGGAGACCGTCGATCGTCTGGTAGTACGTGTAGACCGTCAGGCCGCCGTTTCGGATCGTGATCTTGTCTTTGAGTGCAAGAACAACGCCGTCCACGCCGAAACCGTCGCCGGTGTTGGTGACGAAGTCGGCCACGAACTGGTCCAGGTTGGTTCCGTCGTTGGTCTCGCAGGGCACGCCGTACATCGCGACAACCCGCTGATCCTGAACCAGGGCGGTCAGCCCAGGGGTCTCGTCGAGCATCGTTCTGGTGGCCTCCGTGGGCACAACCTGGGCGAAACTCGGCAGGGAGAGCGTTGACACAAGTGTGAAAACGCCAACGACCCGGAATGCGTGCATGATCCGCCTCCAGCAGGTTGTACACGTGAAAAACCCCGGACGACCCGTGTGTCGGTCCGATAGAAACCTACAGCGCCGAATCGCCGAAGTCCAACACTTTTTTCGGACGGGAAGCCAATGCAAGCCCCGTATCGCTCCTAACCTTTTGAATCATCACGACTTATGCGAGAAAAAGATTTCTTGTTTTTTTCGGACCGTAGTGTACAATGGCCTCTGGAATCATCTTCCCGAGCCGCGGGCTTTAGCCCGCGCGGACTCAGGGGGGATAGCTCCGCACGGATACTCAACCATGCCCGATACGAAAGCGACCATCGGAATCGAGTTACCCTACAGGGTTCGGGGGCTTCGTCCATGCGAAGACTGACCCGTGCCAT
>CBDUXT010000167.1:0-6282 GCA_965371245.1 uncultured bacterium | reverse complement strand
TCTTGTTCATCCAGAACTCAGGAAACGGCTCCAAAAAGTGCGAAACTCGAACTTACACCGTCCCGTTCAGGAAGCCGTCCAAGATCACCTGGGCGGCCACGGCGTCTTGTCGGGCTTTGCGCCGCCTTCGAGTGAGTTCTGCTGGTCGGAGCAGTTCGTCCGCGGCGTGCGAGGACAGCCGCTCATCAACGTAGTGGATCGGCTTCCCGGTTTGCTCTGCCAACTCAGCGCCGAACCGGCGCACCAGCCGGGCCTGTTCGCCTTCGCTGTCGTCCATGTTCTTGGGAAGCCCCACGACAAACGCATCGACATCGTAGGCGTCGGCATGGCCAAGAACGCAACGGACCTGCTCGGCGAGGCTCCCACGGGCGTCGGCCGTCGTCATCGGCGACGCGATCCTCGTGCCGTCGTCGCCGATGGCGAGGCCGATGCGCTTCGTTCCGTAGTCGATGCCGAGGAAAGTCATGAGTGAGAAGCTGTCAGTGGTGAGTTATCAGTTATCAGTAGTCCGGCAAGTCGGGCGGGCTATGGCCCGCCGTTCGATTCGGGAAAGCGCCGTTCGACTTACAGGTACCGGTCGCCGAACTTGGCCTTGATGTTATCGACCAGCTCCTTGATGCCGTTGGCGTCGCGCTTTTTGCAGATAAACGTGGCGTCGGGTGCATGGATAATCACGAGGTCGTTGACGCCGATCGTGGCGATCAGGTGTTTTTCCTCGGAGACCACGATGTTGCCGCGCGAGCCGAGATGGATCGCCTCTTCGCAAACGGACACGTTCCCCGCATCGTCGGCGTGGATGACCGCTTCGACGGCGGGCCAGGAGCCAATGTCAACCCAATGGCATCCCATTTCCACGATGAGCACGCGATCGGCCCGCTCCATCACGGCGAAATCGATGCTGATCTTCAGCAGATCGGGATAGAGTTTTTCCAGGACGGCCTGTTGCTCATCCGTCTGCCAGGCGTCGGCGATCTTGCTGATCGCCTCGTGGGACGGCGGAAGTTGCTTCTCGAGCTGCTCAAGAATCGTGGAGGCCCGCCAGGTGAACATGCCGCTGTTCCAATAGTATTCGCCGCTGGCGAGGTACTTCATCGCCTTGGCGACGTTGGGCTTTTCGGTGAAGTTCTTCACCTCGAAAACACCCTCGCCAAGTCGTTCGCCCCGACACACATACCCGTAGTTCGTGTCCGGGCGAGTCGGGCGGATCCCCATCGTCACCAACGCGTCGGGATGCTCCTCCGCCGCCCCAAAAGCCTTCTCCACCGCTTGGCAAAAGCAATCCGTCGGTGTGATGAGATGGTCCGCGGTGAAGATGCCGATGACGGCGTCGGGATCCTTGCGCGCGAGGATCGCGGACGCCAGCCCGACGGCGTTGGCGGTGTCCCGCCCCGTCGGCTCGCCGATCAGGTTCGCCGCGGGCAACTCGGGGATCTCCTCGGCCACAATCGGAAGATGCGAACGACCCGTGATGACGTGGATCTGCTCCGGCTTGAACATGGCCGCCACCCGCTCATAGGACTGGCGCAGGAGGCTCGTGCCACTGAAGAGTTTCAAGAGTTGCTTCGGTCGGCTCTTGCGGCTGAGCGGCCACAGTCGAACACCCGCGCCGCCGGCCATGATGACCGCATGTCGCATGATCAGGCTCCTACTGCTTCGCCCGGGTCGCCCACCTCATCGAAATCGACTCGTTGGAGCTCGGCGAACTCGAGCACCCATGACCGCCGCAACCCACCGCGAAACTGAACGTCCACGTGCGTACGCCGCGCTCCGCGGTGCATCGACATGATCTGCCCCAGTCCGTGCGCCGGGTGCCGCACCAGCGTTCCGGCGCCCCACTCTTCGATATCATCGGGCAGGCTCGCGGACAAGGCCTCCGTTCGACGTCTTGTGGGCCGCGGGTCGTCGTCCAGCCATTCTAGTTGATCTCGGGGCAGTTCGTCGAGAAACGGGCTCAAAACCGTCCGTTGCGTCATACCTCGCAGCATCCGGTATCGGGCCCGGCACAGCGTGAGGTGCTCCCGAGCCCGTGTGATGCCCACAAACAGCAGCCGGCGCTCCTCCTCGTCATCACAATCCCCCTCGCCCCCTCGGCGGAACGGCAACAGCCCCTCCTCCAATCCAATCACGTACACGATCGGATACTCGAGCCCCTTGGCCGCGTGAAGCGTCATCAACGTCACCGAGCCCGCCTCACTATCGACGGCGTCCACGTCGCCCAAAAGGGCCGTGTGCTCCAGCCATTCCAGCACGGTCGCCTCGGGGAAGTCTTTATGATAGGCCGACGCGGCGCTGGCCAGCTCATTGATATTGTTGATGGGGGCGTCCTCGCGATCGTCCTCACCCGCATAGTGAGCCCGGAGACCGGACCGGCTGACCACGGTCTCCAGCGCTTCCGGCGCGGGCAGTTCCATCGCCGGGGCAAGTGAGGCGAGCAGCTCGCCGAACCGAGCCACCTTTGTGGTCGATCGACCGAGCCCGGAGAGATCGCCGCCGCCCGTAATCACACCGTGGATGGGGCACGCCGCCGCCGTCGCCAGCTCCACCAGCCGCTGGATCGTCGTCGCACCGATGCCCCTCGGCGGCGTGTTGATGATCCGCAAGAGGGCGATGTCGTCGGCCGGGTTGAGCAACACGCGCAGGTACGCCAGCACGTCCTTGATTTCCTTCCGACCGTAGAACTCCAACCCGCGGGCGATCTGATACCGAATCCCCTCACGGATGAGCGCTTCCTCCATGACTCGGCTCAGTGAGTTGATTCGATAGAAGATGGCCACATCGCCCGAGTCAGCGCCGCTCTGGAGTCTCCGGGTGATGTCCCGCGCGATCCAGGCGGCCTCTTCGTCGCCGGTCTCGCATTCCTGCACGCGCACCTTGACGCCCTCGGCGTTGTCGGTCCACAGCGCCTTGATCTTGCGAGTCACGTTGCCGGCGATCAGCGTGTCGGCCACGGCGAGAATGCACTTGGTGGATCGGTAGTTCTGCTCCAGGCGGACGACCTTGGCCCCGGGGTAATCGCGCTCGAAGCGAAGGATGTTCTCGATGTCGGCGCCGCGCCAGCCATAGATGGATTGGTCGGGATCACCGGTCGCACAGAGGTTGGTCCGCTTGACGGTCAGCCGCCGGACGATCTGGTACTGAGCCGCGTTGGTGTCCTGGTACTCGTCGATCAGGACGTACCGGAACCGGTCCTCGAGTTCGTCGCGCAGCGCGGTGTCGGTCTCGACCAGAATGGCTACGCGCATCAGCAGGTCATCGAAATCGAGCCCGCCCATTCCTGCTAGCAGTGTCTCATAGGCTTCGTAGACCCGCGCGACGGTCTTGCCGCGGAAGTCGAAGGCCGCATCGGCGAAGGCGGCCGGTGACCGCAGAGCGTTTTTCGCCCGGCTGATGTCCTGCTCGATACCTGCCGGGGTCCAGTTGGTCGTCGATAGATCGCACCGCTCGATCGCTTTTTTGATGAGCTTCCGCCGGTCATCGCGATCGAAGATGGTGAAGTTCGGCGGGACGCCTGCCCGGTCGTGATGCCACCGCAGCAGCTTGGCGCACAGGGCGTGGAAGGTACAAACGGTCATGCCATCCGCGAAGCCCAAGGAGGCGATTCGCTCGCGCATCTCGCTGGCGGCCTTGTTGGTGAATGTCAGGGCCAGGATATGCGATGGTCTAGTGACGGTGGCCGCCAGATAGGTGGCCCGCCGCGTCACGACCCGCGTCTTCCCACTACCAGGCCCCGCGAGGATGAGCAGCGGTCCATCCGTATGGGCGACGGCCTCCCGCTGAGGGTCGTTCAGCCCGGAAAGCAGTTCATCAACGATCACTGAGGTTCCACGGTGCATGCGCCCTTTGTATAGCCCGATGTGCGCGGCGTCTACCGGGCGTCGGCGCCCGCAAGGAGCGACGTCGAGCCCGGTGGGCTGGGAAAGCGCACGCGGCGATGGATCGGGAGGCCCGCTTTGCGTGCGTCGACCAGGAGCGATACGCTGCGCGGATGTCCATTCAAGGTCACGGGATCGATCTGGTCGAGTGCGACCGCATCGCCAAGATCCTCGAAAACCACGGTGAACGATTTCTCGCGCGCGTTCTTACGCCGGCGGAGCGCGAACGGGCGGAACAGTTTCGTGACCCCGTCCCGTTCATAGCCGGTCGCTGGGCGGCGAAAGAGGCGATCCTCAAGATGATCGGCACGGGCTGGCGCGGCCGGATCGCCTGGACCGACATCGAGATCCTGCCGGATCGGCTCGGGCGACCCGTGGTCACGCTGGCCGATGAGACCCTGCGGATTGCCCGTGAGCGCGGCATCAACGAGGTGCTGCTCTCGATCACGCACACCACGCAACAGGCGGTCGCGTCGGCGATCGGCGTTGCATGATCCATCGTCTGCCGGTGTTTCGGAATACCTCCGGTCGGACCAAGGCCCGGCGTCCAGCTGTGCGGCTGCCGGCGTATGCCCGGCGAAGGCGGGCGTCAGGGCGTTTCCTATCGCGCCGGGCTTCGCTCCATTCGCCACTTGCGGATCCCAGGCTCTGGGGCTACCATGGTAAGTGGCACCATCGGTGGGGGGAGCACGCCAATCGCCCAGCGTGAGTTGGTGGTGATCGCCCCATCTTTGGTGGGGTGGTCCGACACGATTGGACAACAATCGCGGGCCGTCAATCTCGACACCATGGATCGATCCTTACCAACGCGCGTCGAGACGCGCGATGGGTGCGCCCATCGGTCCGGCTTGAGAGAAAGAGAGGCAATACGGACATGAGAAACGCCATACACGCAATGCTTGTGTTCGCCGCATGCCTCGCCTGGGGACCGCCGACCGCAGCGCAGATGGTTTACTGGGCGGACGGAACGGACAACGCCATACGTCGCGCAACGTTTAACGGCGACAACGTAGAGACATTGATCTCCACCGGTCTCGATCGCCCGGACGGCATTGCGATCGACCCTGTCGCCCGGAAGATGTATTGGGCCGAAAAAGGCGGCCGCATCCAACGCGCCGATCTCGACGGGTCGAACATCGAGCTACTTGTCAACGCCGGAGGCACGCCACGCGACGTCGCCTTGGACCTTCCCAGGCAAAAGCTCTATTGGATTGAGCTGGCAGGCCAGCGGATCAGGCGGGCCGACCTGGACGGAGCAAACGTGGAAACAGTTTCCGACCAGGCGGGGGGAACGGCCGTTGCGATCGACTCGGCCGGCGGGAAGGTTTACTGGGTCAGGGCTTCGGTCTCGCGCATGAACCTCGACGGCTCGTCCCCCGAGCTGTTCCTCCCGGACAATGGGTTCCCTCGCGAGATCGACCTTGATCCGGAAAACGGGTGGCTTTACTGGGTGAACAGCCAGTTTCAATTCATCGGCCGGGCAACTTTGCCCGGCGGCGTGGCCGAGAATCTCGTCACGGTCGTTCCCGGCGTGCCGGGCGATGTGGCCATTGATCCAACCGGCGGGCAGATGTTTTGGACCGACTGGACCTTCGGCACCATCATGCGTTCGGACATCGGTGGCGACAACATGGTGGCCATTATCTCCGAGGGGATCACCGAGCCCCTGGGCATCGCGATCGGTCCGTCGCCGGATACTTCGGTCGCGGTTCCAACGGTTTCGCAGTGGGGGCTCGCCATGATGGCGTGCATGCTGCTAGTAGCCGGAACAGTGGTGCTGCGCCGTTGCGATGTGGGATCGCATCGGTTCAATCACCAACCCTGCCCGGGCGGGTTGCTCTATCGGCATCGGTAACACCCGCGTAGGGTACGTCCCGGACGCGCCTTCCGTCTTGGTCTTCGGGAGAGACAGCCATGACCGAACGCGACAACGCGAAGTTGAACATCGTTCCAGGTGGTATGCGCGACGCGTTTCGAGACGAGCAGATCGAGGCCATCCGTGCGGCCGTTCGCCGGGCGTACGCCCCTCGCATCCGCGCCGCCGCCAAGAGAGACGAGCAGCGTGCCCTGAAGGCCGAATGCAACGCTGAGATCGCTCGACGCACCGACACACTGCTTCGCGAGCGCAAACAGGACGGACCGCACTGCCTGTAGACGGTGACTGTTCACCCGTCGGGGGTATCCCTAAGGCGCGAACCGTCCCCGTTCGGGTGGGTCCGCGACACTTCCCGCGAGATCGTCACAACGAGACGGAGCCGTGAGCGCCACCCCGCGGACTCTGGCGTCAGTGTATCGCAGGTGCTGCCCTGCACGCAGGGGTGCATGACCGAATCGGCAGGCAGTCTTCAGAGCACGGGGCGCGAGCCCTGTGACCGGTCTGGTATCGTAGAAGCCCCATGCTTGTTCGCAT
>CBDUXT010000166.1:0-6391 GCA_965371245.1 uncultured bacterium | reverse complement strand
GAGCTATGCTTACTCCGTTTCCGCCGTCTCCGCCCGCTCCTCCGTAGCCGCCGCCGCCATCAAGGGCGCCGAAACTCGAACCAGCACCCAGACCCCGGCCGAACGGGGATCCTCGACCATCCGCTGAAATCGCACCGTCTGCTTCGATTGTGACGTCACCACGAACATGAAGGTTGAGTCCGCCAGCGTCGTCGTGCGCGTGCCCCACCAAGCCCTCGTTACGGACTATCAAGTGTGCAAGAAGTTCGTTCGCGTTCCCAATGACAGTTCCGAACTCCGTGGCCTCACCAGCAAGACTACCGTTATCAACAATGACCGTGCCCAACACATCCACGGTCGGGGTTCGCGATGGGCGATAGATGGTACCCGCCCCGCCTCGATTGAACCCGAACCCTCCGAAAGCCTTGATTGTTCCAGCGAATGTATTGAATGCGCTGTCGTCGCTTGCTTCAACGGCTATACGACCGCCGCCGCCGCCGCCGTCGTTGCCATCACTACCACCAAACCCGTTACCACCGTTGGCTGAAATCGTTCCCGATCCTGCGATTGAACCGGCGATGATCCAGAGACTACCGCCTGAGCCGCCTCCGCCATCTACGGTCGATACAGCACCGTCAGCACTGACACGTCCGTCAATTGTTAGCGCACCGTCCACTTGCAATTTGATCGCACCACCACCGGCACCACCATCGCTACCGCCGCTGCCTAAGTTGGTTGGCATCGCGATCGCTTCCGTGATGGTGATTTCAAAGTCGCCATAGGTTTTTCCACCACGAGCTATGCTTACTCCGTTTCCGCCGTCTCCGCCCGCTCCTCCGTAGCCGCCGCCACCATCAAGGGCGCCGAAACTCGAACCAGCACCCAGACCCCGGCCGAATGGGAAGCCTTGACCATCAGCCGAAATCGATGCGCCAGCATCAATCGTCACGTTGCCACTCACGAAGATTGATAACCCTGCGACGTTGGCCGTATGCGTTACCATGCCGCCGTTGGTGACGGTTAGACTGTTATAGTTGAATTCACCATCAGGCGGCACGCGGGGGTCGAGCGTCAGGAGGCACCCGTTAACCAAAGCGTCCCCGTCTTCCAGCACGGCTGTTGGATCACAGGCGGGAAGCACCCCGGCGACCGCGCCGGTCGGATCGGTATCAGCAGCCGCGACGTCGGCGGTTACCTTGTTCTGCGCTTGTGCCCCGGCCACGACCATCCAACCGAAAATCGCCAGTGCCATCATGGCGACAAACGGCCTACCCAAACCAACCCGAACTCTTGAAACACTCATGGCGTTCTCCTCTTTCCGCTGGCGGCCGATTCCGGCCCACAAACATGTAGCGTGGCCTCGCCTGACGTAGGCGTGACATGAAGCAATACGCGATACTCTCCGAAACCTTCCCCGATGCTAAGAAAATAATTCCTGTCGCACAATGGCAAAGTGGGGATTCTTCCATTGGTTCTTGACCTAGCCCCGTTCGCCGCCGGGTTTGCACACACGCTGCACAGGGCGAGATGGGCGGTCGATGGATGGCCTCTCCGGTCGGCGACGTGGCTTCGTAAGCAGTCACGATACCGCGGTAGAGGCCTCGCCCGCCAAGGAGGGAGCACCGAGGCTGACGTGGCGGCGGCGAGGTTTGTGGATCGCCGGACCGGGGCCGAAGTGTCGTAAGTATCTACGGAAGCAAACCTTAGGAGCGCGGTGAAGCAATCCTTTTCCGAGCCGCGCCTGTTAGGAAGCGGCCTGATCTTCCTACAGAAACCCGCTCCCTGACGGTCGCGGCTCGGTTCGATGGAACCCGTTTTTGGACACGCTGTCAGTGGCGTAGGCTATCTATTGCTCGTCGAGCCCGCTGCTTGAGCGACGCCAGTTCGTCGTACGTCTCGAACCACAGCACGCCCCCGTCGGCCGACGCGATGAAGTCGCCGGGCTTGGCGAGTTCGGTCGGCCAGGCGTCCTCCGCGGATTTGAGATGCTGCTCGGCCGCGGCCAAATCGCCCAGGTTGGCCGTGGCGATGGCGAGGATGAGGTGGTTAATACACGCCTCTCCGCGCAGTTGCAGTGCGGATTCGGCATGCTGGCGGGCCTTCTCCCATTGCGTCATTCTCAGATGCGCCTGGGCCAGCACTCGTCGCACGCGAGGCCGTGGGGTGGAGGACTGGGATTCGGCCAGAACCGCGGCGCGGAATGCGTCGGTCTCAGTGCCTGATTCATCCAGAAGGATGATCGCACGTGCGCGGAGTAGTTGGCAGGCGTAGTTTTTCTCATCGGTGGCGAGCGCTTCATCCAACGAGGCTAGCGCGGCCGGGTCGCTCTCTAGTAATTGGATGGCCGCGAGACCTCGCCAAGATTGGACACCTGCCTGCCGTGTGTCCGCGGTCGTGGTTGCTTTGTTCAGCTTCTGCTTGGCCGCTTGGATGTCGTGATTGAGGACCGCGTCCATGGACGCCACGTTGATGAGTGTGGCCGAGTCGTCCGGCGCGAGCTCAAGGGCCCGCTGATAGGCGTCCTTCGCTGCAGAGAATCGTTTTAGGATCTTGAGGAGTACACCGTTCAGGTTCCAAATACCGAAATCGTCCTGGACGAGAATCAGGACCGCATCCACGTCGGCCAGGGCGGCGTGAATCAACGACATGTCCTTCCCGCCGTTATTGCTGAAGAGTTTCCTAGCGCCCACGGCTCTGTTATGCAGGGCGTAGGTCCGAACGTCTTCGGAAATATCGAGCCCAAGTAACTCAGTGCAGTGCGCGATCGCATCCTCATCCCGGTCGTCCCCGATGGCGTTGTAGGCCTCTGTCTGTAGCGCATCGATGCGCGTCTGCATGTTCGCCGCGCGTTGTCCGCGTAGCGACACAACATACGACCCCGCGATGACCAGCAGCATCGTGCTCAGCATCGCGGCCGACAGGGCCTTGCGGCGTCTGATGAACTTCCCGGTGCGGGCGATGGGGCCGGGGCGCCGGGCCGCGAGCGGCAAGTCCTCGATGAAACGGCGCAGGTCATCGCACATGTCGCGGGCCGTGGCGTATCGCGCATCGGGCGATTTCTCCAGGGCTTTGAGGCAAACGGTTTCGAGGTCTTTCGGAACGGAATGAACGATGCGGCGTGGGTGTTTCGGTTCGCGTGTGATGATCGCCCCGAGCAGTTCCTTGTCGTCCCGGGCAGTGAACGCGGGTTGAAACGCCAGAAGTTCGTAGAGCGTCGCGCCGAGCGAGTAGATGTCGGTGCGGTGGTCGATGGGCATTCGCTTGGCCATCGCCTGCTCCGGGCTCATATAGCGAAGTGTTCCGAGCAGTGATCCCGTGGTGGTCAGCGACTCGTCGTTCACATCCTTCGCTAGACCAAAATCGGCGATCATAATGCGGCCGCTCAGCGAAACGAGGAGATTGGCCGGCTTGATGTCGCGATGAACGATGCCCTCTTGATGGGCATAGTGAAGTGCGTCGGCCACATCCGCGATCCAGCGTGCGACCTGTTGGAAGTACAGGCGACCCCGACCGATGGTCGAACCGCTCGACGGCGTAGTATGCGATCCGGATCCTGAACCGGCCGGCGAATCGCTCTCTTGCGGCGTGCCCTCAACATGCGCGTCTGCCCCAACAAGCGGGGCCATGTCCATTTTCGGGCTGCCATCGGCATGCAGCGCCGCCAATTTTGGCACGAGCGCGCTGAGCGGCTGCCCGTTGACCAATTCCATTGCGCAGTAGTACGCATCGTTGGATTCGCCGAAGTCATGGATCGGGATGATGTTATGATGATGAAGCCGTGCGGCGGCCGTCGCCTCTCGCTCGAACCGGGTTACGGCTTCCGGATTGATACTTCCCACGACGGCGGGCAAGACCTTCAGCGCGACGCGCCGGCCGAGGCTCTGCTGAACAGCGTCGTAGACAATGCCCATGCCGCCCTTCCCGAGAACGCCTACGATGTCGTATCCGGGAATGTGTGGGAAATGGCGGGAGGAAGCGTCAGCGGGCTCCATGTGTTGGCGACCGTCAACGGTGGCGGTGCTTTGAACGGCCCCGCGGAGTTCGTCTGCCAATTCATGGTCGCGTCTGCAGTCCTCTGTTTTCTTTCGGCAGGCGTCACAAGCCTCAAGGTGTTCGCGCACTTGCAAACGCGACGCCTCATCAAGGCGAGCCTGAACGAAGTCTTCCAGCTCGACCAGTTCGGGACAGTTCTTCATCATCGTAGCTCTTCGGCTGTCTCTGCGGGTCTCATCCGGCCACTTGATTGGCGAAAAGCACCCGGAGCACCTACAGTACGACCCAGAGAGCTAGCCTAGTCTAGCGAGAGTGATCCAGCAAATCGGCACCATGAAGTGTCCCTGCCCCATCGAAACTCATGGATAGCACACGCAAGAGCCTGCTCGTTCGAATCCGAGATAAGCAGGATCGGACTGCATGGCAGACATTCTACGATCTCTACGCGCCTTTGCTGTATCGATATGCTCGGCGTCGCGGGCTGTCCCACCACGATGCCGAGGAGATTCGGTCGCAAGTCTTGGAGACGATCGCGCGCAAGATCGAGTCGTACGACTATCAGCCAAGTCGTGGGCGGTTTCGCAGTTGGTTGCGCCGGCTCGTCGTGAATAAGACGATCGATGCCCATCGACGAGGCAACGCGATTGCAGGGGGATCGCATATCGAAGATGCCGCCGTCGCGGAAGACCTGAGCGCGGCGTGGGACACGGAATGGCGCAACGCGCGGCTGGCGTTCGGCCTGGAGCGGGCTCGCGCAAGAGCGCCCCAACGGGCCTATCAAATCTTCCATCTACTCGTCATCGAGGAAAAGGAAGTACGAGACGTCGGTGAGATCTTCGATACGACGCCGAACCAGATCTACAAAGCAAAGTCTCTTGTGTTGTCGGAGGTGCGTCGCGCGCTCGCCGAGTTCGACCTTGAGTTCGCCGAGTAAGATCACTGATCCCCGGCGTGGCGCACCACACCATGCCAAGCACCGTTCTGAACACACCGATGTCGCCCGGCTTTCTCGACTGCGTTCCTCGACCCCCGCGTAACGTCCCAAAGTAGCCGCGCTTTGGCAATTCCGTTCCCTTGGACAGATAGCGTGGGGTGTGCAAGACGTGACTCATTTTGTGACACTGATATGTCAGTACGGCGACCCCCTCCGCCGCGGATGGCTGCTTGGGGTTGATCGATGACATCAACACCGTGGTCTTTCGAGGCACTCGTTACTGTTGCGGTGTAGCCGATGGCATCAAGGACGGCGGCTAGAACATGTTCAAAGGCCGTACCGGCCCCCTGCCAAGCCCGAAGCAAGTAGTCTTCTGTTTCTTCTTTCGCCCGTGCAAAGAGGTCGGCGTCCTCCTCCTTCTCTTCGTCCGTTCCGGTGTCATCGTCGATGCTTAGGGTATTCTCGTCCGTTGGCGTTGCAGCTTCGCCCTTGATGACCGCGATGACTTCTTCAAGAGAATCGTTCGATGTACTAACTGTAGCGAACGAACCGAAGCTGCGGAGAGCGGCTTTTGAGAACGCCGTCCGAAGAACGATTCTCAGCCATTCCACGTCACGGACATTTGCGTAATCGAGTCGTAACAGGTCAGCCGTCTGCAATACCAAGGAAGTCGCAAGAATATTGAGAGAGGTAACCGGCGCTGTCGCGGCTGTACGTGTATTTCAACGCCCATGGCATCGACGACGGTCCACGGCAAGGCGACGGAGGGTTTGATTCAGGCTGCGCTGCGCGATGCACTCACCCAGGCGCAGGCGCGACGCCTTTACGAGTTGGGCTCTGAAGTGGTCACGATGGCCTTGCTGGCAGCGGCCAAACACATCGTCGAGCAGAACACACGCATCGCCGAACAAGATGCAAGGATCACAGACCTGGAAGGAAACGGGCGCGGCGCGCAGCCGTCTCCCTCCACATTTTCGGGCATGGTGCCCATCTATACCAAGCCGAACACGCCCAAGCGACGCAAGAAGCCCGGCGCACGGCAAGGGCATCCGGGCCACCGGCGTGAAACACCCGAACGGATCGATGAACGGGAAACCCATCCTCTGAAACGCTGTCCACATTGCGACGGACGACTCCAACGCTGTCAGCGCAGTCGCAGACGGATCATCGAAGACATTCCCGAAGACACTCGCCCGGTGGTCACCGAGTACACCATTCACCGTGACTACTGCCCCAACTGCAAGAAACACATGGAACCCGTCGTGCCCGATGCGTTGCTTCATGCAACGATCGGTCACCATCTAAATGCCTTGACTTCCTGGTTCCATTACGGCCTGGGGTGACCATCAACCAGATCGTGGACATTCTCAGAGCGTGTCTAATACTACAGCGCCGCTTGGTCATGGTTTACCCCTTCGGCACGAGGGCAATTCTTCGATCTTGATACCTCTTGCGATGAGCGCCGCGAGGGTTCTTTTTCGATGA
>CBDUXT010000165.1:0-6878 GCA_965371245.1 uncultured bacterium | reverse complement strand
GGACCCTCATAGTTAGGGCCGCCGTTTACGGGTGCTTCGGTCGCCAGCTTCTCCCCGAAGGGATAACCGCCTTCCTTAACATTCCCGCACCGAGCAGGCGTCAGTCTCTATACGTCCACTGTACGTGTTAGCAGAGACCTGTGTTTTTGATAAACAGTCGCCGCTGCCGATTATCTGTGCCCGCCCACCGAAGTGGGACGGGACCCCTTATCCCGAAGTTACGGGGTCAATTTGCCTAGTTCCTTAAGGACGGTTCTCTCGAGCGCCTGAGGCTTCGCGCCTCACCCACCTGTGTCAGTTTTGGTACGGATTCGCTGTTTGCCACCGTAGCTTTTCTCGGCCCCCTCGCCTCACACTTCGGCAACAAATCGGCCTCGCCCTCTCGGGAACCCTCACTTCTTATCGTGGGCTGCACCTTGAGGGGGCGCACTACGGATTGATCGCACAACGAAGGGCAGGAATATTAACCTGCTGTCCATCGACTACGCCTTTCAGCCTCGTCTTAGGGCCCGCCTAACCCTGGGCGGATTTACCTTCCCCAGGAAACCTTAGGTTTTCGGCGAGAAGGATTTTCACCTTCTTTATCGTTACTCATACCGGCATAATCACTTGATAGGCCCGCAACCACTCCTTTCGGTATGGCCTGTATCTGCCTATCAACGCTCCCCTACCGCGCAACAGCGGCGAACCGCCATTGCACCCGTGGCTTCGGTACCCTGCTTAGTCCCGTTCATTATCGGCGCCCATTTTCTCGATGAGTAAGCTGTTACGCACTTTTTAAATGGTGGCTGCTTCTAAGCCAACATCCTCGCTGTCACAGAAAAAGGACTTCCTTACACACTTAGCAGAGATTCGGGACCTTAGCCGACGGTCTGGGTTGTTTCCCTTTCGACCATGGAGCTTATCCCCCACAGACTGACTCCCGGGATAGTCGTCGTGGTATTCGGAGTTTGGTTGAGGGAGGTACCCGGGCAGGGCCCTCGTCTCATTCAGTAGCTCTACCCCCGCAACGTAGTTTCCCGAGGCTAGCCCTAAAGCTATTTCGGGGAGAACCAGATATCTCCAGGTTTGATTAGACTTTTACTCCTCCCCACAGCTCATCGGATAACTTTTCAACGTTAACCCGTTCGGTCCTCCGCAACCTTTTACAGTCACTTCAACCTGGCCATGGGTAGATCACCTGGTTTCGGGTCTACGGCCTGCGACTGATTCGCCCTATTCAGACTCGCTTTCGCTACGGCTCCTCCGCGTAACGGATTAACCTTGCCACAAACCGTAACTCGCCGGATCATTATGCAAAAGGCACGCGGTCACACGCGCGGTCACCGAAGCAACCGCAATCGAGCTCCCACAGCTTGTAAGTACATGGTTTCAGGTTCTTTTAACTCCCCTTAAAGGGGTTCTTTTCACCATTCAGTCACCCTACTTGTACACTATCGGTCGTCGAGTAGTACTTAGCCTTGGAGGGTGGTCCCCCCGGCTTCACGCAGAGTTCCACGAGCTCTACGCTACTCTGGGACACCTCTCAACGGAGGGCTGTCGTTTTCGCATACGGGAGTGTCACCCTCTATGCTCAGCCTTTCCAGACTGTTCTGCTAACGACGCCTTTGTAACTCCTCAAGGACCCGCAACCCCGCGGTGCAAGCACCACGGTTTGGGCTATATCCGCCTTCGCTCGCCGCTACTGACGGAGTCTCGGTTGATTTCCTTTCCTCCAGGTACTGAGATGTTTCAGTTCCCTGGGTTAGCCTCTACGGACTATGCATTCACCCGCAGATGACGCCATCTGGTTGCCCAGTGACGCCCGGTTTCCCGATTCGGAGATCCCCGGATCAAAGCTTGTTTGACAGCTTCCCGAGGCTTATCGCAGCCTGCCACGTCCTTCATCGCCTCTCGACGCCTAGGCATCCACCATGCACTCTTAATAACTTGACCGCACTCATGAGAGACTGTCACGAAGCCGACCCGAGCTTGCACCCGTTTCGACTCCGGTCAGTATCACGCATCCGATCAAGCATCCTTTCCAGCGCTTCTTGAGATCCATCGGCCGCGACACGCCGCTTGACCCGAAGAACAGGCCACCGCCACGTCGCGACTATCAGGAGACTCATGGTTTCGTCACACAAAACCCTGGTCCATCGAAAAACGCCCGCGACAACATTACGCCGTCATCGTGACCGCCTTCAACAGACCTTGCGTCCGCATCTTCAATTGTCAAAGAGCCTTGGCCGCCCAAATCGTGGATGCACATCCCACGACACCAAGCGGCGAGCCGAGTAAGTTAGCAAATCCGGATCGGGCGTCAAGCGCCGGCTCAGCATATTTTCCAGCCGGCCCGCCGCACGAGATTTCTCCGACCGCCAGCGATCGCTAACTCTTGCAGCAGCAAGCACTTACGAGAGATTGGGTATGTCACGAACTCAAGCACGACCGGCCCGCCGCCTCCCGCTCCTGGGGGTCCACCTGTCCGTCTCGGGCGGGTTGGAGAACGCCTTCGCCGCTGGGAAGGACATCGGCTGCGATTGCCTCCAAATCTTCGTCAAGAACCAGCGACAGTGGGCCGCGCCGCCCCTTTCCGACAAACAAGTCCTCGCCTACCAAGCGGCTGCACGCGACACCAGGCTTGCCCCCGTCGTCGCCCACGCCTCGTACTTGCTCAACCTGGCCTCACCCGCCGCGGCCAACCGCAAGAGGAGCGTCGCCGCCATGCTCGACGAACTCGCTCGCTGCGAAACCCTTGGCGTGTCCGGGCTGATCTTTCACCCGGGGGCGCACATGAAGGACGGCCCGGCCAAAGGCATTCAACGCATCGCGCGATGCCTCGACGAGGTCCACAGGCGTCGCGGCGCGGCCACGACGCGTATCCTGCTCGAAACAACGGCCGGACAAGGAACCGCCATCGGGTATCGCTTCGAAGAACTCGCGGACATCTTGGCCGGCTGCCGGAACACAGACCACCTCGGTATTTGTCTCGACACGTGTCACCTTTTCGCTGCCGGCTACGATTTTCGAACGCTTGCGGGGTACGAAACGATGGTGTCGCAGATGGAGTCGACGTTCGGGATCGACCGTGTCTGTTGCATCCACACCAACGACTCGAAGCGCGAATGCGGTAGCCGGGTCGATCGTCACGAGCACATCGGCAAGGGCAAGATCGGCAAGGCGGGTTTTGCGCACTTCGTGAATGACAAGCGCTGGGCATCGACGCCGATGATTCTCGAAACCCCCAAAGGCAAGGACGGTCGGGGTACCAACCTGGACAAGGTCAACCTCAAGCGACTGCGATCCCTGGTTCGTTAGTGCCACGACACGCATGGCATCGTTGGGCGCCATGCTCACGCTTTCGTGAGCATGTTCCGGGAACGATACGCAAACGGCCACGCAAGCGTGGCCTTGCCACCCTGGATTCGCAACACCGTCACGTTCGTATACGTGCTCGATGCCCCAGAGCGTCGCGCGGTGGGCGAAAAAGCTTGCACCGGACCGCCCTCTTGGACTACACTTCGGAACGCGCCGGGCGTCGAGCGACGCGATTTACCAGCCTGGAGACCGCCCATGAACCAAACGGAACAAATGGATTTGCTCAAGGCCGCCCTGGCCGTTGCAATGGCCGACGGCATCCTCACCCGTAGCGAGAAGGGCGTGGTCGAAGGACTTGCCAAACGGGTGGGCATCGGCCGCGTCTCGCTCGAGGCCATGCTGGAGGCGGCCGAGCACGACGATTCGATCGCCGACAACATCATCATCAAGGACAAGGCCACGGCGCACACCGCGTTCGAGCTCCTCGTGGCGCAGGCTCGAATCGACGGCGAGATCAGCCTGAGCGAGCGCGAGCTCCTGGTTCGCATCGCGCAGTCGCTGAAGATCTCGGACGTGGACTTCCCGGTGGTCTACCACGCCGGAATTCGTCGCGCCGACGAGCTACGCAAGGCGCGTGAGGCGCCGGAGTAGACCACGGCTTTCGGATAGTGCCACAGCAATGGCGTTTCGGACGGCGTCCCGGGGTCTATGCCTTCCCGTGACGGCCGATGTCGCCGCGACCCAGGCCGGGGCCAGACTTCCCCGCGATGCTCCGGCAGCGCCACGCGTAACCTTGGGGATTGGGTGGGCCACGGCTGAAGACGTGGGTCACCCACCGAGCAAGACCCGCAGAGTCAAGGTTGACGGTACAACCGTCGTGATCGACAAGGACGAGGGAAAGATACACCCGCGCGCGTTCCGCTGGCCCGTCGCGGAAGTCGTCAAGCGTTGGGCAGTTTTCAGAGCACCGGTAGAACCGGCTTGCCGGCGGGCGCAAGCCCGGTGACATGATGACGCAGGGGTCCGCAGGCTGGCGCCTGCGGCTCTGACTCATCGTCCCCGTTCCGCCGGAAGTGTCACGGACCCCTCCGACCCACTCGGTAGAGACTCGGTCGCGTTCCCGCTATCCTGACGTCCTATGCCGCTACCCGTTGTAACCATTGTCGGTCGCCCCAACGTGGGCAAGAGCAGCCTGTTCAACGCGCTGGCGCGTCGCCGAACGAGTATCGTCGAGGCGTCGGCCGGCGTGACACGGGACCGCGTCACCACGATCTGCGAAATCGACGATGTCTTTCTCGAGCTGATCGACACCGGCGGGCACGGCATCGTGGATCGCGACGACCTGTCCGCCGACGTCGAACGCCAGATTGCCATCGCGGTGGACCAGGCGGATCTCATCCTCTTCGTCGTGGACGCCCGCGAGGGACTCATGCCCCTCGACACCCAAACGGCCGAGCTTCTTCGCAGACATCGACACGCGCAGCGGGTACGCCTGGTGGCCAACAAGGTCGATGAGCCGCACATGACGTCGGCCGTCGGAGAGTTCACGCGATTGGGCTTTGGCGACGCGCTGCCCGTCAGCGCGGTCCATGGGCATGGTCGAACGGAGCTGCGCGAGCTGATCGCAGAGACCGTCGCGGACCTCAGCGATGGCGCGCCGCCCGAACCGGTCATGAAACTCGCGTTGGTGGGTAAGCGAAACGCCGGCAAGAGCAGCTTTGTCAATGCGATTGTCGGCGAAGAACGCGTCATCGTCAGCGAGATTCCCGGCACCACGCGGGACAGCATCGACGTACGGATCCAAAAGGACGATCGCACGGTTCTTCTGATCGACACGGCCGGCATACGCAAGAAGCGGAAAATCGCCGATGACATCGAGTTCTATGCGTATACCCGCGCCACGCGCTCGGTCCGTCGCGCGGATGTGGTGCTGCTGCTGATCGATGCCACGGTGCCCGTCGGCCAGGTGGACAAGCGCCTTGCGAACCTGATCGCCGGCGAGCACAAGCCGTGCGTGCTGGTCGTCAACAAGTGGGATCTGGCGAAGGGGCAGGCCTCGACGGAGGACTACGGTGAGTATCTGACCAAGATCCTGCCGGAGGTTTCCTACGCGCCCGTGGCGTTCACGTCGGCCATCGCCGTCCGTAACACCGGTTCCACGCTCGACCTGGCCACCGAACTGTTCAAGCAATCGCTCACGCGGGTTGGGACCGGCCGGCTGAACCAAGCGCTGCAGACGGCGCTGGCCGCCAACATGCCGAGCGCCAAACGGGGTCGCAGGGCGCCGAAGTTCTTCTACGCGACCCAGGTATCGACCCAGCCGCCGACGATCGTGGTCTTCGTCAATAGCGCAGCGCTGGTGACGACGAACTACGAACGGTTCCTGCGAAACCGCTTTCAGGAGACGTTGCCGTTCGGGGAAATCCCGATACGATTGCTCTTCAAGTCGCGGCGTGAACGCGAGCGATCGACGGACTAGCGCTTCGACACACGCGATTGACGAGTTGTGTCAACCGAGCCGCGACCGTGAGGGACCGGACATGAGCATCGAACTTCACTGCCCGCAGTGCGGCAAACTGATTCGCGCGCCCGACGATGCCGGTGGACGGCGCGGGAAATGCCCCAACTGCAAGAACTCCGTCTACATTCCGATGCCCCCGGCGCCGGAGGAGGAGATCAAGCTGGCGCCGATCGATCCGGAGGAAGAACGCCGCGAGCAGGAGGCAAGACGCGAAGCCACACGATACGCCGCGTCGGTGGACCACACCGCGGAGGCGAGCGCCGGCGGTGTCGGCAAGGACACACCCACCACAAGCGACGCCGGCGAACTCACGGACCACGTCGAGGTGTTCCTACGGGCCATGCACGGATCGAAACTCGACGACGCGGACGCGGCTGCAACCCGACTCAAGAGCGCCGGTCCCGCGGCACGGAAACACGTCGAGGGCCTGCTGGCAGACGCCGACCCACCGCCGATCGAGGGCATCCCGCCGCCACTGGTGCTGGGATTTCTCAAGCAACTGCGCGGCAGGCTTTAGCGGCCTATTCCACGCCGCCGCGTAGGCACGCCGTCGGCAGCCCCAGCGAACGACGCCCCGGCGAAAACGAATGCGTGGAGTATGCTGACGCACCCTTGGGCGATTAGCTCAGTTGGCCAGAGCGCCTCCCTTACAAGGAGGATGTCGGGGGTTCAAGTCCCTCATCGCCCAGTCGTAAGTCGTTGTCGTACAACCACTTACGTACAACCGAACAGACGCCCCCGGCTATCCTGCGCGTCCTCGGGCCACGTTTTTGGCCAAACTTAATCGCTGATCTGCGAGCTTCCGATACGGTCCCATGCGCACGTACCGCCCGACGGATCGTTCGATTCGGGCGAGGACCTCCGGCGGGGTGGCCCATTCTTTGCGCAAGCAAAGCGTGGGGTCACGATGATTAGGAAATCAAGGTCGCAGCCAGGTCGGGCCTGGACGATCCGTCCCCCAACCTATCCATGAAAGGCATGTCCGGGTCAAGTGCACACCGGAACTGGGGAGATCTTTCGCTCCCTACGTTCCTACTGCTCCGGGTGTCTGGTCTCG
>CBDUXT010000164.1:0-7514 GCA_965371245.1 uncultured bacterium | reverse complement strand
GTCCGGGTCGGAGGCGTCACGGAACGCGAAGATCTCGAACGAGGAGACCGCCGTCACGCTCGGCTTGAACCCGCCGCCGAAGACGGCGCCGTCGGCATGGAAGATACCTGGAACGGTTTGCACGATCGGGAAACAGCCGCCGGGGTTGTCGGCACCGGGCAGACAGTCCGGATCGCCACTTCCCCCCGACGTCGACTTCCAGTTGAAAAAGAACGCCGTCTGGTTGTTGCGACCCGCACTGAAGTTCTTGTAGACGAACGCCTCGACCAGATGCGACGACGCCCGCCCACGCGCCTTGGCCTCGTCATTCAGCAGGACGATGGTCGGCGCGTCGGCCGGAACGTCCTCCTCCACGATCTGCAGATCCCTGAAGCGCGAGAGGTCGAATCCGTGCAGAATACCCCTGTTCGAGATTGGGTCGGTCGCTACCCCGTCGCGCCGGCCGAACCCGGGCTGGGCGAACGCGGCCGTGGATGCGAGCATCGATATCGCAACCAGCAACGTCCGTTGGATATGGATCGCGCGCGTCATGGATTTGCACCTCCGGTTCGGTACGCACCTCGTCCTACCCATTCGACCGCGTACATCGACCTCACGCCGACGCATTAGGCGTTGCCGGCCAAGCAGCCCGGTCGGGAAGGACTCCGGCATCGCACCCGTTGGCCCCGGTGCCTCAGGTGCAAGACACATCATAACCATTAACCCCTCTAACGCCCAAAATTATTCCACGTTCTCGCTCCTCACCGAGAAAACCGCCCCAATTTGCTGCCAGAGGGGTTTGTCTGGCCGGTAGCCGGCCGTCTCCGTGGGTGGAAGAGCCGCCCCGCGACGGAAATGGAGACAATCGGGAATCACAGGGGGCGATGGAAGCAGAATGGAGCTGTACCGCTTTACGCCCGCAAGACTTGGTGAGGTCTTCTTCGGTCGGCGACACAACAGTTGATCGAAGCGTTTCCTGACGATACAGCGCCGCGATTCTTGATCCGTGATCGCGATGGCATCTATGGCAACATCTTCCAACGGCGTGTCCGTAGCATGAACATCGAGGAAGTGGTCACCGCGCCTCGATCGCCTTGGCAAAATCCGTTCGTTGAGAGAGGCTGATCGGTCCAATCCGTCGCGAGTGCCTCAATCATGTCATCGTGCTCAACGAACGGCACCTCCGACGAATTCTCCGAGCTTACATCGACTATTATCATCACTAACAACATCTGGATCAGTTTAAGGCCGAGAGGTCACGCCGTCGGAGTCTGGTTCTTCTGCGTCCTTGCCCGCTGCTGGTTCGGGTTTGGGCGCTTTAGGTTTCGCAGCTTTGGAAGCATCGGGCGTCGCTTCATCCTTATCCTTGATCGGTTCGGTCTTGGGTGCCTCGGGTTTCGTTCCTTCGGCTGGCAGCTTCGCGCGCCACTCGGCCGTCTTGTCCGGCTTACCCCAGGCGTCGTAAAGCTCGACTGCAGCCTTAACCGACATTAGCGTGCGGCTGTCCTCATCTCCCAACGCCTCTCTAAGTACCGAATGGGCGCGGTTGACAACCGGCTCGGCCGCTTCGTACCTGGCAAGTTTGATGAGGCACTTGCCGAGCGCGGCTTCAGCTAGTGCGGTCCTCCAGTGATTCGCCGGAAGCGCTCGTTGACGGTGGCGAACACATTCCCGCAACAAAGGCTCAGCCTCTTCATACTGCGCCCGTGAACTGAGGACTATTCCCAAGAAATACATGGACGTGGCGATGTCCGGATGTCCTTCCGGAAATGCGGCTTGTCGGATCGCCAAAGCTTCGCGGGCCAGGGATTCTGCTTGTTCTAAATGACCTTGGTCGTAATGCACGGACGCCAGACCGCTTACTGCCAACGCTACCCTATGGTGGGCATCACCAAAGTGCTTTCGCCAGGTGTCGGCAGCCTCTCGGTACAATCGAGAGGCCGATTCGTACTCGTGTCTTCGCACTAGCTGCTTGGCGAGATTGGACTTGAGGGTCGCCACCGCCGGATGATCGTCCCCGAAGTTCTCTCGGCGGATGCGAAGCGCCTCGAGGTACGACACCTCCGCGCCGGCGTGGTCACCGGCGCTCGCCTGGACGACGCCGAGGCTGGTCAGCACCTTCGCAACCTCGTTGTGGTTGTCGTCGAAGGCCTCACGAAGGATATCCAGTGCCTCTCGATAGTGCTTCTCCGCCGCAGGGTACCGTCCAGTCTTGCGCATAAGCTTGCCGAGGTTGTGCAACGAATCCGCGAGCTCTGGATGATCCGGTGGGAGAAGGTCTCGCCTTATAGCAAGGGACTCCTCGTGGAATGCTTCGGCTTCCTCGTACTCGCCTATGTCTGCGTGGAGTACGCCGAGTCCTGCCAGGATTACAGCAACGAATGGATGCTGACGTCCCCACATGCCTTCAGCGGCCTCGAGGGCCTCAGTGTACTTCGCCTCGGCAGTGTCATAATCGGCGCTGCGACGGAGCACGGACGCCATGTTGAAGAGCATTACCGCATAATCTGGGTGTGATTGTTCACCGAGGCGTTCTAGCATATCGATGGCCTGTCCATACATGTCTTCGGCCGCACGGTGGTCTCCTTGCTGTCGGTGGCAGAGCGCCAAGTTGTTCAGGACAGCTGCTATGTCGAGGTGATCACCGTCGATGTTGAGGCGGTACAGCGACAGCGCCTCTTGGAAGTGGGTCACCGCCTCCTCTATCGCACCTGTTGTACGCAGGAGCTGCCCCATATCGTTCAAGCTGCTGGCGAACAGAAGTGGCTGCGCGTCGTCGTCGAGGGTTCGACGGATCTCAAGTGCGGCACCTAAATGGACTCGTGCCTTGTCATACATTCCTAGGCTGTAGTACGTCGCGCCGATGCTCCGGTGTATCTGTGCGCGGACTGCCGGGAACTCGGCAAGCCCTGCTTCCATGGCGCCAGCAGCTTCAACCAGAAGTTCCCTAACGGAGATGTCCTTGCCACCCTCAGATGGCCTTGCTGAGGTGAGCATATCCTGCAGGAATTCGCTGATTTTATCTGCCTTCGCCGCTTCTGTCAGGGCCTTCTCCGTCTCGCATTCGGCTGTGGCCAGTGCATCGCGGGCCTGATGCATGCCTACCGTTGTTCCGATCGTGCCGCCGATCAGAGCGACGATCGCGGCGGCGGTGGCGATCGTTGCGAACTTGTTTCGTCGCACGAACTTCCCCGCTCTGTAGCGGAACGTGTCGCGGCGAGCCAGGACGGGAAGACCCGTCAGATACCGGTCGATATCGTCTGAAAGTTGCCGCACGGACCCATACCGCCGGCTCGGGTCCTTGTGCATCGCGGCCAGCACGATGGTGTCGAGGTCGCCGCGCAGGCTGCGGGCGAGCTTCTCGGGCCGCGTGCCGCGCCTCGCGCTGACCGTCTCCGGAGTGAGCGTCCCCGTCGTGCCGTCGGGCAGCTTGATTTCCCGTGTTCGTCCGATGGCCGTGCTCGGCGTGGCCGGCTCCACATCGCACAGAATGCGTTCCATCTCCGCTCGGCTTCCCGTCTTCAGGTTGTACGGACGGTGACCGGTCAACAACTCATAGAGGATGACGCCGAGCGAATAAACATCGCTGGCCGTCGTGATCGCGTCACCGCGGATTTGCTCGGGGGAGGCATACTGCGGGGTCATCAGCCGGAAGGCCGTGACCGTGGTGTCTGCCGGTAGGGAGCCCGGCGTCGGGTCGAGCAGCTTGGCTATGCCGAAGTCCAACAGCTTGGGCACGCCCTCCGGGGTGACGAGGATGTTGCTCGGCTTGAGGTCACGATGAACGACGAGCGCTTGATGAGCATGTTGAACGGCGGCGCAGACATCTCGAAATAAACGAAGGCGTCGATCGACTTTGAGGTCCGATTCATCACAGTACTGGTGAATGGGCGCTCCGGCGATGTACTCCATCACGAGGTAGGGTGAGCCATCCTCCGTCACGGCGCCGTCCAGCAGGCGGGCGATGTTCGGATGCTCCAGGGTGGCGAGAACTTGGCGTTCACGTCGAAACCGTCGCACGGCCTCGACGGAGTCCATTCCGGGCTTGATCAGCTTGACGGCCACCTCGGTTTCGTATTCGCTGTCGGCCCGGGCGGCGCGGTAGATGGTGCCCATACCTCCGGTGGCGATGACCTCGATGAGTTCGTAGGGACCGATCCGGCGACCGAGCTCGTTGTGCTGCGTTGCCGCGGAAAGCAGCTCCGGCACGGCGCCTTCTTCCGGCGGCTCGAGAAAAGTCGTCGAAGGGTCGCGCGAAGCCAAGAGCGACTCAACCGACGCGCGGAGCTCGACATCATCGCCGCACGCGCTGCCTACGAACGCGGTTCGGTCGCCATCCGGTTTCTCCACCGCGTCGGCGAAGATCTCCTTAGCGCGCTGCCACTTTTTCGCGTCCATCGTTTCGGCCCTCGTCCAGCATACCATTCAACCAAGCCCGCGCGACCTGCCAGTCGCGTTGGACCGTGCGTGCCGACAGATCGAGTGCCTTGGCCGTCTCCTCGATCCCCAGCCCACCAAAGAAACGGAGTTCGACTAGCTTGGTCAATCGGGGATCGAATCGCTCCAGTTTGCTCAACGCTTCATCCAACGCGAGCAGGTCGATAACGCACGCTTCGTAGCGCAGAACGGCTTCATCGAGCGGGACCCTATGCCCCGACGGTCGCCGCTTGTGGGCGCGGCGCCCTCTTGCGTGATCCACCAACACCGAGCGCATCGCTCGTGCCGCGAGAGGATAAAACTGCTTGGGGTCCGAGACGGTCTCTGGGGAGGAGCGTTTGATCCGGATGTAGGCCTCGTGGACAAGAGCGGTAGGCTGAAGTGTGTGCCCCGGTCGTTGGCGAGAGAGGAGTTGCCGAGCGAGATCGCGTAGGCCTTCGTACGTCTGGCGGGATGGGTCCCCAGGTGTGCCGTCGCGCTCGGGTGCCTCGTTCCCGTGGGATCGGTTTTCCACCTGTCTTTTCCCTTGCTTCGGCCACTCTCGGCCGAGCCGGAGTTTTTTTGTCCTGTTTCTCGCTCGCTTTGCGTTTGTCACTCCGGAGGGGGCACTCATCTGCCCCAACAGGGTCGAGTATAGCGTCCCCTCGTCAGCCAGCCAAACGGCCACGCGGACACGGGGAAGGGTTTGGCGGCGAAGGTGAACCGACGGGGAAGGTGGTGGGTGGGCAGACAGTCCTAGTGCGCCAATATGGCACCGAATTAGTGCCACATTGGCGGCCGGGTGTTCGATGTGCGAAAACCCCCGATCATTGGCATGGCAGAGGCACCAAAGCCTAGGCAGGCCCGTTCCGAAACAATGAAATAGTTTTCGATGTGCAGAATAACCCGCGAATCTGTTAGTCTAGAGACTCCGGAATCGGTTTGGTCGGACGAGACTTGGTGAGAATGGAGGATCTCTCGATGTCGATGAGGTTGGTCTCGCACCGGTGGCGCCACGATGCACATCCAGCTGTTCGTTGGCCCGCCGATGCCAGTCGCGCGGCACAGGGCCCCGTCTCATTCTCTTGCAGAGTGGAGCCTGAGTCCGCGCCCGACCCGACTTCCACGCGTGGCCGGAACCCGATCCACAAGCCGGAGCCTTGGCCGATGCGACTAGCAACGATCTCGCCGCTGCTCGTGATTCAGTTTCTGATCTTCACGTTGGTCCGGGCGGTGGCGGTGGCCGAGCCGCCCGTCCTTCGTCCAACCGGCATCATCGAGCGGAGTCAGGCGCCGTTCGCGACGGAACAGCAGGTCGGGCCGAAACAGCCCGCTGTGAGTGCGCAGCTCGAGGGCTTGTCCTTCGACGGGCTCTTCTTCCTAGGCGCGCGGATCGGTGAGGTCGCAGACGGGTGGGAAACCGTTCTCTTCGACGACTTCGA
The DNA here is from genome assembly GCA_965371245.1 of uncultured bacterium. Classification (GTDB taxonomy): domain Bacteria; phylum Planctomycetota; class Phycisphaerae; order UBA1845; family UBA1845; genus CBDUXT01. The sequence goes on along the minus strand of CBDUXT010000164.1, from coordinate 1,677 downwards.
GGGTGATTGGCCTGGACCGTGGGATGTCCAAGATTTCGATTCGGGAAGCGGACGCGACCTTTGGGCGCCGGTCGGCTGCAAACTGGGAGGTGCTCTTAGCGGGATCAAAACGGTTTGGTGCGCCGGGGAGGGCGACCAAGCTTTATGCGGTCCGCAGTACGATGACAACATGCGTGCCTGGATGATCTTCGGTCCATTTACGCTGGGGAACGCCGTCGAGGCGGAGGTGGAGTTCAACTTTGTCAACCAATCGGAGTCGACTTTTGACTCGGTCGCTTTTCTTCTATCGACGGACGGCGTGCAGTTTACTGGCCTCGGGCAAAGCGGGACGACGCCCGGCTATCCGGAGACCTGGCATAACGAAGTCCTAGATCTCCGCGCCGCTTCGGGGCTTGGTGACATCACGGGGCAACCTCACGTTTGGTTTGCCGCGTTGTTCGAATCCGACTTTACTCAGGCCGGGTTCGGGGGCGCGTACGTGGATGATCTCACCATTCGCCGCAACGTCGTCGGCGAGTGCACGACGAGTCAAGTCTCGCCGATTGCCGATTCAGAAGTCTGTTTCCCGGCCAGCTTCTCCTTGTCTCCCGCGGGGAACTGCACCGGCATGCGGATTGCGTTCACGACCGATCCCGATTCGCCTCTCACCTTCCCGGGTTCGCCGATGCCGCTGGTCTTCACCGTGTTCCTCGAGGGGAACGGACGGGAGATCGACGAACTGCTGTGGCGGCGCATCGCGCGGGAAATCGGAGGTTCTTCCGTCTACTACTGGACCGTCGGGGACCAGATTGACGAGTTTTTCTACCCGACCGCGCCATGGCGACCGTTTACCGTTTGTCTTCCTTGCCCGTCCGAAGGCGACTGCTGCTCGGTTCAGGCTGGCGGAGGATGCAACGACGCTAGTTGTTGCCAGGCAGTTTGCGCCATCGACCCGGATTGCTGCCTGGACAGATGGAACAGCCCGTGCACAAGCCTTGCTGACGAGATTTGCGCCTGCGATCGATGTGGTAACGGCGAGTGCGAGTTCGATGAAGACTGTGCTTCGTGTCCAGAGGACTGTGTCTTTACCGGCAGTCTCGCGGATTGTAATGCGAACGGAACGCCCGATGGCTGCGACATCCAACGCGGATCGAGCTTCGACTGTAACGAGGACGGGCTGCCTGATGATTGCGACGGGACGACCTGCCCGCTGGTGGACCGTGAGGCGTTCACGATCACGACTGACAAACTGTGGAGCGTGGACCTGGCGGACGGCTCCGAGGCGCTGATCGGTCCTGCGGGGAACTCAAGGTTCCTAACGGGACTGAGTTTTGACCCGACGACCGGCGAACTCGTCGCCGTTGAGGAGGATGCCATTCGAGCCCTTGATCCTAGAGACGGCTCGGTACTTTCGTCCGTGAACCACGGAGTTTTTCTACTCGGTACACCGACCGGAATCGCCATCGATCCTGATGGAAATCTCTTTCTCATTCACGACGGAACAACATACAGCATCGACAAGTCGACGGGCGCCGCGACCGTGGTGGGCTCGAACTCGTTGGGAAAGGATAATGCTCTCGCCTTTAGCACTGACGGGACGCTGTATGCGGTCGGTGAGCTTGACGAGCTGCGTGGGCTACCCGGTCTAGTCCCAAAATAAGCGAGCGCGGGTGGGTTCGCGCGTTAGAAAAGGCCTTC
>CBDUXT010000163.1:0-7668 GCA_965371245.1 uncultured bacterium | reverse complement strand
GGGTTCGCCGCCGAAAGGCATCGGCGGCTGGTCGCTCCCGCCCCGGACGCTCCTTGAGTCGTCCCGTATGACCGTCCGGGGCGGGAGCTGGGGCTGCACGAAAAGACCCCGCGCGAGTCTGCCCGACCCGCGCGAGGCGTCCGACTGTGGAGATCAAAGCACCGCGCACGCTACACACGCCGACCCGGCTTGACAAGCACCCCGACGCGTGCAACCCTGCTCGCTTCTCCATCAGACGCACGCGCTGACTCGCGCGTGCAGGGCAGCCTCAACGGCCGCCCGTGACAGGCCCGTCTCGGGCGGGGGTTCGTTGACGTGGCGACCCCCGCCCGGACCGCTCCCGGACGCCCCGAGTTTTGCGACAGTTTGTCATTTCCGAGACAAACGTTCGTCTCCCGGATCCAGAAAAGTCGCAATTTGGGTAGAACACGACACCCCGGCACTTGACGGCCCGAACGCCCTCCGCTAAAAGCGTCACCTGCAACGCGACACGCGACGGTGCGTAGCTGTCGCGGTCCGGGCGTGGTGCGTTCCGGATCGGTCGCTTTGCGATTTCATGGTCCTCGGGCGGTCGCGTAAGCCGCCCATCCGCGTTGTGGCGCGATCGGGGGTCTTCCTGGACCGGTTGGCCCTCGATCGTCGCCCTGGGCCCACCGTGGCAACCGTCAACATCATTCCAGACGATCGCCTGGACGACTTCGTCGCCCAAATGACCGATCAGCCATCGCATCTCCGATGCTGCCTGGGGCTCATGCTGTACGCCGGCCTGCGCATCGGCGAGACCGGCAAGCTGGCCTGGTGCGATCTGGTGCACAATGGTGCAACCCTGAACGCCATCCGCCTCGAATCATCGATGACCAAGACCAAACAGGCCCGCGACGTGCCGATCACCAGGCCGTTGGCCGACCTGCTACTCGAATGCTGGGCGACGTTCCCCCTGAACTCGGAGATCTCGCCGGCCACGTTCGCCACGGCCGCGAAACGAAATGCTCGACCGACTTCCCCGCGCACAGCGCAGCGTGTGTGCCACCGGATCCGAACCGCACTCGGACTCCAGCGACTGACGCCACACACGCTGCGCCACACCTTTGCCACCAGGCTGCTATCCGTCAGCAACGTTGCTGCCGTGCAAATGGCACTCGGACACGCGCGTATCGGTACCACGCAACGCTACGTGCATGTAAACAACGACCAATTGGCCCAAGCGATGGAGAAAATCTGATGAACGACACACCCGCCGTTGTCACCGACCCGACTGAATGTGACGTCCTGCTAGCCGCCAAAGCCCAACAGAATCAGCAGCGCAGCAAAGAAAATCGCCAACGGATCCTGACTCTGGAGCAAACCTTGACCCGCCAGGTACAACGGCGTGAAGAAATCGACGATCGACTGGAACAGCATGGGAAAACCCTTCAAGCACACGGCAACACGCTGGCCGCCGTTCGCACCGTCGCCGACAAAGCCCACGCAGACGTCGCCGGCCACGAAATGGATCACACCAAGATCTACAACAACAACTACGCCGGCCACGCCAACCGCCTGGCCATCCTCGAGGCTGAGGTCACCGGCTTCAAGCAGATCGTCGCCGAGTCCGGCGTCCTCAACAACCCGCCGGCGACGCCGCCGCCACCAGGTCCCGCCGGCGACGGCCAGGCCACGCAAGACCAGCGGCTCCACCTCCTCGAAAAGAACTTCGTCGACTTCGCCGCACTCATGGCCGCGATCGCCAAGAAAGTCGGCATCTCCGTCAGCGTGACAGTACCTGGCCGACCTGAACACAATTGACATCGTGCATCGCGTAAAACGCGTCGCACTCGCCGGCGATGAACTGCGCAACGACCGTCCGGCGTACGATCGGATCCGCCAGCTGCAGCTGGCTCAACAGCAACGCATAATGCAGCAACTGTCCTAACGCTTGCGGAGTCCCGTACGGCTTCGCCTCGACGATCTCCCACCCATCAGGCCAAAGAACCAACGCATCCGCCCGACGGCAATAAACAGCTTCAAGCGATTGTTCCCGCGTGACAGGGTCACGTGGATCCGAATCACAAGGGGCCGTCCCAAGCGGAATATCCGTGTGAAACTCAATTGGCCGTTCCTCGAATCGCTCGACCCACACAGCCAGAAGCGTGGCATCATCGGCCGACAGACCACGCCAACTCCCCGGCCGCGTGATGTCGCGTCGCGTCGCATTACTCGGACCCGTCACCCTTCGCAACTCCCTGCACGCTCACGCAAAACATCGAGAAGATGAAATCGCACACCGCCGTCCCGGTCGACCGTTGCGCCCGACACACCACGTAGCTGAGCTCGTTACCTACGGCCACGCCGATCGCCACAACGATCGACTTGGAATTGTTGTTACCCGAACCGCTCGACAACAACGGCTGTCCGTCGCCGGCCAGGTCCGACCGCCCGACGATCGGCACACCGTGCGACCAGGTCCCGGCGTTCGCCTCCGCCGCCGGCGTAATCACCGCACCGAACGTCGCCTCCGCGTTCGAGCTCGTGCGCCAATGGATCAACAGCCGGTCGAGGATCTGTCCCGGATGGAACGGACCCAGCAACACGAACCGCGCCGTATTCTCCACGTGATGCAAGTAGCCGGTCCAACCTCGAGACGGTACCAGCATCAACCAGACTCCCACAAAAAAGCCCGCATTCGCGGGCTTATGATACCTCAAGACCTACCCTGGACGCCCGATTATTCCCCCACCACTCGCACCGGAACCGGAAACGGCAGCTCTACGCGCGTGAACACGCCCACCGTCATCAACCCCACCACCGACGGTGCCGCCGCCTGCATCACAAACAGGATCCACAACGGACCCGACCCCGCAACCCGACCGACCGGCATCCGCCACACCCCGTGTTGGTAACCGTCCGTCTGACTCCGCATCACCGGCCGACCCGTCCAGGTCGCCTCACCGCCGGCCAGGAAATTGCTAGCCGCGACCCACGCCTCCAGCGTCTCCGACGCCGAATTCGACCAACCCGCACCCCAAAAAAACGACGAGGTCAAGCTGATCATCCAGGTCAGTTCCAAGTACTCGATCAACGTCCCTTTGGGAAACGGCCCAACAGCCCTGTACTCTGCAACCGAACTCGCAAGAGTTTGCGTCGCCGCCATCAAGGCAGGACTGCCAACGATCATCAACCCGCCCCCGTTTAGTCCGTGAACTCGGCAACCGCAACGCGCTCGATCGGCAGCACGCGCACCGCTTCGGCCGCCTCAGCGTCCGACCGCACATGCACCCGCCCGGCACCCGCCGTGTCGAGGATGTACGTGTCATCCTGCAACGGGTCGAAATCAAGCATCGCATACAGGTGATCCAACGACGCCCCGACCTCAGGTTCGCGCGAGTCCCCGGCAACCGTCGTAGTGTAAGTCCCCGAATGAATGTGCCGACCGTCCGGCGGGAACGGGATCCCCTTCAAACCGAAGTCGCCCCGGAGCACTTCCCAATCCGTCGCCGTGAAACCAATCTGCCGGTTGTCCTTGAACACCGACAGCTGACCCAGCGTCGGAGCCGGCGTCGCACCGGTGAAGCCCGTGGTTCCCCACAGGAGGATTGCACGAATCATATTGCCGATGGGCAACTCCACGTCGTTCTGACCGGTCGCGGCGAACGTCGACGAGTTTGTCGTCACCTTCTGCACGAACTCCGGACTCGCGTCCGGCAACTCGATCGTCTCGATCGACATGCGCAGCCCATCGAACGCCGTCGCCGCGATGTCGTAGGTCACTGTCAGCTGCAGCTCTCCCTTGCGCGTCTCGGGAAAACACTCCGTCGGATGGAACGCCCGCCGGCCGAACAGAATCGGCAACACGAGCGACCGCCGGAAATTGTCCGTCTCCATCTGACCCGACTGCCACAACGTCATGCGATGATACAACAACGCCAGCGCACCCAGGTCCGGCCCGCTCCCGTCGACCACCGACGTGCCTTTGTGCGTCACGCGCACGTTGGTCAACGCAGCGAGCAGTTCCTGCATGTACCGATACGTCGTAATCGTCGACGACTCGTTGAGCGGCGAGATGTGCAGCAGGATCGCCGACAACGGATTCACCGGCAGGTCATAGACGATGTCACCGTCAGCCGCGATCGCCGAATTCGTCCGCAAGATACTCCGAATGAAGTCCGCCATGACTATGACTCCTTGCCGTCACCGCCGTCACCGGCGTCCGGTACCGGATCCTCGAACCCGGCCGCAAAGGTCTCTCCCTTGTGTGGACGCTCGGGCTGCCCGTCGAACTCCGCCGAGATCCTTCCCGCGCACGCACCGCACACGAGATCCCGAACGGCTTCACACCCGAACCCCGTCGACATCGTCTCACCGCAACCGTGACAACCCACCGTCGCCCGCAACGAGAACGTCTGGAACGTAGATCCACAACCACACCGCATCGCTCGGTCAAACTCCCGTTACAGCCGCCGCCGGCTACGAGCTCATGCCCGCCTTCACCGCCGCCAACGCCGTCGTGATCGCCTTCACCCGATCCAGGTTCCGCGGATCCCTCCGAGGATACCGCGGAGGCAACGTCGTTCGCGCGATCGCTTCACGATACGGCGCAAAGCCCGTCTGGTACGCATCCTGTCCCAGCGCCACGCCCGGACCCCAACGGGTCAATCCCTTCTCGATCGACCCTTGCTGCCACTTCGCCGTGCCGGCCCGGCTCACACCCTTCGAGAACGACCCCGCCTGGATGGCCGCCGTCACCCCACCCTTCCAAGCATCAGCTGCGGCCAGCGTCGCCCGCTGCCAGTCCGCCTTCGGATCACGGACGCCGGCCTCGTAATCCGCCGTCCGTTGCGGCGTCACCGTTGCCCACTTCTCCGCGATCTTGTCCACCGTCCGAATGTCCGCCATGGCTCGTGCCTCCAAGAACTGACAGATTCGCCCAACCTCTACTTTGGGCTTTTCTTGTTACATCCGTACTCATAGTACTATACCCTGTCAAATCGGTGATATCCGACGCAAGTCCCGCACCCGTCAGCACTTATATTTCACAACCCCTGTGAGTAAATCCGTGATATCCGGGCGAACCCCTCACACCCCCCCCCCGCAACCGTTGCACACCTGTGCGTAACATGGTAGGATATCACAGTTTTACTCACAGGCAGACCGCCACCCGGTACGGTAGAATGGCACTTGGAAACACCCCAACGCAACCCGAACAGCCCATCGCCCCCGAGCCCCAAGGACTCGCCCAGATCCGAAAATGTCTCGCCCACGGACACTCTACCAGCGTCGTCCTGCCGCCCAGCTGGGTCAGGAAGCACGTCGACCCCCACCAGCCCTACATCACCGTCCAGGTCTGGAGCGACGGCACCGTCCGCATTACCGCACTCGAAACCAGACAGCCCGGATCCACCCGCCCAGCTCGTAGCGATCCACCTGATCGACACACCGGATCCAAACAACGGTCGGCTGGAATTCGACCCCCAAGCCCAGGCTGAATTCTGCGCTGCCATTGCAGACCAAGGTCTGCTGCACCCGATCACGCTCGCCGTCGCCGGCGAACGTTTCACGCTGGTCGCCGGCGGCCGCCGGCTCGCTGCCTGCCGGCAACTCGGCTGGTCGACGATCGAAGCCAAGGTCAGAACGCTCACGCCGGCACAGCAAGCCGAGATCCGCCTGGTCGAGAACGCCGAACGCCGCGACATCACCCCGGTCGAGGAGGCAGCGCAGCTTTCCGACTACCTCTCCAACCACGACGCCACGCCCGCGGCTGTTGCAAAACGCCTGCACAGATCCGTTGCATGGGTCAAGCTCCGCTTGACCATTCTCGAATGGCCCGCCGAACTGATCCAGCACATCCACCACGGCCGGGTAAGCCTCGCTGCAGCCCAACACCTCGCACAAATCCCCGACGAAACCGCCCGAAACACTGCCATCGACATGGCAGCCCGCAACGGCGTCACCGCCGCCGTCGCCCGTGAGTGGCTCCGCGACGCGCTGCAATTTGCGCCAACGTCTGAAGCCGCGTCGCAAATATCAGGCGGCCAAGATTCGCCCAAATTCATTTCTACGACTTCGGTGGACTGTTTTTCCTGCAAACGCCGAGTTGACCTGCACAACACGCTTTCCGTCAGGCTGTGCACTGACTGCCTACATGCGATCGCCGAAATCCCAACCGAACCGCCAAACCAACAACCGCCGACAGAAGGCGAGCTTTCCACGATGATAGGGCCGGCATGAAGAACGCCGCCCCAAAAACCGACGAACTCGCAGCGACTCGACGAAAACCTGGACCGCCCCCGCTGACGCGCACTTTGGCCAAACAGATCCTCGACCGCCTGGACAGAATCCGGCAATACCATGCCGACATTCTGAACCACGCGACCAAAACCGCTCGATCGCCGGAGCTCCTCAACCGCATCGATCGCCGCGTGCAAAAGCTCCACGACGCCGTCCGACGAGATCTCGCCGAGCTTCGCGCCAGAATCACCAGCGAAAAACCTCTATTGCCCGCACAGAACCATCCGGCCGCGCCGACCTCGAGCACGATCCGACCGAAACCCTGCAGTAATCGCACCACCAAACGCCCGATCGCCGCGCCATCGAGCTCGCCGACTTCGCCGGCGGAAGACTTTCCCGAGCTCCGAGCCAGGTAGTCCAGGCCGACAACGCCCGCGACGTCTTCACCCAAATCAGCTCCGCGACCAGCTCGACCAGGCCAACTCACACATTCTGCCGGCCATCCCCCAAATAGGAGATCCTACGATCGCCACATTTCCCGAATTCACCGGGAAATACGCACTTCCCAAACGAGCTCCGCGTGCTCGAGCAGAAACCACGGCCCTGTCACATACCGCCGAGATCTCCACGATCCAGATTCACGCCCGACAAAATCACCCGTCCAGCACGCGATCGCGATTCACGAACACCACGACAAAACGACGCCCAAATCAACGCCAAGATGAAACGCGACACCCACGAAACCACGCGGCACCCACGATCGAAACGAGCGACCGAAAAAGAGAGGAGCTTTCCCGCCCACCCGTGTGGCCGCCCGCCTCGGTCCTCACGAGTCCGAACGCACTCGCACTCCCACGGGGGGGGCGATTGCCCCCCCTTTCCCCCCCCACGTCCGCCGCTCAGGGGCCCAGCCGTTTCCCGCCGGCGGGCGGCCACGCCCCCGTGAAAAAGGAAGGAGCGGCGGCCGGACCCCCGAACCCATGCCGCCTGCGACCGACCCGATCGGGAACCCGATCACCCACGCCCGACCGCACCCCCGATCGGGCCGCCGATGATGAGCCGGATGATTCTGAAGTGCCCTCCGTTCCGAGCACGTCTCGGCCAGCCAGACCGTTTATTCGGCGAAAGGCATCGCCGAAAAACCCCTCCGCTCAAGTCTTCGCTCCGGTCGGCCTGGCTGCTGTTCCCTCTCAACTGGTCTACGGTCCAGCCCGCACCTTTGCCGCCATGGTCAGCATCCAGATATGAAGCCCAGCAACCGGTGTGCAGAATCGTTGTCCCCACTGGATGATCCCCGGGTTGGCGTCAAAGGCACGGGGCCTTCGACGTGCCACTCCACTCCGGGCACACCGGCAAAGCCGGTAAGGTCGCCCCCCGGGCGGGGGGGGCTCCGTGGAAGAAAGCGCGATGGGTTCGCCGCCGAAAGGCATCGGCGGCTGGTCGCTCCCGCCCCGGACGCTCCTT
>CBDUXT010000162.1:0-7815 GCA_965371245.1 uncultured bacterium | reverse complement strand
GCACCAGCCGATACGCAACCGCGTTCACGCCTCAGAAACAGCGGCAGTGCCATTCATCCCCGTGTCCGTTCCGCCCGTGGGGCTTGGCCTCACGACCGGCGCAAGCGCCCGCGGCGCGGGGCACTCTCCCTGCGATGTTGCCCGTGCGACCCGTGCCCAAGCTTCGGTGCGGCCGGTGGTTACGTGTCCGTGGACCCGTTCGCGGGGCGCACGGCCGCCTCATCGTTCCTTCTCCTGCCAGGGGCGAAGGCGAGGGGCTTGACGAACGGACGAATGTTTGGTATGTGTTAGGTTCGTGGGCCGACGGCGCGGGCCGGGGGCCTTGGCTATGGGGGCTTTTTTTCAGGGGGCCGATTGTGAACGAGCAGATCAAGACGAAAAAGGTTGGATCGAGAGGCGATGAGGATGAGAGTGCCATAACTATGCCACTATTGACCAAGAACCTACCCCGGCAATGTGCGGCGCCGGCATCTCACCGGTGTTCCCACGGACCCAAAGACCCTGTTGCACCCGTGATGGGGGTCGGCTCCAAGCGGGCGGCGGCACCCTTGACCGAGGGGCAGCGGCGCTTGGTGCGTGAGAACGTCGGGTTGGTGAGCGTGCATCTGCGCCGGTTCGTGGCGAACCTGTCTCATCCGCGGCGCGACCGCGAGTGGGACGATTTGTTTCAGGAGGGATGTTTGGGGTTAATGCGGGCGGCGGTTCTGTTTCGACCGGAAGCCGGGATCCCCTTTGCGGCCTTCGCGTTGCCGCGGATTCACAACGCCGTCAGCCGTGCCCTGCACATCCGGTTTTCCACGGTGTACGTTCCGCCGAAGCGGCGAGCCGCCCGCGATGCCCCACCGACGCCGGTGGACCACCGCCCGAAGGTTCACCAGCTTTCGCCGGAGCACGAGCAGCGCCTTCCAAGCAGGGGCACCCGCCCGGTCGATGGTGCCACGCTTGAGACAGTGGGGGAACGGGTCCGCGAGAAATACGTTCGCGCCGTGCGTGCGGTCTCGATCGAGCTGGCCTCGCGTACGTCGCGTCGCGGCGATCGTGATCGGCTCGTCCGCGTCCTGGTCGATGAGCGGTTTCTTGTCCCCCACGACGAGGCCAAGACGGCGCTTCGCCGCATTGCCCGAGACACTCATTCTTCCTACGCGCGCGTCGCCCAATGCGACAAGACACTCGCCGAGGCCATTCGTGCCCGGCTCGAACTGGATCCGGAGTTCGTCGATCTTCAGCGTCGGATGCGGGCCGACCCCGAAGGCGGCGACCGGCCCATCGATGACGACCTGGAGGGGCGGCTTACGCGAACCAGCGCCGAGGCGTTTGCCGCGCGCTATCGCCGGGCCCGTCCGTACGAACAGGCCGTCGCCCTGGCCCGACTGTTGACCCTATCCAACCGGGACATGGCGGACTGGGTCGGTCGGCGCGTGGCCGTCCTGCCGCCTGCCGTGCGCGAGCGCCTCTGGACGGACACCGAAGATTCCCAGACCCACTCGAGCGCGAAGGCGAACAGCCCATGCCATTCGCGAGTCAGTTCGGGAACGAAAGATAGGGACCGATCCGCAGGAGCGTGAGTGGTCCGATGCCTCGAATGCGTTGCAGGTCCCCCGGCGCGAGAAAGGTCGGCGTGTCATCCGCGACAAGACCACGGTGGGCTACGATCTTGCGCGCTGTCACTTCGCCGATGCGCGGCAGCGCGGTCAGCTCCCACCAGGGGGCGGTGTTCGGGTCAAGGGTGTGTGTTGCCACGCCCGGTGGCCGCGGGGTGACGGCGTCGCGCGCGATGGGCCGCAGTGCAAGGAGCATGACGATCCACAGAAGCACGAGCAGGGTCTTGGAACGGGCCATGGCGTAGGGGCCTATCGACGGTTGCGTATGTCCGCGCGTAGCTTGACGATTTTCTCGTACGCGGGTTTGGGGTTCAGGTCGGCATGAAGCAGGCCGCCGTTGGGGACCGGCTGTCCCCCATGGTCGGCCAAGTCGTGCCACGACACCGTCTCGACGAACGGCTTGGAGAGGGCGACGGCGAGGAACTCGGTGAGCCATTCGGACTGGACCTGTTCGCTCCACGGCGCGCGCCACACGCCGCCGTCGAGCGTGATTCTGGGTTGGCCGTCGGCGCCGTTTCCGCGCACGGTGGTGTCTGAGGGCACCTGGACGGCCGTGATGTGTAGCGGCTTGCCGAGCTTGGCGAACAGATCCAGCAGCGACGATATCTGGAACATGTCTCGTATGTACATGCCGTCGATGTTGGGGCCGAAGTGGAACTGTAGGCCGAATGCGTCGAAGGTGACACCGCTTTGGACGGCCATGTCGGCGTAGAGCAACGGCGGAATGGTTCGCTGGTTGCGCGCATAGTATTCGCCCCAGGGCGCGACCAGGTCGATGATGGCCACGTTCTGCGGAGCGACCTGTTTGGTCAGGGCGGCCGCCATGCGCGTGAGTTCCATGAGCTGCTCGAAGTTGAACGTGAAGCAGTTGTCGGCGTGAATTCCGCTGATGACGTCCCAGGTCTGGATGTGCCCACCATACCGATTCAAGACCCGGCGGATGTGCTCGAAGGCCAGGTCGCGGATGGTGTCGAAGCCGTGTTCCCAGATGTAAAGCCAGTCGGGCACGTGCTTCTCCTGGAAGGAGAGAAGGGCCGACCCCTTGATCGGCACACGGTGCTTGGCGAGCAACTCAACCCAGGCGTCCAGCGGCTTCCAGTTGAAGGTCTGCTCGGTCGGCTCAATGTCGCGCCAGACGATCGGCACACAGGCGAAGTCAAACGCGGCCGACATGCGCTTGCGAAGCGCGTCGGTGGGTTTGTCCAAGGGGATCGAGCAGCCCAGCACCCGCCGCCCGAAGCCGCCGGCCTGTCGCCGCCGGCCTAGCATGATCTCGGCGTGTTGGCGGCTCATCGTTTCACTGACCTGGACTGCAATCGCCAGCGCCTCGTCACCGTGGGCGGCCGCGTCCGCCGGTGTGTCGGCTTGCAGGGCACGAATCAGCGAATCGCGCGCCCGATCAAGCTCGGCGATCACCTCCCCCAGCCCCGCGAAATCAGCCAGTCCCCAGTCCTCGATCTTCTGCTGGACGCGCATCAGGCGGGCTCGTGCCAGTTCCACTTGAAGGATGTAGGGTTGGTCGCGCTCGGGGACTCGGACGGTCTCCAGCATGACCGTGCCGACGCCGTCGATCGCCCAAAGCAGCGCCAGACCGGCGGGACCCGCCGCACGCTTCTTGCAAGCGATCACCCCGTTGGCGAACGAAACATCCGCGCGCAAGGGTACGTCATCGGTGCCGACGACGTAGGCGCCGGACAGATTCACCTCTTGGGCGGGCTGGCCGCTTGAGTAGACGGCGAAGGAAAGCATGTGAGGCCTGCGGCAACTCGAATGATAAGAATAGTACGTATGAGTTCGGGCCGCGATCGTGTCCACCACCAGGCCGCAACGCGTTCCGTAGCTGGCGGCAGCCTACCCCTGATTGCACCAGACGACAACCATTATCAACGAAACCACCCGATTCGTCGAGTCGGCCGCTGTAATTTTTCCCGACCGCTCGAACCTTCGTGCGTGCGTGACAGTCTTGGCGGGGCGTGCTAAGCCATCTTGACGGCGCCACGCCGCGTCCGAGCCGTGGGCGCAAGCCCACGGACACGACGCGAACAAGACAGGGCTTCTACGATACCAGACCGGTCACAGGGCTCGCGCCCCGTGCTCTGAACACTGCCCGCCGATTCGGTCATGCACCCACCTTCGTCGTGGATGGGGCCGCCTTTGCCACGGCACGGTGGAATCGCGTATCATGGACAGCCTGGCACGCGTGACGCACAGTGGCGGTACGCGGGCGGGTCCACCAGGCGGGCCTTTGATGCACCGCGTTTACAAGGCGACGGAGGTATGACATTGGAAACCCCGACGATCGTGACACGGACGGACTACCAAGCCTATCCCGTGCGCAGAGGGAAGGTCCGGGACGTGTACGACTTGGGCGACGAGGTGCTCCTCGTGGCCACCGATCGCATCAGCGCGTACGACGTCGTGTTGCCCACCGCGATCCCGGGCAAAGGCGTGATGCTCACGAGCCTGTCGAAGTTCTGGTTCGAGTTCTTCACCGACACCGTTTTGCACCATCTCATCGAGGTCGTGGAGACCGCGGCGCCGCCCGGTCTGGAGTCGCATCTCTCCGAACTGCGCGGGCGGGCGATGCGTTGCCGCAAGACGCAGGTGGTACCGATCGAGTGCGTCGTTCGTGGCTACCTGGCCGGCTCCGGGTGGACGGACTATCAAGAAACCGGAAGCGTCTGCGGGGTGTCTCTGCCGGCGGGGCTGCGTCAATGCGAACGGTTGCCCGAGCCGATTTTCACGCCCGCCACCAAGGCCGACGAGGGGCACGACGAGAACATCTCGTTTGACCAGGCCGCTCGATCCGCAGGGGCCAAATGCATGACGATCCTTCGCGACCGGAGCCTCGAACTCTACAACCGGGCGGCCGACCACGCCCGCAAGCGAGGCATCATCATCGCCGACACCAAGTTCGAGTTTGGCTATCTCGACGGCGAGCTGTTGCTCATTGACGAAGTGCTGACGCCGGATTCATCCCGCTTCTGGCCCGCGGACGCCTACGAACCCGGACGCGACCAGGACAGCTTCGACAAGCAATACGTTCGCAACTACCTAACAACCCTCGTTGATGCCGGAAAGTGGGACAAGACCCCGCCGGGTCCCGTGTTGCCGGCCGACATCGTGAGCAACACCGCCGACAAGTACCGCGACGTGGTTGCGAAGTTGACCGGGTAGGTCGGGTCCTCGACCCGGCATTGCTGCCACGGCAATGGCATCATGAGTCCCCAACCACAACGTTACGCTCGGGAAGTGCCGGGTCGATGACCCGGCCTACGAGGTTTCACGAACAGGCTGTTCGCAGGCACATCATCCTCGGCTGTTATGTCACCGCGAAGCTGGTGATCAGGTTCCCAAAGCGCGTCACCAGCAGCACGAGCCCGCAGCGAACATGCCAAACGCTGGTCCCACCCCGCGCCTTTTTGATCCCGGTGACGACCTGCACGCCGTACAGCGCGAGCACGGCCACGCTGAGACAGATGTGTACAACGAGAAGCAGGGTCATCTCGCGCGTGGTCACGGACTCGACGACCGCCCGCGTGATCTCCAGGTACAACACCAAACCCAGGTCGATGAGCAGGGAGCTTACCATCAGCGGAATGTGTACGCGCTTCCGCCGCCGGTTGGCGTAGCCGACCGCCAGCAGCACACACACAAACACGCTCAGTAGTTTCAGTACATTCATTGCGTGGCATCCGGGGGCCCTGTTCGATCGCGTCTCAGGTCTCGGTCCACCTTATCGACCGTCGGGCCTCAAAACTTCGACGGCTAAGGCCGGCGCGCGGCGCGCCCAGAAAAGGACGAGTGCCAGTGGCACTGCCCGTGTCCTTGGCCGATGCCATCGAGGGCGAGTTCGACACGATCGAGCCTTCGGGCGAAGAGCCCGCCCGACGGATCATGCAGGCCCTGACCGAAAGCCAAGTCATCGCAAGCCGCGCCGGCGGGCTTGATGCCCGAGTTCCGCCATCAGAACCTGACAAAACGAGACGGTTTGTCCGCAATCAACCGGCTGGTCAATGCGTCTATACTGATAGCGGCGGATCCCATGTATGGCGAGTCGATCTTCGGCGGAGGCTGTACGCGCGGAGCTTCGTCGGGAGAATCCAGTGATACAAGGCTCGGTTCGTTGTGGTGACGCCGATCGTCGCGGCTTTGGGCGGGGTCGTGACTCGACCCTGGGCATCGACCAGAGAATGCCGGGGCGGCCTCCGAGCGCTGTTTCCCATCGAGCTGGGGCACGCCCCACCGGGGGTTCCAGTACTGGTAACGAGGCACGCGGGTGGGATGTTCCGCGTCATCGCGGCTCAACCCGGATTTATACTCCCGGATCCGACAAGATTCTACGCAGCGCGGTTCGCGCCGAGAGCGATTGGACGTATGCTATAGCGTGTGGGCCGCTCGGCGTGTATGCCGGCCCAAGGACGTTCCGAGAGTCCCGGGTTACCCAGGAGAGTTCGAGATGAATGATACAAAGAGGAACGCGTGGATGCGGTGCGTGGCGGTTGGGTTCGTCGCCGCGCTGGTGGCCGGGTGTGACGAAAACTCGTCGGCGCCCCGGGGCAGTGAGCGGCAAGTCGAATCGAGACGGACGGCTGACCCGCCGGTTGTGCTAGCCAAACTCAACCTGGGCTCGCAGGCTCCGGAGCTGGCCGACGCCGAGTGGATCAAGGGCGAACGATTTACGAATTCTGAGTCCTTCGGGAAGCAGATCACCGTTCTCGACTTCTGGGCCACATGGTGCGGACCCTGCATCGACAGCATCCCTCACCTTACCGATCTGCAGCGCAGGTATGCCGACAAGAACGTTCGCATCGTCGGCGTCACCAAGCCCGATGACGCCAACACGCTCGACCAAGTCAAAGAGTTTGTGACCGAGTGGGGCGAGAAGATGGGTTACTCGATCGCCTTCGACACGGACGGCGAGACCTACAACTCCTATATGACCGACGCGGGCGAGGGCGGCCTCCCGACAGCGTTCGTCATCGACAAGACGGGAACCGTGGCCTGGATCGGGCACCCTATCTTCGGGCTTGACGCGGCCGTGCAAAAGCTGGTCGCCGGAACGTATGACATGGAGAGCGCCAAGAAGGCCCGTACGATCGACAAGGTACTGGAAGGCATCCCGGCCACTGGCCGCTCGGACCGGCAATTGGATCTCATCGACCAGCTACTCGCCTTGCAGCCGGACCGCCTTGATATGCGTCTTCGAAAGTTCGATGTTCTTGCCGCGCAACTCAAGAAGTTCGACGAAGCGCGTGCCTGCGCGATCGAGACACTTGACCGCGCAGTGGAGCACCCCTTGTGGTTCGGTCGCGTCGCTGCGAGCATCATTTCAGATAAGGACGAATACGGATGCAACGGGATTGCCGTCGATGCCATCAAGAAGGTGCTCGATGATCGACCCGATGACCCCAACCTGAGGATCGACTACTTCCGCGCCCTGTCGCTGAGCGACATGGATGAAGAAGCGCTGGCGTTCGCCGCGGAAACGATCGACCAGGTGAAGGACGATGCCGGGCAGTTGCGCCGGTTCCTCGGCATTCTATCCTCGCCACCGCGCAACAAGATTTGCGGCGACCTGGCGCTTCGAACGGTCGAGATCGCCATCAAGCTCGAGCCGGAGGAGCCGAGCCACTATCTGACGAAGTTTCGCATTCTGGTGGACTGCAAGAACGATCGAAACGGGGCTCTCGCCGTGGGGCACTATATGATCCAGATGGCCACCGAGAACGCCGACTTCCTCAAGAGCTTCACGGACGAGCTGCTCACCAGCGAAGCGACAAAGGGCAAGTTCGACGGATTGGCGCTGGCCGTGGCGGAGCAAATGGCCGAGGCGCCGGGTGGACGGCAAACCTTTCACCTTCAAACGCTGGCGGCCGCCAAGTTCGCCAACGGCATGATCGACGAGGCCATTGAACTCCAGAACCGCGTCGTCACGAAAGGTCCGAAAGGACCGCCGCAAAAAGAGTTCCGTGAGATCCTCGCTCGCTATGAGGCGACCAAAGCGGGGGGCTCGCCGGGCTAGTGCATCTTCACACGCACTTCTGCGGGTTGGCACGCGGGTGCCATGGGCAAACTTGTTTGCCCGTGTGGCTACGAGACCAGCACGGGCAAGCTGGCGCTTGCCCATGCCACCCACAAAGTTAGGCGTGAAGAGGTACTAGTGTATGGTCAACCTTGAATCTGCGGGTTTGCTCGGTGGGTGGCCCACCTC
>CBDUXT010000161.1:0-7909 GCA_965371245.1 uncultured bacterium | reverse complement strand
CCCGCGGCTCTGACTCGGCAACGAACCCGCAAGACGACGTGTGACCATGCACTAGTGCGTTGCGGACATATCCGGGTGAGCTTCGTGCTTGTCGTTGTGGCCCGACTTGGTGAGGTTGCCGGCGATACCCTTACTTAGCTCACGCAGGTCCACGCCCAAGATCGATTCGACGGTTGCAAGCGATTCCGACAGCACCCGCGCACGACCCATGGCCGCCCCGGTAATCGCCTTGCCATCGCCGCTGTCGATCACCGTCACGTCGCCCAGGGAGATGTTGTTGACACTCTTGGCCAGTTCTGAAACCACGCTGGGCATCAATTCCACCAGCATGACCTTCAGCGCCTCGGGGTGCTTCTGGATGGCCTGTCCGATGCATTCGAGCGCCGCCGCTCTGGCCTTGCCCTCTTCGAGCACCGAGGCGGCCCCCCCTTCCGCAGCAGCCATGGCCACGTCGCGCGCCGCGATGGCGCCTTGAACCTCGGTCGCCTGCAAGCGGGCCTCCTCGGCCTTGGCCTCGGCTTCCTGCTGATCGGCCTCTTTATAAGCGGCCTCACGGGCTAGCTCGGCCTTGCGAATGCGCAGCTCGTTGTCGGCCTCGGCGATGGCTTTTTCCGAGCCGAGCCGGGCTTCCTCGGCCTTTTGAAACGCGATGGCTTCGGCGGTCTTGGCTTCGGCGTCGCGCTGCGCCTTGGCGATTCGCGCAGTGGCGTTGGCCTCTGCCTCTTTGACGGCGGCTTCGGCGGCACGGGCGGCCTCGGCCTTTCTGGCGGCGGACGACACCTCAGCGCTGGCCTTGCGGGCGATCGACTCGAGGTACATCTGGTCGTCCTTGACGTTCTGGATGTTGACGCTGTCGATCAAGAGCCCGAGTTTGCGGAAGTCGTCGGTCACCTCGTGCATCACCGTGGAGACGAACTTGTCCCGGTCGCCGACGATCTCTTCGGGCGTCATGGTGCCGATGACCCCACGAAGACCGCCTTCGAGCGTCTCTCTTGCGACGCGCTGGAGTTCCATGGAAGGCTGGTCGAGGAATCGCTCGATGGCGTTGGCCCGCTCGCCGGGGTCGGACGAAACCTTGACGTTGGCGACGCCGGTGACCGTGACCGGCATCATCGTGCCGCCTCCTGCTTGGGCGCTGACGTCCAGCGACACCTGCATGTTGCGCAGGCTGATGCGCGAGACCTTCTCGATGATGGGGATCACCATCGTGCGTCCGCCGATCAACGTGCGATAACCCAGTCCATCCTTTTGCCGCTTCCCGCTGATGATGAGCATCTCGCTGGGGTTGCCGACCACCATCAGTTTGGCGATGAGGATCACCACAGCCACGACGATGAGCAGCGCGGCTCCGCCCAGAATTGCGCCGGGAACAATACCTTCGAACTGTGCCAAGAAGTTCAGTGCGTTCATTGTCAGTCTCCTTACCGTCTATGTTTAGCCTTAGCCTTCGCTCTTCACGAACTCGTATTCCTTACGCGACACGACCTCGACCGTGCCGTCACGGTAGGCCACCACGCCAACCTGCTGGCCGGGGCTGAAGGTGTCCTCCGCTCGTTGACAGATCGCGGGAACGAATCGCTCCGCCCGGCCGACACGCAAAGCCACCTCGCCGCGTTGCTCGGGCCTGACCGTCACGGTGACCCGCGCCAACTTGTTCACATAATCTTCCGGCTTGGGCGTGCTGTCGCCCGAATTGCCGCGCAGCTTACGAAGCAACTGGTGGACACCCTGGCCGACCAGCAATCCGGCGATCAGCGAGACCGCGAACGTAACGCCGGCCGTGTTTCCACTCAGGTGTGTCAGTGTCACACCCACGACGCCAAAGACAGCCGTGAAGAAGACCAGGAACTGTGTCGAAAACCAGGTCGTCAAGGATCCGGCGTGGGCGTGCCCCGCCTGGGCCGGTCCGTCAACGGCCACGTCGGCGTCAACATCAACGTCAACATCGACGTCGAAATCCACGTCCACGTCGGCCCCCATATCCAGGTCGGCATCGCCGCCCGCGAGAGTGGAGATCGCCAGCAAGCCGCCGCCGATGATCAGGCACGTCCAGTAGATCGTCGTGAGGGCGGGCAGTGCCGCCGCCGGGTTGAGCATGACCTCCTCGAACATAGCTTGATCTCCTTCGTCGGAAACTCGGGCTGGGCGCTTTGCAGACGTGCGGGCGACGCCACCCGGTGAAGTCTACTACAGGCATCGCAGGCTGCCTACTCGAATCCAGCGGGGTTTTTATAACCCCAGTCTGGCCGAACGGGTTCTTGGCACGCCCCGCGCCGCCGACGGGCGCGCCTGGGGCGGATAATCGTTAGATCACGTAACTATTAGTCCGTTACGGGCGACATGGCCGGGCAATGCCGGGTCGATGACCCGACCTACTCTGCTGCGGTCTTTCCCAAGACCTTCGTGTACCCGACCATCGTGACCCCACCCTTTGCTTCCGCAAAGGATTGGCCACGCGGCCGTCCGATGTGGGTGGAATGAGAGTCGCAGCTCGTTGAGAGACCACAGGCATCGCCGTTCACAACTCCGCGCGGGCTAAAGCCCGCGGCTCGGGACGGACGGGCTCGCGCCGCGTTAGAACGCTGCTTGCCCGGTGATCTGCCTACCGACGATGAGCTGGTGGATCGTCTCGGTCCCTTCATAGGTGATCACGCTCTCCAGGTTCAGCATGTGGCGGATCGGCGAGCACTCCACGCTGATGCCGCCGGCGCCCAGGATGTCGCGCGCCTCGCGGGCGACGTCCAACGCCATGCGCACGTTGTTCCACTTGGCCAGCGAGACCTGCGTGTGGTGGATGGTGCCGGCATCCTTGAGCCGACCGAGTTGAATGGCCAGCAGTTGCCCCGTGGTGATTCGCCGCAGCATGTCGGCCAGACGGACCTGCATGTGTTGCTTATGCGACAGGGGGCTACCGAACAGCACGCGCTCCTTGCAGAAAGCCAGTGCCTCGCGGTAGCACGCCATCGCGGCCCCAAGCGTGCCCCAGGCGATCCCGTAGCGCGCCTGGGTCAGGCAGCTCAGCGGCGCCGCCAGACCCTCGGCCTCGGGTAGTTGGCTGTCCAAAGGAATCTTGCAGTTGTCGAAGAACAGCTCGCTGGTCACCGACGCGCGGAGCGACATCTTGTGCGGGATGTCGCGCGCGGTGTAACCGGGCGTCCCCTTTTCGACGAGAAAACCGCGGAGGCCGTGCTCGGTCGTTGCCCACACCACGGCCACGTCCGCGACCGTGCCGTTGGTGATCCACATCTTGGCGCCGCTGAGCACCCACTCGCCGCCGCGCTTTTCCGCGCGGGTCTTCATGGTTCCGGGGTCGCTGCCGCCGTCGGGCTCGGTCAGCCCGAAGCAGCCGATGACTTTGCCCCTGGCCATCTCGGGCAGCCATCGCTTCTTCTGCTCGTCGGAGCCGTAGGCGTGGATGGGAAACATGCACAGCCCGCCCTGCACCGAGGCGAAGCTGCGGATGCCGCTGTCGCCGCGCTCAAGCTCCTGCATGATCAAACCGTAGGCGACGTTGCTCAGCCCCGCGCAGCCGTAGTCGGTGAAGGTTGGTCCGAACAGACCGAGATCGGCCATCTCCGGGATCAGCTCGTCGGGGAAACGCCCTTTCTCGAAGCAGTCGCCGATGATGGGCAGGACGCGGTCATCGACGAAGCGAGCCACGGTGTCGCGCACCTGGCGCTCGTCGTCGGAAAGTAGCGAGTCGATGTCGTAGAAGTCGGGAAGCTTGGAATCGGGCACGGGCGTTCTCCGTCCAGTGAGAGCCGCTCGGCGGCCATGTCAAGGGGGTGCATGACACGTTGGGCGGCATCAACGTAGGGCAGGTGGTTCTCCCGGTTATGCCGGGGGGTTCACCTGCCTCGCCCCATGACAGGTCAACGTTCCGCTTACGCGGAACAACGAGCTGCCCTCCGTTCTTGAAGGTCGCCGATTCTGCCATGCACCGATGTCGAGGCGCTCCGCACGCCAACATCATAGTATCAATCCCCCGCACGACCACCGAACAGTGGGCCGTTGGCATTCCATTCCCAGGTCGCTATGATGACTCCGTACTCCCAGGCACAACCCGTGCCGCGGGGAGAGATCCAAGGATTCCGACCGCGAGCGACCCTTCGCCGGGCACGGACGGCCGGACATCGAGGCCAACCCATGGTGCAGCCCTCCGTCCCCGGCGGAACCTTCAGTCCGACACCGCTGGTCCAGCTGGGTCTACCCACCCGAAGCGACAACCGCGCGCTTCCCATGAGCCAAGCCGAAGCTCAGCAGCGCGGCTGGGACGAAGTCGATGTCGTGCTCATCTCGGGCGATGCCTACGTGGACCATCCCAGCTTCGCCGCGGCGATCATCGGCCGGGTGCTCGAGGCCGCCGGCTTCCGGGTCGGGATTGTGGCACAGCCCGACTGGCGCAGTTGCGAGCCGTGGAAGACCTTTGGCAAGCCAAGGCTCTTTTTCGGGATCAGCGCCGGCAACATGGACTCGATGATCAACCACTACACCGCCAACCGAAAGGTGCGCAACGACGACGCCTACTCGCCCGGCGGGCAAATCGGCCTGCGCCCCGATCGCGCGACGCTAGCCTACTGTCAGCGAGCCAAGGAAGCGTACAGGGGCGTGCCCATCGTCGCCGGGGCCGTCGAGGCCAGCCTGCGGCGCCTGGCCCACTACGATTACTGGAGCGACACGGTCAAGCGGTCGATCCTGCTCGACGCCAAGGCGGACCTGCTCGTTTTCGGCATGGGCGAGTCGGCCATCCTCGAACTCGCCCGGCGTTTTCAGGCGGGCGAAACGGTGCGGGATCTGCGCGACATGCGCGGCGTAGCCTATGCGCTGGGCGCCAAGGAAACACCGCCAACGGGCGAGGATGTCGTCGCGTTGCCCTCGTTTGAAGAGGTCAAGACCGACCCCCGCAAGTTCGCCGAGGCGACGCGGCGCATTCACCTGGAGACCAACCCCTACAACGCGCGCACGCTCGTGCAGTGGCACGATCGCCAGGCCGTCGTGTGCAACCCCCCGCGCCTGCCCGAGTCGCAGGCGGCGATGGATTTCTTTTACGGTCTTCCGTACACGCGCAGGCCGCACCCTTCGTACAAGGAGCGCATTCCCGCCTATGAAGTCGTGAAAGATTCTGTCACCATCATGCGCGGCTGCTTCGGCGGATGTACCTATTGCTCGATCACGACGCACCAGGGACGGATCATCCAATCACGAAGCAAGGCCTCGATCGTGTCAGAGGTTCGGAATATGGGCGGCGATCGCGAGTTCAAGGGCGTGGTCAGCGACCTTGGCGGACCGACGGCCAACATGTACGAGATGCGCTGCATCAGGCCCGAGATCGAGGCCGTCTGCCGGCGGCTCTCATGCGTTCATCCCAAGCTGTGCCCCCTGCTTGGCACCGACCACGGCCCGCTCGTCCATGTGATGCGCGAGACACGAGAGCAGAAGGGAGTTCGCAAGGTGCTGATCGCCAGCGGCGTGCGGATGGACCTGGCGCAGCTCTCACCGGACTACATGGAGGAACTGACCGCCCATCACGTCGGCGGACACCTCAAAGTCGCCCCGGAGAACACCGATCGCGCGACGCTGCACCTGATGAAACGGCCCGGCCTGGACAGCTTCCAACGGTTCGCCGACAGGTTCCGCGACGACAGCAAACAGGCCGGCAAGGAGCAATACCTGGTTCCTTACTTCATCTCGGCCCATCCCGGCTGCGACACCGATGCCATGATCGACCTGGCCGTCTTCCTCAAGCAAAACGGCTATCGCCCCGAACAGGTGCAGGATTTCATCCCGGCCCCGTTCGACATCGCCGCGTGCATGTACCACACCGGGCTTGATCCGATGACCATGAAGCCGGTGTACGTGGCCAAGTTTTTGCGCGACCGGAAAGTCCAGCGGGCGCTGATGCAGTTCTTCGAGCCAGCCAACTACTTCCTCGTGCATAAGGCACTGACCGAGGCCGGTCGGGGGGATCTGATCGGCGACGGGTGCGACAGCCTGATTCCGTCGAGCCCGCCGGCCGCGGCCATCGAGGCCCGCCGACATCGAGCCCAGCGAGAGGCTGGAAGCGGCGACCACGTCCATTCCCGCCAGCGCACGCCCGGCAAGCGAACCGCGCGCGACCCCGGCGGCGCCAAGAGCGTCGGCTATCGCCCCGGCCGTGGCGTGCGGAATCGAAAAGACACCGGCCCCTTGCGCCCGGCCGAGGACGTCTAGTCGAGCACATTTGGGCGGTTGGGCGCGTGGCATGGCGGGTGGCATGGTCCACGCTTGCGTGGCCATCTTTGGCGAGTGGGTAGCTACACGCCGAGGCGGCCGAGCAGAATGCGCTGAGCCTTGTCTGGCGTCGTGACGCAGCGAATCCGCACGTCCCGCATATTCGGCGTCGGAGTCCGAAAGCCACCCTGCGAGGCATCTCCGGCGAGATTCCTAGCCCAAGTTGAACAGTTCTGACCGATCCGGCGACGCTGTGGAAGCAGTACATCCAGTTGACCGAAGCCGAGCGGGCCTTTCGAATCGAGAAGCACGAACTGGGAATCCGACCGATCTGGCATCAGAAGAAAGACCGTGTCCTCGGCCACATTCTGGTGTGCTTCCTGGGTTACGTCCTGTGGAAGGCCTTGGCCCAGTGGATGTGTCGGGCCGGGCTCGGCGACGCTCCGCGGACCTTGTTGGAGGAGTTCGCCAAGATAAAAAGCGGCAACGTGGTCCTGCCGCCCCAGATGGCCGACGGCATCCGGCTTGGCAAGCGTCCGGACTTCGCGCCGAAGCGGTATCCGGCCCGGATCGACCGGCTGAATCAGCGGTTGGGCGTCATGGCCATGGAAGAGCATGGGGATGCCGACACGCGGCGATTGACGAAACGTCTGCGCCGCTATGGGGAATCGATCTTCACGTTCCTGGATTACCTCTACGTGCCGCACGACAACAACTTCGGGGAACGGCAGATCCGGCCAGCCGTGATCCTGCGGAAAAACAACCAGTCCAATCGCAGTGACCGCGGCGCCGCCACCCAGGCCGTTCTGATGAGCGTCTACCGCACCCTCCGGCTCCGTGGCCTCGACCCCACCCGATCCATTGTCGATGCCTTGAAAAGCTACCTCACCACCGCCCAACTCCCGCCACTACCCGAAGGCGACATTGCAAACGGCTGACCTCTTACCCAGGGATTTATAATCGGTCTTGGGTGGATCAGGGGAATCCCAAGAGGATTCGCGAAGGCCTAGCACATTCGAGGTATCTCCTTATCGCCGCTACTTCGCGTTGCCGTCCGAGTTCCGTATTCGCGACATTCGTGGCGAACCGCTGAGATTTGCGGGCTATTCGGTATTGTCAAGCAGCTCGGTAAGACGTTGAGGAGTGATGTGGCTTAGCATGATTTCGTCGAGCAGGGATAGCTTTCGGGAGAGTTCAGCTTTCCGGTGAGAGACCTGGTCTTCGACGTCCGCGATGGCGGTGACGACGCGTTGCTGAACGTCTTTACCTGGCAAGAATACGGCGAGGGCTTCAAAGTCAGATTCCTGCGTGCGTCGGCGATTTGAGTGGCCGGTTGTGATTGCTCGGATTGCCCTCTGAAAATAGCTTGTACGTAGAAGAAGCTGGAGATAGCGAACGTCAACGGCGTCCGTATGCTCGTCGCGGACGTAGTAGACCGGAAACTCGTTAGTAACGATTCCTCCGTCAAAGTCTGGCGGAATGACCGCTATGCATCCCTTCCAAAGGTCGATGCGGGAAATGAGCACGCCACCTTCGCGCACGACATTCCATTTTTGGTCCTCCTTGAAGTACGCACCATGCCAGTCGGGTGGGTTGTTGCCTTTTCCTGCCTCACGTGGCTTAACAGCCCGTTGAAATATTCCGGTTTTCAGCTTGCCGCCAAAACGGGGCGTGCCATGAGCCCAGCGAAGCGTGCGAC
>CBDUXT010000160.1:0-7988 GCA_965371245.1 uncultured bacterium | reverse complement strand
CACCAGCCGATACGCAACCGCGTTCACGCCTCAGAAACAGCGGCAGTGCCATTCGCGCCAGTTACCTCTCTCAATATTCTTGCGACTGCCTTGGTACTGCAGACGGCTGACCGGTTACCTCCAAAAGCCAAGCGAGCGCCTGGTGCAAACCCAAGTGCCGCTGCGGCGAATGCAGTGCAAATGATGTTTCTGTTGTCTCGCCGTCACTTAAGTCCGTCCGCGTATCGCTGAACGTGCTCACGGTTAACAACAGGCCCACGGCACCGCCGGCGAGCCATGTGCCCCACCGGCCTTGCATCGTGGCGCCCTGTGGCATGCCCTGGCGTAGCGCGGGCCTGGCGGATCGGGTGACGGAATCAGTCCGCCGCCGACCAGGCCTGCGCGTTCGCCTTGGGCTTGCCACCCGCCGGGGCATGCGGGCGCTTGGTCGCTCTACGGCGTAAACGTCGCATGCGGCGAAAAGATCGCGTTGTCGTGGTACAGATCGTCAAACTGGTAGAAGATCTGCCCCGCCGCCCGCGGCGACTCGACGGTTGCGTTCAGTGCGCCACCGGGCGCGATCGGCGTGCCGTGTGCGTAAGTCCGGTCCGCCCAATAGCCCAGATCCGCGTTGGCGGGATCGATGAACAGCGTTCCGTTGTTCGGATTGATCCACAGGAACGGCTTCCACGCCGTGGTCGGTGGGATAATGTCACCGCCGGCGGCGTTGGGGTTCCGGAGGAAGGGCGGGAACCGCAGCATGGTCGGAGGGCCCATCCCCGCCGGTGGCGGCGGGAAGTTCAAAGCCCCGTGCGGGTTGTATTCCGGCGGGATGGGCGGACAGAACTCACCCATCGCCGCCGTGGCATTGGAGCACATCTTGGCCACACCGTAGCCTTCGGTCAGTTGGCCGAGCAGTAGCCCCGGAGTCCCATCGGATTCGCTGAGCATCTGCGGGCTCGGCGCCGCGGGCGTCCCGATGATGAACGGTGGCGGATTGAAGCGGAAGTCGCCCTGCCGATTCGCCGCGGAATACCGGTAGCCGGAATGGGTGTTGCCGAACCCTCCGACGAAGGGGGTCATCAGCACGTTGTCCGACGGCCGTGGGAACACGTCGTGCTGATGGAGGACGTTGTAGTGCGGACGGAACCCCCATCCGGCACGCCATTGCATCTCGGCCACCTTCGGTGCCCCGTAGGTCGGCTTGAAGTTGAAGATCTCGAAACTGTGCGAGCCTGACGAGAAACTCCCCGCGTCAATATCGTCGTGCAGCTTCGGCCCGAAATCGACACTGCGGAAGTAGTGCGTATGTTTGTCCAGGTTGATGACCTTGACCTGGAGCTTGTCGCCCTGCAACCATCCCTCGATCTTCTCGCCGTTGGGTCCGTCGCCGTACATCTCGTCGTTCAAGTACACGGAGACGTACCGATAGGGTCCGAACTGTCCCTCCGGAATGCCCTCGGCTGTAAGCACATCGACCGCCTCCGGCGGAAGCTGAGTCTGATCTTCGGCGAGGTCGGCCCAGTCCTCCCAGGTACCCCGTGGGGCTACGTCGGGCTCGGTCAGCATGGCCAGCACCGCCGCGGGCGAGGCACCCGCGAGGACCGCCTGGGCCACGGTGTACATCTTTTTCTCCGGCGCCGCATCGCCGATGTCCGCGATCGTCAACTGCCGGTTGCGGTAGGCGAAGCTCTCCCCCTGCGGCTCCAACTGGGTCAGGCCGGTATGGGCGTTGACCATCTCGAAGATCGGCTGGAGGAAATGAATGCGAGGGGGATGTTCGCGCCAGCCCCAAGTATAGACGCCTCGCAGGAGGCGTAGAGGGGGGTGATCGACCGTAATCTCGGCGACTTTGTCTCTCCCGACCTTCGTCCACACGCTGTCGAACCCCTTAAAGGGAAACGCGGCGCTTCCCGGCAGTTTGACGTCCATCATGACGGTCGTCGGCGAGAAGTCCTCCTTCACCAGCGAATAGATCCGGTAGTGAACGCGCAGGGTGTCCATCGAATCCGCGCCTACGGGCACGCGCAGAAGAAACGTGTCCGAATCGAACTGCGCGTCGTACCAGAGCATGTTGACGGTGACCTCCCAGATCTTACGCGGCTGGCCGTCCATGCCCGGAGCTGTCAGACCACTGTCGGTCACCACCTTCATTTTGTACTCACCGGGAACGTGGTCGGGCACGAAGGCGCCACGGTTGTAGTTGAGCATTGCGAATCCATCGTAGATCCGCCCCTGGGTAGCGCCCAACAAAATGGCCTTCAACTCCGTGGCCGCGGCGGTCATCGCCGCCAGGTCCGCATCGTCCGCTGCGTCCTCCAGCTCCTCCAGGGCATCCTGCATCGCCCGGTTCGGGCTGGTCGCATCGGTGATGACGTGACCCGTCAGACTCAACGCGCCTTCGGCATCGACGATGACGACACTTCCCACGACGTTGAGCATCGTGTCGCCGGCGGCCTGGTCGGTATGGGGGATCCGCAGTTCAACGCCGGTGCCCTCGGCGAGCGCCGGTTCCATAATGCCCGGGCTGTTGGGATTCGCCGGCACCTGGGCCGGTGCCACATCAGCACGGCTTGACACCAGCAGGAAACCCGCGACAACGACGCACGAGCGTCGTCGCCGCACAATACGAGTGTGTGTGTACATTCGTTCTTCCTTTCAGAGTTGGGTATCTTTCCCAAAAAACAAGAAATTCGCATGATGCATCGGGCGAAAGCGGTGATCCGGCGCGGTCGTGGGAGGGTGCCACGACTGTAGCAGTGGTTGTTGCGGATGCGCGCAGCGAGAACACTACGCGGGAAGACGGCGTGTTCGGCATCTCCGGGCCGCGCATCTCGAACCGGCCGTGATCGAGATACTCAGGTTCGTTGTAGCCATCGGAATAAAGGTGGTTCGGATCTGCTACGAACGTCGTGCGCCCGTCATTCGAGTGCCACTTACCTGGCAGTATTGGCTGGGCTCCAGGCCGCAATGTTGCGCTCGCGCTGGCGCAGCGCCGATCAGCCCGAGATCTCTCCCGTTCCAAGTTGAGTCCTCCCAACGATGGAACACTCCCCGGCACCCGATTCAGGGGTGTTTCGTATGGCTATTTGTCTGTGGAAAGGCGTCCCGTAGCGTTTGGCACGCCACGACGAACGGCGCTCATCGACCGCCCCGTTACTTGTTCGACGGGTAGGCGAGGGTGTTCATCGTCTCTTCTCTCCGACGCCGAAGTCTTCTAACTCCGACTCCGATGTCGTCTCGTGGTTCACGGAACCACACGCTCGGCAATTGGCGTGCCGGAAAGCGGGGTCGCGGAGTGCTTGGCGAAAAACCCTCTTGACGCAATGTGATGCAGGAAACTATCGGAGTTTGGGTCGCGTATGAAGCGAAACGCGCGGCACCCGAGCCTTCGCATGACGGCGCGTTTTATCGGATTCCTGCTATTTCAGGAGTCTCTTCGTGTTATTCTTGGTCACTCGGGTCGATGGGCAGGGAGGGTTCGTTGTCCCCCTAGGCAACGATGTGGCGACGTCGTGAACCGACGTTGGCGTGAATGCTGACGTATGGCCCGCGAACGATCGGAACACCCGGGGCTGGTGACATGTTCCGCTCAACGGACCCGTCAAGCCCAAGCAGAAGTTCGCCGTGGCCGACGTCGATTGGTCGAAAACGACGGCCTGGGGAGAGGGTGGCTACTACGGGCGGCGGTTTATCAACAAGACCGGCCGCGAGCCGAACGGGCAGGTGCCGGCCGACGGGTACGAGGCCTTTCGCGATGAACTGATCGCCAGGATCGAGGCCATGGTCGATCACGAAGGCAAGCCGATGGGCAACCGCGGCTACAAGCCGGAGGAAATCTACGAATGTGTCAATAGGGTGGCACCAGACGTCGTGGTCATCTTCGGCGACCTGCGCTGGCGTTCGGTCGGCTTCGTGGGCAGTGACAGCATCTACACCTTCGAAAACGACACCGGCCCCGACGACGCCAACCACGCCCAGCAGGGCATGTATCTGTACTCACATCCCTCGCTACCATCCCGCGGCTGGGTCGATGGTCCGACGCTATACGACGTTGCGCCGACGATTCTGCAACAACTGGGTATGCCTGGCGTGCGGACATGAAGGGTCAGTGCCTGGGATAGCAGTTGACAAGCCGCCGAGCCGTGGCGTAAGCTTACACGCCCGGCCGGCCAATGCTTCTGTTGACTCGGGATTGCTGGGCTCCCTTGCGAACTCTCCCGAGCTTGGCACCCGTCGAGGCAAGCGAAAGTCTCGTAGCGGTGGCAGATTACCGTCCGCAAGTGATGACCTGATTAAGCCTGTTTCCTGCCAGGCCTTATGACGGTTCCTCCAGGTCTGCGTTGCTGGTCGCGTAAGGCGTACAGGCGAATACAAGACGCAGCGCCCGTCGGTCACGGACGCCGCATCCGGTGCCAGGAACCTGACTTTCGGCTCTGCCATCCGCCCATCGAGGCCGCCTCACCCACCGGAGGAGGCGGCTCGACGTTTTCGCCTTCGATGTCCAACACCTCAGAAACAGTATCAACGATGATGCCGATTCCCTTGCCGACATCGACCACGAGACGGTGTCATGTATCTAACGAGCCCCGTGTTCTTCAAGACCCGGGGGGCCGACATCCACCACCCACGACCGCAGCGCCAGGCACAGTTCAGAACTCCTTGAGATCCGTGTCATCGAGCGACATGAACCGCTCAGCGTGGCTGCCCTGCGTACCCGACGCAGAGCCAACAGGCTGAGCGTGCAGCGCGTCATTTTCCCTCTTCTTGAACTGAGCCGCTTTGAGACCCAAGCGTTTCTTGACCGGGTTGGGTGTCAGTTTGTCCCGCACCGCCGTAGCGGGAGCATGCCCTCGGGTGCCGCGAATCAGCAGCGCAAGGTCTTCCACCGTGCTCTTGACGGTCGTGGCCTGGGCGGAGAGCTGCTCGGAAGCCGACGCCGACTCCTCGGCACCCGCCGCGTTCTGTTGTGTCACCTTGTCCATCTGAGACACGGCCGTGTTGACCTGATCCACACCCTGGGCCTGCTCCTCACTGGCTTTGGCAATCCCGTTGACCAGATCGGCCACCTTGGTTACATCGGAAACGATTTCACCCAGTGCCTTGCCGACCTGGCCAGCGACATCCGTGCCCTCCTTGGCCCTGTTGACCGAGTCGTCGATCAAGCCCGTGGTCTCGCGAGCCGCCTGGGCGGCACGCTGAGCCAGGTTTCGTACCTCATCCGCCACGACCGCGAAGCCCTTCCCGTGCTCACCCGCACGGGCGGCTTCCACGGCTGCGTTCAGGGCCAACAGGTTCGTCTGGAAGGCGATCTCCTCAATCACCTTGATGATCTTGCTGATCTTCCCGGAGGATCCGTTGATCGCCGTCATGGCCTCATTGAGTTGCCCCATCGTCTTGTTACCGCTCTGGGCTGCCGTCCGTGCCTGTTCGGTCAGTTCGTTGGCCTGTTTGGCGTTTTCAGCATTGGTGCGGGTCATGGCCGCCATTTCCTCCAAGGCGCTGGAGGTTTCCTCCAGCGACGATGCCTGTTCGCTGGCACCCTCGGCCAACTGCTGGCTGGCGCTGGAGACTTGGCCTGCGGCGTCATTGACCTGGTCGGCGCCTTCGTTGAGTCCGGCGATGATGCGATTGACCGGTCTCGTGATCGAGAGGGTGATGATCGTCCCGAGAACCGCACACAGGATGGTACCCACCGCGAGCAATATCCACTCGATTTTCATCAGGAAGGCGGTCAAGGCCTTTCCTTCCGCCATGTCCGTGGCCATCAGCTGCTGCTGACTGGCGATCATGCCGTCGAGGTTTTCCTTGATGACGAACGCCGCGGGCGCCGCCTTCGTCCCCAGCCATCTGTTGGCCAGGTTCCACTCCTGTCCACCGCGGATCTCGAACATCCTGGGCGGCAGCGGGTTGAACCGCTTGCGGGTCTTGGCGAAGAGGTCGTAGGCCGTGCGCTGCTCCGGAGTCAGCAGGTCGATGTTTGCGCCAAGGTCGCCGAAACGCCTGGTGTTCTTGGTCCAGAGCTTTTCGAACTGCTTTTTGAAACTCTCGTCACCGGTAAGCAGGTAGGCGCGAATGGCGCCGAGCCCGAGCCCGAGCGTGCCCCGGGTGTCGGCCATCATGCCCAAGAGCGCCTTTCGCTCGGCCGTGGAGGCGAGCTTGGCTTCGAGATCGATCATACGGGTGATCTGTTCGCCCAGGATCTTCGCCTTCGGCGCGGCCTCCTCAAACAGAATCTTCGTGGCCGGTGTGTTCTCGACCGTCTGGGCGATGTCCTCGATCTCCCGCTGGAAAGTCTTGAAAGCCGCCAGCCTCGACTCGATGACTTCGAGGCGTTCAATGTTCTTGGGGTCCGTCCAGTTGACCGCGAACTCCTTCATCGTCGCCATCGCCGGCTCGATCTCCTCCGACCACGCCCTGCCCCGCTCATTCTTGAACTTGTCCTTGCCCAGGATGATCCAGCCGCGCAGCGCCGCCAGCGAATGGTTCATTCCGTTCATCATTCCCAGGCTCGCCTGAGCGGTCGGTGCCCGTAGATCGATCACGCGGTTGGTCACGACCGCGGTCCGCCGTACCTGCCAGATGGTGGTGGCCACGGCACCCACGAGAATGAGCCCGACCATCGCGTACCCCATTCCGATCTTCGCCCCCACCCCACGGTTACGAAATATCGATAGCATCCTGATTCTCCCTTGTGAATAGCAATGACCTGGTAGTTCCTAGCGTCCACCCGCTTGTGCAACCATCGTCCGAAGAGACCGAACCTGCGGGATCAGGTATTTGAGAAACGCCGCCCGCTGGTGTACATCCGTGGGCGTCTTGCCCTCGACCGGAATCGCCAGCGGTGTGCTGCTGACGGTGTCCGTGTTCATCTTGAGCAGGTTGAGTTCGGCGATGATGATCTGGGTCTGCACGAAGACGTCGGCGGGCTGAAGTTGCCGGCCCGCGGGAATTCTCGGAACGGGCGTCGTCCTGAGGCCCAGCCCTTCCCGGAGTGTGTTGATCTCGCGCCTCACCTCGAGGCATTGGGCGAACACGTCGCCGGGCGACCTGCCCGGCTCGCTGACCGGAGCATCCACAAGATAGCGGCAGGCGGGATCGATCTGCTTCAGGATGGATTCGCCATCCGAAACCGCACGGGTGATCTGCGCGTAGACCTCGGAGGGGGTGATCGTCTCCTGACCGCTCAGGGCGCTGAGCTTGGCGAACAGGTCCAGCGTCACCTTGGCCACATCGGTCGGCGTTTTGCCGGAGGCCTTGTTTACAGTGTCCGGCAGGCCTTCCACGCGGAACGTGGATGCCGCCTTCCGCACCTCGGCGAGCATCATGTCTGTCAGCTTCTTGACGTCGGCCGGAGAGTATTTCATGGGGGTGGAGACCACCACGGGGATGGGCCTCATGCCGGTGCTTCGCTGGAAGGCGTGCAGCTTCTCGATGCAGGCCAACTGGAGCTGATACGCATGGAACGGTCCGAGCCCCGATTCCAGGCTTCGCTGAGGTGGGGGCACCTCGATCTTGCGGGCTTCAAGCAGCACATCCACCGATCGGTTCAGCAGATCGACGGTCGCGTACACATCGTTGGAGCTGATGCCTTCAGGGAACTTCTTGCCGGGTTCCTGAGCCGGCGCCGCGCTACCGATCGTTAGGGGTGCCAGGAGCGTGGCGGTCAGGACGGAACGCCAGTTGAATTCTCCATTCTTTCGGGTCATCATTTCTCTCCGGTTTGCGGTTTCCACCGCGAGTCCAGGTCTACGAGACCAGGCCGACATCACGATTCTACTTCTGAGATTCAAAGGGAGGCCAAGTGCCGGTGGGAGCCATCTCGTAGCTGCACAAACCCCCGACGCCTACCCGCGGACGCTGAGCGCGCGGGTTGCCGTCTTTCCTGAACCCCGTTCCCGGTCAACCGCTCTTGGACACGCCTATGAAGCGACTACCGCCTCGTGAACCCCCGTCGAGCGGCACGTTAATCGCACGCTCGTGAGGGCGTCCTCGTCCGTGCAAACGGT
>CBDUXT010000159.1:0-8019 GCA_965371245.1 uncultured bacterium | reverse complement strand
GCGAGCCCTGTGACCGGTCTGGTATCGTAGAAGCCCTGTGCTTGTTCGTATCGTGTCCGTGGGCTTGCGCCCACGGCTCTGACGCGGCGTGGCGCCGTCAAGATGGCTTTGCACGGCCCGCCAAAACTGTCACGCACCCGGTTCCTTCCTTCGTGCCACTGGACATCCCGCCGGCCTTCACATTGAACGTTGGAACGTCCTCGGATGGGGACGGTTCTGGATGTGAACCACGCGTTTCACGAGGTCCATCTTGTCGCTGAGCCTGCCCCAGCCAAACGTTCCTTCCAGGATCACCGGTGTTCCCGCGGGCCGAGCCCTCAACCGCTCAACTGCTTACACAGCCGAACCCGGTTGCCGTGCTCGAGCCGCTGCCGCCAAACGATGCGACCGTCCTTATCGCAGGCCGTGATCCGGCTGACCAGCCGATGGCCATCACAACCCAACCGTGCTGCGTTTCGACTCGTTTTCATGGCTGTCTCCCAATACGCATGTTTTCACGTCGGAGATCATTTGCTCCGGCGGGAGAGAGCCGTTCATGGGATTACGGGGCTGAAAACTGCCCGACGCGGATTTTGTCACGCGCATCCCGGAACGAATCGACCGTTGACTTTTGAAAATCGCGGCCTACATTCCTCTCTTTTGATCCGTGCGCTCTTGGTCGATTCTCATTCTTATGGATCGCACGAACGGTCCTCGGAGACCTGTTGCCGCAGGGAGGTCCGCGCGGGCTGAAGCCTGCGGCTCGGGTGTAGGCGTATGCCTCGGGTCGCACGGTCAGAAACCGTCCCGGCGAAAGCGAGAACATATGCCCGACAACCCGGTCTTGGAAACGGTGTACGATCCCCACGCGGTCGAACCGGAGGTCGCCGCGCTCTGGGAAGAGTGCGCGGCCTTTTGCTCAACGCCGGACGGGCGCTCGCATGACAAGACCTTCACGATCGTGATCCCCCCGCCGAACGTAACCGGCGCGCTGCACCTGGGTCATGCGCTGAACAACACGCTACAAGACATCCTCGTGCGCTATCACCGCATGCGCGGCTTCAACACGCTGTGGCAGCCGGGGACCGATCACGCAGGCATCGCAACGCAGGCCGTCGTCGAGCGGCGCATCCGCGACGAAGAGGGCAAGAGCCGCCACGATCTGGGTCGCGAGGAACTCGTCAAGCGTATCTGGGCGTGGAAAGACGCCTATGAAAAGCGGATCATCGATCAACTCAAGTCGATGGGCTGCTCATGCGATTGGTCTCGCGTTCGCTTCACGCTCGACGATGGGCTGGCGGCGGCCGTCCGCGAAATGTTCTTCAACCTCTTTCGTGACGGGCTCATCTTTCGCGGTAAGCGACTGGTCAACTGGGACACGCAGCTTCAAACAGCCGTCTCCGACGACGAGGTCTACCACGAAACGGTCAAAGGACATTTCTGGCACATCAAGTATCCGGTGATCGACCCCAAGCCGGGCGAACCGGACCATGTCATCATCGCGACGACGCGACCCGAGACGATGCTCGGCGACACGGCCGTGGCGGTCCACCCCGATCCGAAAGCGTTTTTCGACAAGCAGGAAGCGGAACTGCGGAGTGTGCGCGATCGATTGGACGAAGGTTCGTCCGCGAAAGATGGTCGCGACATCGACGAGAAGCTGGCGGTCCTTGCCGCACGGCGCGAGTCGCATCTCGATCAGCTCATCAAGCTGCGCGACATGGCCCGCGACGGGCGCATGCTGACGCTCCCGCTGGTCGAGCGGAGAATCCCGCTGATCGCCGATGAGTGGGCCGACCCGACCAAGGGCAGTGGCTGCGTGAAGATCACACCGGCTCATGATGACAACGACTACGCAGTCGGTCTGCGACACAGCCTGCCGATGATCAGCGTGATGACGACGGATGGGAAGATCGCAACAATCGTTGAGCCC
Organism: uncultured bacterium; assembly: GCA_965371245.1. GTDB lineage: Bacteria > Planctomycetota > Phycisphaerae > UBA1845 > UBA1845 > CBDUXT01. The sequence continues at coordinate 6,107 of CBDUXT010000159.1, read as the reverse complement.
GATGGAACGCCGAACCGGCACAGCGGCACATATGAAGGCTTGGTATTCGCCGGCGAAGGTCGCCAGAAGGTCGTCACCGACCTGGAAGCACGCGACCTGGTGCATGCCCGCGAGGACCGCGACATCGAGACCGGCCACAGCGACCGCAGCAAGACGGAAATCCAGCCCTTCCTGTCCGACCAGTGGTTCGTCAAGACCGGAGAGGCACCCGAGCCGCGGGCTTCAGCCCGCGCGGACTCCGGACCCTCTAACACGCCACAAACGTCACCCAACTCATACCCGCGGACCCCCAACCTCGCGCAAGGTGCCACCCTCTTGACTTGGACAACCTACGGTTCCTGGCTACCCGGCGATCAACGTGGGTTCGTGTCCCGCGTGCCGCAAGCCGGCGGCGAGCACATCCTTCACAACGCGCCCGGCGAACCGCACTACGAGGACGATCCGCAACTCCTCTCCAGCGCGCTTGACAAGATGAAGGGTCTGCCCGTTGCACTGACCGCCGAGCACGCGACACCAATCGTCGCGACCATTGCAGGCGCATGCGAACGGCACGGCATCGAACTTCTCGCGGTCGCTGTCATGGGAAACCACGTTCACGCACTTTGCCAGAGCGAGTTGCACGGGCGCGAACTGCTGCAAATCCTCAAGGGCAATCTTTCACGTGAGCTCAACCGTCGATTTACTCTCGGTGGTTCGCCGCGATGGTGGACCAAGGGCGGGTCGCGGCGGCGCATAAAGTCAGGCGCAGACCTGACCGCTGCGATTGATTACGTCAAGATGCAAGAACACGCCCTGGCGTCGTGGTCGTTTGATCTTGATTCCGGGGAGTTGGTCGAGGTCGTTGAGTCCGCGCGGGCTGAAGCCCGCGGCTCGGCGCATAGCACAAGACCCGGTCTGGCGCAGTCGGCGATGGACGCGGTTGATGACGGGCGAATTAAGGTCTTCCCGCCTCGCTACGCCAAGAGCTACCTAGATTGGCTCGGCGAGAAGCGCGACTGGTGCATCAGCCGGCAGCTTTGGTGGGGGCACCGAATACCGGTTTGGACATCGCGACGCGAGGCACTCCCGGTCCGCATCACCGAGCTCGAGGGGGAATGGCACGAACTACCGATCGGGCGAGCGGCAGGAGATGGAACCGGCGCCACACTCGATTTTCGCGCGTGCCGGAACGAACCTTCGGCGTCCGACCGAGCTGCGATGACCTCAAGCCGGTACGTCGAGGAAGAAAGCGTCCTCGACACCTGGTTCAGCTCCGCCCTGTGGCCGATCAGCACGCTCGGTTGGCCGGAAGAAACCGACCATCTCAAGCAGTACTACCCCGGGTCCGTCCTGTGTACTTCGCGCGACATCATCACCAACTGGGTCGCGCGGATGGTCATGTTCGGGCTCTACGCCCGCGGCCGCATCCCCTTCGACCACGTCTACATCCACCCGAAAATCCTCGACGGCCGCGGCGAGACCATGAGCAAGTCGAAGGGCAACGGCGTCGATCCGGTGGACGTGATTCACACACACGGCGCCGACGCCCTGCGATATTCGATGACCGACATGACCACCGAGACGCAGGACATCCGCATGCCCGTCGAGTACGTCTGTCCGCACTGCGGCAAGCTGACCGACCAGCCGGCCGCCCTGAAGGCCGAGACCCAGCGGCGAAAGTCACGCGGCGAAAAGCTGGATCGTAAACTTCAGCCGGCCGACTGCCCGCGCGTCACGTGCCTCAACAAACCCTGCGGCAAGGAGTTCGCCACCCAGTGGGCGGACGCCGCGCTGAAAGAGGAGCTGGGCTTCGGGCGCGAGACCTCGGAAAAATTCGACATCGGCCGAAACTTCTGCAACAAGCTTTGGAACGCCGCTCGATACGCGCTGATGAATCTTCAGGGAGCCGCGTGTCACACGCTCGACCCCGCCGCCCTACCGCCCGAGGATCGGTGGATTCTCACCGGTCTTTCGCAGACCATCCGCCGATACCACGAATGCCTGGCTTCCTATCAGTTCTCCGCATCCGTGAAGATCCTGCGAGAGTTTTTCTGGGACTCGCTGTGCGACTGGTACATCGAGCTGACCAAGCCACGCCTGACCGCGACCGACGACGGCGCAGGCGCGTCCAGCGCCGAGGCCAAGCAGGTGCTGGCCTTTTGCCTGGACCAGGTGCTACGCCTCTGGCACCCGACGATCCCGTTCATCACGGAAACCATCTGGCAGAAACTCAATCACATCGCCCCCACGCGCGGGTTCCCCGGCGTCGCGGAGCTGACCACCGACACGCCGCTCGTACTAGCCCCGTTCCCGCCGCTCGAAGGGTATCCCAAACTTGAAGACGAGCCGACGGCCAAGGTCTTCGCGGAAATCCAGGAGGTCGTGCGGGCCGTTCGTGAGCTGCGCGCCCAGTGCGACGTCTCGCCCAGGCAGAAGGTGACGGCCACCGTCGTGTTGCCCGAGGCGGACAAGGCTGCGTTCGAGGCCAACGCGCACATCGTCCTCAGCATGGCCAATGTAGAAACGCTGAGCGTCGAGCCCGGCGCCGAGCGCCCGCCGAATGCCGGCAGCATCACACGCGGATCGCTACGTGTTTTCGTTCACGACATCAGCGACGACCAAGCCGAGCGCGCCCGGACCACGAAGGCGCTCGCCGCCATCGAGAAGCAAATCGCGGGCAAGGAATCGAAGCTGGCCAACGAACGGTTCATCGCCAACGCCAAACCGGAAGTCGTTGAGGCCGAGCGAGGCCGGCTGACCGAGCTGATCGAAGAACGAACCTCCCTGGAAGCCCACCGCGCCGAACTGGGCGAGTGACGAGGAGTCCACGAATGGGTCAAAGAGCCTTGCGGGTCCTTGCGGGTCAGAGCCGCTGGCGCCAGCCCGCGGACTTGGGCGCGACCATGCATCCGGGCGGGTGGCCCATCCATCGCGCAGCGATGGGTGGGGTCACGATGATCGAATGTCGAAGAAGCACGAATCCCGCTGACTCATATCTGCAAACCCGGCGCTCGCTGCTGTCGATGGACTGGAACGGGTATGGGCCGATCGAACGGTACAGGGCGTGGTTCTTCCGAAGCCCTCCGTCCGCCCGATCATCGTGACCCCACCCTTTGCTATCGCAAAGGATGGGGTGCATGACAGTCTTGGCGGGGGGCGCAAAGCCATCTTGACGGCGCCACGCCGCGTCAGAGCCGTGGGCGCAAGCCCACGGACACGATGCGAACAAGCACAGGGCTTCTACGATACTCGGCCGGTCACAGGGCTCGCGCCCGGTGCTCTGAAAACTGCCCGCCGATTCGGTCATCCACCCCAGAGGATGGGCCACCCGGCGGGGCCCTTGAACCGCCGTGGCTCCTTTTGGTATCATGGCAGGTCGCCTTGGCAACCTCGTTCGGTCGGCAGTAAGAAATAAGTAGGTCAAAGAGATGGCACCACGGCTAGTGCATCGCCACGCCTTAATCCGCGGGTGTGCCACTGCTCTTGTGCAGTGCAGGGATTCCACGAGAGCCGTCGTCGGCGCTGCTCAAGAGCAGTGGCGCACGGTACGTAGTGGATATGAACCCGTAAAATGAGGTGTGACCATACACTAGTGTGTTGGGGGTCGCTTTTTACGCTGCTCTTCGGCGCGGGAATCGGCACGGACGCGCACGGGCAGGCCGGCGCCCCCATCGATCTCTCGCTTCGGGCGTCGGGTCCGGCGCCGGCCGCCTTTCTGGTAGATCAACTCAGCCCCGCGGAGTTCCGGCGAACCATCGGGCGTCTGGCGTCCCTGGGTTCCCGCTTCTGGAGCGAACCGGGAAACACATCGGCCGTCGAGTTCCTTCGCGCCAGGCTCGAATCGCTGGGCTACACAAACGTCGTCCTCGATCCCTACACCTTCGAGGAGCAAACCCGGCACAACGTCTACGCGACCAAGATCGGCACCGCGCGCCCCAACGAGATGTACATCGTCAGCGCCCACATGGATAGCTTCAGCACGGTAGATGTCGCCTTCGCGCCCGGGGCCGACGACGACGGCTCCGGCACGGCGCTGGTACTCGAACTCGCCCGCGTGTTCAGCAAAGTGACGACCGAGGTCAGCGTGCGGTTCATCCTGTTCAACAACGAGGAAACGGGACTTGACGGCAGCGAGGCGTACGTCGCCAACCATCGCGACTTGCAGGGCACGCCGGACGAGCCGACGTGGCTCGGCGTCATCCAGCACGACATGATTCTCTTCGATCGATTCGCCAATCCGGACGCCGACGTCGAGTACCAGACCGAGCACGACTTTGCCGGCGAGGCCATCGTCCTCGCCCAATTCGTAGCCGGGGCCATGGCGCGCTACGGAACCATGTCGGCCGAGGTCGGCGACAACATGAACAACACAGACTCGCGATCATTCTGGGACGACGCGCCCGCCGTCAGCGCCCGCGAGAACCAACGTGTTGCCGAGATCGGCGACGGGAGCAACCCGCATTGGCACAAACCGTCCGATGTGCCGGGCACCTACACCGATGCCGACTATGCCTTCGGTTTCAACATCGTACGCATGACCGCCGGTGCCGTGGCCGAACTCGTCGGCGCGCGGCCGGACTGCAACCAAAACGACGTGCCGGACGGAGTTGACATCGCCGCGGGTGCCCCCGACACGAACGGAGACGGAGTGCCGGACGAGTGTCAGGAGTGCAACGGCAACGGCCTGCTCGACCCGGTCGAGATCAGCCAAGGGTCGGCGCTCGACTGCAACAACAACGGCGTGCCGGACGACTGCGACGTCACGTTGTTCTCGGCGGACTGTAACGGCGACTCGGTGCCCGACGAGTGTCAACCGCCCGTCGGCACGCAGCCGGGCGCGACCGACCCGGCCTGCTGCCCGGCGTCGAGCGCCCCGGTGCCCGACCTGATTGACGACGTGTTCGGCGTGCCTCGCGTGAACACGAAGTCCCGCTTCCTGTCGTTCGCCGCGGGTGACGCGGGCCGCGCTCAGGCCATCCGGGTGACGTTCGCCGACCTTCCGCCCCCGCACGATGCCTGGAACGGAACGACGCTGTGGGTGGCCGAGCCGACGGATGTCAGTGAGCTACCCGGCACCGATGGAGACGCCGCCCCGACATTCGCGGCCTCGACCCTCCAATGCGACATGCGATTCTCCACCTGGTCTGACTTCGGAACCATCCACGTCTTCCACGCCGGCATCGTTCCGGGCGGGACGTATCACCTGCAAGCCATTGACCCCAACTGTTCGTTTGATTCCCAGGGCAGCTTCTCGGCGCCGTTGGTGCTTTCCACCAGTGCCTGGGCCGACATCGCGGGCGCCTTCGACGCCGGCGCGGGCCGATGGACGGTCTCGGACGGCACGGTCGATGTCACGACGGACGTGGTCGCAATCCTGGACAAGTTCAGTTCGGCCGCGACCGCCCCCACCAAGGCGCGGGCCGACCTGGTGCCGCAAACGCTGGACTTCAAGATCAGCATCATCGACGTCACCTCCGCGCTCGATGCGTTCAGTGGTCGGCGCTTCCCGTTTCCGGTGGCTGACCTGCCGTGTGGGGAGTGACCTGGCACTCTCAGAAAGATCAAAATCGAGTAGGTCGGGCTCCGCCCGACGCGACCTCACCCAGCAACGGCGTCGGGCCAAGCCCGACCTATCCATGAAAGGCATGTCCGGGTCAAGTGCGTACCGTAACTGGGGAGATCTTTCGCTCCCTACGTTCCTATCCATGAAAGGCATGTCCGGGTCAAGTGCGCACCGGAACTGGGGAGATCTTTGCTCCCTACGTTCCTACTGCTCCGGGTGTCTGGTCTCGTTGCCGTGCACCGGTCTGGGCGTCTCGATCGGCCCATCTATCCATTTGTGCTGGCTTCGGACAAGCGGCCGACTCAGCGAGCATCTTCATGCTCCGCCACGGCCTATCGCTTTCCCGGCCATAGTGGCCGGGCCGACGCGGCACATGATCTCGTCCGGTGCGGGCGGCCCAATTACAAAGAGGTCTGAAGCCGTCAGACGGCAGCGACCATAGGGCGGAGGGGCTGGCCCGTTCCCGGACGAGACGCTAACGATGATAACACCTTCATGGCCTTTTTCTTGGTTGATTTTTTCCTCTTCGAGCCTGGACGAGCTGGTAAGGCCGACGCGTCGTAAT
>CBDUXT010000158.1:0-8029 GCA_965371245.1 uncultured bacterium | reverse complement strand
GGATACGCCGCTTTTTTATCCCGTCACGATCCACAACTTTCGGTTATATCTCTTTTGCCGGGTTCGTTGCCGAGTCAGAGCCGCGGGCGCTAGCCCGCGGACTGGTCCCGCCGCTAGCGCGGCAGGCTCTGATTAGCACGACCGGTCGCGGCGTTCCGGGTAACGAAAACCCGCAGATTCAGGAGTGAAGATGCACTAGTGCATCGTCACGCGTAAACTTGCGGGTTGGGTGGCCCGTGGCTTTAGCCGTGGGGGACGCGAATCCGGAGACCATTCGAGTCCCCCGCCTCTAAAGAATGGGTCACCCACCGAGCAAAGCCGCAGATTCAAGGTTGACCAGATACTAGGGTACGCACCGCCGACGGCGCCTGAACCCCGATACGGCTATAACCTATTGCGATCTAATAGTTTAAGTGCCATTCTTGCATTTGAGGCATCCTCGCGCGGCCGGGCGCCGACGCACGGTTTTCATAGATTCGTGAAATTCTTTGCTTGGCGCGCGCCGATGGGTGAGTAAACTTGCAACAATCGACGTACGGGTGTCGTGCCCGGCTGGCGCGGCTGGGCGGCACTTGTGGTTCCGAAACACACTCGAATGCTCTGTTCGGAGAGAACGCAGATGAAACGAATCTTGATTTCGATAACACCGGTTCTGGCATTTGCCGCGATGGCGGTGGCGCAGGACTCGAACACCACAACGACCATGACGTCGGGCGGTCCAAACCTGATCTCGGAGCTGTGGTCGGTCGATGACGCGACGACCATCCCGGAGGGGCAGGTTGACCTGCGCCTTACCTACGGGTGGCAAACCGGGTCCTTCCATAATGCGGGTGGCAGCGGTGACAACCACGTGATCACCCCGAGCCTGGTCTGGGGAGCCGGCGAAGGACTCGAGGTTTTCGCCCAGGTTCCGGTCACGTTCGGAGACGGTGGCGACGTCGGCGCGGCCGATGAGGGCAACGCCGACACGAGGCTCGGCTTCACCTGGCGGTTCCGTGAGCCCATGGACAACTGGCCCGCGATGGCGCTACGCACGACGTTCCGGGTTCCCACCGGGAATAACTCCGACGGGGTGGACGCCGAGTTCCGTTTGATCCTCACGAATGAATACGACAGCGGTATTCGGTCGCACATGAACGGTTTCGTGACGACGACCAACGGCGACAACGACGAGAATCTCCGGGAGTTCCAGTGGGGGTTCATCCTCGGCCTGGATGGTCCGCTTTGTGCCGACGGCGCGGTTCGCTGGGTCGCCGACTACGTTCACAACAGCGGCCTGCACAATGGCAGCAACGACATCGACATGGTTGAGCTTGGTTGGGAATGGGACAAGACGGCCACCGAGAAGATCGGCTTTGCCTTGCAGATCGGTCTTGACCATACGCACGACACGCCGGACTTCGGTGCGAAGTTGTCCTACGCGTACGCCCTGAACAACTAGCGGTTGTGCCTTGCCCGATCGACTTCGCGACGTGCGCGAGGACGGTCGTTCGGCAGGGCCCAACGGGACGATGGCAACAGGCCGACCAAGCCACAGCGGCTTGGTCGGCCTTCTTTTTTCACGGAGCTGCCCCTGGGCGACGTGACCTCGATACGAGTCGCTGCCGGCGTGGCTTTCGCCGTTGGCATGGCCAGATCGCATGAACATCGGCGTCCTCACCAGCGTCGATATCCGCCACCGCTACCTCGCGAACCGGCTCTTGGCCCGATTTCGCGTAGTCGCGGTGGGCTATGAGGAACCCTGCTACCTCTCGGCTGATGTCGAGGTCGATGAACTCAGTGGCCGCGAACGTGCCATCGTGGCTGAGCATTTCCTGGAGCGTACCCGCCAAGAGAAGCGGTTCTTCGGTCGCGGCGCCGACTGGATCCATCCCCGCGACGGCTGTGCGGTTCGCCGCATCACGCCCGGCTCGCTGAACACCCATGGGACGGTTACGTTTCTCGAGTCGGCGGGCGTGGACATGGTCGTCGTCTTCGGCACGAACCTGATCAAGGCACCGCTGTTGAGCCGCTGGCCGCTGCGGATGATCAACATGCACCTGGGTCTTTCGCCGTACTATCGCGGAACGGCGACCAACTTCTACCCCCTGTTGAACGAAGAACCCGAGTACGTCGGGGCGACGATCCATCTGCTCGACGAGGGGATCGACAGCGGTCCGATTCTGCGGCACGCTCGCCCGACAATCGTGGCGGATGACCGTCCCCATACGATCGGATGCAAGGCCATTGAGGCCGGGACGGCGGCGCTACTCGCGGTGTTGGCGGCCTATGACGCCGGGGCCATCGATCCGGTCGCACCCTGGGCGGTCCCCTGCCCCCGGCTCTACCTCCGCAAGGACTATCATCCCCGGCAAGTGGTGGAGCTGTATCGAAAGCTGGCGGCGGATCTTATTTTGCGATATGTGGAGCGGGCACGGCGGGTGGCTCCCCGCGTTCGTCTGGTCGACTAGGGTCGATCGAGGGAGCCGGGTTCGCGATACGTTCCAGGCGGATCGCGGTCAGATCCCGGTCGGTCTCACTTCTTTTTGCGACGCGCCAGCCGGCCGCGCCCATCGCCTCAGCGTGTGCCAAGAGCATGTCAGCCGGTGGCGGTCCAGCTTCCGAGGGACAGCAAGGAACCATCACCCAAAGGGTCCCGCCAGGCACCAACCTGGAACTGACTTTGTCAGCGAAGTAGATCGCTTCGTCGATCGAGCGAGGCACGATCAAGGCCATGTCCAGCGGGCCGGTGGGCGGACGACGTGTAGGGGGCAGTCGGTTTTCCAGGATCGTCTTGACGGATCGGTTGCGACCTCCCACCCAAACCCTGGCGCCTCGGGCGGCGGCCCAAATCGAGTCCTCCGGCTTACGGTTGCCGTGGGGCATGGCCGGTGGACGCATGGGCGGCAAGGCCCGGTGGTGCGGGAATCGGACCACGCGTGCTGGAACCAACCGAAGACCCTTCGGAGACCTCCACCCGGCGCGGGTCAATCCCAAGTGCCTCCATCCGACGATAGAGACGGCTCCGCGAGATACCGAGCATGCGTGCCGCGAGCGTTCGCTGGCCGCGCGCGCGGCCGAGCGAGCCGAGAATCTCTCGGCGCTCTATCGAGCTAAGCTTGGCGTCGAGCGGACCACCGGCTGTGGCCGGCACGCTTCCATCGACGGGTACCGCGGCATCACCTGATGCGTTCTCTTGTTCCGCGCGCTCCTTCTCCTCGGTGATGTCGCGCATGATGCCGACGGCGCCTATGATCATTCCGTCGGTGTCTTTGATGGGCGAGTAGGTGGTGTCAACCCAGACGCGGTGGCCTTGGGCGTGGAGGACGCTCATGCGCTGACGGGCAGACGACCTTTCGCCGCTTAGAACCGGTATCGCCGGACACAGAACGCCGGAGAGCGATCGATCGTATTCGTCACGACAATTCGTAATCTCGTGGCATGGGCATGAGCCTCCGACGGCCGATGCACGATCGGCGCCTATGATCCGTTCGCACGCCTCGGAATAGAAAACGATCCTCCGGTTCCGGTCCAGGATGAACATGCCATCGACGGCATGCCGGAGGGTCGTTTCGAGTCCAAACCCCAGGGTTGAAATATCCTCGATCATAATGCGATTCCTCGATCCGCCATGCGTGCCCTAAGGCGCACGAATCCGCGCCGCGCTCGGCGCTAGAACATCTCAAGTATAGATCGTTCACCAATTTGGTGCAACATTAAGAAAACATTAATTTTTGACTTTTTTTCCTTCGTCCGGGCTGCAGGGCTGCGCGAAAACTCCAGGGCACGCGCTGCTGGATGGTGCGATAAGCCTGCAGGCACCTGCGTACGTTCGTGTTGCCGATCGCGTACCCGCACACTATCGGCTCCAGAATGATTGAACTTTTTCCACCTCTAATTTGCTTCCGATAAGAAGCGGTGTTCGTTCGTGTAGGGCTACCGGGATCTTGTCGAGAATGCGCTCCTTCCCATCGGTCGCAGTGCCGCCGGCCTGCTCGGCGATAAACGCAAGCGGGTTGGCCTCATAGAGAAGCCGCAACTTCCCGCCGGGCGTTGCCTTCGTCGGCGGGTAGAGGAACACGCCGCCCTTGAGCAACGTTCGGTGGAAATCGGCAACCAAGGAGCCGATGTAGCGGAGCCCATACCCGCCCGCCTCGTCCGTCTTCACCCACTCGAGGTATTCTTGGATCCCGTCCGGGAATTGGGTGCGGTAGGCCTCGTTGATGCTGTACGTCTTCCCGGATGTCGGCATGATCACATTCTCGCGGCTCAAGCGGTACGCCCCGATGGAGGGGTCGAGGGTGAACATGTGGACGCCCTCGCCGGTCGTGTAGGCCATGACCGTGCTGCTGCTGTAGATCACGTATCCGGCCGCAATCTGTTTGTATCCAGGTTGCAGGATGTGGTCCATGACGCCGGTTGGGCCGCCGCCCTCCTTCCGTTGGAGTATCGAGAAGATCGTCCCGATCGACACATTGACGTCGATGTTGCTGGACCCGTCGAGCGGATCGAACAGGACGATGTACTTGGCTTGGGCATCCAGTTCCTGAAGGATGCGCGGCTCGTCATCCTCCTCCGACACCATGATTCCCACGTTGCCGCGGTATCCCAGGCAGGCCGCGATGGTTTCGTTGGCGATGACGTCGAGCTTCTGCACCTCCTCGCCCTGCACGTTGGTGGAACCCGTGGCGCCCAGAATGTCACAGAGGCCGGCTCGCCGGACATGGTCCGCAATCACCTTCGTCGCCAGGGTGATTCCGGACAAAAGCCAACTGAACTCGCCGGATGCCTTGGGATGATGCATGCGCTGGCGAGCGAGGATGTGCTGCTGGATCGTCCTCAACGGTCTCTGCTCAGGCTGCGTCACGGGGTGTCCTCCTCTTGCGACGCCACAGGGAAACTGGCTTTGCGATTCCAACCGGGCGATCGTCAAGCTAATGCCCTTGCGGTTGGAAAGGAAGTATTAGCATCGACGGATCGGCATAGCCGCCCTGTTCCGTCAGCGAGCGCATCATACGGGCAATCTGCCCCCTTACGAAAGCCTATGAGCTTACCTCGTCGCGGCGGCGCAGCAATCGCGATTTGGGCGCATCGCCGGTCTGGGAACGACGGGAAACAACGCTGTGTTTCGGTCGCCCGAGCGATCGAGGCTAAGAGCGTGTTTAGGAAGGCTCTTTCCGAGCCGCGCCCCTAAGGAAGCGGTCCGGTTTCGCACACCAAATCGCTCCCTCACGGTCGCGGCTCGGTTCGTCATGACCCTTCTTATGCACCCCCCAAGCAATCTCGCGCAGGTTGGCGTGAGAGATGCGCTGACGCACATCCGGCCATGGCTCCACGGACGCGTCGAATGGGACGGCGAACTATATTAGGTATTCCAAAGTTTATAGTTGACACAGGCGAAGTATTTGGTATCTTGACCGGATCGATCCCTAGGGCGATCGCAGCGCTTCTCGGGGGGCTTTTTGGGATCATCAATTCAGCGGCATCAGGCTGAGTCGCGCACATGGGACACGATAACACGTTTCGGCTTATTCTCTGCTTCGGATTCGCCGCCGTCTTCCCGGTTGCGCTCTTCCACCGCCTCAAGGCCCAGGCGTCGCGAGAGAAGCTGGACCGTCGCCAGGAAGGCGTCTTCATCCTCGCCACGCTGCGCCCCGTTGCCGGTTTCAGGCTGCTGGGTCTTCTGGCATTCATGGTCAACCCGGCTTGGATGCAATGGTCGGCGGTCGAGTTGCCGATTGCGGTACGCTGGCTCGGTGTCGGTCTGGGCGCGATCGCGGCTTCTCTTCTGATCGTCGTGTTTCGTAGTCTGGGAACGAATCTGACGGACACGGTCGTCACACGTGCCCGACACACGCTTGTCACCACCGGCCCCTATCGATGGGTGCGCCACCCGTTCTACGTGGCGTTCGCCCTGGGCGTCACCGCGGACTCGGCCGTCACCGCGAACTGGTTCCTTGCCGGAACGGGTGCCGTCACGATGGCCTTGATCGCCATCCGAACCGGGACGGAAGAAGAGAAGCTTGTCGAGCGCTTTGGCGAGGCATACACGAACTACATGGAGCGCACCGGGCGGTTCATTCCACGCCTGCGTGGCTAGGAGCGGGCCGGCTGGGCGCGTTGAACGATGAAAAACACACCGAAGGGTTTGCGTGTCCGTGTGTTGGCCGCGGCGGTCGCCTGCGCGGGCTTGGCTCAAGCCGAGGAGCCGCTCAAGGGCTCCTCCGACGCGATACAAAAGCCGCTTGTCACCGACCGCCCCGATTTCACGGAGAGCACCGAGGTGGTGCCGGCCGGGCACGTTCAGCTCGAAATGGGCTATACGTTCACGTACGACAGTGATGGCAAAGATCGTGTCCTCTCGCACACCGCGCCCGAGCTGCTGCTTCGAATCAGCCTTTCCGATCGGATGGAGCTACGGATCGGCTGGGAAGGGTACACCGTTGAAGAGGACAAGTTTGTCGGCACGACGCGGGGCGGACGTTCCGTCACCCGCGAGGACTCATTCGACGCCGCGAGCGATCTGTCCCTTGGGATGAAGATGAAGTTGTTCGAGCAGGACGGCTGGCGACCTCATCTCGGCTTCATCGCCGGGGTCTCGCTTCCCTCCGGTAGCCGGGAAGTCTCGTCCGGCGACGTTGATCCGGGATTCGTGCTGCTCTGGGCGTACGATCTTTCGGACGAGCTTTCCGTGGCCGGAAACGTCGGCGTCAGCGTGCCGACGGAGAACGCCCACCGGTTCGTGCAGGCCTCGGCCTCGTTGAGCCTGGCCGTCGGTCTGTCCGACCAGTGGGGCGCGTACGTGGAATACTTTGGCTTGTATCCCAACACCGATGCGACCCACGACGCGCATTTCCTCAACGGTGGGCTGACCTACCTGGTACACAAAGATTTCCAGATCGATTTTCGCGTGGGCGTAGGGCTGAACGAGGAGGCCGACGATTTCTTCACCGGTATTGGTTTCTCCTGGCGGTTCTGACGCCGAAGGCGGACGCCCTCGGAAGTGCGTGCGGCGCGCTTCGTCGATTCCCTTGACGGGTGGAGGATATGATGTACGAGCGAAGTACCGGCGCGATGCGACGGACGCGGCGAGCTTGGACAACGTCGATCGCGGCCTTGTGTTTGTTGATGTCGGGTGGCTGCGGGCTGCAAGAAGCGCTGATCGATGGCGTCTTCCAGGGCATCAGTGGTTCCGTGGCCGCGGTTGTGATGAACTCAGTGCTCGGCGTCTGAAGCCGCGGCCGTTCCTATCGGAATGATCGCGTCACGGTAGACCCGTCAACGAGGGGCCGAGCGGGATTGCTGCGTTTCGTACCCGCGCCGGTCGCCAGCGACCCCATATTGCGTGCAGAGCGCTCCGGGTGGCCCGCTGGGCGCACAAACCGGTGGATTACGGCCGGCGACCGCCGGCTTCTTGGCGATATCCGACCGTTGCTGTGCTGTGCTGTGAGTTTTTTTGCCCGCGCGGTAGTACCCGATTGCAGAGGAATGGCAACTTTTCGCGGGCTGCATGTTGACCCACCTGGCCCGTGGCGTACAATATCACCGATCATAGTAGGTGTGCATGAACGCTTCATGCTTGACCTGTTCGCCGGTCTACCACAACATATTGGGTTGACGGATGGCTCAACCACAAGAAGTAGGCCTGCGAGGGACACGTTGGCCAGCGATCGATCCGGTCAAGGGCGGGAAGACGAACGTCCTGATTCCGAATCGACGACACCGATGGGCACACCAGAATGGTCTTGGGGCGATCAAAGAAATGACCCATGTTGTTACATGGGTTCTTCAGTACCCGCGCAAGATATACGAAGGGATACGACGAGATCGCGACGAAACTGGCAGCGTAGAGTCCGACGGCTGGCTGTGCTATTCCGCACATCCTCCAAAAGGCGGATTTGATTATGAATCGGGCAACCCTGTTTCGAAGAACAATCGAGTTCTATTGGTGTTCGTGAATCGGGAACGCGTGGCCTACAACTGGCGATGGGAAGAGGAAGAGATATCACCAAATCTTGTGGATGAGGATTTTTCAAGCGGCGTTTTTTCT
>CBDUXT010000157.1:0-8235 GCA_965371245.1 uncultured bacterium | reverse complement strand
CGGGATGATCAAGCCAACCGCGAGCAAGCGCCACGTTGACCAGTGCAACGACGGCGGCAACACCCACGACCCCGGGCGTATGAAACCGAAACAGTGACATGGTACCCCTCCGAAACGGTCATCCACGGAAAACATCGACAGCGCCAATATACCGAATCGGCCGACGAGGTACAATGTGACGGGCAGGCTGATTTGACAGACAAGGACTTGTCCATATTGCCATCTAGCCCCACGCACGCAGGACTTGCGCGTCAGCTCAAAGTTGAGCCCACTCCCCATACAGCCGAATCCGCACAGACGTGCCGATTCTCGGACTGACCCGTAGCCGGGAAGTCTCACTGCCAAGCATGCCGGCGCGCGGTACATGTCTGATGGTTGCTGCACAAACCGAACAAGCGTGTTACTCCTCTACCAAACGCCCCGGTTCGCAAGGAACGACGAACGTCACAAAGGGGAACGTCGCGCCGGAGAAGGCGTCGAGTGCCCGCGTGACATCAGTTATGTTCACTTTCAAGTCGGGAACGCCGGGCTCAATGTCTGCGCGTGCCTTCGCGAGCGCGCCGGGCCGGTTGCTGAACTTATCGAGAATAGCGACGACGTCGAACGTGACGTCCACGCGTCCATCCGGAGCGGTCCATGCGCGCTCGGCACTTCGGAACGGGCCGCCGATGTCGCCCCACGCCGAAGTTGGCAGGCGCAGTGGGTCGGAAAAATCCTCGATTCGGTTGATGTCGCAGCTAAGGTCAACGATGCGGACATCGTAGATACCCCCGGGTATGATCAGCTCATCGACCACGTTCACCGTCCCAAGCGAACTCCATTCCGCAAAGACTGCGTCGCACACCAATGAGGCGGCCGTGAAAGTCGGCGGCGTGGCATCATTCTTGCCGCCCAGCTCACTGACTTGGCGGGGTTCTCCCACCCACATGGTTTGTCCGTTGAGGGAACTAAAGGGCTGAGGCATATCCACGAAGGTCACCGAGATAGCCTCGGGTTCATCGGATCCGAGGATGTCAAACGACAGGTAACGATTCGCGGAAGCGGGGACCGGGCTCCCCGCTTGGTTAAGCAGGACCGCCGGATCTGGTGCAACCGGTACGGAACACGTACAGGCATCGGCAATGCCGTCGCTGTCCCCATCGCCCATGCATGCTTCCACCGGCCTTCCTCCTAGGTCCGTACATGTGGATCCTGGCAGGACGCCATGGCACGCGCCCTCCGGCAGACAACACGGAGTGCCAATCGTAATCAGCGCCGGCGCGATCGCAGCTAACGGAATCGTGTTGTTGCCTTCGTCGATGAGGAAAGTCTCGACTGCTTTCTCCGTAAGTCCGATCTCGAAAGTTCCGACAGCGCCCGCCGGGACGTCAAGATAGAACGAGGCCGCATACTTGGCCGTTCCATCGTCTGGCACGAATCCGGATCCGACGACACTGTCACCCAGTCGCACATCCGGCGTTCGGGTGTCCAGGTGCCCACCCAGCGCCCCCGAACGGAGCACGTAACCTGGCCTCGTACGCTGAATCGCCACTGATTCACACAAGCCAACGGGTTCGTTTCCGAGGATTCGGCACGATGGCCCAACGCACCGCTCCCCCGCACCCACGGCGGCACAGTCTGCGCTCCTTAGACACGCGGCCCCGTCGAACGAGCACGCACCGCCAAGGACAGCTGCGCAGTCGTTGTCTTCGCCGCAGGGAACGACTGGAGGCGCAAGGGTCCCCGTGAGCCCGCTGGTGTATCCCGATGCGTCAATCGTGATTTGCCAAGCTTTTAGCAGCCTCCCCGGTTGGCTCGCAGCCCAGCCAGCAATCCTGACCTCCAAGAAAACACGATGACCGCCGGAGGGTAAGACGATCTCGTTCGCCGTAAGTAGGATGCCGGGGTCCAGTGACCCGTCTGGATGATTTCCAACTGGGACGACCGAGACGGCAGCGGTTCCAGGTAACCGGCAAAATGCGGTACAGCCGTCGCCGCTCACCTTGTTGCCATCGTCGCACTCCTCGTCGAAGTCAAGCACTCCGTCGCCGCAACGGGGCTCGCCGGTGCAGGTTCCGCTGCATCCGTCGCCGGGAACAACATTGCCGTCGTCGCAGACCTCGCCCACCTCCACCACGCCATTCCCGCACAGTTCCGATTGGCACGCTGCGTCGCACCCGTCACCCGGCGATGTGTTCCCGTCGTCGCACTCTTCGCCTGGCTCGACCGAACCATTTCCACAATCGAACGCCTTAAAGACACAGCCAAGTGGAGGCGGGACGGGAGAAAAAGGAAACACGCCTCCGTGGAATGCGCCAAATGGCAGCACGAAGTCTTCGGCCGTAATCGCAAGATCGGGCACGCTTGGGGCCATCTCGGTTCGAGCTTTGGTGGGCGCGCCTGCGAGCGACGACAGCTTGTCACCGATAGCGACAATGTCCCAGACACTGTTCACACCATCGACTGGCAGCCATGCCCCGGCCGAAGAACGCGATACAACATCTCCCCAGACGCTCGTTTCGATGGACTGCGGATTCGAGAAGCTGGCGGGCACGTTTGCATCGCACGCGTCATCGACGACCTCAAGGAAGTAGCGGCCACCTGGAACGACCGCGGCGTGGAACGCATGGATCGTTCCGAGCCCCGCCCACTCCGCAAAATGGGGCACGCACTGAAGCTCCGCGCCCTTGAATGTCGGAGGTGTGCCATCGGAAACGTCCCGCAATTCGCTGATGTCGCGCGGCTCTCCCACCCACATCACGAGCTCGTTTAGGACGTCGTGAGGGGGCGGAAGATCAGCAAGTACAATCCGGATTGCCTGACGGCGCCCGGGATCCCCGGCCCGAAAGGACACAAACCGATTCTTCGGGCCAACCGCATCCGGCCTGGGAGCCGTCGATGGGAAACAGACCGGTACACTAAGCATCAGATCCTCGACGACCCCGGCCGAGATCGGCTTGGTTGCCCAAGTTGGGTCCCCGGTTTCGCCGGGAACAATCACCGCCGCCGACACGCGATCTACCCTGATCCGGTAGTCACCGTCGATGGCGGGTGCGACAACCGTACCCGCCGCCAATACGACTTCCGTGTGCCCGACCCCTGTGATGACCGTGCCAAGAGGAAAAGGGGCCACATCGGGCGTGTTGTTCATCGTGTTCTGCGCCCCGCCCACCTGAAGACGTGCGCCGGCTACGACGGTGCCTCCATATCCGGCGGAGTTCGTTGCACCGGCAGGGCGTGTGAAGTTCAGCATGGGCAGCTGCAGCGGCTCCGCAACCGGTCCCATAGGACCTCCCGTGAAGGAGAGATCCAGCAGAACGCGGGCCAGCCCCTCGTTGTTTGTGTCACTTAGCATGCCACGAACCTCGAACTCGACCGTCGCCCCCGGGTCGATCCGCTCGAGTTGACGTCCATCTCGCGTGGTTATGGACACATTGAGCGTTGTACCCTGCGCCAACGCTTCGACAGACAGGAACAATCCCGGAAGGATCGCCAGGCGAGTGACAAGAGCGACCATCTCAAGACGCGGACGACCCCAGTCTTGACACGTGTCGCGACCACGGCGAGTTTCAGTCATCACACGAAGGCCTTTCACTAGTTCGGCCGGCGGCGTCACTTGCCCGGCGAGAAAACTGCGATCACCAACGGCAGATCCAAGTCTGTAGACGCGATTTCCTGAACGACGCCACCGGGACCATCGGTTGCCCGGATCCGGCTGCCGACGTGATCGGTCCAGAAGATCGTTCCGTTCTCGGGATCCAGCGCGATACCGCTGGGGGTGCCGACCGTCGCCGCTACAACTACCTGATTCGTTCCATCGACGTTCGCACGCATCACCGTGCCTAGTTGAGCGTTCGTCCAGTACAGCAATTGGCTGACCGGATCGATGGCAACGCCGCCGATCGCCCGATCCACGGTAAACAGTGTTGTGATTCCTGTCCCGTCAAGCCCGGCTCGTCGCACGAGGGTTCCGTCCTGCTCGGCCCAGTACAACACGCGTTGGAGGTCATCGATGACAACGAACCGTGGTTCATCCAATCCGGTGACTAGCGACACCGGATTGCTACCGTCTAACGCAACGGACTCGATGCTACCCCCCGTATCTGCGAGCGCGATGCTGTAGACGATTCTTCCGCCCGCGGTGTCCAATGCAAGACCGCCGACCGCCGGTCCCAGGCCGGACACCAGTACCTCCCGCCCGCTGCCGTCCAACTGCGAGCGTGCGATGATCCCGCCCTCCTCACCGTCGATCCAATAGACCATCCGTGCTCCCGAATCGATATCGATTCCCCGGGGAGATACGCCGGAGCCAATCTCCCGCCGGTTCCTACCGTCCGGCCACGATCGCTCCATTCGCGTATCACCCACGTCGCCCCAGATGATGAGCGGCTGAAGGTCCTCACATTCATCCGGGACCCCGTTCCCGTTCCGATCGTTGCTTTCGAGCGACGTTAGGTCGCACGCATCGGGAACGCCGTTGGCGTTGCAATCAGGGATTGTTGCATCCGCGATCTCGCATTCATCTGGAATACTGTTTCCATTGCAATCCGGCTCGCATTCGTCCGGAACGGAATTCCCGTTGCAATCCAAGCTCGATCCCACCGGTTGGATGTCACACGGGTCCGCAACTCCATTGTTATTACAATCGAGTCCGCATTCGTCCGGGATGCCGTCGCCGTCGCAATCCGTGCTCGCGCCGCCGGGTGCAACATCGCACGAATCCGCAATGCCGTTCGCGTTGCAATCCGTCTCGCACTCGTCTGGACGGCTGTTTGCGTTACAATCCACGCTTGTGGCGTCGGCCACATCGCAGTCATCGGGCCGCAGATTCTCATTGCAGTCGTTTTCAGCGAAGTACGACACTGATACCTGAATGTAACCGGGCTCCGCACACTGGAATGGATCGACGGTGTCCGTGGCTGTCAAGGTGATAACCGCATCCCCCTCTCCAACCCAGTTGACCCAATTGCTCGGATGCGTCGTGAAAAAGTCCGTATTCGGTTCCTCGCGGCAGTCGATGGGCACAGTCCCGACGAAGATGCCACTCTTTGTCCAAATACCGTTCACGTTGAGCGAGACCGATTCGTTGTTAGATGCCAGATCGCCGAAGGCCGTCACCTCAAACATGATCATCCCAAACCCGGCCGGCGGTGGCGGGGACGGAATGGTGAATGATTGCGGTGCGCCGCCGCCAAAAGGCGACAGGATCGGCGAAGTGAACGTAACGAGCGGCGTCAGCTCGTCGATATCCGCGATATCGTTCCCGTTGCAGTCGGGTCCTTCGCACTCGTCCGGGATTCCGTCCCCGTCCGTGTCCGGCGCCGTTCCGGATGCGATGTCGCACGCATCGGGAGTGCCGTTGGCGTTGCAGTCCGTGCTGGAGCGCATGCACGCGAGGCCTTCTGTTCTATCGATCGTTGGATGCAACGAGCTTACGAACGTGCTCGTACATGTTTCGAGGTCAAGTGTGTACAAACCGTTGACGCTGGTCGTGTAGAACGTGCCTCGATCGATGCAGAGACTTCTCGTTTGTGAGAATATCGTATTGGCGCAGACCGCAGTTGGCACGGCAGTCCTCGTATCCATCGTCCATATCGATCCGTCACGCAGCGCAAAGAGGGTCGCGTCCTGCTGCGAGTAAGCCAGCGCCTCAATGGTAGGGCCGAAAGTGGCGATCCGCTCAACCACGCCGGCCGTCGGTGAAATCCTGTAAAACTCAGTATCCGACGTCGCACCATACAAGACATCGTTGGCGCAGTCGTAAGCGGCCGAGTGCCAGTTGAGCCCCGGGTTCGCACTCAAGAACGCCTGGGCGCCGGACCACGGGTCGATTGAGAAGATGTCGCCGTTTTCGGCGAGGCCGAACAGTTTGCCGTCGCACGTGGCGGCCATGCCGCGAAACGCCGGAATGTCGGGGGCTATAATGTGCAGGGTGTCGGTAGAGGCTAGGTCAATGCGAACGAGATCGCCCTCCTCGGGGAAGCCGAAGAAGGCTAACGGTCCAGCCCAAAGTTGACAGTCGTCGGGAATCGAGTCAGCGTTACAGTCCTGACTGTTACCCAGGCTGATGTCGAAAGGGTCGCCGATTCCGTTGAAGTTGCAGTCGAGGAACCCCTCGCACTCGTCCGGGATCCCGTTGGTGTTCAGGTCAAGGGCGCCACCCGCCAGGTCACAGGCGTCGGGTAGCCAGTTCTGGTTGCAGTCCGGGGTCAGGCCAGTCGTAATGTCGCATTCATCAAGAACGTTATTGGTGTTGCAATCCGTTGCCAGGAAGCCTTGAAGCTCGCACCGATCGCCGACGCCGTTACCGTTACAATCCTCCGTGTCTTGCTCGCAAAGAACAAACGCATCCTGCATCAAGCCGAAGTCGTCCATGTCCGTGTCGCCGTCTCCGTCGATGTCCGTCCGTTCACATAGTGCGGGGGGGACAGTGTCGGGTCCGTCAAGGCAATCGACGAAGGCGTCGTAGTCGATGAGATCGACGTCGTCATCCCCATCCAGATCGCCGGCCAGTTCCTGGTCCAGCAAGGCGAGACGGGCAACGCCATCCGTGCCGCTGTACACCAAGGCAAGGTCGCCAATTTGGTTGGCGCTGAAAGTGCCAACGCCGTCCACCTGCGTCCCGCCGCCGGCCGGCGTGGGGTCTCCTGGTGCAAGGACCGTCCTAATCGCCTGAGTGCGCTGATCAAGTACGAAAAGTGCGGCGATCGGATCGCCCGGGCTCAGCGTGGAGTTAAAGAAAACCTGTCCGCGCGGTGTTGCAGTTACAGGCCAGGGACTTGAAAAAGTTTGACCTCGCAGCGGCGCGTCGTCGCCCCGAAGTACCAATGGGACGATTTCGTTGCGGATCGTCGTCTTGAACAGGCCGAAGGTCGTCGGCCGACAGAAGATGGTCCCCGCAAAAAACGTCTCCATGGGACCCGAGAGCGCAAAAGGTGGCAGGAAGGAGGAAAAGCAGCCCTTTGCCCCGGGGGCAAAGTCGCCTTCGCTCGCGACGATCTCCAGCCTGCCGTCGCGGTAGCGAACGATCTTCTGTTGCCCGGCTGCGGCCAAGAAAAGCAACGTCCCATCGGGCGAAACCCAGGGGCCTTCATCGATGGACGTCAAGACACCGATGTCTGGATCGTCCACATCGGACGCTGCAACCGCCTGAAGGGCACCGCCCGTGGAAAGGAAGATCACGTCGTTGCCGCCAGGAGTGACGACGCCCCGAAAGGCGACGTCGCCGGCGCCGCTGATTCCGCCGGGGACGAGGCGATGGAAGACGCCGTCGAACCCCGGGACGGGGTCATTCTCGGACACGACCGGGACGACACCACTCGAGGTTGAAACGAACAACGCCACATCGTTGGTTCCGGAGAGGTTGGCCGAGAAGAGAATGTCGCCGCTGTCATTCATTGCGAGGGTCTTGCTCAAGCGGGAGAGCAGCGCCGTCGTGCCCGGCGCGGGATCGTTCTCGCTGACCCGGACCACGAGCTCCCCGTCGGACCACAGCAGGATACGCTCACCGAAGCGCGTGTCAGCCCAGAAGGCCACCTGCTTGTTGTTGTTGAGTACGGGCGAGCGGAGGAGCACGAACTCGTTCCTGAACCCGGGCGCCGGTCCGCCCGCCACGGCGATCAACGCAGCCCGAAAGCCCGGGAGTGAGAGGTTCTCACAGACATCGAGCGTGCCGTTCCCGTTGGAGTCACGGCTCGGATCGAAGGCGAGGTCGCACTTGTCCACAACACCGTTCGCGTCGCAGTCGATGAACGCCTCGCAATCGTCAGGCGTCCCGTCGCCATCGCAGTCCGGGTCACATTCGTCGGGCAGTCCGTTCCCGTTGCAGTCCGGCGGCAGTTCCAGGCTGTCCGGAATGCCGTCGGCATCACAATCCGCGGGGCATTCGTCCGGAATCCCGTCGCCGTTGATGTCGATAGCTGGGTCCGATCGCACGTCCTGACTGTCATGAATTCCGTTGCCGTTGCAGTCTCGGAAGATGGCAAGTCCGCCGCTCGTAATTGGTAGACCACCCACACGCGTCAGTATCGCCGTACTCAGATCGACCGTGAAGAGCGCATTCTTCCCGCTGGATACGAGATAGAGAACCCCGCGGCTGTCAAAATCCATACCCATTCCGGCGAAACCTGTACTTGAATCGAAGGGGTCGCTTATCGGCCCGATCACCTCCAAGAGTCCGCCCGTTGCGGGATCCAAACGAACTAGACCCAAAATAAGCGAGCGCGGGTTCGTTGTTGAGCGTTGGCGCGCCTGTTC
>CBDUXT010000156.1:0-8336 GCA_965371245.1 uncultured bacterium | reverse complement strand
CAGCGGATAGCTGACCTTGACTCAGAGCGGTTCAGAGCGGGAAGGGCGTTGGTGCTGCGATCGACGGCAGCGAGATCGTGGCGAATCCTCCCGATTCGAAGTGCAGGTGCGGACGCCTGGCGCCGTACGGCTCGGTCGGCTTCATTCCGTTTCCGCTCAGGCTGCGCGGCGGTATCGATGATGCAGACCGCCGACCTGCGGAATCGCGACAACTCGACCGCGGTTCAACTGAAACCCGCGTCAGTTCGGCGTCAGTTTCTACCGGGTCGCGAGTCCGCAATGAGTGTGGACTCAGTATGACTTGATCGCGCATCGCCGATTTCTGCCGGAATAACGCGTATAAGTCCTTGAAGGGCAACGGGTTACAAGAGGACCGTCTGACTCTTAATCAGCGGGTCCGGGGTTCGAGTCCCTGGCGGTGCAGTGCGGTTTGGAGCGTTTGAGGATGTGCTTGCCGTGTTTTCTCGATGTGACTCGCTTGTGTCACTCATGCCGGTTGCGAGCGGCTGCGGGCCCGGGCGGGGGCGTGCTGCACCGCATATGCAGCGCTTGGGGTTCGCCGCATCGATGCCGGGGTCGTTGGTCAATCCGGCGCGGTGATCGCCCATGAGCTGGGCGCGCCGACCCCGGCCGGTCAGAGCGGTGTATACACCGACACCGTAAACGTTACCTTCGACAACTTCATCGCCCACGACATCAACGTTCGCGATCCGATGAGCCCGCGCGTCGGCGGCTCGGCCGATACTTCACTGGTTTCGGGAAAGCTTCAGGTGGCCGCGGACCCGGTGGCCCACCGCGGCGGCATGGCTGTCGTCGAGGGCTTCTCGGATGATTACTACGTCGTCGAGGCGGACCTTCAGGCCCACAGTGGTCGGAAGATCTGCGTGCGCTATCGGGATCCGCAAAACGCCATTTGCGTCGAGGAGCCGGGTAACGACTCGATTGAAATCAGGCGTTACCTCAACGGCCAAGTCAGCGTCCTCGAGGCCGGCGATGACAGTCCCGGGGCCGTGACCGTACGGGTCCGCGTCTTCGACGACAGCGGCACGGACACGATCAAGGTCTATGTGGACGGCGTGCTGAAGGTCACGGCCACTGACAGCCAGATTCCCTTCGGCGGGGTAGCCTTCGGCGGCACGGGGTCGGGCATGCTGGGATTCGATAACGTCAGAATCGGCTACGACAACAACGGAGACGGTGACATCGACGACGCCGGTGACGAAATCGTCCGGAGCGAGACTTTCGGGGGCACGACCTGCACGGTGAAGCACGACGACGCGGGGAATCTGATCGACGACTGCGAGTTCGTCTACATCTACGACGCGTGGAACCGGCTGGTGAAGGTCCGGGCCTCCAACGACTCGGATGTGACCATCCAGACGGCCGAATTCGACGCCACGGGGCGGAGAATCAACAAGAATGTCACAAATTCAGGTGACCTGGACGCCAAGACGCGGTACTATTACGATGGTGCGAAGATCATCGAAACGCGGGTGGGGACAGAGACGACAATGAACCAGCAGGTCATCCGCGGCAGGCTGCACATCGACGAGTTGGTGATGGTGCGAGTGGCCGAGAAGGGCGATCTTTACGTCCACCAGGATGCGAACTGGAACGTCATCGGCCTGACGGACCTGGCCGGCAGTGTCGTGGAGGCCTACACCCTGTCCCCCTACGGCGAGCTGACAGTCGATCAGGAAACGGGATTCGGCGACTACAACGGGGACGGCGAGGTGGACGCGACGGATCGTGCGGTCATCGACACCGGCGGAGTCTGTCTGGGCGGTTCACCACCGCCGGCCTGCAGAGTGATGAACTTGGACTTCAACACAGTCTACGACAGTAACGACCTGACCCTGTTCGACGCCTTGCCCCAGGGCAACATGATTCACCCCGGCCGAATCGCCACCAACGTCGATCAACCGTTCGGCCATCAGGGTCTGTTGCATGACCCGGAGATCCGGGCGATCGACAATCGGGCACGCACGCTCCTTCCGGGGGCGCGGCGGTTCGCGCAGCCCGACCCCCTAGCCTTTGCCGGGGCCGAGTTCGTCATGGCAGACCACTACGCGGATGGGATGAACATGTACGCCTACGCTCGTGCAAATCCCGTTAGCTTCCGTGATCCCAGTGGCACCGAGTGCAAAGGTTCAATGGTCAACGTCGAGATGGACTGGTCTAAGAAATGGTGTGTTCAGAGTGGCCAGCAATGTAAATCGTCGCAATTCGGGATATGGCAAGCGTGCAATGATCATGTCGAGTTTCTTGACAGTTGGTGTGAGTCGGATGATCCAGAGCCAAGCCTTTTCCCCTGCTATTTCGTCGATACTCCCTCTAATTGGACTTACAAGGGCCTCCCCGACGACCCCGAGTGCGTCGGGGGCGCTTATACGGTATCATGTCAAAGAAAATTCAAAGGGGTTATGGACAGCTGCTGTCCGGGAGGTCAGACGCAATGTGATCCGCAACCTAAACGATTTGTTAAGCCGAAACCGGATCCGACACCGGACCCACCACCCACGCCAGACCCTAGTTGATCGTGGTACCCAAGAGGTTTTTCTCGGTCTCCCGAGCGTTGGGGGCACTGTAGTATCACTGTTACGGAACGGCCTGGGCGGGCAAGTCCAGGCCGCTCCGCCATGTCCCAGTGAGCTGCAACATGGTGCCACCGTAGCGGTGTGTAAAGCTGCTACTCTGTACCCCGGGGTAGCGAAATGATGGCCGTTTGGCGCCGGTTGACATTACGGAATGCCCTAGTCGCCCTGTCCGTAACAGGCATGTTCAGCGTGCTCCTCGGGCACTGCTTATGTTTACTATATTGGAATCCACTCAAGGTGGTATTCTACCCGAACCGCCCAGATGTGTACAAGGTCGACGTGGGCTTTTCCCCGGTCTCGTCTGTTGACGCCATATTTCTCATCACGATCATACTGGATGGCGATGCACCATGGCTGAGTGATGCACCATGGCTGAGTGATGGCGATGAACGATGGAGTGATGGCAATGGACGATGGTTCCCGAACATCGAGTACAGGATACCTGGAGTCTTCAGCTATGCGGCAGAGCACCTGATCGTCGTCTTCCCTGACGAAAATGGCGTTAGAGTTGAGAAATGGAGCCGGTTCCCTAAGATCGCAATTCATACTTGGGTTCTCGCGCTCCTTTCTTCGGTTTATCCCCTCCTGGTGTTACGCGTGCGTCTGCGGCGCCGGCGCAGACGGAAGCGCGGGTTATGTCTGGATTGCGCGTATAACCTCAAAGGAAATACCTCCGGAGTCTGCCCGGAGTGCGGTGCGACCCTTGGACCTCTAGCGGTACCGGGATCTGCAGAACAACCATCGCATCGCGGAGACGGGTAACGGTGCTGTCCGCCAAGACATTCTACAGTGCTAACCGCCCGGACATTCTGCACTCTCGTACGCGAGTTCTCGCCACCCGCGCTGCGCGCCGGGCGGGCCGAGGAAGGCAGGATTCGCTCGGCCCTCCGGTGTCTGTTTGGTGTCTACTACCCTGTAAGTCCAGCGTAGCGCCTGTCCCTAGCAGAAACTCCATCCGAGTCCGGTTCGGCACTTCGGAGGTCCTTGTTTGCATGATTATTACGAAGGAAACGCCTGCTGGACGCGGCGCGACGAGCGCTTGTGGGGCGAAACCGGCGGGCTTGGGTGTCCCTAGCAGAAACTCCGTCCGGCGCCACTCCAGCGGATAGCTGACCGTGATTCAGAACGGTTCAGAGCTCCCCGTGAGGTATCTTTATTCGGCCCGATCGGAATCGAGCATGATCTGGCAAGTTCTCTCGGCTCGATGTCAAAGCGCCGGCTTGATCTTTGACTTGAGCATATCCCAAATCACTGTGGACACCTCGCAATCGAACCATTGGAGAAACAACTCACGCGACAACCCTTCAGGCCATGAGTCTTCGTCCTGCATCCAGCCGTTGAGTTGCTCCCGAAAGATCCACGCCCAAGTGTCATCGACTAGGAGATCGAAATCCTCGAGAGAATCAATGCTTTCGACGAGGTAGATGCTTGGCTCTTTTCTTAGTTGCTTGAGGATCGCTCGTGGCCCGCCATCGTCCACGGAGTTCGCCCAATCGACATACGGCTGTCTTGGACGGACGATCAGTGCGGCGCGGTTGATTGTGCGCGGACGATGGCCAAACAATGCGGATGACTCCTTCACGCGGCCGATCGGTAATAGTATTTCAGCAGTCCGCCGACGCGCGATCGTGACATGATCGGGCCGTCATCCTGTGCCGCGAGGGTCGTCGTCTCGATGAGGCGGTTAAGGCAACCGTGCTCGGCTCCAGGAGACGATGGGCTCGTACCATGTCGGCAACGAGATTGACGAACCGAATGTTGGGACCTGGAGTGACCTCTAGCGAAGGATATCAGGCTGAACGATGAGAAGGGCGGAGCGCCAATTCGACCAAGCCTGGGATAGGATCGCCCAGAAGATCCGATCTCGCTTCTCCAGGCGTGGACGCTTGGACTCACGCGGCAAGATGGCGAGCTGCCGCAACGCGAGATTCTCGGCCGCAAGTTCTGTTCGGTCGCGCAGGATCCCGCGGGTGAACAGCAACAAGACGCGTATCCAACCCTTGTCATAGCCTCCGACGACCTCGATTACGATCCGAAGACGATAGCCGAGATGTCGGAGGCGTCAATCCGTAAGTCCTTTGTTGACAAGGCGTTCAGAATCCATGATCGGGACAGAGAGCTCGCACATGGATGTGCAAAAGGTTGTGGCGGATGGCACCGATCTATTCCTTCGTCACGTCCTGCATCCATGACGTCAGCTTGTTCTTGTCGGTATGGCTAGCAGCCACGCTGACCGTCATGCGCTCCAGTTCAGTCGGGTCTGGAAGCTGTGACGCCCCATTTACATCCAGAAACACGAGGGCTGACATGGCGGCTGTGCGCTTGTTCCCGTCATGGAAAGCGTGATTCTGCGCCACGTGATAAAGGTAGGCTGCCGCCATGGACGCGAGGCCTTTGTGCAAGTACTCGCCGTCGAACTTCTGTTGCGGCATCATGACCGCGGCCACGAGGAGGCCGAGATCGCGTATGCCGGACAATCCGCCTTCGTGAGCAATTGTGTCTTCGTGGATCGCGAGAACATCGTCCACGCTCAAGAAGCGTATGGCCTGTGCCACGGGCTACTCCGCAAGTTTTTTGAGCATGCTGCCGTAACGCGGGCGCAGCTTTCGGATCGACTCGGCCACCGCTTGCCTGCCCACGCCCACATTGACCGGCGTTACGATCAACGATTGGCCACTGATGGTGATTTCGAGTTGCGTGTCCGGCTCAATGCCAAGGGCGTCGAGGATCGACTTCTCGATCACGAGTGCCTGGCTGTTCCCGTGTTTCTGAAGAACTTTGATCATAGCCTGTTACCTCCGTATAGGTTATAACAATGTTACAACGCAAAGGTGTCGAAGTCAAGGAACTTGTCCGAGGGCCTTGGTTTGGACCGACGCGCGCCGCGGTGTCTGCTTGGTGTCTTCTACCCTGTAGCGCCACCATAGCGCGGGGAAAGCGCCAACGTAGCGCTACCGTAACGGGTTCGAAGACCCTGTTTTTCGGGGTCAAGAAGGCCGTTCTTGGGGTCGTACGGCAGGTTTCCGAGGAGGAGCGCCTGCTCGACACGCAGGAAGTCACAGGTTCAAGTCCTGTATCGCCCATTCACTTCACGCCCGCGCCAGGGCGGTTTGTAAAATACGCTGAAAAATTGACTTCAAGCAACCCCTGCGCGGAGACGATCCACCAGCCATGGCGCGCCCACGGAATACGGTTCGAGATGACGACGGACGGGAGGTTTTTGGCCTGTCCGTTACCTGGGACAAGCAAGCCCGCAAACACCGCTTCTACATCACGGCCACGAAGCCGACGAAATGGCTCGGCTACGACAAGACCACGGCCATCCGACGCTACCTGGGTATCAAGGCACGCGAGGTCAAGGAGCAGATTGCGGTCGGGCCGGATTCCGATGCGCACGAGAATCTACACGACAAGAAGAGAGAGCAGGTGCGCGACGACCGTGGCTTCCTCGACTCGGTGTTGGCAGCAAAGCCAAGACCGGGCGACGACGACACGAAGCTCGTGGATGCCGCGTGGTTCTACGGGCGTATGCGAGACGCGCTCGTCAACGACCCAAAGGAATGCGCTCGGCGGACGGGCATCAAGGAACTGGCCTACCTGTACCGCCTGGAAAAACCGCAGCCGTCCGTTCTTGTCGCTGAGTGCATCAACATCTACTTTCGGAGAACACGCAAGGTGTCTCACGCGGAGAAGCACAACCTCTCATACGCATGGGCGATGTTTCAGAAATGCTGCGACACTCGGTGCATGGTAGATGTCACGATGGATTCCATCGCTGCATGGGAGCAGGCCATCGCCAAGACGGGTTGGGCCGACGCGACCACCCGCAACACCATCGGTCGGGTGAAGTCGATCATCCGCTATTGCGCCAAGCGACACAAGGATTGCCATCGCGTTCTCAGGCTACTCGATGTCGTAGAGATGCCACCCATGCCACCATACGAACCCAAGCCCATGCCCTCGGACGATTACGCCGCGCTGTTGGACGCGGCGGACGACCAGTGGAAGACGATACTGCTGGTGGCTATGAACTGCGCCTACTACGCAGTGGATTGCTGGACGCTGCCTTGGTCGGCGGTGGCGGTGGACGACAATGAGATCGTGTTCCGCCGGGCGAAGACGAAGATTGCTCGCGCGGCTTGGCTCTGGCCTCGCACAAAGGAAGCACTGGCAGCGCTACCACGCCGCAACGGCGACACGGTGTTCACTACATCCCACAAGGGAGCCTACAAGCCAGGCGGGTTTCGGGCAGCCTACCGACGAGTCAAGAAGAAGGCAGGGGTGAAGTCCACATTCGACCAGATACGAGACGGCGCGTACACCGCCGCCGTCAAGGGTGCGCCGATGGATCAGGCCAAGATACTTGCTGGACACTCGACTGGCATGTCCGACGCTTATGTTCTGTGCGGTGGAGTGCTGGTACAAAAAGCCTGCGAAGCCGTCGAGAAGCATTACTTCGGCAGCACCGAAGGTGCCAGATCACCCCGTCCCCATGCTGACGATCCACTGACCGCCATGTTGTTGGAATCCCCGTCCTGACAATCGCAGCGACGGCCTGATTCCGTTGTGGCCGAACGGCTGTGCTGCTGACGTGGCTTGGAGACCGCACGGCCAGCCCAGTGGGCAACGGGTGATGGAGCCGCCATTCGCGCCCCAACCAGACCACGCCATCAGTATCTACTCAGCTTTGGGCGCGGTGCGGCGCCTGTTGGTCTGTGGCTGACACATCTCCGTGTCGTCGCCGATCGGCGACGGCCATGAGGGCGGGAAGGTTGTTGCCTGTGCTGGTGCTTGTGTTTGTGCTTTTGCATTGCTTTCGTTTCTTGCCGCTCTTGGATTGACCTCGCCACTTGAGTGGCCTCGTCCTCGACCATCAAGGCCGTCGGTCGCCCGGCTGCTCTCTGCCCTAGAGGCGGTGTCAGCCGCCGAGGCGCTGTAGCGGCATTACGATTGGGGTAGACCTTGGGACTAAGGGAGAGATTTTTTCGCCCCGCAAGAAAATAGATGTGCGATCCGCCAGGAAGAGAATTCGCTGTGGCTGAACACCCAGTGTCCCATCTTAATCGCCCGCGCGGCCGGACCCACCCATCACTCCGAACCGCCGACTTGTTGGGGCGGTTGATTCAGCGTTACCCGCCCTTGGTGCCGAGAGCCACGGCCGCGGCTGGGTACAAACGCGCAGGTATGACATCACCTGTCGAAGCAGCCAGCGCCGTCCGTGCTTGTCGTCAGCGCAACCTCTATGACGAACCTATGTGCTTGGTTCGTGTTTTTGCTTGAGTGTTCTTGGGCGGCGAGGTTTGAGACCGCAAGGTCAGGGCCACACCGCAAGGCGATCTATCCTTCGGAGTGTTTTCGGAAACAGAGAAATACCTCCGCACACTCCCGGCGGGAAAAGACGCGAAGGCGCCCGAACCCGACGGCGGGACACCAGCGCCGAGTCGGACGCCCCGCAGCATGGTGTGGCTGATAAAGACTCCAAAAGGTTGCCGTCCAGGACGGTTGAGAAAGGCCCAATCCGACGGCCTCTCGGGCTCACGGCGAGCTCTCCGACCCCCCATAAACAGGCCAAAACGAAAGGTTGCTTACCAACGGCTTGCCGGGAAGACCCCACGGATGGCCTGATTCGTCTCGAATACCCTACCCCGGAGACCTCAACAGCCGTCGGAGCGACCTCAAAAACAGCCTCCTCAGCAGAATTCGTGGGCGAGTTGTGGCTTGGGTAGGCGTCCCATGGCG
>CBDUXT010000155.1:0-8416 GCA_965371245.1 uncultured bacterium | reverse complement strand
CCCCGGGGTCTGGGGCAGAGCCCCAGCATCTACCCACAGATTCTGCTGAAGAGCCTATTCCTAGGGAACAGACCGAAGGCAGGCCGTCATCCCGGCGGTGTCGGGGCTTGCGTCCGGCGTGCAAGTCTTCCGCCACGCGGATATACTCTTCGTGTGCTGCCCGCGAGTCCGTGCCGAAGTAGTGGTGCTTGCCCTTGATCTTCTTGCACCACTGGCCGTTTCGAGGCGACATCAGTCCAGTTTTCTCAAGGATGCGACCCTAGAGGGCCGGGTCGACTTCCACAGCCTCCGGCACACGTTCGGGACCGCACTCGCGAAAGCCGGCGTTGCACCAAAGGTCGCGATGGATCTCATGCGGCACTCCGATATCAACCTGACGATGCGACTCTACTCGCACACAGTGCTCACAGATCGCGCCAGCGCCTTGGCGACCGTGCCAAGTCTGTCGTTCGACGTCGGGAAACCGGACGGCAAGGGCGGTCGCCTGCCGGATTCGGACCCGGATGTCTTTCCGCTCTGCTTTCCGCAAAATGACGGAGAGACACGGACTTCGGTGGACTCTGGTGGACTCCAGAACGAGACATGTTACGCTACGCAAAGTCCGGAATCCGCAGAGGATACAGCGTTTTCCGAGTCAAATGCCACCGTAGCTCAGTTGGCAGAGCAGCGGTTTTGTAAACCGCAGGTCAACGGTTCGAATCCGTTCGGTGGCTGTTGCCAGAGGGTGACACTGGTTGCAGGGAGGCGCGGCGGGCGATGGATCCTGCAGCGGCCCATGCGGCGCCGTCCGTGATCTGCTCGCTCGATGACGTCGAGGAAGCGGCAAAGGATCTTTGCGTTTGCGTTCGCCGCACTTCGTCACTCGTGGGCGCTATCAGTTGGCTGGGGTTTGGTCACTTCCCACGAGCGATTCGATGAGGTCACAGGTTGGTTCGATGTCGCCGGACTCGAGGGCGAAGCAGTCGGCCCCCGCGACGACGCGGCTGAGTGAATCGACAGCGCGATCGCCGAACGCGGTGCGGTTGAGCATCGAGTGAGCCAGCGAAAAGGCCGCCCGTGCCCGCGAGATCGGGGCCATCCTCGGCGTGGCGCCATCGACGTGGCGCGGGAAGATGACGTATCGGACGGGGACGGGCTCGTCACCGAGGTCGTTCCCGACGTCGTGCGGATTGATGTAACCGACCGTGCCCTTCAATCCCTTGATGTAGTGACGCCCCCCGCAAAACGGCAGCGCCAACTTCTTGACCACCGGGAACGAACCAGACTTGATGCACAGCGCCTTGGGGAAGGCGTGCAGGCAACAGGTCTCGGGGTGGATGAGGGCGAACTCGTCGCCGAGGTATTGCCAGCCGCGGGCCAGCAACCCGGCCCCAAGCGTGGACTTGCCGCTGCCGGAGGTTCCGGCGAAAACGAAGCCGCGACCACGATGAACGAGGCTCGCGGCGTGTACCTGAAGGAACTCGCTCCGGGTGGCGATCACGCGCCAGTTGATCCCCCATTCCAGGAACGGCAGCGTCTCTGCCGGTCGCCGCAGCGGCCCAATCCCTTCCCCATCACCGTATACCCGGTATCGTGGACGACCCAGTTTCGTCCGCCCCTCGCGACGAACCTCCATGCGAATCGTTCCAGTCGCGTCCGCCGCGGACGTGCGTGACCCGCGATAGAGGGTCTCGAAATCCGCGAGCACGTCGGGCAGTTCGCTTTTCAGTGATACGGCTATGTCGCCGATGCGATAGCGCAGGCACTGTGCGGGGTTGCCGGCCAACGGGCGACGGGAGAATCTCATTCTCCGGCTCCCAAGATCAACAGGTCGGACGCGGCGAACACGCTGACCAGTTGCTCCACGTCGTCGAGCGCCTTCTCGAACGGCACGTCGAATGCCCCCGTCTGGCACCGCGCCAGCTCGTGGGTTGTCTGGCGACCGTCACAGCGCCGCCACACGGCGAGTGCGGTCCGGTTGAGGTGATGCGTTTTCCCCGTGACCGGGTCTACCAGGAGGGCTTCGCCCTCAAGTTCGTGCTCGCGGAGGTCACGGCGGCGCGGCGGCACAACCATAGTGCTCGGCAGTCGAGCGTTGGAGTACGTCGGCGCCCAGGTGCTTCCGGTATGCCTGGGCGCAGACTCTCGGTCTTGCATAACCATGAGCCCGTTGATGCCTCGTGGAAAACCGTTTCGCATGTTCTCTAGTGCTTTGTCACCTATAACTCTTCGGGGTCCGTCTACGCCGTATCCAGCCCCTACGCTGCTCCAGAGCGGTGGCACGCCCGACAACTCAGGCATGACGTCGGGTGGCATGCCCAAGCCGGCGGCACGGGCATGCGTCGGCCCACACAGCACATGGCCGCGCTGCGCTTGGCCATGCCACCCAGCGCTTGGCCATGCCACCCAGCGCTTGGCCATGCCACCCAGCGACCGGAGCCGTGAAAGGTCGAGCCACCTTTCTGGAAACGACTCTAGCTACAGTCCTTCGCGCCAAAGACGTCGCACGTGAGAACACCGCAGCATTCTGAGTCGTCGGCACATAGCGTAACCGAGCCGGCCTCTATGCAAGTGGAATCAAAATCCCCGCCCGAGCCGGCGACGGCGTGCGATGCCGAAAGCGTCAGCACCGCGGGCGTGACGTACAGCGCCTTGACGGCCGCACCTCGAAGAAAGGAGCGCCGCGATGCGTTGACTCCCACCTCTCCCTCACCGGTTAGCGAGGCGGTTGGGTCGCTCGATGGCTCGTTTCGTTTGCCGGTCATGGACCGTCTATCTCGTTTGAGGTGTTCGGCAACCGCCGACCGTGCCGCTGTCTGTTCGTCATGGCGCGCTCCGCCTTGGTACGACCGGGCCAAGCCAGCGCAGCACATGCGCCAAGGGCAGCCAGGCAGGGTGTCGGTGGGGATACCAATCGCCCATGTGGGTTCGGTCCGGCAGCAGGACGCATCTCAGATAGGCGACGACGAACCTCCAGCCGGGTGTTGTCACTGCGCTGACTACCACGTGTTTCACGCGACGTTCGCCGTCGTGCGGCGCCTGGCTAAGGGCCAGTCGGTCGCGCCACCCGACGGGCGCCTCGCGCAACCCCTCCGCCAACGACGAGCATAGGGCTGAGCCTCGGTTTCTGTTCACGGCCGCAATCGCCGTTCGCACCGGCAGGGCGAGCCCCCACGCCCGGGCGGAGGTGACCACTTGCTCAACGTCGATCAGCTCTTGATAGGACGCCAGCCACCTCGCGATGTCCTCGATCCACATGTCCCGGGACAGCCCATGAATGGCGGCGTGGGTGGCCAGGTGGATGACCATGTCAGCCGCATCGGGGACCAGAATCTCGGTCTCGCCGAGCTGAACCGCCTTGGCCCGGCTCCAAAACGCCTCGTCGGGTACGGTTCGCGCATATCGAAGGGTACGGAAGGGGCGGACGTGCAAATCGATTTTGATCGGATGGATGGCGCCGATGGTGAAACCGGTCTCGTAATGAAACGTGGGAAAGAAATCCTCGCGAACCAGGGCGTGGCTTGGCGTGCCGCCGAGGGATTTGAGCAACACGATCGCGTGGCTCGCATGCTCCGGACGTACCATGAGATCGAGGTCATCCATCGGCCGGTCATCGAGGCTGGGGCACAGTGTCAGGTGCAGCGCGCCTCCCTTGAGAATCATGAGCGGGACGCATGCCTCAGAAAAACGGGTCGCGATCCGTTCGAGCAGACGCATCATTCGGAAGTTCCGCACGCCCGTTGCGCTGCGCGGCTGCCAGGCCGCTGGATCCTGTGCCTCGTCGGGCAAATGTCTTCGCCCGGCGACCGCTTCGGTCGGTTGTGCAAGGACGGTTGGCCTTGCGGTCCTCGGTCTCATGCCCAAGCGTGTCACGGGTCGTCTCCTGGATGGGCGCCAACGTGCCGGCGCAGCGCAGGCCGCCGACGCCGCTGGAACCTCCACACGGTCTGGTGACCACTGCCGAGGGGCCGCACCGGCCGCGCACGGCCTGCCCCGGCTCCCCACTACCCGCATATCGGACTTGCGTAAGCCGGACTTCAGAAAGGTCCCTCCGCGGCCGAGGAGGGCGGGTTCCGGGTGAGCGACGCGAGGCCTGTGCTGGGGCGTCGGCCGAGGCGTTGCCGCGCATCCGGGCACCAAACCCCGATCCCAGGCGGTTTGGGGACGAGCTTCGACCTTGAAGCGAGCGCCGAGCGTACTAGAATTGGCAGCGCGAGGGTTTCAACGAGGACCGGAGCGAGTAGGATGGCGCTTCGCGCCGGGGATTTGCGTCCCTCGGTGGTCATGGCGTGACGGCCGAATCGATGGGTTATTCGAGCCGCGCTGGTGAGGAAGCGGTGGTCCGTGCCAAGACCGGCTCCGGGGTGTCCGCTCCCTGACGGTTGCGGCTCGGTTCAGCCAAACCGATCAAACTACGTGTATCGAAGCCCTGGTCGTATGTTCTCCGCGCGTGGGCAACGCAGGCTGGCCAGACTACCTGACCTGCCGGCCGGCTCTTGGCGGCCGGGAGGTCGTCTAGAGAGTTAGTTCCGCGGCAAGACCCGGTTTTTCCGCGGGCCGTGATCCCCGTACGTCGCATGACCAGGCGTCGGGCAACGGAATCGGCCCCAGATACCCCAAACCAAGGAAACATGGACCGTCTATGAGCACACCCAACGCACTGTTGCTCCTTGGCGTCGGCGACGCGGGCGCGTACGTCAGCGTGGTCAAAGTGGCGATCTTTGTCCTGCTCTTTTTCGTGTGGGCTCTGACCGCGCAGTGGGTCGATCGCGACACGGACACCGTCAAGACCCGGCGTGAGCAGTGGAATCTGATCGTGATCTCGGGCGGAGCGGTGGCAACGTTCGTCCTCTTTGCCGTCCCGCTCTGGGGTGGAGGCCTTTTTGCCGTCGGTATCCTGTTCTGGATTCTGCTGGCCGGCGGTTCACTCGTCGCGTACGTCGTGCATCGAAACGGTCGCGTCGTGGGGACGGCACGTGTCCTGACGGTTGGCCACGTCAAGCGACTCCTGGGAAGCCAACGTACGAAGAAAGTCAAGGACAAAGGCCTGCGGGTGCAGATCTGCGACCACAAGGGCGACTTTGTCGGGCTGCCCGAAGACCCGGAGGACGCCCTCGCGTTCCAGGGTACTCAGGACTTTTTGTTCGATTTGATCTGGCGTCGCGCCTCCGACGCGGACATTCTGGCCGGCAAGGAGAACTACCGGCTGGTCTATCGCATTGACGGCGTGGCGACGGAGCGTCCCGACGGCATCCCCGTTGAGGAAGGGGAGCGTATCTTCCGGTATCTCAAGAAGATCGCCGGTCTTAACGTCGAAGAAATCCGGCGCCCCCAGACGGGGCACATCGAGGCGACCCTTCTGAGTCATCAGGGTGACGTGAGCAAGGCGGAGGTCCATACCTCGGGCACAACCGCGGGCGAGCGGATGCGCCTTCGCCTCCAAGCCAATGCCAAGATCATGCGGCTTCACGAACTCGGACTGCCCGAGCAACGGCTAAAGAGTATCAAACAAGTGATGGCCAAGTCGTCCGGCGTGTTCCTCCTTAGCGCGCCGTCGCAACACGGGCTAACGACGACGCAGTACGCGGTGCTGCGTGCTCACGATGCGTACATGAACAACATCCACGTGCTCGAGCGGCGTCCGTTGGCCGAGCTGGACAACATGACGCAGCAGCGCTACGAAGGCGCCAACAGTGACGTGAACTACGCGCGAATGCTCCAGACCGTTTTTCGGCGTGAACCCGACATCGTGATGGTCGGCGAATGCGAGGATCGGGAAACGGCGCTGATCGCCACGCGCGGCGCCGCGGGGGGTCGCAAGGTCTACCTGGGCATGCAGGCCGACGATTCGTTCGAGGCGATGAACCGATACCTCACGCTCTTGAATGACAATCGGATGGCGGCCAAGTGTTTCTTGGGGGTGATCAACCAGCGGCTGGTTCGCATTCTCTGCAAGGACTGCCGGGAAACCTACGAACCGGATGCCGGTACGCTAAAGAAACTCAATATCCCGGCGGACAAAATCGAGCACTTCTACCGCCCGCCCAGTGAGCCGAAGAAGGACAAGAAGGGCCGCGAAATCGTCTGCATGAACTGCCAGGGGGCCGGGTACGTCGGTCGAACCGGCGTGTTCGAGTTTCTGAGAATGGATGACCCACTACGCAAGCTCATCGAAGAGGGTGTGGCCATCAACCGGATCAAGGCCTATTGCCGGAAGAACAAGATGTACTACCTCATGGAGGAGGGCATGCTGAAGGTCATCGACGGGACAACCAGCATGAACGAGGTACTTCGGTCCGCACAGTCCAAGAGCAAGTAGCAAGGGAGGCCCGCGATGGTGCTGTCACTCATCCTATTGGGTTTGATCGTCGGAATCACAATCAGACAATCCATGCAGGGGTTGTTCAGCGCGCTGATCATGACGGTGCTCACGGTCTGCTGCGCCGCCGCCGCGATGGGAACGCATGAATGGGTGGCCAGTCACTGGGTGGCGCCCGTGTGGAAGCCGGACTTCGCGCTGCCCGTGGCACTGGCGGCGCTCTTCGGAGTTCCGCTGATTCTCCTGCGGTTGCTGTTCGACCGAACGATCCGGCGCGCCTGTCTGCTCCCGGCGATCGTCGAGCGCATCGGCGGTGGGGCTTGTGGGCTGCTGACGGGCGTGACCATGGCCGGCATGTTGGCGATCTGCATTCAGATGGTCCCCTTCCAAAACGGCGTGGCGCTTGGTTTTTCCAGGGTCGATGTTGTTCCGCCTCGGGGTCAAGAAGATCCATCGGCCACGCCCCCCGACGGGGTCTCCGCGGAGCGGAACCTGATCGGCCGGCCGGATCACTTCGTGGCCGGTCTTGCGTCGGTGCTGTCCGCCGGCGTATTCAGCGGCTCGCAAAACTTCTACGAGGGCAATCCCAAGATGATCCAGAGCATCGGGTGGGTTGGTGCCGCCCACGCGGAGGTCTCACGATACGCTCCACCCGGATCGATCTCCGTCGTGGGGACGGCTCCGATCCAATTCGTATACAAGCTAACGCCCGGTTCCCAAAAACGTACTCGAGGCAACACAACCGTGACCCCACCTGTCTTCGAGCCGATGTCGCCGCAGGCCGGTCACACCTTCCGCATGGTCCGGCTCAAGCTAAAGGAGCAGGCACGAGACGAGCGCAAGTCTCACCTGTTCACGCTCCGCCAGTTTCGGCTCGTCGGGCGCGTCGGCGGGCGGGGGATCGATGAACAGTTCCACCCCGTTGCGCTTCAGCAGGATGCCAACGTCGATGCCACGAACCGCTACATTCGGCTCGTGAAACGCAACAATGACTTCTGGCCGGTGATCGACGACATGTTCGAACCGCGCGAGGGCAACCAGAGCGAGGTCGAGGTGGTCTTCGAGCTGCCGGACCGGTTCCAGCCCTCCTTTGTGGCCTACAAGCGCGGGGGGGCGCGCGCGGCGGTTTCGTTCGCCAACGCCTCCGACGACAAGAAGCCGACACGCGCGGCTCCGGTCGCCCCGACTGAAGCGACCGGCACGACAACGGGTACGAGCCCGCCGGCTGCTCCAACGTCGTCGCGCCGGTCGAGACGACGCGGGGCCGGTCGGGCGGCAGCTACCCCACCCGCGGCCGGTGCCGGGTCAAGCGCGGATCGTGCGGCCTCCGCGCCGAAGGCCCGCGTGGTCGGTATTACGACAAGACAGGGTCAGTCGTACTTCGGCACCGACATGCCCATGACGCTCACGTCCTACCGAAGCCAGAATGCCGACTTGGAAAACGGGAAGATGGCGGCGGGGCACCTCATCGCCGAGGTCGATCAGCAAGACGGGGGCGCGGATGCACCCATTACCCAGTTTGATGTCCCGTCCGACAAGCGGCTCCTGCACCTGTTCGGGCAGCGCCTTCAGGCTCGAAGCACGCTCGGTCGCGCGCTAAGCCAGGCGGTTCAGGTCGCCCAGAATTACGTCGTTCAGGACGATCAAGGGAACAAGTACAAGTTCGTCGGCAAGTATGCCATCGCCACGGTCAACGGAAAGCAAGTGATCGAGGTGCAATACTTCCGCGATCCGGTCGGGTCGATCGGTGGACTTGGCAAGTTCAGCCGCATCGACGAGAAAAAGCTTCAGCCGTCCGATCAACTCGTGCTACTCTTTTTGGTCGATCGCGGAGCACGCATCGTGTCGTTCAGCACCGGCGGCTCCGCCTCTCGCCGCGACGACCTGACCACCGAGAATCTGGTCGCTCCACGTTAGCGTCGTCCTTCATCCATGGCACGGTTCGGAGGTCAACACATCCTCGGACGCGCCCTCCCTCGGCGATGCCTCCAGTTGACACCCCGGCGTTCACCTTCAGGGATCAACGACATGGCCAAACCACGGAAGTCGTGTAAGCCCAACGCCCCTAATACTACAGCGCCGGATAGGCTCAAGCGAGGCTGCGATTTGAGTCGATGA
>CBDUXT010000154.1:0-8852 GCA_965371245.1 uncultured bacterium | reverse complement strand
CCCGCGGCTCTGACTCGGCAACGAACCCGCAAAACGACGTGTGACCATACACTAGTGCTCCGACACATGTGATTTGATGGGTGGCCTGGGTAAGCGGCAGCTTGCCCGTGCATGCGATCGGAAGAGCACGGGCAAACGAGTTTGCCCAGGCCACCCCGCGGCATCCATCGAATGAGTCGTGTCGCAGCACTAGGCCACGACGAAGGAATTACCGAACAGTTCACGACTCTTGTAGCCAGGTTGTCCCTCGTGGACAGGGCCGAAGGTTCTCGCATTCGTCCGTGGATTCGATGCCGATATGCACCACCCACGCCCCGCCACGACGCTCAGGCGCTGCGGGCAGGGACTTCTGGAGCTCCGGCCGGTTAACGGTGTCTCAAAGACCGCCTGGTAATCGTCTTACAAACGCTTGAAAGGTGGGAAGGCGATCAGGTCATCGCGGAGAAACAGGAACGTTCAGCAGAGAAGGCGGCGGGACACCGGCAAGCCCAGTTCCTGCCAGCGTACCCGAGGCGAACGTGAACAGATATCGAGCCACCTGCCACGGCGGCCGGCACGCATGCCACGGACCACGATCGCTTTGATACGAATCAGGTATGGAACGTTCCGTCAACGATGACCGTGCCATCCTCGTTACCGACCGCGGCCAAGATCTGCACGTCAACCCACGGCCCGACCCCGCGAAGTTGCCGACGGACACGCACCCACGAGCCCACGGGCAATGCTCGCTTGATTTCGAACTCAATACCCCCATCCCAGATCGCCCGCGACTGGCAGTATTCGACAGCGTCGCCGACTTCGACCTGAATCGGCCAGTTCCATAGGTAACGGTCAGGCTTGTCTGATTGCACAGCACCGGTGCTGAGTCCCTCGTTGAGCCAAACCCGCGTGATGTCTTGTGTTGTTGCCATTGTTCTATGTCCTTTCTTTGTGGCTTATGGCCTACCATTTCCGTCAAGCGGAAAGTGCGGAAGGTTGAGCCCGAAGCGGCGTTGAAACTCGTGCCCCCGGCAGGTCCGCCGCTACGGAACGATCCTCCAGGGTCGCGCACACGATGCGGCCGATCTTTGTTAGGCGATAATGGCGACTTGTTCCGATCCGCTCGGCCAGATGCCGTGCCCGCAACTTCGCGAGGTCGTATCGAAAGTGGGTGACCCGGTAGTCTTCCGCGGAACGGCCCAGCAGTGTCGCAACCACCGGGGCGGCGCGCTTCGTCTGAAACGTCGATGGCATCTCCAAGAGCGCGATGCCCAGCGCGGATAGGCGCGGATCCCCGGCACGGAAACCGGGTATGCGGCGCCTGCCGACGAATACCGGCTTGGCCAGAAGGCTGGTCAAACGCTCCTCACGCGCTCGATCCGATGGCTTCACAAGGTTGGGCCGGCACATGAACCCCTGCGACCGACCCAGGTCGAATCGCAAGCGCGCGTGGATCGTCTGATCGGGCGAGAATGGATCGCCGGCGGTGGCGTTGTGGTTCCCGAGGCCAAGCACCTTGAGGTCCTTCGACGTTGGAACGTCCGCGTTCCCGGAGGAAGCCGTCACTCCATTGTTGGAGGTCTCGTGCCACTGAGATCGACCGACACTCGGCGGCACAGCGCCCGTCTCCTCTTCGCCGCATACGCGGGACGATGCACCGAGTAGAATCCAATCGAGGTCGAGAAGAACACAGAACCGGCTCTCGACGCGGACGATGCCGGTTACGGCGCGGGATCCGATGCCCGTCGCGAAGTGGGCGGCTGGTATGATTTCGCGCTCCGCGAAGTGCCGCACGCGCTCCACGGAATCGACGGCAACGGCGATTGGAATGGAAACCTCAGTCTCCACGACGTACGTGCGGTTGTGGTATGCCGCCTCCGGCAGACCGAGTTTCAACCGAAGATCGACCAGCGGAATCAGCCGGCCTCGGATCCTCGTGACCCCTTTGATATAATCCGGGACCAGAGGAAGCCTGAAAATCCTGCCGACCACGCTAATGTCTCGGATCCTCGTAACGTCGAAGCCGACAAGTCCTCCGTGCAACGAGCAAACAAGGTACCCGTGCATCGATTCCGTGCGGGGC
The DNA here is from genome assembly GCA_965371245.1 of uncultured bacterium. GTDB lineage: Bacteria > Planctomycetota > Phycisphaerae > UBA1845 > UBA1845 > CBDUXT01. The sequence continues at coordinate 6,790 of CBDUXT010000154.1, read as the reverse complement.
GCCCTGACGTCCGTTGCGTGGATGGCGGCTTGCCTGACCATATGCGTGACTCCTGGGCTGATGACGTGTCGTCGTACTGTTGAACCTTTAGCCTACCTAGCCTTAATATCGGGATTGCAGGCGGCGGTTGACAGTTATCGCGCGATGTTTGGGTGGGATTTTGGCCGGCCTTGACAGGCCTTCGGAAGGGAAGAGATTCTCTTGGCTCAGCCACTGGCGACGCACCAGTGTACGGCCAACCTTGAATCCGCGGGTCTTGCTGGGTGGGTGGCCCACTTGTTTAGAGGTCGAGGACTCGAATCGTGGCCGAATTCGCGTCCCCCGCGGCTAAACCCATGGGCCACCCAACTCGCAAGTTCAGGCGTGGCGGTGCGCTAGGCTCCCTTGCGACCGATGTCCCGGGCGGAACTCGGGCGGCGCGAGTGCCCTCCAAGGCGAAGACTGACTTGGGCGGTCGAAGGAGGGGAAACATCTTAGTAGAGGATTCCGAGCCCACCGCCGCCCCGCTCCGGCGGCTGCCGCTCCCAGCCGCGGCGGACCTGCCCCAGGCCGAACAGGCAGAACTCGAAATCGTCGCTCAGATGGCGAAACATCGACGAGGGCGGGACGTCGTCTTCGCCCGCCAGCTCGGAAACGATGGCGTAGCATCGTTTTCCCTGCGACACGTAGTCCACCAGAATGTCGGATGATTTCTTGGCGGTGCGCTTGAGTTGTTCCGGAAACAGCCCGGCCCAGAACAAGGTGTAGTCGCCGATGCTCTGGTAGACGGATCGGTCACGTTCCGATCCGCTGAGCGGCCGGTCCTCGCTCATCACGGAAAGCATGGCCGCGATCTGGGTCAGATCCTTGCCCTGGGCGTTGCGGATGGCGGTAAGCCGATCGACGTGCGTGAAATCGACGAGAAGGCCGGCTACGTAGTCTGTCAGCCGGGGGTCGCAAACCCCGAGCTTCTCGCAGAACGCATGCTCCACGAGTCCGGCAAACAAACGTCGGAGCGGATGATCTCGCCTGATAGATTCCATACCGTATCCCTGCTCACGGACATCCGTCCGCGCCCGTTGATGCGGCTGGCGCGCGGCGTAACGTCCCAGATAAATCCTAGGATTCGTAAGACGGGCAGGCAAACAGATACCTTGGGTTCATGCAGAGGACTAACACCGGCAAGATGCCGGTGGCAGACAAGTCCGGCGTGCGCTTTCGGTCCGATAGTCGCGGCCTTCGGGGGCGGTCTGACGTGATGGGCGGGTCCAGAGGCTCCAATTACCCGGACCGCTCAAGACATCATGCACGTTCCGGGCTGATCGCCACTCGTAGCGAGCGAGGCGTCAAGGTGTCGGAAATCGGGTTGAGTTCGCCCAGCGGGGGTGATAATCTGGGGGCGGTTCGGACACGAACCCCTGCCGGGGCTGTTGGCTGGTGCATCGCGCCGGTTCCTCACCGACGCTGTCCTGAAAGAGCCTCATTGACGCTTTGTGACAGATAACTCTTCGGGGTCTGTCTACGCCGTGTCTAGCCCATACACCGCACAAGAGCAGTGATTTCCGGAAGAACAAATCCGCAGGGATACGGTGAAGAAGGAAGCGTTGTTTTCTAATGGAGGCAAGGGAGTTGAAATGACAATGAGCCAAACGGGCCACCGCGTGCCGAGGCAGCGTCCACGCCGCCGATCGAATCGCCCCACACCTCGCTTCGGCCGTTGCCTCGTAGGAGCCGTGCTGTTGCTCGGATGTGCGGCAGGATTCGTTCGTGCGACGGCGCCTAACTGGCAGGTGCGGTCGTATGAGATCGAGGCGACCTTCTCCCCCGAACAGCAAGCCATGACCGGGCGTGCCCTGATTCGCTTCGTTGACCAGCCGGATGGCGGCGCTTCAGGCAACCAGAAACCCGGCGCATGGACCAATATGGTCTTCTTCCTCCACGACGGGCTCACCGTGGACTCGATCGAGGTCGGTAGCGAGTCGATTCCGTTTGATTCGGAAACGGTTTCGTACCGTTACAGCTACACGACCAAGGCGCTTCGCGTTTCGCCCAAGTTGCCCCGCGACGTGGCCCTGTCCAACGGATTGACGGTCGTCTACTCCGGGACGTTTATGCCGTCGGCGGCACGCAGTCCATCCGACTACATGCACATCGGCCCGGACGGCGTCTACCTTCGTGCGTACGGATACTCGTTGTGGTTCCCGATGTTCCTCCCCGCCAGTAGCGACAGCTATGCGGTATCGTTTCCACGGGTTGTCATCCGAGTGCCCCGGCATCTCGTACCCGTGTTTGTCGGCAACCGGGTGAGCGAGGAAGTCATCGGAGAATCGCGGATTGCCACGTGGCGAGCCGACGAGATTGATCTTATGAACACCCAACTGACCGCCCGATCTTTTACCGCCGCATCTCAGGATGGTGTCAACGTATACCACAAGGAAACCGAAGCAGATAAGGACGCGGCGGACGGGATTCTGAAATACACGAAGCGTTTGCATCGTGCGTGTGCAACCCATTACAAGGCTTCGCATGGATTCGGTCAGATCCATGTGATGCAGATGCCGCGGTTCGGCGATATCTCCAGCGGAAACGTCATCGGCATGAGCGACGATGCATGGCGAAACTTTGCGACCCAGGTATCGACCAAACGCCTCCTGGCCCACGAGTTCGTTCACCCGTTCGTACGCGTGCCCGTGCCCCGCTCGGATCCTCTCTATGCGATGATGATCGAAGGTTTTCCCAGCTACTTCCATCTTCCCATTCTTGCTGAACTCGACGGGGAGCGACTCTACAACGGCTACTTCAACCGGGTCGAAACCAGCTATCTGTCTCGCAAGCGAACCGGGAAGTCCGGACGCGGTGAAGAGCTTCCGCGCGAGAAGCCCTTGCTGAGCATCAAACCGGACGAGGTTGGCCGATATAAAGACGTGTTTGTGCTGAGTGACCGGGCACTGCTCTTTTTTGATTGGTTACGGCGCAAATCCGGGAAGGAGGCCTTTTTCCAGTTCACCCGCGACCTGTTCGGGCTGTCCGAGCTCGACCACAAGTCGTTTCAAGCCATCGTCATCCGTCACTTTGGCGTGTCTGCCGACGACCTGCACACCTGGTCGCGAACGAATGACTTCCCCGAGCGATTCCGACGTCGGGCCAGGTGATCCGCGCAAGCCCGGATTTGCCGGTTGGGGCGTTCTCGACGGCCTGTTTCGGGTAGCTTATGACTGCGAATCAGCGGCCGGGCGGTCTTCTTGCTTCCTGGGCTTTGAGCGTTACGATCGGCGTGTCTCAGCGTGTTTGCATCGAGGAGCTTTGCCATGCGGATTCACGTCAAACAGGTTGCGAAGGCGGCGGGCTTCGGGTTGCTCCTGGCCGCCGGAGGTTGTGCCACCTATGACGGCATCGTACGCCCCACGCCCGAGCTGGGTGTCTTGTCGCCAGAAGCGAAGAGGCTGACGAACGACGATATCGAGTCCTATCTTCGAGCCTCGGCACGCCCCGCGTTCCCCACCGTGCTCGCGGTAGCCAAGTTGAAACAGCCACGCGGGTATTACCGAAGCGAAAGCGACCGGCGATTGACCATCGATCGGATTCACGGCGAAGAAGCTGATGGCTGGAAACGCGTAATGAAAAACCACGGAAACGGGAATGAGGCCCCGCTTCAGCAAGTCCATTTCATCAATAGCCTGGCCGTCTCCGGTGAGCCAACCTTACAGAACCTACGCGGCGCCGCAGCGAGACTGCATGCTCCGCTGCTTCTGGCCTACATACAGGAGGACAAATCGGCAGGCGGCTACAACTCGGCCGCCATGGCCTATTGGACAATTGTTGGGCTGTTCGTCGTGCCAGGAGACACCGTCGGACATCAAAGCGTTTGCGAGGGGATTATCGTTGATACTCGAACCGGGGCGATTCTGGCTACCGTCGCCGGCGAGGCCAAACGCGAGGAGAATGTTCTGCCCGGAGCTGTGCCGATCGCTCAACGTCGAACGCGTGAAGAATCTCACTCGGAAGCGGTGACCCGCTTTCAAGATGACTTCAGCCGAATCCTGGATGAACTTGCGATGAGACCAACAACCGCCGGTGCCGTAGGCGGCCGAGTGCCATAACTCGCGACGCGGTCGTGATCCGTGTGGCGACTTCTGCGCGACGGGGTTCGTCTGCGCAGGCGCCCGGACTTCACGCCCGAAGACTATCGCAGCCGCATCGACCGGTTAAACAGGCGACTCGCCGATCTTGCGGCCGAGGAACCCATCGACGCTGACGCGCGGCGCTTGACGAAGCGTCTTCGTAAGTATGCAGAGTACATCTTCACGTTTTTGGATTACGACGACAGGCCGTTCGAGAACAACCCGGCAAGCCGGTCTCACCGGTTCGCGGAGCGTCAGATACGCCCGGCTGTCATCCTGCGAAAGAACAGTCAATCGAATCGATCGGAGCAGGGTGCCGCGACGCAGCCCGTGCTGATGAGCGTCTACCGAACGCTAAAACTCCGCGGCCTCGACCCCACCAAGACCATCGCCGACGCCCTCAGAACCTACCTGACCACCGGCCAACTCCCCCCGCTACCCGCCTGACCCATTGCATGTGGCTGAAGAGATACGTCACGAGACAGCTCAAGAGCCTGGCTTCCGTGAAGACCGGACCCCCAGTGCTGGTCGTTCGACGGATGCACCTCTAGGTGCCGCTTATGGCCGGTGCTATCGTCCGCGTTGCCGTCCAATTCCCAGTAGGCGAGCAACTGCACTCGCAGCACGATAGGTTTCCCGTGTCGCTGTCCAACCTTGATCGCGGTTATTTCGTCCGGAGAAAGGTGAACGAAGCGCCGCCGCCCTGGCAATACCCGGCACTACATGGACGTAGCCGCCTCGGTCCAAAGGGTCACGGAGGACATTGTGCCGGGCATGGCGCGGCATTTTCACACCATAACGTTCAGTTGATTTCGGGAACCTCTAATCCGCAACAGAGGCAGCACGCTCGAGTGGCAAACCGAGGATAAGCCATCCTCATCAATTCCATTCAACTTCTGCAGAATTCCCGACAAAAGCTATTTTTGTCATCATGTAATCGAGCATCACCCGATCCACCGCATCGTCGCTGCACCACAAGCTCTGGATGGCGTTGCTGCAGTCTCCCATGACCACGATGACAAAGTTCGATCTTTCGTCGTCCATGCCGGCCAGCCTGTTGATGCCCGTGGGCCGATGAAGCATGCATTCGTTTGTGGCCCCTCCCACATAGATAAGCACCTTGATTTTCCGGATCCATAAGGCGTACCGGAACTCATCCGACGTGACCAGAACGAATTCGTCCGGTCTCGGCTTGAAGAAACGGGAAATGTCTCTCTCGGCTTTAGGACGCACCTTGTATGCGGCCGCTCTTCCCTGGATTCGGATATCTTGATACTCAGTGGAGAGATCGGCCGGGGGCCACTGATAGAGGACCTCCTTGTAATAGTTCCCGATGCGCCAGCCTGCGCGCCGGATAAGTTGGGTATGAGGATAGTCGTACCGGCCGAGATAACTGTTGACTTCCGCTCTGAGGTCGTAGTACTGCTTGTATTTACCTACGACGGGATGGTTGGGCGCATGGATGATAGTGACTCCGTGCAACCGACATTTCTCGAGGAAGTTCTTGATATTCTTGTTTCTCCCCTCGGGTTCAATCCCGGATGGCGGATCACTGCCATCCCACAGATCTACCATCACCAGAGCGACTTCATGACTTGGCACTTCTATCGTCGTACGTCCGTACTCCCTGACCACTTTGGACGTCCCGTCCGGATGCTCCTGCAGTATCAAGTTGGGAAGGTAACGCACGGGTATGGACATTGCGTAGGAAGGCCTGTTGACCCCGGGATGGAATCTGGACTGCATGGGCCGGGCGGCATGCTGCGGATCCCAGGCTTGCACACCCAGATAAAGAGCGTATGTGCCCGAGAGGAGCACTACGAGCGTAAGCGTCAGAGAGAACGCGCGCCAAGCCCCCTTCTCTGTCAGTTGCCAAAGGCGGTTAAGAATCTTGGTTTGCCCCAGTGTGCTTGTGGCGTCATCCTGGTGCACACTTGTCTTCATGCCAAATTCTCCTTGCCCCATCCGCCCTCGAATCGAAAGCCGCTGCGAACGCCTGCTCCTCCCAAGTCCTTGCAGGCAGGACATGCCATCCCGTTTTCGCCGGACTCCTCAACCAATGCAGGCCTCAGAGAAGGATTGGGATGACAGTGAAGATGTGCAGAACAGGCTTCGTCGATGCATCCCACGTCACTGGGTCCCTGCCGCTCCATCTTCGCATGACCGCACGTTAGCTGGTAGAGTGTTTCGCGCGCGAGGGTCCTTGGGGTAGGGTTGTTCTTCGATCCGCTCATATTCTGTCTTGCCAAACGAACGTCCTATAAACGTGCGAGAATCTCACTTGGGCGTTGCCACTCCCTTACCGGTCACCTGGGACTTTATAGCGGTTATCGGTCTGCGTGCTCGCGCTCTTTGATGGTTTTCCGGCTGATTCTGCTCGCGCTTAGCGAGGGACGGCAAGGTTGTCCCTCAATTATCGTGATCCGTCCATTACCTCTTGCTGCACAACGATTTACGGGCGGTTCATGCTGGCACGTAACTTGCTAAGGCACACCGCCGAAATAACTTCCCGATTTACCCGACGGCGGGTTGCCTTCTTGTATCGTTCAATGTGGTGTCACCCTGATAAGCCAGGTAGGGCAGGCTATTGCCTGCCGTTGCCTTCCAATCATGTCCGATGACTCTCCAACCCACCCGGCGGGCAATAGCCCGCCCTATCGCAGCCACTCGCGTTGATCGCGTACCGCCCG
>CBDUXT010000153.1:0-8863 GCA_965371245.1 uncultured bacterium | reverse complement strand
CGAAAAAGAACGGCCGCAAGACTCGACACGTCATAGCGCTGTCATACTAGTGCGCACCGACGGTCTCCCGCGAGCTTGCCGCAATCGCCCCTCGGGACCGTGGCAATTGCTCTAGCGCCGACCGTGGCCGGCCCGCTTTGAGGGTGCTGATACCGTGACCGACGACATCCGTCGACTCGTGAAGGCCCCGGAGGCCGCGCGCATCTTAGGCATCAGCGCTCGCACGCTTTTCACGTACACGAAGAACCTCGGACTTCCATGCATTCGTATCAACCGTGTTGGCACGCCAACGCGCCACGGCTCGGTGTTCTACGACACCGATGACTTGTGGGCCTGGGTCGCGGCGCGGAAGGAGGGTTCCCGCGAGGGAGTGAGATGAACACGCGACACGACAAGGCTCAGGGGATGTCCTTCGATCGGCTGGCGGGCCGATGTCAACAGGCTGCGGAAACGCGGCGCGCCGCTGGCCACCGACTGAACGCCAAAGACGGCCTCCGGCCACCGCGCGGTTGTTTGACGCGATTTTGCCGACGGAGCCACGGCAGCGGGCGCCCCGCACGGATCGACCGATCACCGAATGAAACCCAGCAACGGAACGGAGTGAGAACATGGCCCCGCCCACCTACCGCATCCCCAACTGGAACGAAATGTTCGAGACCGCCCAGTCGCGTAAGGTGAAGCGGCTGTCATGGGTCGCAGTTCCGACGGCTCACGATGGCTGCGGCTTCAGAACGCTGATGAGGGACGCGCCGGAGGCGTACGGAGCCTGGGTGCTGATGCTCCAGGTGGCCGCGAAGATGCAACCACGCGGCACCCTCGCTTCAAATGGGGCACGCCTGGAAGCGCGCCACCTCGCCATTCGCACTGGGGCACCGCAAGAACTGTTCGAGAAAGCATTCGAGGTGCTGACTCGCCCCGAGATCGGCTGGCTGGAGATCGTGCCGAAGGACGAACTAGAGCGCTCTGAGCACGCTAGTAGCGTACTAGGTGCATGCTCGGATCGGAGTGCCATCCTACCCGGCTCGGAGCGCGCTCCCGGTCCGACCACGCTACAGAACAATACAGAACAGGGCCGGAACCGGAAGCGGAAGCGGTTACGACCGCGTGACTATCGCCCGGTTCCGGAACCTGTTCGCCATGGGGCTCGTCGATGCCTTCGGGCTATCGCCTGATCGGTCCGCCGGGCAGCGCAAGAGCTTTATGGCGGTCGCTCGCAGGATCGAAAAGCTCCCCGACCGCGATGAAATCGCGGCTCAATTCATCGCTCTTGCGAGGGAGAAGTGTGATGCAGGAATGGCTAATCCCTGCGCTGCGTGGCAAAAGGCGGTCGATGACGCCGGCGTAGTCGGAGCGGAGTGCTGACGACCGTGGCGGCCGCTCCGACTACGCCGGCGTCGAGACGGCCGCTTGACATTTATATCATCAGCGTGATATCGTGAGCGTATGGCAAAGAGACCGAACATGGCGGACCAAATCAGGCGGGCGTTTAAGGACACTGGCTGGTCGATCAAGAAGCTCTCTCGTGCGGCCGGCGTCCCCTACGCGGCATGCCACGGCTTCGTCACTGGGGATCGCATGATCTCGGTTTTGACGGTCGATCGGCTGTGTCGTGCGCTTCGGCTCGAGTTGCGATCCAAGTAGACGGAGGAACGTTCGATGGCTTCATTGTTCGCCCGCGGCGACGGCAAGAAACTCGCCTGGCACATTGCCTGTCGGAGTAGCACCGGAGCGCGTCGCACGATTTACCTTGGCCGGATTGGGGCTCACGCGGCACGGCGGATGAAGCCAAGGGTCGAGACGCTCAAGGCGGCGGTGATCAGCGGGACGCCTCCGGACCACGATACGGGGATGTGGCTCCGGGAGCTCTCGGACAAGATGCACCAGAAGCTGGCAAAGGTCGGCCTCGTGGCCCCACGCCAACCGGAAGAGACTGCCCCGACCCTGGAGGTATGGGTTTCGAAGTACATTCACCAACGCACGACGGACCTGAAGCCGGCGTCTATCAAGAAGCTCAACCGAACGAAGGTCCTGTTGGGCAGGCACTTCGGAAACAACATTCCGATCGACGGTATCAGCCCGGACGGCGCGAAAGACTGGCGGGCGGCGCTGGCGTCCTCGGGGTTGAGTGAGGCCACGGTTCGTCAGCATTGCCGGAACGCCAAGACGATCTTCAACGACGCGGCGGAGCGTGAGCTGATCGCGAAGAATCCGTTCCGAAAACTCAGGAGCACCTCAATCGCCGGTTCGAAGGACCGGTATGTCACGCCGGCCGAAACAGACGACATTCTCGAGGCATGCCCGAACGGGCGGTGGAGGACGCTCTTTGGCCTGGCACGGCTCGCGGGCCTCCGAGTTCCCTCGGAGTCGCATGGCCTCACGTGGGCAGACGTGGACTGGGATCGCGGCCGGATATTGGTTCGGAGCCCTAAGACCGAGCGGCACGACGGGAAGGAGTCGCGGTTCGTTCCGATCGCACCGAAGCTCGCACCGATCCTGCGCGAGGCCATCGAGGCGGCCGAGGATGGGGAGGAACGGGTCGTGGTGCTGGCCAACCCCCGCCGGCTGGCGAGCATCGTGACGCGGGCGGGCGTGCCGGCGTGGAACAAGCTCTATCAGACGCTGCGGCAGAGCTGCGAAACCGAATGGGCGATGAGCTTCCCCGCGCACGCGGTTGCGGCCTGGCTGGGTCATTCAGAGGTGGTGAGCCAGCGACACTACTTGATGGTGCCTGACGAGCTGTTCGATCAGGCGGCCGGCCGTTCCGCGGTCCCCAAATCCTCAGCGCTTTTCTCAGCAGCAGAGCGCAGCACCCCCTCGCACAGGCTCGCAACGGGGTATGGTGACGCAACGAAAACAAGCAGTGCCACAAATGCGTCACTGACAGAGCACCCTATAAGTACGGCGTCAAGACGATGGGCGAGGCGGGAGTCGAACCCGCACCCTGCTTTCGCAAGAGGGGATTTTAAGTCCCCGGCGTCTGCCATTCCGCCACTCGCCCTGTTCGTGGTTGCTGCGGAAACCTACCGCAAAACGTAGCTGGTTTCCAACTCGTCGGCGATGGCGGGTGGATTGGGGTGCATGACCGGATCGGCGGGCAGCTTTCAGAGCACGGGGCGCGAGCCCTGTGACCGGTCTGTGCTTGTTCGGTTCGTGTCCGTGGGCTTGCGCCCACGGCTCTGACGCGGCGTGGTGCTGTCAAGATGGCTTTGCACCCCCCGCCAAAACTGTCATGCACCCGGTGGATTGACCTCCGCGCGTGGTTGGCGCGCCGACCGAGTCGGCTCGAAGCCGATCCCAATCGCGGGTGCGGCACGGGCTTGAAGCCCGTGATGACGCCGGCAAGATGCCGGTGCCACGCAATGCCGGGGGTAAGCCCCAAGACGATGCTGCGGTAGGCTCCAAAGCAAGCTCTCTTTTCTTGTAGCGCCCGGCCCCGCGTGTTCTTTGAGAGATTGTTTCGGCACCGTGATACCCAGCACGCCGGAACGGGGTAGAATGAGGCCTCGACCTCGGGTGCGTCGGCACGGCCGGCGCCCCGGCGTCTACCTCGACACCGGTGTCGTGGAGGAGTGGCCGAGCGGCTGAAGGCGACGGTCTTGAAAACCGTTAGGCTCGCAAGAGTCTCGGGGGTTCGAATCCCTCCTCCTCCGATTGCAATCCGATGCAGCGGCATGCACCGACGTGCGTTTCGCCCCTGTTTTCTCCGGGTTTTCGTGACGTGACGAACCCGTGGCATTCCCCGGCTGGATGCAATCCGATGCACGGCGCGGTGTTTCCGATGCAGCCGGTGTCGGTAAGGAAATAGGTAAGGAAAGCGGTAAGAACTTTGGAGCGATATCACAAGTCCCCGTAGCCCGCTTGCGATCCGGCACCGGGCCGTCACTCGACAGGTCGGGCAATCCGTCCAGCGCCTCGGACAGCTCGCCGACGACCGTGTGCGTGTAGCGGTCCATCGTCAACGTGATCGTCGAATGCCGGGCGAGCTGTTGGGCCACCCTCGGATGCACGCCGGAACGGGCGAGGTTTGTGATGAACGTGTGCCGCAGGCAGTGAAAGTCGGCCACCGTTCCCGCAGCGTCCCGGTACTCGATGCCCGCATCGGCCAAGTCACCGCGAAGCATCTTGACGACCGCGTGCTTCTGCGGCATTGCAGCAAAGATCAGGGTCTCAGAGCCCATCGGACCGAGCGAATCGCGCCAGCGGGCCAGCATCGCAGCCGTAGAGCCCTTCAGCGGTAGGGTGTCGTCCCGCCGACGCTTGGAGTATGCCGCGTTGACTGTCACCGTGGGGGACTGGCTCTTCAGGTTGAACGAACCCCACGCCAGCGACCGCAGCTCGCCGGCGCGCAAGCCCGTTTCGACCGCAAGTTGGTAGAGCCGGGACCGGTCGGGTCCGGGCATCCGGCAGCGGTCGGGACCGTGTCGCGCCGTATTGAGTAACCGCTGAAGCTCATCGGGGGTGAGCGCTCGCCGATCGTGCCGTCGGTCGGTGGCCACGTTCAAAGCGTCCAGGTGAGCGACCGGTGAATCCGTCGCGCGCCGGTCCTTCACCATCCACCGGCAGAATTGCTTTATCGCCTGAAGGTAGAAATTGAACGTCTGCGCGCTGATTCCCCGCTTGTCTTCGGTGTCGGTTCGTAGCGCGGCAACGTACGTTTGCACCCGCGACGCCGACAGGTCAGGCCAGTACGTAAATCGACAGCCGTCGAGCACACGACCGACGCGACCGGACAACAGGTTCGCGTGTTTCTGGGACGTGCCCTTGGCGACTAGCGCTTCACGCCAGTCGTCCACGTGTTCACTCAGCGCCCTCTTGCGGTGTTCGGCGAACTTGTCCACAAGCCCGCTCGCCTCGCGGGCCGCTTGTTTTTCCAGGTCGGACGCGAGTTGTTGGGTCGCTGGCTTGTCAGTAAAGCCCGGCACGCGCCGTCGGATACGGTCAGCATCCACGTACTCCACATACCACTTGCGGCTTTGTCGCCCCACGCGCCGCCCGTTGCCGTCTTTTGCCGTGTACTTTTGCCGGAAGATTCTCGCCACGTCTTACCTGCCTTTTCGCTTGCCACGCCGCCCCGGCCGCAGTTCCAGACCGAGCGCCTTGCACAGGCGGGCCGCCGTCGAGAGAGACGGGTCGCGTGTGCCCATGATGAATCCATGCACGGCCGAGTAGTAAACGCCGCTTTCCACGGACAGCCGCTTCATCGATAGCCCCGATGCCCGGAACGCCGCTCGAATCCGCTCGGCCATTTCGTTATCCGGATGACTCTTCATCGCTCACCACCCATAAGATATCACACACCGGATATCTTGTCAAGTCCGTTCCGCTCGCCTCTGCCGTGTGGCGATACTGGCGACGGCGACAGTATTGCCGTTCTAACGGGCGCTGGGGGTGTTTCTGTCACCGTCGCCAGTGTCACCATCCCCGGCGCACACAAGCCGAACCCGTTGCGCGGGTTGCCCCGGCTTGCCTGTGGAGCTGTGGTCCCAGACCGCCCGTCCCGCTCGGACAAGCCCTTCCAACGCCTCCCGCGCTGCGTCCCCGGAGCGTTGGTCGCGCCCGCAGCATGGCCCGCCGGTGACGGCGTGACGAGGTCTTGGGCCGTGATCCGCTCCATAGACCGCCACACAACGGGCGTTGGCGGTCTATGAGAAAAACCGCGTTCTTGATAGCGCCAGCCATTGACCGCCACATCCCGGTTGGCGGTCTATGGGCCGCCCTCTTCCTCCCCCTCGGGCAGCTTCCAGACGAATCGCCCGGAGCTTCCGTAGCCTTCCCGCTGGCTGACGATGCCGAGGGTTTTCTTCGCTCGCTCGACGGTGCGCCACCGGTGGCAGTCGGCTCGGGCCGCGTCGCGGATTTCCCCGACGGGCAGCGGACCGCAGGCGAGCAACGACAGGAGCCAGTCGGCGGCCGCGTTGCTTTCCGCCCGGTCCCCGCCGGTCGCGCTGAGCACCGCGTCGGCGTCCACATCGATCGGCTCGGGGAACCAGTGGACTCGGCCGTCGAGTATCTGGAACGCGATCCCGTGCGGCTCGGCGATCAGGTTCGACTTGATCGGCAACAGGAGCCGTCGCGTATCGTCCTCTTGATTCTTGGCGACAAGCCAGCCGATCCTTGCGGCCGCGATGAAGGCGAGCGATCCCATCGCGCGATACATCGCCCGCGCGCCGCCGGCTTTGTTCATGTGGGTCACCGCGACAACCGCACACCCGTGCCGGGCCGCCAGGTCGGCCAGTGGCGCGAGCAAACCGCGAATGTCGGCGTTGCTGTGAGAGTCGCGGTCGCCCAGATAGGCCGAGACCGGATCGATGACGCACAGCCGCGCCGAGGTCTCCGCGATGGTGTCCTCCAGCGGCCCGAGGTCCGCGTCGAGCGAAAAGTACTTCGGCTCCCCGGTTGCCGATCGTTGGACCCCGGTGACTACATGGATGCGGCTCGCGTCAGCCTCGGCCGCGTCCAGCCTGGGTCGAATGGTATCGCCCGGATCGTCCTCGGCCGACAGCAGCACCGTGTCGGCTGGCGTCACCGCTTCGTCAAGGCGGTCCGGCCAGGGTGTCCCGCGTGATAGTCGCGCGGCCAGGTCGAGCGTGAGAAAACTCTTGCCCAGACCCGGATCGCCGACCAAAAGCGCGAGCTTGCCGAGCGGGAACCGTCCCGGCCAGAGCCAGGACACGGCCTCGGGTGCCACGTCGGACATACGTTTCCTCACGAGCTGCGGACGGAAGGCATCGGCATCGTGCGTGTCGGGCGTGGCGTTCCGCTCGACGAACGGCGGCGGATCAAGCGACATACCGTTCCCCTTTGGACAATCCTGCAAGGGCGCGCAGTCGCCGCACGGAGGGGGTGGGCAGCACGGAATTGAGGCACTTGTTACAGATATCGACGCGGTCCAGGTCGGTCGTCCCGCCCGCTTGTTCGGCGCCGATCCGTTGCCAGCCGCGCTCTTGCAGCGCGAACAGCGCCGCCAGCGGATTCGGCTGCGCCATCGGGCAACCCGTAGGGAATCCGTCGACGAGTCTGGCCTCGTATAGTCGGCATAGTGGGAAACGGTTGACGGCGTTTGGGACATCTTCTAAGATCATGTCGCCTACATCTTCCGCCCGCCGATCGGTCATAGCCGCGGCGGGTTTCTTTCTTGTTAGATTCCGCCGGTGTCCGCCCCACGCGGCCCGGCTTTTTTTGCAGTCATCGCGGGCGCCCTCCGGTGCGACGGATCGCTTCCCATTCGATGCGAGCCGGCGCACCCGCGTCCAGCCAGTCGGAGATTTCCGCGACATTCCACCGGACCGAGCGACACGCCAGCGTCACCGGCTTGGGCAGCTTCCCGGCTGAATCCATCGTGCGAATCGTGCGGATCGACAGGCAGAGCATTTCGCCGAGGTGGCGGGCATCGACTGCCAGGTGCAGTAGTTCCGGCGTGGCGGGTTCAACGATCATCGTTGCACCGCCCCCTCGTAGGAGAGCGGGATCGGACAACCGCGTTTCACACGGACGGCAATACCGCAGTGGTCAAGAATGTCCCGATGGCGACGCTGTTGTTCAGTATTCCCGTGGCGGAGGGCTGTGACAAACGCGACAAATGCCACTACCGCGTCTTGCGTTGGGTTGCCGGATGGGTAGTCCTGTTGTGTCGCCATTGAACACGCTCACGTGTGGTTGGGCCTCACCGATGGGCCTCTACTCTACGTGCGGGTGTCGGCGGAGTGTCGGGTCGAAGCTCTTGTTGTGCGCGCGGAAACCACTATGTTTTTAGGATTAAGACGATATCGGTATCGGGCAAAGTGTCGGGCAAAGTGTCGGGTCAGGAACCGTTTCCTCGGTGTGTGGATCGCTTCGCCCGATCTTGTTTGCCTGCCTCTTTTGCTACGGCACGTGCTTGAATGAACTTGGGCCAAGTGTATAGCGTCGTCCGGTTTACACCCGCCGCCTTTGCGATTCTCTTGTTAGTCCAGTCGGGATGATCGGCCAGGACTGCCAGAGCCCGTGCTTCGGAGCTCATGGCCGATTGACCTGACGTGCCGGGTATTGAGGACGCACGGGCGGGCGAATGGCGAGCCGGCGGCTGTGTGTTGGTCTGCGGTATGTCCGCAGCGGTCGGCGAGCTGACACAGTCCCGCTTAGCCTTTTCGATCCGTGCCTCAATCGTACCCTCGGGCGAATGGCGAGCCGGCGTCTGTGTGTCGGTTTGCGAACCGTCCGAAGCGGTCGGCGAGCTGTCATGGTCCCGTTCCGCCTGTTCGATCCCGGCTGCGGTAAGGCGGTAGCAAGAGCCGCACTCCCCGTTCAGGTTCGATCTGAACTCCACGCCCCTACCGTCGATGAAGACGATCGCTCCCCACATCGGCTGACCGTTGGCACCTTTCGCAGGACCGAGAGGGCCGAATTGTTCTTGCGGCCAGTCGGCGAATTCCTTGCGAAGATGAGTAGCGTGTTCTTCTTCAAGCGAATCAAACGGGATATGGCTCGGATCGAACACCCACACGGTCCGATTGTCCGGCAATACCCAAGCACCGAAATGGTCCCCCGCGCCCTCATCCGTCGCGTGCCCACGATCGCAAAGCGACTTGAGCGATTCCCTAACTTCGCTGCCAGACAACAAACCTCGCAGTTCGGCCACGATGTGGTAGTCGGGAATCTTCTCCAACCGATCAGGGCGAGCCCAAGGGTCGTCGTGGAAGCGGGCGCTGGCAACCAGTTCCCGGCAACGCGCGCCATTCGTGTACCGTCCGGCGCACTGCCAACCGTAGAGCGTACGGCGGACCAGCGCATCGTTTCGCCGGATCTGTGAGACTGGATTGTCCGACATGCTGCACGATCCCAGGTCCGGGTCGTCGGCCGATGCCACGCCGGATCGTGCTTTGAG
>CBDUXT010000152.1:0-8923 GCA_965371245.1 uncultured bacterium | reverse complement strand
ACGTCTATCGACATTCCGTGTCGGCGAGTAAATCGACAGGCCCTTCAGAGGTGGGCCACGCACTGAGCCCCAGCACGCGATCCGACAGAAGCCTATCGACCCGAGTGGGTTCCGGCGACCATCGACGTCGGTCGTCACCCCATGCGATCTGCGCCGCCTTTCCCTGCGGCCACGGAGTTGCTATAATGGGCAAAGTCCGACCGGTGCGGCTTCCATGCCCGGCAGAGGACGCTATTGTGGCTGAACCGTATTCGACCCTTTGGGAGATGCCGCGACAGGCACCAAACGACGTACCGATCCGTAAGACGGTCGGCGGTCCGGGTTCCGGCGCGTTGCCCACGTTTGAGAAGGGTTTCGCCCACGCGTTCTCACCGGCATCACGGCGGTAGCATCTCTTGGACTCAAAGTCGTGGGCTTGCGCTTCGGCGCAAGCCTTTTTTCGTGCGCGCAGGGTTTCGCATCGAGCGCCTGAAGCGGAGCGGTTTGTAGGCATCGCGCCGTCACGGCGATATACTTCCCCCCATGGACACAACGCTCGTTCTTTTTGAAGACGAAGGCTTCGCGGACCTGATGCCACTGGTGCATTGGCGGACGGTCTTTGAACTCCTCGTCGGTCGCAAGATCCTGCTTGATCGAACCGCACAGCGGTTGCAGCTTCCGGTGGGGGGTGTCTGGACGCGCCCACGGATGGCCGAGGTCGCCGCACAGCGCTGCGGCGCGCCGGTCAATAAGCGGGCCACCAACGGCACGGTGTTGGTCAACGGTCGGTGGATTTTCAACGAACGCGTGAGCTTTCCAAAGCCGCCGTGCGTGGGGATGGTGGACGCCGACATCGCCTACGTCGTGTGTGATGCGGCACTGGCGGATCACCTGACGTCGGTTGACATGCTCGATCCCGCGCGGCGAACGGCAGCGTTGGCGTCGTGCCCTCGGGAAGCAGCGCCGGGAAGGGTGCTTCGTTACCCATGGGACGTGACCGGTTCGCTGTGCGATCTGCTATCAGATGACTGGTGCGATGCCGATGCAACGATCGAATCCCAGCTTCATGAACGGGTCTTGGTGGAAGGCGAAGCCGGCCTGCACATCGGTGAATCGACCCGTGTACACCCGACGGCCGTGCTCGATGCATCCGAAGGGCCGATCTACATCAGCCACGACGTCGAGATCGGTGCCCAGGCGGTGATTGAAGGGCCGGCCTACATCGGCGCGGGCACGTGTGTGCGACCCCATGCCTGGTTGCACGGCGGCAACGCGATCGGCCCGGTTTGCAGAATCGGCGGTGAGGTCGATGGGTGCGTGATCCAGGGCTACACGAACAAGCAACACGCGGGCTTCCTCGGGCATGCCTACGTCGGTAGCTGGGTGAACATCGGCGCGGGCGCGACCAACTCCGACCTGAAGAACACTTATGGCAACGTCCGTGTGCCCATCCGCGGAAAGGCGGTCGATACGGGTCAGCAATTCTTCGGCTGCGTTATCGGTGACCACGCCAAGATCGGCATCAACGCCGCGATTCCGACGGGGGCCGTGATCGGACTTAGCGCCAGCATCGCAGCCACCGGGCTCCCGCCCAAGTTCATTCCTCCCTTCAGCTGGGTGACGGAGAAGGGGGCAAAGCGGGGCGACCCCCTGCGGCTCCTGGACGCGGCATGTGCCGCCATGGCCCGCCGCAACGTCGAGATGACCGACGAAGAGGTGGAGCTGTTCCTGGCGCTCGGCGAGCGTTCAGCCGAGTTCGAGTAGGTCCACGCTTCACATGCCGCAGTGCCCGGATCGTTGGCGGATCGGCGTTTTTTCCGACCCCGGCCAAGTTGTTTTCGGCCCCGGCGCACCTTTGCGTCCACCCTTTGCCATCTGGAAAATCGATATCATAGGGTTAGTGCCGTTCCCATCTCCCTGCAAGAGTGTGCGCATTCGGTTCGCTGGGTCGCGGCCGAACCAGACCTCGGAACAAGGAGTCGTATGATGAGACGGTCAAGAGCTGTACTCTTGTTGAGCATGTTGTGGGTGACGGGGTGCAATTTCAATCCGACGCCGCCGGCAACGAACACGTCCGTTCTAACCAAAGGCATCACGTTGCCGCCGGGCACCAACGCGATCTTGGCCATCAAGTCGACGGCCGGTGTGAGTACCGTAGCGGCCAAGGCGTCGAGTGTGTCGGCGCAGATTATCGGCGACACTGTGACTCTGGATTCGGCGTTGATCGTCTTGAAGGAGATCGAGCTGCGCCAGGCCTGCAACGCCGAGACGGGCGAAGAGGGGCTGGAGTTCGAGCTTGAGGGTCCGTTCCTGGTCGATCTTGTTAACAACATGGTCAGGAACCTGGGCACGAGCCACATCGACGATGACGCCGACGATGACGGCGTTGAGGATATCGATGATGACGACGACGATAACGACGGCGTGCCTGACGATGAAGACGACGATGATGATGGTGACGGAATCGATGATGACGACGACCAGACCATGGGCGAGACTCAACTGTTCGACGCCGTCGAATTACCGGAGGGCATCTACCATCGCATCGAGTTCAAGCTGGACAAGCTCGACGCCGAGGACGCTCCGGATTCCAATCCCGAGATGATCGGATTCAGCGTCCGCGTCATGGGCTCGATCATGTCAGCCGACGGCATGGTGTCGATGGAGTATTGCGCCAGCTTCGAGGAAGAGCTGAAGTTTCGCTCCAACGACGGGATCGTCGTCGAGCCCGGTATTGTCGCTACGTTCCTTCTGACGGTCGATCCGACCGGTTGGTTTGCCGGCGTGAATCCTGCCGACGGGATGCTCACCGACGGCGTCCTCGTAATCTGCGGTGATTCCAACCCCGACCTCGCCGAAGTCGTACGCAACAACATCCACGAGCGCGGTCGCCTGGGCCACGATGACGACGGCGACGGCGATGATGATGACGACGAGGATGGTGATCTGGAGGATGATGATGGCTCGGAGGACGACGACGAGTGCCACGATGATTCCACTTCGCCGCCACCCATGGACCCACCGCCCAGCGAATAGCTCGGTCGGTCGGGTCTAAGAGCTCGTTGGAGAATACCTGAACTCGGTGTGGCACCGGCTTGCAGCCGGTGCCACTCTTCATAAGAAACGCAAGAGTCGGGGCGGCTACGTCGTCCCGGCTCTTTCTTGTAGGCGCTGCCGGCTCCACATCCGCGTCCTCTCGTCGCACGCGCCGCGCGCCCGCCGCCGTCATATGTTCGAAGCCTTTCTCGCCGTCTTGTCCGGCAACCCGCGCCGGCGCCTCGTCCGGTTGACGAATCCCCGGGTGTTCTCCATGCTAACCCGGTGCGCGCTTGCTGCGCATGGGTCGCGACCCGAGGCGGGTCGCGGGTAGCGAGATGACCGGCGGAACGAGCGCCAAATGGCGACGCCGCACGGAGAAGAAAGGTGAGGAAGATGAAGCCACACTCAGTATCGAACCGACGCCCGGCCGCATGGGTCAAGACCTTGGCGATCTTGTTCTCGGCGACACCGCTCATGGCGGCCGACGGCATCTTTACGCCGGATCACGTCGCCAAGCTTCGGTCCGTGACCGCTGCGGAAATTTCGCCGGATGGGCGCAGCGTTGCCTACCTGTTGTCGGTGCCGCGCCGTCCCTACGAGGACGAAAACGGACCGGCATGGACAGAGCTTCACGTGGTCGATACCCAGGGAAACTCCCGCCCGTTCGTCACGGGACAGGTTAGCGTCGGGTTCGCTCGGTGGACCCCGGACGGCGAAGGCATCTCGTTTCTTGCCAAGCGCGGGAAGGACAAGCATCGGTCACTCTACGTGATCCCGCTGACCGGCGGAGAAGCGCGGCGTGTGCTAAGTCACAAGACCGATATCACGTCCTACGACTGGAGTCCCACGGGCACGCAGGTTGCGTTCCTCGCCCGTGACGAAGCCCCCAAAGGAAAGAAGAAAAAGCTCAAGGACAAGGGGTTCAATCAGGAAATCTACGAGGAGGAGTTGCGGCGTGTCCGTGTCTGGATCGGCACGCCGGATGACGAAGAGGCCGAGTCGAGAATGCTGAACCTGGAGGGGTCCGCCTCGGAGCTGCATTGGAGCCCGGCCGGCGAGGACCTGGTCGTGGCACTCGCGCCGACGCCGCTGATCGACGACCACTACGTCAGCCGCAAGATACACGTCGTCGATGTTGCCACCGGGACGGCCTACGTCCGCTTCAACAACCCGGGCAAGCTGGGGACGATCGTCTGGAGCCCCAACGGGAAGACGCTGGCCGTGCTCAACGCCGCCAGCCGCAGTGACCCCGCCGCCGGCGGTCTGTTGGTGATGCCCGCCGGCCGAAACGAACTGAACTTCCTCTTGCCCAGCTACCAGGGGCACTTCAAGAGCATCGCCTGGCGGGACAACGATACGCTCGTTTACCTTGTCGATGAGGGCGTCTGGACCGCGCTGGGCGAGATCAAGGTTTCCACGTTTCGCTACAAGACACGCATTCCCGCGGGGCAGGACGTGCTCTCGGGTCTGAAGCTGGCCGCCGACCGTCAAACGACCGTCATGCTCAAGCAGAGCGACAAGCATCCCAACGAAGTGTTCTTGCTACGCGCGGGAGAGTCCACACCTCGGCGACTGACAGACAGCAACCCGTGGCTGCGGGACATGCGCTTTGGAGAGCAAGAGCTGGTGACCTTCGCCGCCCGCGACGATCTGAGAATCGAAGGCATCCTGATTCACCCACTCGATCGCGAGCCGGGTAAGCCCTATCCGCTCATCCTCTTTGTACACGGCAGACCGGAGTCGCATCATCACAACGGCTGGCTCACGAGCTATTCCTCACCCGGGCAGGTGGCGGCGGCGCGAGGCTTCGGCGTCTTCCATATTAACTATCGTGGAAGCACGGGCCGCGGGGTGAAGTTCTCGAAGCTGAGCCAGGGCGATTATGCGGGCGCGGAGTTCGACGACCTGATCGATGGGGTTGATCACCTGATCCAGTCCGGGCTGGTCGATGGCGACCGCGTGGGTGTCACGGGTGGTTCCTACGGCGGCTACGCGACGGCGTGGTGCTCGACGTTCTACTCGGAACGGTTCAAGGCCGGTGTGATGTTCGTGGGCATCAGCGACCTGATCTCCAAGGGCGGCACGACGGACATCCCCGAGGAAATGCGGTGGGTGCATGCGCGCAAGTACGTCTGGGAAGACTGGACGCTCTTCACCGAGCGCAGCCCGATCTACCACGTGGAGAAGGCTCGCACACCCTTGTTGATTCTCGGTGGCAAGGACGACACGCGGGTGCATCCGAGCCAGTCGCTCGTGCTCTACCGCTATCTCAAGACCCTCGGAAAGACGCCCGTCCGCCTGGTGCAGTATCCCGGCGAGGGCCACGGTAACCGCAAGGCAGCCGCTCGCTATGACTACAGCCTGCGCATGCTGCGCTGGATGGAGCACTATGTGAAAGGCCCCGGCGGCGACCCCCCGCCGCATGAGATCGACTACGGCTTTGGCGACGATGATGATGATGATGATGATGCCGACGACGACGACGATGGCGATAACGATTAGTCGGTAGATGGGGATGAGACTGTTTTTCCGAGCCGCGACCGTAAGGGAGCGGTTGAGTCGGTAGGTCGGGTCATCGACCCGGCACCTCCCGGGCACGTTCAACGCCATACGGGAGCGGCGGATTCGTGGAGGAGTCTTCGCGCGGATGGGTTGCGAGGGAACGACGCGCGTCGATGCGTGATAAGCGGGCAGAAGAATGTGTCGCCAGGCGAGAATGCGCGATGGTATGGTGACACACAGGTCAACGTAGTTGGACGAGATATCCGTACCAGGAAACGCCGGGTCGATGACCCGACCTACTCCTCGCCGGTTGTTTCCTCTCAACTAACGGGTGCCACGCGAACGACACGGCACGTGAGTTCATGACTGAATCTGAGCAAAGCGACCACGCACCTAAACCGCAAGCGGCGCCCGCGTTTACGCCCTACGTCCCCGCTTCCGAGAGCCCGGCCGAGTTCACCATCAAGGCCGTCATTCCCGGCGTGATCTTCGGCATCGCCTTTGGGGCCGCCAACGCCTATCTCGGGTTGCAGGCCGGGCTGACCATCTCCACCTCCATCCCGGTCGCCGTCATGAGCGTGGCGGCGTTCCGCGCCATGCGAGGCTTCGGCGTGACCGGCACGTTGCTCGAGGCCAACATGGCCCAGACCATCGGCTCGGCCTCCAGCTCCGTCGCCAGCGGCGTGATCTTCACCCTTCCCGCGCTGTTCATGTGGGGCTTCGATCCCCACCTGTTGCAGATGACGATGTTGGCTTTGTGCGGCGGGCTACTCGGCGTGCTGTTTATGGTCCCGTTGCGCGCGTACCTGATCGAACGCGAACACGGCAAGCTCCCCTATCCCGAGGGAACCGCCTGCGCCGAGGTGCTCATCGCCAGCGAGGTCGGCGGCGGAAAGGCAGCCAACGTTTTTTTGGGTCTGGGTTTCGGAGCCCTGTTCAAGTTCATCATTGAGTGGCTCAAGATTCTTCCGGGCAAGGTCGTGGTAGCGGTCCCCTTCCTGCCCAAGGCCGAGGTGGGCACCAAGATGTCGGCCGCCCTGTTCGGCGTGGGCTACATCCTTGGAGTCCGCGTCGCCGCGGTGATGGTGGGCGGCGGACTGCTCTCCGCGCTGGTGGTCATCCCGATCTTTGACTGGTGGGGCGCCGGGCTCTCAGCGCCGTTCTATCCGGAAACGGAGAGGCTCATCCGCGACATGAGCGCCCACGACATCTGGGATCGCTACGTCCGTTACATCGGCGCGGGCGCGGTGGCGGCGGCCGGAATCATCACGCTCATCCGCAGCATCCCCACCATGATCGAAAGCTTCCGCATCGGCGCGCGGCAGATCGGGCAGCGCTTCGGGAGCGACAGCGTTGAGGTCCCGCGCACGCGCCGCGACCTGCCGCTGGGCTTCGTGGCGATCGGCGCCCTGCTCATCGCCGTGGTGATGGCCGTTGTCCCGAACATCTTCGGCACCATCGAAACCGCCAGTATCCGTTTTGTGGCGGCCATCTGCGTGACCATCTTCTCGTTCTTTTTCGTTACGGTCGCCTCGCGCATCGTCGGCCTGGTCGGGGTGACCTCCAACCCCACCAGCGGTATGACCATCGCGTCGCTGCTCGGAACGGCCACCATCTTTCGGCTGATGGGGTGGACGGATGAGACCGGCATGATTGCCGCGCTCACCGTCGGGTGTGTCGTGGCCATCGCCGCCTCGATCGCGGGCGACACCTCGCAGGATCTCAAGACCGGCTTCCTGTTGGGCGCGACGCCGCGCCGTCAGCAAATCGGCGAGCTGATCGGCGTGCTCACCAGCGCGACGGCCGTCTGCGCCACGGTCATCATGCTCAACGCATCGCTCACACTGGGCAGCGCCGATCTTCCCGCACCGCAGGCGACGCTGATGAAGCTGGTGATCGGCGGGGTGCTACAGTCCGAGCTGCCCTGGAGCCTGGTCGCCATCGGCGTGGGCATCACCCTGGCGGCCGAGATCGCTCGTATCCCGTCGCTTCCGTTCGCGGTCGGCGTCTATCTGCCGGTGACCACGATGGTGCCTGTCTTTTTCGGCGGGGCGCTGCGCTGGTTCATGGAGCGCGGCGGAAGAACGCCCGAGTCCAAGACGTCGCGGAGGGAAAACGGCGTGCTCTTCGGCTCGGGCCTGGTTGGCGGAGAGGGACTGCTGGGCGTCCTTGTCGCGGGTATCGTCTTCTTCCGCAATTACCCACCAGTCGCCGGGAGAGCGACGCTGCCACCCTGGGGCCAGGTCGGCGCCTGGGCCTCCGATGGAACTCTCGAACTGCTTGCCTCCGCCGCGTTCGCGTCCTTAGCCCTGGTGTTCGCCTGGCGTTGCCGCAAGACGGCGTAGACGCTCGTCGGCGACCGGCCGGTCGCGACGATGGACACATCAGGCCCGGACGAGAATCCTGATGTGGTAGTCTACGTCAGGAACGGCTTGCTGGCGTGCCTCGCACGACGACCATGTCGTTCGGGCGGTGCCGACTGAATCCCGATCTGGCACACCCGCTCGATCTCGTCGGCCGAGTAGCCCCGTTCGACCATCCGCCCCTTGAGACTGACCTCGGCCTCCCCAAGGCGAACCCGCCGCCACTGCCTCGCCACGATGGAGATGACGCAGACGACCGAGCCGAACGTCAGGAACAGCGTCAGGGGAACGACGGGGCCGTTGAGAAGCTGATCCACGTTCACTCTTGCCAAACAATCCATGAGAGAATCCTCCTGCTGACCTTGGTCCAGGTACTCGGTATTCGTCGGTCGGGGCCGGTTATTGGGGAAAATGTGGCTCGGAATCGCGGGCCTCAAGCCAACGTCGGTGTAGTCCCGCGCGCGATCCGACGCAGCAGCCGACGTGTCACAGAATCGGTGCCGGAACGGAGAGGGCCATGAAGGCAAGAATGTCGGCCGGATGCCAACCGCAGCGTTAGCAACCTGTTGACAAAGTGTGGCAACGGCTCCAGTCGGATTAGTGCCCAGCGTCAGCAATGTCCGGTACGCCTCAGCGCCCGAAGGGAGCGGCAGACCGGTAGCCCACGGCGCAAGCCGTGGACTACCGGTTGCGTTGCCCTTCGCAATCTGTTAATAGTCGCCACGCAAAGCGTTACTTTATTGGAGGTGGAGGACATGCAACGCTCGGTCATCGCGTCGTTACTGCTTGCGTACTGCGCCGCCGCTGACGCTCAATCCATAACTCAGATTCTCGGTTCAAATGGCGATGGTTCACACACGCTCGACAAACCCGCCTTCGTTGCGGTCGATGGGTTGGCGAACGCCTACGTAGTAGGTCAGCCTACGAGCAACGCTTTCAAGATCACGCCAAGCGGTACGATCACGCAGATCGTTGACTCCATTGGCGGTGTGTAGCAGAACTCAACGTTTCGCACCAACCGCCTTGCCCGCTCGGGATCA
>CBDUXT010000151.1:0-8975 GCA_965371245.1 uncultured bacterium | reverse complement strand
AGACCGAACAGGCGCGCCAACGCTCAACAACGAACCCGCGCTCGCTTATTTTGGGGCTAGTGCATCGCCACGCCTGAGTCTGCGGGTGTGCCACTGCTCTCGAGCCGTGCAGGGATTCCACGAGAGCCGCCGTAGGCACTGCTCACGAGCAGTGGCACACGGAACGGGGTGGATCTGAACCCGCAAAATGAGGTGTGACCATCCACTAGTGCCATTTCCCAAAAGGTTCTCCCGTTTTTCGGGTGGCATGCCCAAGCCGGAGGCGCGGGCATGTGTCGGTCCACCCAGCACATGGGCGCGCTGCGCTTGGCCATGCCAGTCAAGGACATCCCCGGCGAGGTTACTGGAGGAGTGCCAACTCGTGGCATTAGCGGTCGGTCGTGGGTGCCACGATGAAGTCGCTACGCACCCTTGACGTTTGGTTGTTCGTGTGTTCACACGGATTCACCCAAGCTGCGACAGTGTCCGATAGCGTTGTCTTCGGACCGATCACGGCTCGTGTACTGTCCGCGCAGCCCGGCGCGCGCATCGACCCGCCGTCCGCCACTGCCGATAACCGTAGCGCTCGGCCTGGAGCCGACATGCGGCGCCACATCCGATTTTCTTGCTTTCTGCATGAGGCAGGCCCCATAATCCAGGCCCTCAGAGGCCGCGGCGGCCCGAATCACTTCCGAAAGAGTGAATTCCTTATCTGGCTCCCCCCTTTGCTCGATGAACCGGGAGATGTGGACGGGCGGATCGCCGCCGCGGACCTCGAATCGGTTGGATGTCGAGGCGCCACGTTTGTTGATCGTGGTTCGCCCACAATAAGCGCCGGTCGTTTCGGTCGGTGGCGAACGGCAACCGGGTCAACCCGGACTGACAGACATTCAGGGTTCGGTGTTTCCGTTAAGAGCACCAACGATACAGGATCTCGGCGGACGCGCAGCCACACGAGAGTTGTCCGAAATAGGAGCGAAGAACATGAGACGTCATTCACTAATCACCGCGGTGCTCGCGGTCCCGATCTTGTTGACGGGTTGCATGCGACACTCGACGACGACGGCCATCCGCCATGCGGATTTCTCGTCGGTTGCGGTTCGTTTCGCCCTGCCGGGCGAGGGGCCGCAATACAGCATGGCCGACTCACCGTCCAACGCCCAGTTGGTCGTTGACCGCGGCTACCGGGGGTTCCAGGAGGGCGGCTTCGGCGGATCGAACCCGACCGTGCCGACCCAGTTACGACACGTCGCGCTCTGGGGCAATGGCTTCGACGGCACCGACATCACACAGAACGTGACGTTGATGAAGCCGGGCGCCTACATGTTCGCCTTTATCGACCCGGCCTACAGCACGATGATCCAGGGATGGGTCGATGTGAACTACAGCGACCACGACATGTTGGACATTCTTCAGAAATGGCTGAACAGCATCCCCAAGCAGAAGCAACAACTCGCGTTCAACTTCGACGCCCAGGGTCGGATGGATGGGAACAGCCCGGGAACGTTCCAGAACTTCGCCAACGAACTGGGTGCCTTCGATCGACTCGAAGAGCGTATCAATCGGGCCATCAACGCCGAGTTGGCCGCACGCGGTCGTCGGCACGTGGCCGTCGCACAGTTCCTCAAAAGAACCGAACTGCTTCTGTTGCCCGGTGAGGACGAAACGTTCCGCAAGACCACACGGGCGGCCTTCACAGAGGATGACCTCGCCGGCGTCCGCTCGGGTGATGCGCTGACGAAGATCATCCTGGTGGCCGACTATCAGGACACGCAGTGGAAGCTCAATCACGTCAACCGGCTGTACAACGACCTGACCCGTGCGAAGGTCGTGCTCAAGGGTGTCGTCGATCGCCTGGAACGTCGGCGGGGCATGTTCCTGCTGACCGATCATCTGCACGACCATGACGCCGAGTTCTTGAGCAACGAGCGACAGCTGCAGTACGCCATCGGCGAGATCGAGCGCATGGACGTGCATATGGCCGGCCTGCGTGAGCGACGCATGGCACTCGCCTTCATCAGCGAACTCGTCGCGCCCGAGAGCAACTTCTTCGCCCTCGATCGCGAACACGCCGACCTCATTCGTGAGCGTCGCGTGGTCGAGGCCGAGATGAAGCAGCTCGACGTAACACTCACGGGTCTCAGGGAAGACAATCCCAAACGCGTGGCCGTGGAGCGGAACCGGCAGAACGCCTCGGCGGGCATGGCCGCGATCGATTCACAACTCATCGATCTCGAGCAGGCCCGTACGGCTCTCGAGATGATGATTGACACGACGGACATCCTCCATCGTCAGGGCGACAAGCGGCTACTTACCTCCACGTTCGTTGGCCAGCAGCTTCCGTTCCGCGTGCGCGAGGCCATCGAGCACGAAGCGTTGATGACGGTTCGTTTGGAGGGATCCGACAAGGTCTTCGTGCCCGGACCGGTCGGGGTGCCCTCCGTGGTCGCAGCGTCCAGCACGCCCGCCCGCAACCGGTCGATCGTCGTCGGGCCGAGCCGCTCGGTCCACGTCACGACCGAACCCGCCAAGTCGAACACACCACGGCGCATGGTAACGTCCGGTACGGCTCGTCCCAACACAACGTCATCCGATCGGGGTGGCCCCACGGGCCAAGACGCTCACAAGAACGTGAAGCCCACGACCACCCGGTGGACGCGCCCCTCTCCGCCCAAGACCAAGACCCCGACCAAGAGTAGCTCGACGTGGAAGCCCAAGCCGGTGACCGGAACCCGCACAACACAGGCGACCCCACCGAAGTCGGTCGTTCAACCCGTGCGCCGCCAGGCCCCAAAGACCGACACGAAGATGGTTACGCCGGGAAAGCGAGTCGCCACCGCCAAGAAACCGACCGCGCCGGCTCCAAACCGCTGGGACGGGTTCAAGCGGCGTCCGGCCTCCTCCACCAACAACAAGAGCAAGCCCGCGCCCAAGACCACGACCACAACGAAGAGAAAGATGGTTACACCCGGCAAGCGAGTCGCCACCGCCAAGAAGCCGACCACGCCGGCTCCAAACCGGCGGGACGGGTTCAAGCGGCGTCCGGCCTCCTCCACCAAGAGCAAGACCAAGCCCGCGCCCAAGACCACGACCACAACGAAGAGAAAGATGGTTACACCCGGCAAGCGAGTCACTACGGCCAAGAAGCCGACCACGCCGGCTCCAAACCGGTGGGACCGGTCCAAGACGCGAACGGCCTCCTCCACCAAGAGCAAGACCAAGCCGGCGCCCAAGACGACGACCACAACGAAGAGGAACACGGGCACGCCGGGCAAACGCGTCGCTTCGGTCACGAAGCCCTCGCCGCCCGCCAATGGGCTGAGGGGCCAGAACAAATGGAAGCGTTTCGGCCCGCCGGCCCCGACCGAATCCAAGAACAACGGTCGCAGCGCCACCACCGTCAGTCGTCGTGGCAACAAGTCGGGACGTAACCAAGGAAACAACGACGCCGAGTCGATCGCGTGCGAGCTCCCGTTGTTCGTGAAGCTGCTCGTGCCCCCTTGCTGGTTCGCCAGCGACCTCTATAACAACAACCCACGTTCGACCGCCAAGGTGCCGAACCGCAACACGCGAACCTCCGCGGCCACGAAAAACCGATCGAAGCGCTCGACTCACGTACACAGCGTGAAGAAGCAGCCGAAGAAACCTACGAAAGCGAGGACCGTCCGCCGTCGGTCCAACAACGCCGATGACGGCGACAGCGTCTGCAATCTACCATTTTTCGTGAAAGCGCTGGTGCCCCCGTGCTGGTTTGCCAGCGACTTCAAAAACAAGACCAGCTCGTCCAACGGGACCACGAGCCGCGGCCGGTTGGCGGCTTCCCGCAACAACAAACCCGATAAGGTCAACAAGGCGAAGAACTATCCGAGGAAGCCAAAGGTAACGAGCCGCTGGGCGAAGAAAGTCGATTCGCCGAGGGAGAGTGCTCAAAAGAACCGTTCGCAGTTGGTCGGCCTCAAAGACAACGACCGGAACGTCAAGAACAATCGCAACAAGAGCGGCAACATCGGGAACCGGTACATCGTGGTGCTGATGACCGCACTGGATGACTACCCCGTGCTGGTCACCGCGGACGCGGCCGAGGCGCGCCGTTTCGCGCGCCAGGACGAATGGGTTACCCAAGCCTTGGTGACGCACGCCAGGAAGCAGGCCGGGCGTGACCATGTGCGGCTCTCCGGCGTCGGCATCTGGAAGATGGTCGATGGCGATCCACAGTCGTTCGAGTTGATCCAGCGGTTCGACGCGGGCGATGCCAGGGGCTTCGACGCCCGCAAGTTTTCACCTTTGGTTTTCCAGCCGGCAAGGTTTGGCCGGAAGAGGAAGTAGCCGTGGACGCGACGAGGAGCGGAAGGGCCGGCGTCTCTTCGATCCTGTCCAGCTTGTCGCTTCCGCTCTACCGGTTTGTAAAGCGATAGACCGACCATCACAAGACGTGTATGCCGGCCCCTGTGACGCACGTCGCAGGGGCCGGCTCTGTTTCCCCTGCCGGCGATGCCGCGGACGGTCCCCAGAAGCGACTCGGGCAGCACTCAGTTATCCTGGGAGCATTCCCGTGCCCCGATGCTTCAGTAAGCCGCGCGGGCCAAAGCCCGCGGCTCGGAACGAGAAAACGCGGGATGCTTCAGCTTTCGCGGTGACGTTCGGCTTCGAGCCGTGCCACGCGCTCCGACAGCGCGCGCACTTGTTCGAGAAGCTTGGGAACCTTGCGCGCGGCCGCCTGTGTGCGCAGAAACTTGTGATGATCGGTGGCCGGGTTGCCCCGAACCACCTGTCCATCGGCGACGTCGCGCAGCACGATCGTCTTGGCGGCGATCTGCACGCCGTCGCCGATCGTGCGATGATCGGACACGCAGGATTGACCGGCAAGCATCACCTGTCGGCCCAGCGTAGTCGAGCCGCCCAGCGCGCTCTGGGCAATGATGATGCAGTGCTCGCCGATTAGAACGTTGTGGGCGACCTGGACCATGTTATCGATCTTGGTGCCGCGACCAATGCGCGTCTCGCCGCTTCGAGCGCGGTCCACCGCACACCCGGCGCCGATCTCCACGTCGTCTTCAATCACCACGGTGCCGATCTGCGGGATCTTCCGGTGACCGCCGCCGCGCTGAAGATACCCGAACCCGTCGGCCCCGATGGTCGAGTTGGGATGAACGATGACGCGCTGGCCGATGGTCACCCGCTCGCGAACGACAACGCCGGGCCATAGAATGCAATCGCGTCCGATCGTCGTGTCGGCACCGACGTAGACGCCGGGGTAGAGCTGCGTTCCCGCTCCGACCCGCGCTCCGCGTCCGACGAACACATTCGCGCCCACGGATGCCCCGTCGATCACGGCTCCATCGATCACGGTGGCCGACGGATGAACGCCGCTCGGTACTCGATCGATCGGCGGAGCGAGATACTCGAGCACGTCGCAGACGGCCGCGTCGGGGTCGGTGACACTGATGACGGTCTGCTCGCCGGAAAGCGAGCAGCCCTCGGGCAAAAGCACCACGCCGGCGTCCGACTGTTCAGCTTGAGGCAGAAGGTCCGGCCGACCGACCCAGGAGAGTGCATCGGCGCCGGCTTCATCCAGGGTGGCCACTTGGCTAATGACCCGCGACGCGTCGCCGACCAGCCGGCCCCCAAGGCGGTCAGCAAGCTCGCCGGCGGATATGGATCGTGCATCAGCCATCAGCGTTTCCCGCCGGGGTCGCGTGCTGTCTGCCATCGGTTTCGATCGGATGACTCCGCATGGAACGTTATGTCATACAGTCGGCACGCCTCCGCCGGGCTGTTTCTCGAGGCCGCCACCGTAAGTGAGCGCTGGGCTCGAAGCAGCACCTAACCTTCTTGGAAACGGCATCGGTCTTCCGGTGGTGCATGATCGAACCGGTGGCGTACTCTCGAACCGGGATCTCGGCGTCGAAAGCGACCCAGCCCCGATTCTTCGGTGTCTTATACCGCCCCGCATCTCCGACGCCCAGTCCGCCCGTCACCGATCAGGTTGCGGACCGCCGTGGACCTCACCGGCGGCGTGTACGCCCGTCAGCGGACCCGGAGCGATGCCAGTGCTTCGTCGCACCTCATCGGATGGCGTTCGAGGATGGCATGGGCAAACCAGGTCCGCTGTATCGGCCCGCAGTGAGGCGTTGTCACCCACGTTAATTGCTGGTGAGCGGGCAAGGAGTCGCAGGTGGTCGTCCACTGTAACGGGAATGTTGTCCGCTACACCAGCGTCCACGAACAACGGGTCGGCGTCGATGTTGCCGCCGGCGTCAATCGATCCCGCCGACAGACCGCCCTGGACATCGCTGAAGCTGACCCTTGGATTGTCGGTACTCGGATCCTTGTTCAGGATTGCGTCGGGAGTGTCGCCTGGGAGCGCGCGGCGGTGCTCAGTCCGGCGCGGCTCATTCCGGGGCCGGGCGGCTTCTGGTCACGAGCCAATCGAAACGACGGCAGGCGAGCTTGGCGCGGAGCTTGGCGCCGTCGCGGATGCTGCTGGTGTGTTCGCCGACCTGGTAGAAGTAAAGGGTTCTGGCCCGCAGCTTGGACTCGAACGGATCGAAACCCAGCCGGGCGAACACGCTCTCGACAAAGGCCATGCGCTTCTTGTCCACGGCGCGGACGGCCGATGCCGCGGACTCATCGACCAGCGCCCACGCCCGGATGCCGATGTCGTGGCGAGAGTCTTTCGACTGGATAAAGGCCATCAGCGCGACCAGCCGCGCCTCGGGGTCGGGATCCGGATCGTCGTCCATACGCTGGACCAAGCCCAGTTGCATCGCCTTCCAATAGTCGATCATGGCGCGTAGAAGATCACCACGATCCTGAAAATGCCAGTAGAAACTGCCCTTGGTCACCCCCAGGCGGCGCGATAGCACCTCCACCTTGACGCGGTCGATCCCATGCTCATACAGCGCACCAAGGGCCTCTTTGAGCCACGCATCGCGATCCAGGCGGCTTCTTGTCGATTTCTTGACCATACGGCACCGTACTGAGAATATCCGCCCTGGACGTCCGAATCAACATACGGCACCGTATGGTTCGATGCCACGGGACTCGACCCCGACCAACTCGGCCGGCAGCGCCGCAACCGCCCGGTGGGGACATCCCGACCATGACCATTGCCTTGGGAGATTCCGGCATGCTTCAGACCACCAATAGACAAACGAACCGCCTCTTGTTGATCGCGCTGGCCGCACTCTCCTGCGGCGCGTGGCCGACACGCTCAACAGCCCAGACACACGCCGACGTTGCCCGCCGGGCAAGTGCCGAGGCCCTGGTCGAGATCAGCGTCAGCCGCGACGTGCCCGTGCAGATGCCCGACGGTGTCACGCTGATGGCAGACGTGTATCGGCCAGCCGAACCGGGCACCTACCCCGT
This sequence comes from uncultured bacterium, assembly GCA_965371245.1. Classification (GTDB taxonomy): domain Bacteria; phylum Planctomycetota; class Phycisphaerae; order UBA1845; family UBA1845; genus CBDUXT01. The sequence continues at coordinate 1,628 of CBDUXT010000151.1, read as the reverse complement.
TGTCTTGCTTCGCACGCCGTATAACAAGGCGCAACACGCCAGCATGGGTCCGTACTTCGCCAAGCGCGGCTACGCCCTTGTTGCGCAGGACGTTCGCGGGAAGTACAAGTCGCAGGGTTCGTTCAACGCCTGGGCGCAGGAGCGCGACGACGGCATCGCGACGCTGGACTGGCTGGTGAAGCAACCCTGGTGCAATCAGAAGATCGGCGCGTGGGGGCCGTCGTACTTGGGGTTCACGAGTCTCGTGCTCGCGCCGAGCGGTCATCCGGCGCTCAAGGCCGTCGTCAACATCTCCGGACCGGGGGACGTCTACCGCACCCTGTTTCCCGGCGGAAGCTTGCACCTCTCTGCGATGATGCCGTGGTCGCTCATGATGGCGAACGGGCGCAGGCAGGTTTCGCCGGGTGAGCTTCAACGATCCATCCACGACCTGATGAAGTTTGTGCCGCTGAGCCACGCCGACAAAGCGGCCGGTGCGATCGTCCCGTTTTGGCAGAGCCTCATCGATCATCCGCGCAACGCCGCGTTCTGGACCGACATGGGCATCTCAAAGCAGTACGGCGACATCAAAGTTCCCATCTTGCACATCACCGGGTGGAACGACTTCATCTGCCGCCACACCCTTGAGGTCTTCAACGGGATTCGAGAGGCCTCGCCGGAAACCGTGCAGAAGATTCATGTCGGCCCCTGGCATCATGACCAGGCCGGCACAAACACCACCCGATCCGGCGATGAAGAGTTCGGAGCCCAAGCCGCCCTTGGTGAGGACGGGTTCTATCAGCTAGCGATGCGCTGGTTCGATCACTATCTCAAAGGAATCGATAACGGCGCACAGCGCGACGCCATCGCCAGTTACTTCGTCATGGGTCGCAACGAATGGACGAACTCCGATGCGTGGCCTCCGAAAGACGTGCGCTATGTCGATTGGTATCTTGCCGGCGGCAGCAAAGGCGCCGGCTCCGGCGGTCGATTAACCCGTACGGCACCCAGTCGCGACGATCGGCTCTCGTTCGTATACGACCCGCACGACCCCGTGCCCACCACCGGCGGCGCCAACTTCCATTTCTTCCGATCCAACCTGGGCGTCAAGGATCAGCGGGCGGTCGAAAGGCGAGACGATGTGCTGGTCTTTTCGTCGCCGCCGTTGGAAGAGGCCATTCAGATCGTCGGACCCATCGCGGTCACGCTGTTCGCCGCGACCGATGCGACGGACACGGACTTTACGGCCAAGCTCGTCGAGGTTCGAAGCGACGGCTATGCACGGATCATCGAAGACGGCATCGTGCGAGGCCGGTTCCGCGATTCCCAGTTCCAAGCCAAACTCATGAGGCCGGGCGAGGTCTACGAACTGTCGATCGACCTGGGGGCAACGGCCATAGAAATCAAGAAAGGGCATCAGATTCGCATAGAGATATCGAGCAGCAATTTTCCGAAGTGTTCGCGCAATCCGAACACGGGCGAAGACCCCATGACGGCCAGCGTCTTCAAGTCGGCCAGGCAAACGATCTTCACCGGCGGCTCGTATCCGTCGCGCGTGACGCTTCCGATCAGAGTGGTGCGATAAGAGAAGTGTACTGCGGATGAGAGGACTCGAACCTCCACGGGGTTGCCCCCACTGGCACCTGAAG
>CBDUXT010000150.1:0-9026 GCA_965371245.1 uncultured bacterium | reverse complement strand
ACGGACCGATGATTCACCTCCGGTTGCTCTCCACCCCGCCTCGCGGCGACGCAGTTACCTTCGGTTACAGGCCGGAGAGCGCATGCCTGGAAGGGACTTCCACCCTTCCGATCGAGTACAGTTTCAGGCGCACTGGGGCGGGCTGTTGCCCGCCGCAAGCGGTCCGGTTTCGCGTACGAAGGCGCTCCCTCCCGGTCGCGGCTCGGTTTGGTCGAACCCGTCAACGTGCGCGGGACGGAGCACGAGGCACCGCGCGGGCTAGAAGCCCGCGGCTCGGGACCAGAAAACGGGGCCTGCGCTAGTCGAACCGCTCGGCGCTGCGACGAAGCTCAAAGATACGCCCGTTCGCCTGACGGTCGTCCACGCGCATGGGTGCCGTGCGGTTGACATCAACGGAGAAGCCGTGGTTCTCGGCCGTCGAGGCAAACTCGTCGGCCACGTTCCGGTTGGGGTCCACCAGGATGGCCACGCCGCCTGCTGCCAGCACACCGTCAATGCACCGGAGGATCGGCTCGTGGTCGGCGCGTTCGTAGAGCACGTCGGCGGCCAGCACGCGATCGAATCGCCAGTCCTCCGGCGGATCGCCCCAGTCGAGCAGGGCGAAGCGGTTGATCCGCACGCCGTTGAGCCGCGCGTTGTGCCGCGCAAAGATGAGCGATTCCTCGTCGCGGTCCGTGGCGGTGACACGCCATCCGGCCCGCGTCGCGGCGATGGAACCCAGCCCGAGTCCGCAGCCGAGTTCGACGGCCTCGCGCCCGGATCCGGCTTCTCCTTGGAGTAGGTAATCCGTCAGCATCGAGGCGGCGGGCCAAAGCTCCAGCCCATAGGGCGCGCGGTTCTCGTCGATGAACCGTTGGGAGAACTCCGGGTCGTCCAGCAGGTCCGCCACGTCTTTAAGTCCCGCAATGACAAACCGCCGACCCGCGACCCGAATATCACGCCGCTGGACACGAAGTCCGCGGAAGTGCGGGACGCCGTCCTTCAGGTCGAAGGGCGATTCGGGTTCTGATGGCCCCTGTTTCATGAGTCGATTCCGCCAGCCTGGTGCTCTGTTCCCATTGTTGTTCCGGGTGGCGCGCAACACCGCGAACCTATCGGGGTCAGGCGAACGCCGGTGTCGCCGCTGGCGAAGACGTGCATCCGCGCGGGGTCTACAGCCAGCGTCACCGTGTCCCCGAGCGCGAGGACCATCGTTGGAGGAACGGTTGCGACAACGCCCTCGTCGCCCGCGGCCAGGTGAATGATGGTTCGGTCCCCGAGCGGCTCAACCAGGTGGACGCGGGCGTTTTCGATGCGAAGCAGAGCCTGGGATGTCACGGATCCGGCATCGGCGGCGCGCGAACCTGAGTCGATGGATATCCGGACATCCTCCGGGCGAACGCCCAAGGTAACGGAATGCCCGACAAGCGCGCGGAGTCCGTCGGCGCGGTCGCCGGCGAAGGGCATCCGACCCAGCGCACCGAGCACACAGAGGTCCGCACCGTCGGCCATCACTTTTCCTTCGAGGAAGTTCATCGGTGGGTTGCCAAAGAAGCCGGCTACGAAGCGATTCGCCGGGTTGCGATAGATATCCAGCGGCGCGCCGACCTGTTGAATCGCCCCGAGGTTGAGCACGACGATACGGTCGCCGAGCGTCATGGCCTCCTCCTGGTCGTGCGTGACGTGAATGATGGTCGTCCCGAGGCGCCGGTGCAGCGCCTTTAGCTCCGTTCGCATTCGGATGCGCAGGCGCGCGTCCAGGTTCGATAGCGGCTCGTCCAACAGGAACACGTTGGGCGTGCGCACGATGGCCCGACCGAGTGCGACGCGCTGTCGTTCACCGCCGGAAAGCGAAGCGGGCTTGCGATCGAGCAGCGCTGTTAGCCCGAGCATCTCGGCCGCGTCCGTTACCTTTCGCTTGATTTCGGCGCGAGGCGTGCCGCGCATTTTCAGTCCAAAGGCCATGTTCTTTCGTACTGTCATGTGGGGATAGAGGGCATAGCTCTGGAAGACCATGGCCACGTCGCGGTCCTTGGGGGCGACGCGATTGACCACGCGATCGCCGATGCGAATCGTGCCGGCGGACGGCTCCTCCAGCCCGGCGATGAGGCGTAGCGTCGTGGTCTTTCCGCAGCCGGAGGGACCCACGAGCACAACGAACTCACCATCCGCTGCACAAAACGATACGTCGTCCACCGCGCGTATCACGCTGCGTTTGGCGTGGAAGGTCTTGGAAACGAGTTCGAGTGTGACCCCGGCCATGAGGGTGCGCCCCTTGCTTGGGTGGCGAAGACCGTCTCACCGTCGGAATCGGTGGCGGCCGATGTTGCTTGTAGCGGATCGGTCCGCAGGATTCAACCGCAGTTGCCGATTTCGCCTGCTGCCGGTACGTTCTGCCTGGTACCGCGTTTCATGACTCGTATGACTGTACGTCGCTCCTGAGCCGTGGGCTCTAGCCCGCGCGAACGTCCGCGCAAGCTGAAGCATGCGGCTCTGGTCGTCGCGGAACGCGTGAAACAGGATACCAGACCTCGAGCAAGCGGGACGATGGAGCGGCGCGAATGGGTGCAACCGACGAACGGGTTCTAGCGGTGGTCGTCCCTGCGTACAACGAGGAGGCGACCATTGCGACGATCCTGCGCCGAGTTGACTCGCTGCCCTTTGTGCAAGAAATCATCGTCGTTGACGACGGTTCGACCGATCGAACGGCCGAGATTGTCGAGGCGTTCGACTCACCGCGCGTGCGACTCCTTCGTCAGGAACGAAACGGCGGAAAGACGGCGGCCGTCCGTCGTGCGGTTCGTGAGGTCACAAGCCCGCTGACGATCATCCAGGACGCGGACCTGGAGTACGACCCGGACGAGATTCCCTTCGTGATCGCGCCGATTCTGTCGGGCAAGGGCGACGTGGTGTATGGCAGTCGATTTCTGGTTCGCAAGGCGGCTCGCGTTCTGTACTTCTATCACTTCCTCGCCAACAAGAGCCTTACGTTTCTCTCGAACCTGTTGACCAACCTGAACATGACGGACATCGAGACGTGTTACAAGGCGTTCCGCACGCCGATCCTCCAGAAGATGCCCATCACCAGCAGCGGGTTCGGCATGGAGGTGGAGATCACGGCCATGGTCTCCAAGACCAAGGCGCGATGCTACGAGGTGCCCATTTCCTACTACGGGCGAACGTACGCCGAGGGTAAGAAGATCAACATGCTCGATGGGTTCGCCGCCGTCTGGTACATCGGCTACTACAACCTCTTCGCTCGGTTCTCCTCTCAGCGTAAACGCTACGTGCGCGAGATCAACGAGTTTCTCGCTGGTGAGCGAGCGGCCAGGAGTGACCAGGCCGCCAAGGCTGCCGGCTCGGGCGAGACGGCGTAGCATGGGCCGCTTGCCTTTCATGGGGTGGCATGGCCACGCTCGTGTGCCATGTGCGTTCCAGAACATGCTCACGCAAGCGTGAGCATGGCACCCAGGGGTTCATGCGTGTCGCAGCTTTCGGTCATTTCAGCTTGAGTACGATGTTGGCGTAATAGGTGCTGTCCAGCCGGTCGATCCCCCGCGCCGGGCGGGAGTTGTACTCGTTGCGTACGCCGATCTTCAGCTTCAGGTCTTCGTTTTGAAAGGGAAACACCAGGGCGGTGTTGAAGTCCAGGCGGTAGTCGTTTGTTTCCTCGATGTCCGGACTGTAGGTGCCGGAGTGAACGAACTGTGCCCAGGGCGCCAGGTCGATGCGGTAGTCCAGCGCGAAATCGAAGACCGCGGCGTCGGTCGTGCGCCCGAGGTTGAACGCCTCATGTCGATAGCCCAGACCGAAGCTGGTCTTGAGTTCCCGATCGGGCTCGCGGATCCAATAGTAACCCTCGCCGACAGACGCCGTGGATCGAAGATCGAGATTCTCGAACTCATCGAACTCCAGTTCGATCCGCGTGTACCAGTAGGTCCGCTCGGTTCTGGAAGCCTCGTAGCGAACTCCGCCGCGGTACTCGTTCTTCGTCCGTGCGTCGTCCCGCTCGCTGTAGTCCGCGGCCAGGAAGAACGTCAACAAATCTTCAGACGTCTTCCGCGCGATGTCGAGTCGACCGCGGCCGTCCAGGGTCTTGGTGTTTCCCTCGGTGAGCGTGCCCCCGGCCTCAAGGGTCGCCGCCCATTTCGGTCTGAGTGCCTCAAGGGATTCTTCGGCCTGTTTTTTCAGCGCGATCACCTCGGGGCTCTCTTCGCCTTTTGGCCAGAGGGAGGTGATGGTTCTTCCGGTAATGACGATGTCACCCAGGCCCGTGCGCATCACCGTTTCGTCGCGGTCGGCAGAGACCTCGAGCGTTCCGATGAGCCGGTCGCCGGTGTCGAACTGGACGTTGACCGGGCCGTCGGTGTCGATGGCCGTTACCTTGGCGGCGTCGATTTCCAGCCGTCCGGCGATCTCGGTCAAAATGACGAGCTTGCCGTCGGCGATGGTTTCGATCGTACCGACGAGTCGGCTCCCGTCCGACGTGTGGATGACGTCCGCCCGCAAGGGTGCGGCGGCGAGCGTGAGGGCAAGCAGGATGGCGGCCGATCGGTTCATGGTGTCTCCGTGTCTCGTGACGCGCCCATCCGGGGCTCGGGCGATGGAGTTGGGCGACGACACTCTGATCACCGGCCCGTGGGATCGCTACCGACGAGGTATCCCTACAGCGCCGACGATCCTGAGCAGATCATGCGGTGCGCTGACAGGATCCATGGCCGTGCCGGAAACGGCGCTAGCGCCGCGTCACCTCTCCATCGATGTGCTGCCCGAGCCGCGACCGTCAGGGAGCGGACATACGAACATTGGTCTTGCCGCGGACAACCGCTCCGTCACGGTCGCGGCTCGGAAAGACAGTCTTTGCATTAGCGCGCCGACTGGAGACGTAGCAGTACCTTACTGGAAACGGCGCTAGTTTTCGCTGCTGAGAGCGTCGTTGATCGCGTTGGTGATGAACTGGTCGATCGGCGTCAGGATCAGGTTGCGGGCGACGCTGATGATCAGCTCCCGACCGTCCACAGTGGACGTCGTGGTGATCTCGCCGATCTCGCAGCCGCCGAATTGACAGAGCGCACCGGCCGCGAGAAACGCGCCGATGGCTCGACGCCGGAGCGCGTGTTGAAGCCTTTTCATCTTGATGGTTCCGCTGGTACCCACGAACCGTAACCCCACTGTTGACGCCGGGGATCATCGAAGTTTGTGGGCGGCATGTCAAGTACGCGCGGCGGCACCTGTTCCGTTCGGGCCGGGTGGCCCATTCATCGCGCAGCGATGGGTGGGGCAGAATGATCGTACCATCGAAGACTCAGGAACTCGGTGGCTCGCACCGACGGACCCGGGCACGATTCGCGCATCCCATCGCATCTATACCGCTACGACGAGCCAGACCACACGCATGCTTGGACGATCCGCTGTTTTCCTCGGCTTCAGCCAAGCCATGCCGGGTTGATGACCCGGGCTACGCAACGACAAACAGAAGGTGCGTCCGGGACGCACCCTACCTGCGCGTTGCTCAGGCTTGGTCGATGACTTGTTCGCCCTCGCGCCGGGTCAGCGCGGAAAAGAGCTTCGTGAGGCGCGTGATCAAGGGGCCGGCTGTACCGGTGCCGATCGTGCGCCCGTCGATGCGGCTGATCAACGCCAGCTCGCCCATGGTTCCCGTGCAAAACATCTCGTCGGCTGCGTACATGTCGGTAAGCGACAGGTCCATCTCCTTGAACGGGATAGTCGCTTCTCGGCATAGATCGAGGACGGTGGCCCGGGTAATGCCCTCCGGGCAGGCGACGGTTCGCGGGGTCCGCACCTCGCCACCGCAGGCAATAAAGACGTGCGTCGCGTTCGTCTCGGCCACAAACCCTCGGGTGTCCAGCATGAGGGCGTCGTCGGCGCCGGCGGCGTTGGCCTCGATCTTGGCGAGAATCGACTGGACCAGGTTGTTGTGGTGAATCTTGGGGTCGAGGCAGTCAGGCGGGAATCGCCGGACGGAGGCCGTGATCAGGGTGATGCCTGTCTTGTCGTACACCGGCGGCTTGTGCTCGGCCAGTACGATCAGCGTCGGCCCCGTGGTGTTGAGCCGTGGGTCCATGCCGGAGGTGTACTTGACGCCGCGCGTGAGGGTCAGGCGAATGTGGACGCCGTCGCGCATCTTGTTGGCGTGTAGGGTTTGGCGTATATGCCTGGTAAGCTCCTCGTGTGAAGGTATCTGCTCAAACGCCAGCGCCTTGGCAGAGCGTTGCAGTCGATCCAGGTGCTCGGTCAGCTTGAAGATGCGCCCGTCGTAGAGACGCAGACCCTCCCACACGCCGTCACCGCCCTGGACGATCGAGTCAAACGGGCTGACGCCGGCCTGATCGCGGTGAACGAGGCGACCACCGACGTTGACGATCAGGTCGCGGTTTCGTTCATCGTAGGGCTGATGCATGGTGTCATCTCACTTGGTTCGATCGGTCACTGGCCAAGCCGGTGTTGGTGCAGCTCGTCGTAATACGGAAGGCACTCTTTATGCAGCGACGACAACGCCCGCGGCAGTGGGTCCGTCTTAGGCCGGTAAGGACCAAACGACGTCGATTTCTCCACGGCGTCGTACCAGTACTTCGACCAGACGCCGTCCGTCGAACGCGGACCGGGCGGCCACGACAGCATCGCGTCCTCGAACTCGATCTCCAGCCGTTCGCAGAGCAGTCGCAGCAGACGTGCGGGGTCCGAAAGCACGTCGCGCGCATCGACCACTGGTGGGATCATCCCAGTTTGCTCGCGACAGGACCGGAAGATCTCCACCTGTTGCGCCAAACCGGTGTCGGCGAGTACCGGCTGTGGAATCTTAGCCGCCAACGACGGAAGCATCTCCCGTGGATGACGGATCAGGAAACAGTTTGCCAGCGCTTTGAGCCAATGGCGGTCAATCTCCGGAAGCAGGTGATGGGCCATGTGCTTCTGGTAGAACACCGCTTTCCCATCGGGGATTCCTCCCGTGAGGCCCGCGACAACCGTCCGCCAGTCCGTCTCGTGACGGGCGACGACCTCATCAACCCCCGGATGATCGGCCCCGGTCGAGAGCAGATAGTGAGCATAGAGCGGCTCGTCACAAACGAACGTGTCGGCGCGCTGCCCCCACGACCGCATCAGAGCCGTCGAGATGTTCCTGGGACCGGACCACATCGCCACCCGTATCGCCTTGGACATGCCGCGCCCCCTGAGTACGTGGAAGAAGGCTGTTCCGGGGTGCCACACTTCTTCAACGGCTGTTATAAATCTCGGAGCTGTTGTGGCGCCGGTTGTGAGGAACGGGCGCAACCGACCCCTGGAAACCGGCCGCATGGTAGGGCGCCGGGTGGAGAGGTTCAACGCATCGGCAATGGTGCGGTGAGACCGATGATAGGGCGTCGCCTGGGCGGGGCGGCGGGGGGTACCGCGAGGACGGCTTGCGGAACCGCTCGCGGACAGGGTAGGGTTACGTCACCGGGGCTCTGGTGCCGCGATGTAGATCGATGGATGGGTGCGACGGTCCGGCGCTCGATGCCGGACCCTGGGACGTACGACATGGCGGCGCTTCGCTTGGCCATGGCAGCCGTCATCTCACGCATGTCGAGCCACCAGCCGCGGTTGGTTCGGACCGGCGGTCTGTGCGGAGTGACAGATGAGTGATGAGCTGTACGACGTAGCGGTCGTTGGCGCGGGCCCTTCCGGTGCCACCGCCGCGAATCTCCTAGCCGAGGCCGGGCATCGGGTCGTGATGATTGACGGCGCGACCTTCCCTCGTGAGGTGACCCGCGCGAGTTGGTTCAGTGCGGCCGGCCTGCCGCTTCTCGAAGAGGTGGGTGCCCGCGTCAAGTCTCTTAAACGTGGGGCGTTCCGTAGCGTCACGTTCTACAATGCCGATTTTTCCGCCACCGCCATGCCCTCTTTCGAAGAGGCGCCGGGGTATCTCGTCGATCGCGCTGAGTTCGACAACGCCTTGGTCAAGGCGGCCGTCAAGAAGGAGGTGGCGTTCCTTCAGGGCTGCTCGGTCACGGATCTGGCGTTGAACGAGCCGTCCGTCAGGCTGCGCCTCGCCGATGGGCGGTCCGTCGAGGCCAAGCTTCTCATGCTCGCATCGGGTCGCGGGACGGCGTTGCTGGATCGCGTGGGCCTTTCAGTCGGGCGGGCCGGCACCACGGTTTTCTCGGCCCAGGTCTTGGCGCCGTCAAAACGCTCGTCGGCACCGCCGGAGCCGCGCGTCGGCGTGGTTCTCGGGCTCGATCCGGCGGGTAGCTTCGCGATGTGCTGCGTGGGGCTCGACCGCGTTTCCATCACCATCAATTGGATGGGGAACCCCGGGGACGCCCTGGCGATGCTGGTTCATGTCTGTCGGCTGGCGCATGAGCACGGTGCCGTGCCGGTAGACCTTTCCCCCCAAGCGGCGTCGGCCACGTTGTTCCAAACCCCCGCGTCCGCCGCCCTCGATATGGATTCGCACGTCGGGAAGCACACACTGGTGATCGGGGAGGCCGGTGGGTTCGTCTCCGCCGCCAGCAATGAGGGCATCTACCCGGCCATGTGGTCTGCCAAGATGGGCGTCGAGGTCGCGGACCGGGCACTTGCATGCCGCCACTCCCAGGACGAACTGATGACCTTCAACACCGTCTGGCGCATGCAGATGGCCGACTATTTGCGCTCTCCACACACCGACATCCAGTTCCTGCTGCCGTTAATCTTCACCAATCAGCCGATGGCCGACCGCATGGGGGCCGCCTTCTTCCGCGGCGAGAACATTTAGAGCGGACAGATGAAGGGTTTTGACAAACCGAGCCGCGACCGTAAGGGAGCGTCTTTGTGTGCGAAACCGGACCGCTTCCTCACGGGCGCGGCTCTGAAAGAACCGTATGAAACACGCTCGACACACTGGAAGAAGAATTCACACATGGCCTTCGGCGCATGCGTGATCCATCATCGCACACGGTGGGCTGGGGTGCATGACAGTTTTGGCGGGCCGTGCAAAGCCATCTTGACGGCACCACGCCGCGTCAGAGCCGTGGGCGCAAGCCCACGGACACGATGCGAACAAGCAC
>CBDUXT010000149.1:0-9085 GCA_965371245.1 uncultured bacterium | reverse complement strand
AACTAGCGGGGGCAGGACTCGAACCTGCGACCTCCGGGTTATGAGCCCGACGAGCTGCCAACTGCTCTACCCCGCATCAGTTTGGTCGGGCAGCTTAGTGATCCCCGCTGTCCGCGTCAACTCGATTTCTTCTTTTCGATCGCTGGCCGGCGGCTTCGCGGTTTGTGGATGTGGAGGTCAAGCGTGATCAGGCGGGTCAGTCCACGGCGGTGTCGTGGAGCGATCAGACGGATAAGCTTCGCTCTGCTCTGGCCCGCGACGCTCCGTACCGGCTGTTGAGCGACAGGACCGACTGGTCACCGGAGGATCTTTGGCGTACGTAGATTCAGTTGACGCGGGCCGAGGAGGCGTTTCGTCCGATGAAATCCAATCTGCTTCTGCGTCCGATGTGGCATCAAACATCAGATCGCATCGAGCCGCATGTGTTCGTGTGCGTGTTGACCTATGGGTTGTGGAAGGCTCTGGCTCACCTGCTTGGCAACGCTGGGGTCAAGACGCGCATCCGCAAGAAGGATCCGAACGACCCCAAAGGCGGTCCGCAGGATCGTCCGATGGCCCGGCCATCGCCTTGAGACGCCTGCACGATGTTCAGATCGGCGACATCCTGCTGGAGACGGTGGCGGGGCGTTAGTCCGCGACGGCCATTCGCTCGAGAATGGAATCGGCCAATCCGTACTCAAGCGTGTCGCGGGCGTCCAGCCACTTGTTTCGGTCGCAGTCCTGTTCGACCTGTTCGATCGACTTCCCGGAGCGTGAGGAGACGATGGCGTATAGCACCTTGCGCAGCCGGATGATTTCCTCCGCCTCGATCGATAGGTCGGTCGCGCTTCCTTCCATGACGCCGCCGATGAGCGGCTGATGCAGGAGCGCGCGAGCATTGGGGAGAACAAACCGCTTGCCTTTGGTGCCGCCGCAGAGGATCACGGCGCCCATGCTGGCCGCCATCCCGACGTTGTAGGTGGCCACGTCGCATCGCAGGTACTGCATGGTGTCGTAGATCGCCAGCCCCGCGGACACGGATCCTCCCGGCGTGTTGATGTACAGATGCACCTCGGACTTTGGATCCTCGTTGGAAAGAAAGAGCAACTGCGCGACGATGACGTTGGCCACGTCATCATCGATACCGCCGGTGATAAAGATGATCCGATCCTTGAGCAGGCGCGAGTAGATGTCCATCGCGCGCTCGCCGCGTCCGGTGGTCTCGATGACAAAGGGAATCAGTTGACTCATGGCGAGTACGGTCCTCGTTCGTTGTTGAGCAGTGCGTGACACGGCGGGTCGATGGATCGCCCCCGCGTCGGCCGGGTCCACGGATCGGCCCTACTTTTTCTTGTCCTTCTTCTTCTCCTCGGTGAGGATTTCATCGACCAGGCCGTAGGCCAGCGACTCCTCGGCGCTCAGGTAGCAATCGCGGTCCGTGTCTTTCTCGACCTGCTCGACCGGCTTGTCCGTACACGCCGCGATGATTCCGTTGAGGCGTGCCTTGTCGCGGAGTACCTCTTCCGCCTGAATGCGGATGTCTTCCGCCTGCCCGGTAATGCCACCGTAGGGCTGGTGGAGCATCACCTTGGCGTTGGGAAGGATGTAGCGCTTGCCCTTGGTGCCGGCCATCAAGATGATCGCGGCGCCGCTGGCGGCCTGCCCAATGCAGTAGGTCGCGACCTCCGACCCCATGAACTGCATCGTGTCATAGATCGCCAAGGTCTGATCGACGAGCCCGCCGGGCGAATTGATGTACAGATTCACGTCCTGATCGCGCCGGATGGACTGCAGATAGAGCAACTGCTGAATCACCGTGCTCGCCACCCGCTCGCCGATCGGACCCGACAGGAAGATGATGCGATTCTCCAACAGCATGTCGGAGATGGACATTTCCCGCGTGCGCTGATAGGGAGGGTATTGATTGGAGGTTCCCAACGGGCCTGTCCGTTCGTGCATTGCTTGTTCCCGGGTCTATCGGACATCCGCGGTTCGAGCGGCTTGGTCCCAAAACGTTCCGATGGGCCGATGACGACGGCGCCCCGTCGCTGTTGTCGGCACATTGTCGGCCTCACGCCGGTTCTTTCATTCCGCCTTCGCCCCTGTTTTTTTCTTGGCGGTCTTCTTCACCGTCTTCTTCACGGCCTTCTTGGGGCTGGTCTTCTTCTTGGCCTTCGGCTTGGGCGCGGGCTTCTTCTTTGTTTTCGGACCTTCCGTCTCGGTGACCTCGGCATCCTGGAGCAGTCGGTCGAGCACCTTCTGGTCCCGAAGCTTCAGGTACAACATCATCAGCCCCTCGCCCTTGCTCAACTCGTCCCGAACCCGGTCAAACCGCTTGCCCGATCGTTTGGCGATGTCCGCGATCGTACCGTTGATTTCTTCTTCGGGAACCTCGACGTCATCGTCCTCGGCGATCCTTTCGAGGATGAAAAAGAGCTTCAGGTCACGGACCACCTGGTCGGCGGCCGAGGAGCGCATTTGGTCGAGTTGTTTCTCGATCTCCGCTTGCGGCATGCCGGCCTGATACATCTCGATCATGCGCCGCGCGACAGACCGCTCCGTCTGACGTCGAGACAGCCCTTCGGGAATCTCAAGCTGGGTGTGGTCGAGCAGGTACTTACCGACCTGACTCCGCATCGCCTCGCGGAGGGTGGCGTCGAGGCGAGCCTCAAGCGACTCGCGAATCGCCGACCGAAGGTCGTCCTCAGAGTCAAATCCCTGAGCGCGTAGGAATGTCGCGTCCAACTCCGGAACGATGAGACGCTTGATTTCCCGGATCACGAACTCAAATCTCGCCGTCTGGCCTCGGATGTCGATGTTGTCGTAGTCGTCGGAAACGGCGACCTCGCAGGTCACTTGGTCATTGAGCTTCTTGCCCTTCAGCGCGTCGCCGAGTCCACTCAACGACAAGCCCTGGAGATGGACGTCTCGGGCGGCCAGTTCCATGTTGCTTTCCGAGACGATGAGCGTGCCGTCAACCGACATTTTCATGTCGGCGTACAGCAGGTCATCCGGCTGCACCGCGCCGTCCTCGACCGGCAGCAATGTCCCGCTCATCATCCTGAGCCGACGCAACTCGCCATCGACGTCTTCATCGTCGATGCTGACGACCGGTTGATCGACCGGAATCTTCTTGAGTTGGGGAAGCTCGAACTCGGGTTTGAGTTCCAGTTCGCAGGAGAAGTTGACCGCCCCCTTCTTGGGCACCGTGAAACTTTCCAGCGCCTGGTCAATCGGCAGAAGCTTTTCCGTCTCGACCTTCCGGGCCACGCCGTCCTCGCCGGGTCGTTCCTCCTGAACCTTGACCCAAAACAGGGGGTCGCCCAGCGGCTTGAGGCCCTCTTTTTCCACGGCGGCCAGGTAGCCGCTGCTGAGCAACTGACTCTTGAGCTGCTCACCAACGTCGCTGGCGAATCGCTTCTCGACCAGTTCAATGGGTGCGTGCCCCTTGCGGAAGCCCGGCACCATTGCGTCCCGCTTCAGTTCGGCGAACTGCTCACCGCGGCGCTCATCCAGCGTTTCTTCCGGAATGGTCACCGTGAGCTTGATCCGGAGCGAGCCAATGTCCTCCTTCTCGACGGAGATCGCCTCCTTGAGTTTGGCGATGGCCTTCTGCTCGTCGGAGAGTTCCGCCTCTTGCCCCTCGAGCGTTTCATCCTGCTCGACTGCCACGTCCTCATCGCTCATCGAGCGGCTCCTTCACTCTCGCCTCAGCCTGCTCAGGCAGTTGCGGGTAACTCCAGAAAACAACGACGCCGAACGCTCCCGCAGTGGGGGGAAGCGCGGTCGCAAGGCCCCCGGAGGGCGGAAAGGTCCGTTTCGAAACGCAAAGCTACCCGAGCCTCGCCTGGATGGCAACGGGCGCGGAATCAATCCGGCGTGATCCGGATTTGAATAGGCCGCTCTGTTGCCGGGCACGGAATTTGCATATCATTTGGCGGACTGCCAACTCTTGACGGTACGCCTGTTGCGGAGGACCCCAACGATGAGCGCCATCCTCGACCTACTCGGAACGGACGCCAACCCACTGCTGAACCACACCTGCACGACCATCGACAAGGCGGCCCTGCACCTGCCGGGCCCGGATTTCATCGACCGCGTGGTAGCCCAGACGGATCGCCCCGTCCCGGTTCTTCGGAATCTTCAGTCGATCTTCGACCACGGACGACTCGGTGGTACCGGGTATATCTCGATCCTGCCGGTCGATCAGGGGATCGAGCACACGGCCGGTGCGTCTTTCGCGCCCAACCCAATCTACTTCGACCCGGCCAACATCGTCAGGCTGGCGATCGAAGGCGGCTGCAACGCCGTCGCCTCGACGCTGGGGAGCCTGGGCGCCGTCGCGCGGCAGTTTGCGCACAGAATCCCTTTCATCGTCAAGCTCAACCACAACGAGCTTCTGACCTACCCCAACAAGTTCGACCAGATCATGTTCGCCGATGTCAGCCAGGCGGCGGACATGGGGGCGGCGGCCGTTGGCGCCACCATCTACTTCGGGTCTGACGAGTCGAATCGGCAGATTCAGGAGGTCAGCGAGGCGTTCCATCTGGCCCATGAGATGGGGCTTGCGACGATCCTGTGGTGCTATCTGCGAAACAGCGCGTTCAAAAAGGACGGCAAGGACTACCACGCGGCGGCCGACCTGACCAGCCAAGCCAACCACCTCGGCGTTACGATCCAGGCCGACATCATCAAGCAAAAGCAGGCGGAAAATAACGGCGGTTTCACGGCGATCGACTTCGCCAAGACCAACAAGGCCGTCTACAGCACGCTGACAACCGACAACCCGATCGACCTGACGCGATACCAGGTGGTCGGCTGCTACATGGGCAGGATGGGACTGATCAACTCCGGAGGCGCATCGGGCAAGAGCGACTTCGCCGACGCCGTCAAGACGGCGGTCATCAACAAACGCGCCGGCGGAACGGGCCTGATCTCCGGCCGGAAGGCCTTCCAGCGACCCATGGACCAGGGCGTCAAGCTGCTCAACCTCATCCAGGACGTCTATCTGGACAAATCGATCACGGTGGCGTGACCGACCACTTATCGGGCCAAGCTAGCTCATCGCTCCTACCGCGATTTCAGGCCTACCGGCGCTGGTTCCTGGACCGGTCCGGCGTGATCCCCGAGGCTGGCCGTCGCTCATCCGGTATGCCAAGAATCCGCAGACACCACATCCAGCCGTGTTTTGGCAAGCTAGCGTAAAACTAAGGAATACTAATATCCACTAATTTTAGTATTTACAATCTATTGGCTGGTCGATATACTAACACTAGTACAGATTAGTATACGTTAGTTTTTGGCGCTTAGCAAGGAGGCCCAGAATGCGGCTACCGAGGCGACCAGCCGACCTTGGAACCCTGATCCGCGACTTGAGCAGTGAAGACGTGTCGCGCGTCTTCGGATCGGTGCGTTCGGCAACCCATGACGGCAAGTACATTCACTGGGATCAACTCCGCCACCGCGCTGCGCCGCCCGGTTTGACGCACGAAGAGTGGTGGTTCGGGTTGAAGTGGAATCGGCGTCCGTTGTGCCGCGACGTACCGCTGGAGGACGTTCAGGGAAATGTTTTTTCCTTCGCGGTTCCTGAATCGGCACAGAGACTTCTTCACGAGATTACTCAGCGGGCCGGCGGCTCAGTCGGCGCGCCCGACCTGGTGACCAACCCCGACACCCGCAACCGCTACCTGGTGCGAAACCTCATGGAGGAGGGCATCACGTCGAGCCTGATCGAGGGAGCTTCGACCACGCGCGTACAGGCAAAAGAGATGTTGCGATCAGAGAGAGAACCGAGAAGCCAAGGCGAACAGATGGTGCTGAACAACTACCGGGCCATGCAGCACATCATCGCGCAGGATCGCGCGCCGCTGACGCCGGAAACGGTGTACGAACTCCATGAGATCATCACACGCGATACGCTGGATGACCCCAGCGCCGCGGGAAGGCTGCGCCGGAGCGACGAGCAAATCGATGTTATCGATGTTTGGGATAATGAAGTCTTGCACACGCCACCACCGGCCGACCAGCTACCGGAGCGGCTGGTGGCCATGTGCCGCTTTGCCAACGGAGAAACGCCCGACGGCTTCGTCCATCCGGTCGTGCGTTCAATCCTTCTGCATTTCTGGCTTGCCTACGACCACCCCTTCACCGATGGCAACGGACGCTGCGCCCGGGCACTCTTCTACTGGTCCATGCTGAAGCACGACTACTGGCTCTGCCAGTTCATCTCGATTTCGGACATCATTCTCAACGCACCGGCCAAGTACGCCAGAGCCTTCTTGCTCACGGAGACCGACGCGAATGACCTCACCTACTTTCTGCTACACCAGCTCGACGTCGCAAAAAGGGCTATCGACAAGCTTTACGACTACTTGGACGAGACGGTGAAACAGCGCGTGGAGCTGGAGAGGCGTCTCAAGCTTGGCCTGGTCTTGAACGATCGGCAACTGGACGTAGTGGGGCATGCGCTGCGACACCCCGATGCACGCTACGGCATCAAGCAGCACGGGACCAAGTTCGGCGTCGTCTACCAGACGGCTCGAACCGATCTGCTCGGACTGGCGGACATGGGCGTGCTGATCAAGGCCAAGACCGGCCGGACCCTTTACTTCATGCCTGAGATCGACTTGGAAGCAGCGTTGAAGGCGTTTCAAACCTCGGCATAGGCGCAGCTGATCGTCTTGTGAGTTTGCTTACTGGACGTCGTACAACAGCGCGGGTGCGGCGACGATCGGCTACTCTAGTCCGCCATCGTCTCCGTCACGGGACTTCGTGCCAACGACGGTTGCGATTGCAGGAGCGCCGCGACCCAGTGCGATGCTCCCTCGTAGGCTCGCGCCGTCCCACCGGCCATCGAAGTAGAGCGAGGGCGCGCGCCGCGCCTTGTCGCCCTTAACCCGGAACGAAACACGGTCACCTCGAACGCGCACGTTCACCAGCGGATAGCGTTCGCCGCCGTCGCCTTGATACGAACCGGTTAGATCCTTATTGATCGAGAGCCGGCGTATGATAGCCTCATCATTCACCTCGCTTGAAAGCCGCCACACACCCACCAGCGCTGCCGTCGCTCGCGCGGTCAGCACGTTACCCTCCAGCACTCGCCGATCCCTCAGGTTGTACCGTCGGCCGGCCACCAGCGCCGTGTAGTCCGCCTCACCGGGGATGACTGCAACGGTGCGATCGTAGAAGTGCGCCCGCCCCTGACCGACCACTTCGGCGATCGATCCTTGCACGACGATCGCGGTGCGCTCATCGAGCCCGATGCCCAAGAGTTGTGGGTGGGTATCGACGAGCGAGGTCATGTCGGGCAGCCGGCCGCGCTGCGTGAAATGCTGGTCGATGGCCACACCGGTGATGAACCCCAAGCCCTGTTCGTAGCCTTCGGCGATGATGTTGAGATTGCCGAGTGGGTCGCCGCGGGCCATGTAGTCGGCCTGGATCGAGGCACCCGCCGACGAGCCGCCGATCACGCCGCCCCGAGCGAGCACGTCGTGCATGAGCTTGTGCGCGGTCGTGTGCTGATAGGAATCGACCAGGTTCCACTGCCGCCCGCCGCCGAACCACACGCCGCGGGCCTCGCGCAGCGGCGCCAGAAACTGGTCGTCACTGGTGGCCTTGTCGCGGTCCTTCGTGTGGACCCATGTCACGTTGTTGGCACCGGCGCGGCGAACCGAACGGACGAAGCGGGGCTCCTCGTCGATTTCCTCCGCCGACGAGCAAGGCACGTAGACAATCGGTGCGTCCGGCCCGCCGGCGAGATCGATGAAGCGTTTCATCAACCCCGGCGGAACCCCGCCGCCGCCTACGATGACCAGGCTGCCCGAGACGACGTTCGGTGGGGGCGGATCGGCCGGTGGGAACGGCGGAAGCGTGCGCGCGGTGGCCGACCGGTTCAGGGCGATCAGGTCGGCCCGGCGGCGACCGTTCACCCGGTCGATCCGTAGCGGCCTGGTCTCGGAGGCAGCGACGCAGGCGACGACGTTGCCGTCACCCACGGCCGTGACGAACCGGCGGCGAACCACCATGGCCGTTCCCTCGTCGATGCCAAACCCGACGAGCCGAGGCTGCGAGGCCAAGACACCAAGCAGCCTGTTGCGACGATGATTCTTCGTGAAGCCCACCTCGACCACCGAACCCGGTAGCAGACCGAGACCCCGGCCGACGCTGGCGTGGGGAGCGCCGCGCGTGATCATTACCCGGGTCATCGCGAGCGATGACCCACCGTTGGCACCGACCACGCCGCCTCGTTCGATGACCCCGGCCAGCTCGGCGCGAAGCGAATCGGTTCCAAAAATCGCGGCGATTCGCTCGGGGTCGCTACTCTCGAACCAAACGCCGGTGGCCTCGGACAGCGACTCGGTCGATGCGGTCATGTTGGTCGCCCCTACGGAGCGGGCGTCGAAGAGAACTGCCGAGGCGACCTTGCGGACCCTGAAGCGCGAAAGTAGCTCGCCCGAGTCCGCATGATCAGCATCGTCGGCGCTCTCGCTGATCGCACGGACGACAACGATACGCGCTTCCTCCCCGCCGGCGAGTTCGACGAACGTATCGAACACTTCGGCGGGCAACTCGCCGCCCCCGCCCAGTACAAGCGAGCCGCCAAGCCCGGCGAGCGGCTCAGGCGCATCGGGATCGTACTGCCCGGATGCGGGCCGAATCGACACAGTGAATACCAGAGCCAGGATCGCGACGCCCGCCAGACAGCACACGGGTCCGTCGCTCCAACCGTTCAGCGGGTTCGGTTTGTTCTTGTGCTTCATCGAATATTCCCCTCGGTGTTGATGCGATCTTCTCACCCGGATGTTTGGTGACGGCCGGTTTGCGGAGGGCTCCGCCGCGGGCTTTCGACCCGACCGTAGATCGCCCGATTCATTCGGCGAGATTCCACAAGTGTAACAGGAAACGGACTGAAGTCCGAGCCCTAAATGCGGCTCTCGCCGCCGGGCTACTGGCGACTCCTTGTGCCTGACCTCCGCAGGGCTCTGACCTTGACATTTCGGCGTGGTTTATCATAATCCGCGCCCTTTGGGCGATGAAGTCGAGTCCCGTGGATTTTGTGGGTTCGGCGTTCTTTGGACTCGCCCGAATCAGTTGGGAACCAGCCATA
>CBDUXT010000148.1:0-9147 GCA_965371245.1 uncultured bacterium | reverse complement strand
CGTTCATGATGATGAGCTTGCTGAACCGCAGGTCGTTGAAGTCGCAGTCGGAGGTCTGCAAGCCATGCACCCACGGATGACCCGGCGCCTGGTCGCCGTGCCAGGTGTAGTTGCTCCAGTTGCGGCCGCCACGGGCTTTGTCGGGGCCGACACCGCGAACGTGCGCGTCGAGCAGCGCCATCGAGTTGTTGAGACGATACATCCCGTACTTACCGATGACGCCGAGCAACCCCATGCCGCCGCGCATCTTGAACGTGCGGGTTCCCGCGCCATCCATTTCGTCGATCATCTCCTCGGGATAGCCCTGCGCGCGCAGTTTCCTGGCACCGGCGTCGCCGCTGTACCGCTTGGCCACCGCAACGTACGCCTTGGCGATGTACGGAAAGACCTCTTCCCAACGGATCCGGACATGCTCATCCGTGCCGCGGCTGTCGAACTTGTACTTGGATCGGTTGCCGTCGATATCCAGATCGGGGTATCCCGCGTCGGCCCACGCCTTCCAACCCTTGCGGATGATCGGATGCTTCAGGCGATAGGGGCCGTAGATGATCCGGTGGAACGTGTAGCCCTTGGCGCACTGGCGCGGGTTCCAGTTGGCCGTGGCCTTGTTGCCGTAGATGTCCGCATAGGTTTGATGGTCGTACTGCGACCCCATGCGCGTGACGATGCCGTTGCGGGTGTAAGCCAACACGCGACACGAGTGCGTGTCGTTCGGAGAGCAAACCCAACTGAACGTTCCGTCGTAGGCGTATTGGTCGCGGTAGATCTTCTCCCAATCACGCGCCGGGTAGAACGCAAGGGGATTGGCAATATCCGGGCGCGACGCGAGTGTCCTTAGCGGCCAACCCCAGCCGCTCGCAGCACCGATGGCCGCACCCGTTGCTTTCAGGAAGTTTCGTCGCGAGGTTCCGTCGCGAGTCGATCCGCTGTCGCTATTATGCACCATGGCATTTCTCTCAGGCAACATGGCTCGTCGAAAGCCCGTGTCGATCCTTGAACGTTTGCGTCCGCTATTCGATCACCAGCTTCTGCCAGATGCTGATGTTCTTCTTTCCGTCTCGATCACCCGCGCTGCCGTTCCATATGGCAAAGGAAACCGGCAGATAGTCGCCAGGCCTGAAGAGGCGCTCATCGCCGTCCGTCCCGTGCCCGGGCGGCAAGTCCATGCCACGCTGCAGTTGTACGGACCAAACGCCTCGTTCGTAGACGGCTTGACCCTGGACGAGTTGCGCGTTCGCGGGCTTGGCGGAGAGCGTCCCGGGCCCGCGGGCGACCAAACATTCGACCGGCGTCTTGAGATTCGGGTTGGCCACGAGGTTGCCCGCACCCCATGCCGTAATGAACTGCGGATCGTGCTTGTCGAGCGTTGCACGAGGCCAGGACATGAACGTGTCCGACGCCGCCGGAGGTTCCTGCTCGGCGTACATATCGACCGCGCGATCCGGGAAGGCGGCATCGACATCCTGATGACCGCTTTGAATATCCTTCTGGCGGTCCGCCTTCCAATACCAGATGTTGACGCCCCCGTGTTCACTCGCGTCGCCCATGTAGAAAGGCGGATCGCTGGATAGTGAGAACTGGATGGCCACGCCGTCACGAAACTCGTCGTGACGAACGGCCCGCTCATCGAGCGTGGGATCAAGCCACGACAGCCTGATGGCCAGTTCCTCGCCGTTGTGCAGCGCCTGGACCTTGAGCCCTTCGATGCGATCTTCCGTCCACCAGAGCGGCGTCAGCGCGACGTAGAGCGGTCTGGCTTGTTCCCACGCGCTGTCCGCCGGTCCGGTCGGCAGCGACCCACGAGCATTGGGGGCCACAAACGTGCCCTGTTTGAGTTGGGCACGCTCCTGGGCGCCCGCCCGCGCGAGCGATTGACAATAGTGAATGATGTCCCACATCTCATCACTGGAATACACTCCCTCGGATGCGGGCATGGGTGTTCCCTTCATGCCCTTCCAGATGCGAGCATAGAGTTGGTGCCCGTCGCTTCCGCCCTTGAATATGCCGTTGACAAACGACCGGGGCGGGACCGGATACCCTTCCGCATCGAACTTCACCTCTTCGGGCACGGGGTTTCCGTCCGCTCCGTGGCAACTGGCGCAGTTTTCCAGATACAGGCGCCGCCCACGGAACCAACGGATCTCATCAAATGCGGGTTCCGGCGAAACGAAGAGTGGCGCGCCCGGCTGTGTTCGATCGGCGAGCAATCTCGGCGCGTCGGCCTTGCTCAACGAGCCTTCGTTGACCAGCGCCGCAAGCGTTTCACGCATGCCGAGAACGTGGAATTCTCTCACGTAGGCAGCCAAGGCCTGCAAGTCGGCGAGCGGCAGGTGATCCCAAGGCGGCATGGCCGACCCGGGCATCCCGCGCCCAATCGTTCGAACGAAATCGTCCGCGGTGGGAATCTGATTCTGGGTCGTTGAGAGCTTGAAGTCGCCCTTTTTGAAGTTACGCGGGCGAGGGTTCATCAGATAAGCGAATTTACCGGCGCCGTCGCCGTTCTCGCCGTGGCAGATCGTGCAATGTTTCGTAAACAGCTCTTCCCCGCGGGCCAGCGCGGGATCATCCGTGCCGCTCGCCGCCGGGGCCGAGCGCTGCGCGCTCGCCGGCGCCGTTTGCCTTGCCGTGGTTTCGACATTCGCGACCGCGATTCCCCGTGAAGCCGGTTCGGCTTCGCTTGTGGATGCGACGGCTTGCGGCTGGGTCGTAGACGCAGCGGCGGGCGACTGCGCCACCCGAGCGACACATGCCGCCATTGCGAGAGAGCAACAGCCCGAAGCAATCACGACCGCCGCCAAACCCGTCCGACCTGTCCAGTGTTGATGTTTCTTGCTCATCGTTTCTTCCTTCTTGGCGCCGTGGCCGCACGCCGTTTCTTACGCATGAAGGCGACGTCGTAAATCGAGTTCTTTTCGAGAAAGCGTTGGTAGGTCTCGCGAACGCGCTTCCACTGGTCGTGGCCTGCGCAGGGATCATCATCGCTGCATATTTCCTGCCCGAATGGGCACGGACGATGGTTGGCGAGAATGGGCTCGAAGGGAGCGAAGACTTCGGAGAGCCGGATCTCCTTCGCCGGTCGGGCCAAGCGAAACCCTCCGCCCACGCCGGGCGACGATTCGAGCACCCCTGCGCGCACGAGGTCGCCAAGGATGGCCGCAAGATACTTGCGAGGGATGCCTGTTTCCTCGGCAATTCTGCGACCGGGGATGGGCCAATCATCGACATGTCGCGTCAGGTGGATCACCGCTTGCAACGCGTATTCACTGGTTCGTGATATCATGCTCGAACGGATCAACTAGACGACTATAGATATATAGGCAATTGGGGCGGCCGTCAAGAGAAACTTCCGAAGTTTTTTCGCGGCCGGCCGGGCGACCGGGAAGGCCGTTTCGCCGTCAGCGGCCAATTCGTTTGATTCGGAACCGTCAACCATGCCCGAATCAGCATGGCTGAAAGAATCGGCTCTGCATCATCGAACCAGCCGCAGCTGATCCTCCACCGCTGTAGACTCAAGAAAACAGGACGATCGGCGGCTTGCGCCTGTGAATTGTTGCCAAGCCCATCATCCCGATCCGATTGCGAATCTCCCCGGAGACGGAGGCTTGACCCAAACGCCTAGGAGAGCGGAGCTTGGAACAGCGGGCGACGAGACTCGAACTCGTAACCTTCGGCTTGGAAGGCTGATTGACGCCGCGCCGTTAGACGGTAACCGTCCTTTGGAGTGCACTGGTCCCAAGCCAAGCGTAGTTTGAGCGCGTGTTTTCAAGAAAAGACTCGAAATGCCTCCGGGAAAGCGTTAGAGTGCGGTGTCAAACAAACGACACTTTTACGCAAGGAAGCATTTCGAGTGAACAACAGGATACGCAAAAGGCTCGCCCGTGGCAAGCGCAAGAATCAGCACCGGCTCCGGGACATCGAATGGGAGGATCAGCCCCACCCGATGTTCTCGGCAAGCAACATCAAGGCGCGTAGGTCGGGTCATCGACCCGGCATTGTTTGACTGCGTGGAGAATCGGTATTGTATAGGCGCTGACCAGGCGGCGAGCCCCCCGCTGTTCGTAGCTGTGGCCGCCACTGCAATGGAATAATGGGGGCAGATCCGAATGTCACGCTCGGGAGGTGCCGGGTCGATGACCTGACCTACTGAACTACGCGAGGTGGCCGTCTTTCAGGGCCTGCTTCTCAGGCCGTGATCGACAACGCCCCGAAGCACACCAAGGGATCAACACTCGCCGGAGGGATCGATCCCGAAAACACGGCGCCGCTCCACCACGGAACACGTTCTCAGTTCGGGGGATCAGGCAGCTACAAGTATGTCGGAAGTGCCGGATGAGTGTCGCGGCCGACAACCAGGTGGGATCACCTAACCGCTTGCGCCGTAAGGACTTGCGGCTTCCAAATGACTCGGGGCGACAGGATTTGAACCTGCGACCTCAGCGTCCCGAACGCTGCGCTCTACCAGGCTGAGCTACGCCCCGATGTCGTTCGGGTAACCTATCGACAAATCGATGCCGAGGCAAATAGATAGTCGATCGGGACGTTTCGATGCATGGAGGCTGCTCACCCGCGAGACCTGGTAGCGTACGCGGGGCGGCGAGCGGGCCAGAGATCGGGGATCGCGCGGCTCACGACCGGTCGTGGCATTTTCTTCTGGGCGCGGATTTCCTACAGAATCAGCACATCGGGGCAACCGCTAGACCCAGCCGCGGATCTTGCACGCCTCCGCCACGCGGGAGACGGCCACCATGTAGGCCACCACCCGGTTGTGGGCCTTGACCTTTTTGGACATCTCGTGGACGGCCGCGAACGCGTCGGTCATCTTGCGGTTGAGCTGTTGGTGTACGTCCTCGAGCGACCAGTAGTAGTTGTAGGTGTTTTGCACCTGCTCGAAGTAAGAGACCGTCACGCCGCCGGCGTTGGCCAGGAAGTCGGGGATGACGTACACCTCCTTCTCGAACAGAATCTTGTCCGCTTCCGGCGTGGTCGGTCCGTTGGCGAGTTCGCACAGAATCTTGGCCTGTATGTTCCCAGCGTTCTTTTCCGTGATGGCGCCCTCGAGGGCCGCCGGGTACAGGATATCGCACTCCAACTCCAGTAGCGCCCCGTTGGAGATGGGCTTGGAGCCGGGGAAGTCTTGGACGGCTCCGGTTTCGAGCTTATGCCGAACGAGCGCCTGCGGGTCCAGCCCGTCGCTGTTCATGACTCCGCCACGGGAGTCGCTGGCGGCGAGAAGGGTTCCGCCGCCGAGGATTTGCGCGTGCAGCGTCGCCGCGAACTGTCCGGCGTTGCCGAAGCCCTGGATCGCGAAGGTCGACTTGCTTACATCCAGGCCGAGCACATTGCCCGCTTCGCGGACGCAGTACACCCCGCCGCGGGCCGTGGCGTCGCCGCGCCCCTGCGAACCGCCGACGGCGATCGGCTTGCCGGTGATCATGCCGGGGTGCGATTGCCCCTTCATGGCTTCGTACTCGTCCATCATCCAGGCCATGATCTGCGGCGTGGTGTAGACGTCGGGGGCCGGCACATCACGATGGACGCCCAGTTCGTGCCCGATGGCACGAATGTACGCCCGCGCCAACCGTTCCTTCTCTCCGTCCGAGAGCTCCTTGGGGTTGCACGTAACGCCGCCCTTGCCACCACCCAGCGGGATATCGACGACCGCCGTCTTCCAGGTCATCCAGGCGGCCAAGGCCCGAACCGTATCGATCGTTTCCTCGGGATGCCAGCGCAATCCGCCCTTGGTCGGACCGCGAGCCGCGTTGTACTGGACGCGGTAGCCCTTGAATATGCGCGTGGTGCCGTTGTCCATCTTGACTGGAAGGCTTGCGTGGTATTCTCGCATGGGCCAGCGAAGCAGTTCATGGGTCGCGGCGTCGAGCCCGAGCTTCTCAGCCGCTTCATCAAGCTGCTGCTGGGCGATTGCGAATGGGTTCAGGTTGGCCATCTAAGTAGCTCCAAGGGTCAATCTTGCTGGTCATTCCAGCGGCGGGGCGGATCTCGCGTGGTCTATCGGGCCGTCCGGTTGCCACGAGGGCTCGTGAGTCTGGCGTTCCACGTTCAAGGGGCAATCGGCGTGCCAGCTTGCTCCCCTCATCTGCCCTGGACACCCGCGGCAGGTAACGGCCGACAGTATAGCAGAACCATTCCCGACAGAGCGAGGCGTGGGCCGGGTGTGTGACGGGGTTCCGGCACGCCTGGCCTGAACGGGTGCATGACGGAATCGGCGGGAAGTTTTCAGAGCACGGGGCCGAGCCCTGTGACCGGTCTGGTAGCGTAGAAGCCCCGTGCTTGTTCGCATCGTGTCCGTGGGCTTGCGCCCGCGGCTCTTGCGCAGCGTGGCGCCGTCAAGATGGCTTTGCAGGGTCCGCCAAAACTGTCACACACCCGGCTGAACCCGGCGACTCTGGCCTGCACCCGGCGACGCGGTAGCATGTCATTATGGCATCGATTCAGGATGACGCTGTCGTTTTGGCGCGGCTCGACTATTCGGAGACGTCGCAGATCGTGGTTCTGCTGACTCGCGGGCATGGCAAGGTGCGCGCGATCGCCAAGGGAATCAAGCGCGGCACCAAGAAGCGACACGCGCCGGCGATCGACCTGCTCGAGGTCGGGACCGTCGGTCTGAGCACTCGGCACGAACGCGCCGAGCGGCTCGCCACCCTGACGAACTGGAAGCAGACCCGCAGCCTTTCCGGGCTTCGCGAGCAGCTCTTCCGGCTGCACGCGGGGCTTTACGCGGCCGAGATCACCGGCCGCCTCACGGAGGATTGGGATCCCCATCCCGCGCTGCTCGACGCGTTGTTGGCCACATTGCGAGACCTCTGCGAGGCGTGCGAGCCGCTGCGAGCGACCGTGCGCTACCAGATGTTGCTGCTCGATACCGTGGGCTTGCTGCCAAGGTTCGATGCGTGCGTGCGTTGCGAGCGTGACGCTGACCTGACGCACTTCTCGTCGCATGAGGGTGGCGTGATCTGCCGCGATTGCGAGGCAGGGCAGATCGAGAAGCGCGGACTATCGACGCCAACGCGTGACCTGTGCCGTTGCGGCCCGGCCCATCTCGACCTGGCCACGTTCTGTCCCAACGAGTCCAACCCCAACCAGGGTGGCGCTGTCGCGGGCGATCCAGTGGCCGGAGCCTTCGTTACGTTCAACTATCACATCGCACACATCCTGGGGCGAGAGCCGCGGCTCGGCGCGAAGCTCGTTCCGAAGGACCGGCAGCGCACGCTCAGGTAACGAGGCAAGGAAACCGCCGTGCCTTCTACTGCCGGTGCATGACGGCTTGGTCCGAAAACATTCTCGCCACGGGGGCAAACCCAACGGTGCGGTTCCTCTTTGCCGCCGCCCGACATGGGTCAAACGCAGGTCCGCGTCGCTGCCGATAAACACGGCAGACGTGCGCACCGCGAACCGAAGTCGGACGTGGCCGGGCCGTCCATCCTCCCGGGATCGGCACCGAGCGTATGGTCAACAAAGAAACCCTCTCCAACCCTGATCCGGCGATTCCGCACTGCCATTGCCCCTCGGTCGCGTTGACCCTGACGGGCGACGTGCTCGTGGCGTGGTACGCCTATGTGGAGAAGGAAACCTCGGCGGCTGTCCTTGTCCTGGCCCGCAAGCCGGCCGGCACGGCCCGGTTCCACCGCCCCCGGCGGATTCTTGGTGAGATGAGTAGTTCGTTGGGGAACCCGGTTCTTTTCTGTGACACCGGAGGGCGTCTTCATTTGCTGTTCGTGTCGCTCCGCGGGCATTACTGGGACAGCGCGGTCTTGTACGCCTCCGCGAGTGACGACGCGGGGCACACCTGGACGCCGGCGGAGTCATTACGGATGCCGTCCGGGCTCATGGTGCGGTATCCACCGGTCCTGCGACGAAACGGCTATTTCCTGCTTCCTGCGTACGACGAAGCGGAGAACCGAACGATTCTGTTGACCGCCGGTCCCGACGGACGCGGCTGGGTCAGTGTGACTCGCTTCGCGGACGCCGGCGCCATTCAGGGATGCATCGCGCGGCACGACGACACGCGATTGACGATGCTCTTGCGACCGACGGGAGATTCCCGCCGATGTCTTCGCGTCTTCTCCAACGACGATGGTCGCAGTTGGTCGGGCGTCGTGGGGACTTCGTTGCCCAATCCGCTTTCCGGTGTGGCCGCTTTCTATTCAGACGATGTGCTCTTCGCGGTGTACAACCACACGACCGAGCACCGGCGATATCCTTTGAGCCTGTCCCGTTCGACGGACGGCGGGGTCAGTTGGACCGAGCCGAAGCATCTCGATGAGACGCCCCAGGAGGTGTCCTATCCGTCTACCGCAGTGGATGACAACGGCGTCATCCACGCGGCCTACACGTTCGGGCGCAACCGGATTCAGTACGTCTGCTTCGACCGTGACTGGTGGATGGGATAGCGATGGCCTACGAGACGATCGGTGATTTCAAGGGACTTCATCAGGGCAAGAGCGTGTTCATCCTCGCTTCGGGTCCGTCCCTCGGCACACTCGACCTGACACCGCTCGGTCGGCGGATCGTCATCGGACTGAATCGTTCAAGTCTGGTGTTTCCCGACACGCACTATCACTGCACGATGGACGAGCGCCTCTTCCATGAGTACGAAGACGTACTACGCAAGACCCGCTACCTGTTCACGTTGCAGGACCGCCCCTTCGGGATTCCGATCAAGCTGTTGGGGTCGGAAGCGTTCAGCCGCGAGCTGACCGAAGGAATCTACAGCGGCTACACCGTCGCGTACTTCGCGCTGCAGGTCGCGGTTTACATGGGCTTCACGCGAATCTACTACGTCGGTCTCGATTTGAAACATCAAACGGGACAGACGCACTTTTTCGGTAACGATCCCGTTTCAAGAAACCACGAGCGAACCGAGTTTCCAAAAATGGCGCGCATGCTTCAGCACGGCGCCGACCAACTCGCCGGCAGCGGTGTTCGGGTCTACAACTGCAGCTCCGATACGACGCTCGAATGTTTTGAGCGAGTCTCTTTTGATTGGGCGGTGGCGGAGTGACGGAAGACGCGTGCGCGGGCGGGACAGGTCGCGCTTCCCGAACCGCGAGCGCGAATACCGTATCCCCCTGACGCCTAATACTACAGCGCCGGATAGGCTCAAGCGAGGCTGCGATTTGAGTCGATGAA
>CBDUXT010000147.1:0-9306 GCA_965371245.1 uncultured bacterium | reverse complement strand
AGGATACGCCGCTTTTTTATCCCGTCACGATCCACAACTTTCGGTTATATCTCCCACCTCGACGCCTGCCTCGACTGCGCCCGCGAAGCCAAGATCGAGTGGGCAATCAAAGAGCGCCTCGGGCAAGCGCTGCAGCCCGCAACTGACCTTGCGTTTGACGAGAAAGCGCTCGAGCAGATTCTCGAACCGACGGGGAGCCGGCGAAGTGGAAGCATCAGGTGATCCCGTCACCTACGCGGGCTTGCGGTCATGGCGGCGTTCGCGGTCTATGATATGGACGGGGTGCCAGCGGCGCTGCTGGTGGTCATCGACGCGGGGCGCACCGTGCTGGACGGCATGGAGAGGATCGAGCGCCTCGGACTCGCACTTTGGCTGGATCATTGCAAAGGCCATACCGTCGTACGCATCCGCAGCACGACCTCGTTTGCGCTGTGGTGTCAACTCTTCCCAAAGAATCGCTCCTTTGTCTGATGACGGACACGGCCCACGGAAACAGCCGGATTTGGCGCGAACGTGTCGCACATCGCTGCGGTTTTGAGAGTGGCGACTCGAGACTACCCCTGCTGGACAGCCAGACTGCTCATCTTTCGCAGGGTGTTCGGATTCCGTTGTAACGATTAGCGAGCGCATCACGGAGGAGTGTCTGCTCCAACCGCTGAGCAACACGTCGATCGTGCGCTCCCGTCGGGGACCGTGGCTCCGCATTCTCGGCCGCAATGTCCAGGCGGCTCGCTGTGCTGGAGGATCTTGCTCAGCGTGTCCCAGTGGATCCTGAACTGGCGGCACACGCTCCGCTTGCTCTTGCCTTCGACGAACACCAGCCGCCGAACCTCTGCCCACTTGTCCATTTCCGTAAACACCCTTGATAGCCCTCGCTGTCTTCATGCCGAATCAAAACCTCACAGGGCTTGATTCTCGCCGAAGACCAGCCAGGGCGGCCAAGGGCCCGGCTTGCGGGCGCATTCCGCACGGCCTGCTTGTATTCAGAAATGTGGACCAGCACCGCCCGTGTGTGAACGAGGTCGAACGACGCTGGCTCCGCGGTCTCGGTCGCAATGTCCAGGCGGCGAACCTCCAAGTTTGGCAGATCGAACGCGTCGAGATATCGAGTTTCGAGATCGACCGCAAGGACCCGCCCGTCGGGTCCGACACGCTCGCATAGCCAGCGGGCCATCGAACCGGCACCCGCGCCGACTTCCAGACAACTCCATCCTGCGCGAACGGGCAGCGATTCGAGACGACGGATTGATGTAGGATCGTAGCTCTTCGCAAGCAACTCCAAACGCCGAAACTCAAGTTCCTTGTCGCCTTTGGACCAGACATAGTTGCTCATAGCCACGGATCTCCATCGTCTCGGCGCTGCGTTGGATTCCGCGCGAAGGGCGGAGCGTTGTCAATGAGGTCCGGCGCACCGTTCGCACGCCGGCGGCGTGGTTGGCTCAATTGTTCATCGCCCCTTGGTTGATCCAGTCGCGGATCAGGGCGAGGTCGGTTGACGAGAGCCGGCCGCCGACCAACGGCATCGTGCCGCCGATGGGGGGCGAGTCGCTGCTGACCTTCAGGAAGAGGAGGCTGGCGCCGACGTCACCTGGTACCACAAGGGTCAGGTCTGACCGTTGGGAACTGGGTTGATCCACGAGCAGATCAAAGGACTCGCCCGCAACGAGCTTGAGCCGGATTCCCTGGATGTCCGCCAGTCCGCCTATCCTGTGGCACGTCGTGCAGTTGGCGTTGAATATCGGCTGAATCTCGGTGGCGAAGGATATCGTTTCACCCGTTGGTGGCGCCGGTTCGTTGACGGATCCCTGGCACCCCATGCCGGTCATTATCAGAAGCGCGCAGCCGACGATCCCCGACGCACGCGTCATTGGAGCAGTCACCACTCTGGTCAACATGCGTTTCTCCATATCGAATTGGTCATCATCACTTCAATCTGCTCCATGGGTCCGTCGGAGGCGGGCGACCGGGCATCATTTCCGCGTGTACGTGATGTCCAGTGCCCGGAACACCTTCCCGTCGGAGCCTTCCTTGAACAGCTCAAAGGTGTATTCCTTCCTGTTGACGATGCGCGTGACCGATTTGCATTTTACAGGCTCTCCGGTCACGGGATCGTGACAGACACCTTCCAACGTGAACACGTTGCCCGATTCATCGCACGAACCGGTCGCTGTGTAGATCGATGTGCTCGTCGTGTCGAGCCACACACTTGTGTACACCTTCTTGGTGTTGTCGTAGCCCAGCGCGCCGAGTCCCTCGTACTTCGGCCTCTGCGCGCGGCTCTTATACTCCTGCCCGACGAACCGCCCGTTGAGCATCCAAAAGTTGCTCACGGTTCCCTGCCCTTCTTGAACCGTTGCGCCGGGATGGAGCCAAGCCCTCGTCTCGGCCTTCCATTCGCCAACCAATGCCTGAAGTCGTTCGTGTTCCGCGCCGGGTTCGGCGGCCATCGGCATCCTGTCCATCCGCGAAGTCTGCACATCAATCTTCACCGGTTGCTTTGCCTCCCGAACCGCGCCAGTATCCGCGCACGAGGCGAAGCCGATTGATCCGAGACCCATGAGCGTCCAGCGGCGGAATCCGTTGGGCCGGTAAGGTCGCTTCATTGTCATGGCTCTGTGCTCCGTCTTGTCTGCTGAGAATGTCGGGACGCGCTCGCCCCATCTTGGGTACCTTAGCGACGCTGCAGTTTGTGTTCCCGTTCTGAACCCGGACCGGCCAAGAGCTATTCTGCTGACCGCACTTCCGCCGTCTGGCTCTAGCAGCGAAGTTCGGTGCCTGCGTCGCGCGTGGGTTCAGCATCCAGTCTAGATTCCGCTCCCGAGGGCGTGTTCAAAGGCGGTAGGCCGGAACTCGCCCAGATGTGTGTCGGTCAAGGAGTAAGTGTCCATGCGGGGTAGCGGCGGCGAATACACGTGAAGCGTGATCAAGTCCGCTCCGGCTTCCTGAAGGTTGGATACCTGATGAATGTAAGGGTCCTCCAGCGTGACGACTCCGCCCGGCTCCAGGTCCCGCGAAGAAGTAGGTTTGATCAGACCGCTAGGCGTGAATTCAAAGAGCGTTTCGGTGGCGACGCCCTTTAGGGCTCGGACGCCGCCCACCGCTCCGGGATGATTGTGGATGGGCGTGCGATGGCCGCTACGCCAGCAGAGAAGTAGTACCTGGTAATGTTCGTTCCCCCGGATGAGGTTCCGGCTGTACTGATGTTCGTCGAATCGAATAAAGTCTCGTACGTCGGAGCTGGAGATGTCAAGCTCGCGCAAGAGCCTTCCTAGCGTCTCCTCTTCAGCTCGATTCGAAAGCCCGTCGAGATACTCAAAGAGTGCGCGCATCTTAGTAGTAACGCCGTGTACCGTCGCCATAATAATTCTCCTGTATTTCTTCAAAACCTGCTCTACCGCCACGTCACTCGCGCAGCGATGACACTGTTTGGAGTTGATCCAATGCCTTGGTCTGTTGATGACATACATGACGCGGAGCGCACGATAGAGTCCAGACCTGAGCCCTCCGGTTCGGCGCGACTCTGTTGGCTGGACGCTAACCAACCAAGACTCCATCCGATTGTCCTTGCGTCAAAGACCTGTGGTCTTGTGCAAA
Source organism: uncultured bacterium (assembly GCA_965371245.1). Lineage (GTDB taxonomy): Bacteria > Planctomycetota > Phycisphaerae > UBA1845 > UBA1845 > CBDUXT01. The sequence goes on along the minus strand of CBDUXT010000147.1, from coordinate 5,712 downwards.
GTCCTACGTCGAAGCAACGCAACACAACCCAGAATCCTACTCATCAGAGAAGCTCTGGTTGCGCGCCAGCGGACAATTCTCATGGGCGACACACCAAGCCTGTACGCCATGATGCAGGCTTGATTGAGCAGTGTGGTGCGCCATACACCGTTCTTGATCCACCGGCGAGCCGATGTCACGACCGTTGCCGGTACCATCGCGATACGGCCGATACGCCGCAAGCGCCGGATCAGCACGTAGTCTTCCATGATCGGCAGGTCGGGGAACCCACCAGCCTCGTGATAGACACTTGCCCGAACGAAGATGGCCTGGTCGCCGTAAGGCATCTGATGAGCGCGGGACCGGAAGTTCACTATTTTCTCGATGAGCCGGAAGGATCGTCCTTCGCCGTCGATCAGCAACCGGAACGCGCCGGCGCAGACACCCGGTTGATCGAGAGCGCGAAAGACGTAGTCGTCAAAACCCGAAGGCAGAGATGTGTCGGCATGCAGGAACAGAAGCGTATCACCGGTCGCGATCGACGCCCCCACCGCAAGCTGCCGCCCCCGACCGGGAGGCGAGTCGATAACCGTTGCGCCGTGGGCGCGAGCGATTTCACGGGTCCGGTCCGTGCTTCGCCCATCGACCACGATCACCTCCCACGCAGTTCCACTGCGTATGCGGTCGAGCGTATGGCCGATCGTCCCTTCCTCGTTGAATGTCGGAATAATGACGGACAGGCGTCGCAATCCAGAGGTCATCCGCTCGAGACCTTGCCCACGGGTCTTTCGGGTCCTATCAACCTTTGGCGAGTCCCGACCAACGACACCGGCATGGCTTGATGGTCTCTCGCGAAGGCGTGAATTCATAGTTTTCTTTCTCGGCTAGTGCTGCTACTATGCGATTCCGTCCATATTGCACCAACACTCGAAAGCGTGGAAACGACGTACGGGACGAACACCGTGAATCCCATCTTCACGACTCGATTCGTGCCAACCTCGCCATCCAAGATCGCCTCGCCGTGGTTGATTAGAATCAGAATAGCTCCCACTACGATGGCATAGGCCAACGACCGCCGTACAACTGAGCGTTGGAACGCAAGATCCAGCCGACCCTTGTGTTTGAACTCACTCATAATGACGTTGGATCTCGGCTTCATCGCGGTTATCGCCTCCAGCGCAGTAGAGTTTCAAACAGGCCCTTCACCCGTGGAGTCAACCTCGACCGGTTGTAGGCATCACCGGCCTTTCGGATCACCTCCGCCTGCGTGGGATAGGGGTGAATGGTCTTGGCCAGCGTGCCGAGTCCCGCGCCCGATACCATCGCGAGCGTGATCTCGGAGATCATCTCGCCGGCGTGACGGGCGACGAGCGTCGCTCCGAGGATCTTGTCGGATCCCTTCTTTACATGCACTTTCAGGAAGCCATCGACCTCGCCGTCCAGCACGGCGCGATCGACGTCGGACATTTCCACGGTGAATGTTTCCACCTCGATTCCCTGATCTCGCGCCTGCTGCTCGTACAGGCCGACATGAGCGATCTCGGGATCGGTGAAGGTGCACCAGGGAATCGTCAGGGCGCTGGCCTTGCTCCGGCCGAAGAACAGTGCGTTTTGAATCACGATGCGGGCCATGAAATCGGCGGCGTGCGTGAACTTGTAGGGCGAACAGATGTCGCCGGCCGCGAAGATTCGCGGGTTCGTAGTCCGCAGGCGGTCATCGACTTTGACACCCTTCCTTGTGTCGAACTCAACGCCGGCCGCTTCCAGCCCCAATCCCTCGACGTTCGGTGCCCGTCCCACGGATACAAGTACGGCATCCCCCACAAGCTCACCGCCTGTCTCCCCTCCAAGCGTGAGGATCGTTTCGTCGCCCTCCTTACGCACGCCCGTGATCTTCGCGCAGCAGTTTATCCGAACCCCGTCGCGCACCAAGGCCCGCTTGATGCGCTCCGCGGCATCCTGATCCTCGCGCCCGAGTAGTTGGTGCATGGCCTCCACCAGAGTGACTTCGGTGCCAAACCTCGCGAAAGACTGGGCCATCTCGCAGCCGATGGGACCAGCGCCGATAACGGCCAGTCGGCGGGGCAATTCAGTAAGCGAGAAGATGGTTTCATTCGTCAGGTACCCGGCCTCCGCCAGACCGGGTATGGGCAGCGGTACTGCCCTGGCGCCCGTCGCGATGCACGCTCTCGCAAATCGGAGCGTGTTTCCATCGACTTCGACCGTGTTCGGTCCGGTGAAACGGGCGTCACCGATGAAGACGTCGATGCCCAATTCGCGGAATCGCTTCGCCGAGTCATTCGGGCTAATGTCGGCACGAAGTTTCCGCATGCGCTCCATCACCGAACTGAAATCCACGGCTGCACCATCCGGCACAGTCACGCCGAAGGCGCCCGCGTCACGCACTTCGGCGAACGCGCGAGCGCAACGAATCAGAGCCTTGGACGGCACGCATCCGACGTTGAGGCAATCGCCGCCCAACAGGGCGCGCTCGACAAGCGCCACCTTCGCGCCGAGGCCGGCGGCTCCGGCTGCTGTCACGAGACCGGCGGTGCCACCGCCGATCACGACCATGTTGTAGCGACCCAATGGCTCCGGGTTGGTCCAGTCCGTCGGGTGCACATTGGCGATCAGGGCCTGATTGTGTTCGTCGAACGGGTGGGCCTGCGGGAATTCCTCGATGATCGAATCGCCAGACATTTCAACACCGTCCTTGGCTTCAGCTTCCGCCGGCGGCACTTCCAGTCGCGGGGATTCAGTGGTTGTTTTTTCTGTCATTGAGTTTCCAATCGTAGTCGAGCCAGTTGATTCGCGGTTTCTTGTCTTCACCTAGCTCTGACTTGAGCGGCGCGGAATAGCGAGCGGCGAAATCCAGCACGGAACCCGCCACCTGTTTGAAGTCCGCCCCATACCAGTCGTAGAGTTTCGTAAGATGAACTTCCTTCGCACGCGGCTGATAACCAAACCATCGATCATGCAAATGCACGTAGCGCGTCTGGTCCTCCAGTTGTTCCTCGATCCGGTCCGCTTGAAAGGCCTCGTTGCGTAGCTTTGGGCAACCGATGGCGGCACAGACCAGGGCGAAATGTATGCGCGGCTCGGCGAACTTCGGTCTGATCTGCTCGTGCTCGATCTGGTTCAAACTAAGCGTCATCGAGCCCAGTCGCCAACGCTTGGCATCCCATCGCTTCGCACCGGGAATGTCCTTGATTGATTCGATGGGGTAATGATCGAGGATCAAGCGGAGCGTGAATGCGTTGTAGGCGTTGATCAGAAGCGCCAGTTTCTCGTCACGACCGAGATCGGCGAAGGGCGCATTTCCAATTGAAGTGATATAGGCGTCCAGCGATCCGGCGTCGCTACGAAAGCCGTCGTAGTCAACCCACCCGTCTTCATCGACGTGTTTGCGAAGTAAGGTGTCGAACGCGGAGTGGTCAAACGTCGGGCCACCGGATTGGTTCCTGTATGCCTCTTGAAGCGTAACCGGTGCCGGGCCGAACAGGTTTTTCAGCGCGTCGCGCCGCTGATGCGTACACGCGGCAACGGCCAGCATCGCGACGGCCACGGTCGCCAGTAGGGTCATCCCCCACGGCCAGCCGGGCGCGACCGTAGCGTTTTGCGCCGCGGATTCGCTGGGTTGCTCCATTTCCGCCGTCTGCTCCTCAATTCGGGTTTGCTCTCCAAGCGCCTTGCGGGAAAGCCGCGCTACATAGACGCTGACCGCGACGGTGGCCAACAGTCCGACGCCGAGCAGTGCCCACTCCGCCGGCGCCCTTCCCCGTTCGGCTCCGGCTGCGGATCGCAACCCCTCGGTTCCGATGTGTCCCAGGTACACGAACATGAACGTGCCCGGCAGCATGAACAGCCAGCTTGCCAGAACGTATGGCCAGAAGCGGATCGCCGTTAGGCCGAAGAGGTAGTTGCCCAGGCTGAAGGGCATGGCTGGGGACAATCGCAACATCGCGATGATCTTCCAGCCGCCGGCGCCGATCGCGCCGTCGATGGCCTTGAATTTCGGGTACCGCTGGGCTTGCTTCGTCACCTTGTCACGTGCCAGGTAACGCGCAATCAAGAATGCCAACGCCGCGGCGGTCGTGGATGCGAGCGATACGGTCACTGTTCCCCAGGCCAGGCCGAACACAGCCCCGGCGGTGAGTGTCAGTGCGGAGCCGGGAAAGAACGCCAGCGCCGCTACTACATAAGCTGCGCCGAGCGCGAGCGGCCCCCAAACCCCCAGACCATCTACTCTCGATTTCAGAAGATCGATGGCCCGATCCACGGGCAGCGCACGGATAATCACAAGAAGCGCAACGACGATTAGCGCGATGGAAACGCCCTTGATTACTCCTGAACGCCTGTGTATTGCAGTCGAAAGCCGGCCCGTCCGCGCGGGTCGCGAAGCCGGTCTCTGCGCCGAGTCTGTGGCCACGGTCGTTGTCGATGTCGAACTCATACGATGGTCCCTCCACAGGATGACCCGGTGCCGGCCGTGCAGCCAAAGCAATGCTGGCCGGTAACGATCCGGCGGCCCATCAAACTTTCGGTGTCGAAATCCTTGATGTTTCGCGGAAGGCTCTTCCGCGTCGGTAGTCTCATGGCGTAGTTGAAATCACAATCATGAAGCGTGCCATCCCAACTCACATGGATTTGTCGGCGACACATCAGACCATCCAAGGTCGTGGGATTGAACGACTCGCGCAGCAGTTGGAGATATCGTTCGTCGTGGCCGTCGCGGCTTAGGTCGTGCAAGAACCGCCCGATGGGCATGTTCGTAATCGTGTAAAGCTCGGTGAAGCTGATCCCGAAGCGGCGCTGAAGCTCACGGCGATAGTCACGTTCCAGCTGAGTCTGCTCAGGCGGCAACGACGGTCCGCTTGGATTGTATACAAGGGTCAGTGTCAAGTCCGGTTCGGTGCCGTATCCAACTAAGTTCAGTCGTCGGATCACGTCGATGCTTTTCTCGTACACCCGCATGCCGCGCTGTCGATCGACGTTTTCCGGCAGGTAGCATGGCAGTGAGGCGACCAGACGAACGCGCTGGTCGCGGTAGAACTCGGGCAGGTCCATATACCCATCGTGTTGCATCATGGTCAGGTTCGTCCGCACCAGCACATCAAGGTCTCTACATCGCGCAATCATGACGAAACGACGGAAGTTGGGGTTCATCTCCGGCGCACCGCCGGTGATGTCCAGTGTCTTGACGCCAGCTCGCTTTGCGGCCTGAAGCACCATCAGCATCGTTCGCCATTCCATCTGTTCCGTGCGTTTCGGCGAGGATTCCACATGGCAGTGACGACAGGCCAAATCGCAGGTCAGACCGATGTTGACCTGAAACGTCTCAATCGATGTTGCGCGCAACGGTCCGCCGCAGGCTGCCTCGACGTGTTCATCGAAGGCGTTACGTCCATGCAGCATCAGCGGTACGGAAATGGCCATTCCCATTGCGTTAGCTTCCCGTGTGGGTCAGCGCCCAGTAGATCGCCGCGCCGAGCGCGGCGCCCAGCGGCAGTGTGGTCATCCAGGTCGCGAGTATCTGTGCGATGGTCTTCCAACGCGCGGTGCGGCTAACCATGCCGATCCCAAAGATCGCACCGCACGACACATGCGTCGTCGATACCGGGACGCCGAGGCGAGAAGCGCCCAACACCAGTGCGGCGGTGACCAGGTTGCCCGTCAAACCCTGTCCGGGGTTCAGGTCGGTGATGCGTTTGCTCATCGTTTCGGCGACCTTCC
>CBDUXT010000146.1:0-9393 GCA_965371245.1 uncultured bacterium | reverse complement strand
GCACAACAGTCGCCTGGCCACCGCGACGATCGCCCGTTTCTTGCCTCGTCGCTTGGCCAAGGCCTCAAAGATGTTTCGCCAGCGACTCGTGCGATACACCAACTGCCAAGACGCCTCCACCAACACCCAACGCAGAAGCCTTGAGCCCTCCTTGGTAATACCCAGCTGCTTGCTACGCCCGGCCGATTCCCGCCCGCCGGGGGCCAGCCCCGCATAGGCGCACACCTTCTTCTGAGATCCGAACCGACGGATGTCTCCCAGCTCACTGACCACCACATCCACCGTCACGAAGCCAACGCCGGGTAGGGTGTCGAGCACAGCCCGAGCCTCAGCCTCGCGCATCGGGGCATCGGCAGCGAACGCTCGCAGCTGTTTTTCCGCGGCCTGTAGCTGAGCGCCGTGGGCCTCCCATTCGGCGCGAAGCTGATCGAGTACGAAGCGGTCGGCTTGCGACACCGGCACCTTCGCCGGGTAGGCCAAGCCCACACGCGTGAACAGGTTCGCTCGGTCCGCGTTGTAGTCACTCAAGATTCGGCGCATTTTGTTTCGCACCGAGGTCAGTCGTCCACGGAGGTAGTGCCGATGGCGAACCGGTACGCGGTGTGCCCGCTGCCGCGGCCCCGGCCGGTAGGCCTCCGGTATCATGTCCAGCGCCAAAAACTCCGCCCGTACCTGGGCATCGAGCTTGTCGCTCTTACGGGTGCTCTCGGCGATGACCCGTAGCTTCTTGGGGTGGGCCAGCACCACACGATCCGCTCCGGCCGGCACCGATAGAATCTCTTGCGATCCAGCACGTTTCGTTCTTGGTCCACGACACAAAGGCTGATAGTCCTCGTGTGGAGGTCGATGCCGACAAGGTTCCTGGTTCGCTCCTTGGGTGGAAACTCGAGGAACCCAAGAACGATCCAAGGGTGTACCCACTGCCAAGGCGCCGTGAACCGGCTCGACCTCCTCCTTCATAGTTTCACCCTGGCTTCGTGTTTGGACCGGGAACAAGGGTTACACCCGTTCGACCGGAGCCCGGGAATAGACTGGAGCGTCGCGTTGTTCTATAAAGGGGGGGCATCGGTGGTGACGCCAAACGATCTGATCGCCCGCGGAAACCCGGTGCGCGACGCCTACCAGTGGGGGGTATCATGAGCATCCCAGCACCGCTGAACCGACCGTCTCGCCGTGGAGGCTGCCGATGAACGAGCGTCGCCGTTCCTTGGCACTAAGCGCCATGGCAACCACCCTGGCCATCCTTCCAGGAATCGGCCCCGCCGTTGTCGCAGGGCAGCCGATATCGGACCAAGTCGCCACCCGATCGACCGGCGGCAACGACGTGTCCGGGACCGGGGCAGATTTCTGCACCGATGTCGTCGTCATTCCCCTAACCGTGGCGCCTGCGCGGCGTGCCGAGACGGTCGTCATCCTGGGCAACGCCTCCGGGGTGACAGGTCCGGATTGCCAACCCACGTTCGGAATTGTCTGGTGGGAGGGCTTTCACCTTGATGCCTGCGCCGACGTACTGATCGACTTCTGCGACGGTGCCGACCCCGACATCCAGCCCGGGTCCCTCCTCGCCGGCTCATGCTCACCGGACGGATCCTGCGGGCCGATCCACCGGGCCGCCGAGACCGGAATCCGGAAATGCCCCGAGGGAAACCTCTCTCTGCGCTTCGAGTCGCTCCCGTCCGGAACCTACTACTATCCCGTCACTACCAAAGCCGTGGCGGACAAGGGTTTCGGCGGCTCCTACCGGATGAACCTCACCGCCGTCGCTTGTGACGGCACGTGCGAGGGCTGCCGTGGTGCTTGCTGCGATGTGGCCACCCGAACCTGCGAGGACGACGTGGCCGACACCGACTGTGTCGGGCCAACCCAGACCTTCTCGCGGATGACACCATGTTGTCAGGTCGAGTGCCGCCCCCAAGGGGATGAGTTCGACGCCATGGGCGTCAAGCTGCTTGACCGAGTGCCGCTGACGGCGTTCGACAGCGGCTCCACCCGCGCGAACGACGTCTGGGGCTATGTCTCGCCGGGTGGTCGCGAATACGCCATCATCGGCCTGACGCAGGGCACCGGGTTCGTCGATGTCACCGATCCGACCGAGTCCGTGGTCATCGCCGACATCAGCGACGCGGCGTCCACCTGGAGCGACATGGCCACGTTTGGGGAGTACGCCTACAACGTCAACGAAAGCGGCGGTGGAATCCAGATCATTGACCTGACGCGAATCGACGACGGGATTGTCGAGCTGGTCGGATCAGCCGACGGCGGGGTCACGACGGCGCACAACATCTTCGTCAACGCCAACAGCGGATTCGCCTACGCCTGCGACACCAACCTCGGATTGGGGTTTGTCGTCTTTGACCTGACCGACCCCGCGGCCCCCCGGCGGGCGGGGCAGTGGAACGAGCCGACCAGCCCCAACCAAGCGAGGAGCCAGGCGCACGACATCTTCGTGGTCAGCTACGACGAGTGCCCCCATGTCGATCGAGCCGGGCAGCCGTGCGAGATCGCCTTCGCGTTCTCCGGTGGCGCCGGCGTCAAGATTATCGACGTCACCGACAAGGACGCGATCGTCACGCTTTCGACGCACATCTACCCGACCGTCGCATTCTGTCACCAGGGCTGGCTAACGCCCGACAAACGCTTCCTGCTCTTCGGCGACGAGTTCGATGAGCGAGCCTTTAACCTGCCGGCGACCACCTACGTCGTTGACATCCAAGACCTGGCCAACCCGTTCGAAGTGGCCAGCTTCTCAACCGGTCTGTGTACGATCGATCACAATCTCATGGTCACCGGAGACCTGGCTTTCGAGGCCAACTACACGTCGGGGCTGCGCGTGTTCGACATCAAGGACGTGACCCTGGCACACGAGGTCGCACTGTTCGACACCCACCCGGGGGGGAGCGACCTCGGCTTCGATGGCGCGTGGGGCGTGTACTCTGACTTGCCCAGCGGCACCATCCTTGTATCCGACATGCAGCGCGGGCTGTTCGTGCTTGCGCTTTGCGGACCCCCGGCGGCCGGGAAGATCGACCTGGCCGACTATGCGCTGCTGCAAACCTGCATCGGCCGAGCACCTCTACCCAGCCAGTGCCACGCCGCCGACCTTGACTGCGACGGGAACGTGGACCTCCTCGATTTAGCGATTCTTGTCTTGGAATCGCAGCTCAACACGCCGCCGTAGCTACGGCGCGCACGGCACGGGCACCTCGGTGAATGGATACAAGAGCCCCTGAAACCCGTCGAGAACGAACACCACGTCCGCCATGTCCACGATCTGGTCCGGCACCGCCGGCTCGATGTCGGCCCGTCGCTTCGCCACCGCAACACCCAGGTTGGCGAACTTGTCCAGTACGGCCACCACATCCGTGACAATATCAACGCGACCGTCCGGCGGTGAGCAGGGAGGCGTCGTGCAATCCGTCACGACGTCGCCCCATCGACTCGTGTGCAGCACCAACGCGGAAGAAAAACTCACCTCGGGCGTCTGCATGCACGTTTCGTCCACGGCCGAAACGAGGTAGGTCCCGCTTGGCACGATGCCGCCGTGATACACGTGGACGGTGCCCGCAGTGTGCCAATCGAAGAAGTAGGGTTCGCACTGAAGCTGGGCCGCGCGAAAGGTCGGCGACTCCGGCGCATCTGCCGCCGCGCGAACATCGGCCCGCTCGGAAAATGTCTGCGGCGGTCCGACCCACAGACTCGTCCCATTCAGCGCATCGTAGGGCGGTTGCAGATCGCGGAAGCTCACCCGCAAGGCCTGCCTTCGACCCGGGTCGCCGGCGGCGAAGGACAGATATCGAACGGCGCTGCCAAGGTCAGACGCCGGACAGCACGGCGCCGCCTGCGGCGATGACGGCACAAAGCAACTGCACGCATCCGGCACGCCGTCGCCGTCCTGGTCGGACAGATCGCCCGGTTCCGCCGTGATGAGTTCGAAGGCCATGTTCGGCGCCGCGCAACCGGTGTCCACAACCGAGAAGGGTCCGTTGGACGACGCCCCGTCCGCTGCCAGCGCACCGATCAGAGCCGGGCGTGCGCCGGCGTCCCGGCTCTGTGTGTGCCAACCCCATGACCTTCGCCGAACCGGACGGCTGCCCGACGCCTCAATACAAGTCCCTGTTCCGTCATCGATGAACCGGCGGCCAACGACCGCCTGAACGCTGAGGCTGTAGTCCAGACAGGATTCCTCGAAGAACGCCTCGGGGCTTGCCGGGGCAACGCCGGTCCGCGAATCGACGCGGGTGTGAACCAGGCAGCAGTCGGACAGATCCACGGCGTATTCCAGGACCGAGCGTTCGTCACAGGTGGGGTCGTCGGCGGGCCGGCTCGCCACCTGTTCGGTTGCGCAGAAATAGGCTCCCAGGGCGGCGGCCGAGCCGACCTGCTCGTTGACCGGTTCGTATACGCTCACGAGCCAGCCGTCGATGCGCGAGACTCCGCACGCGCCGCACTGCGTGCGCGCGGCTTGTGCGCAGAGCAGATCCCAGTCGTCATCGCAACAGAAGGGATCCAGCAAACAGATAGCCTGGCAGCACCCCACGTCGTCGCAGCCGGCGCTTCCGTTCGCGGCGCAACAGCTACCGCTGTCCGCGCCGCAAACGCCGCCGCCGGGGTCTTCGTCGTCCGAGGACGTGAACGCCACGGAGTCGATGCCGGATAACACACTGCGGATCGTGGAGTGGCTCATCCCGCCCCGCCTGGACGCCGCGCTGACTGAGGCACTGTCCGAACTCGATGGGCGAAGACTCAGTCCGCTGAGCTTCACCGCGTTTTCGAGCGGGCCGATCGCTGTCGCCGCGCCGGTGCCGGGATCGAGTTCATACAACACGCCGTCGCCCCCGGCCGTCAGAAGCCGACCGTCGGCGGAAAACTCCAGCGAGGAAGCCTCCGAGGTCATCGTGGTCGTCGCGATCACGCCGGCCGCCCCGGTCTGCGGATCGATGGACAGCAGGATCGGCGGATTGCTCCCGCCCGAGGTGATTCCAAAGAGTGTCGTGAATGAGGCATCGAAGGCCAGTCCCCCGATGTTGGAGAACCCGGTGGGGCCAATCAGGGTAATTACCCCAGTGACCGGATCAACGCGCACAAGGCTCGACGGGCTTCCGCCGCCCGCCACGAGCGTGCCTAGCAGCTCCCCCGTCGCGTTGAATTCCAGCCCGTTGAGCGCCCCAAACATCGATTGGACCGCGACCCCGAGAAGCTCACCCGTGTCCGGATCGATCGTTTCGATCAGGCCGCTTCCGGCGCCGGTGGAAGCGTAGATCACCGTGCCGGACAAGTCCCACTCGATCTCCGTGACCGATCCGAACTGCGCCCGGAAAGGCGACAACGGCACGAAGAACCCCGTGTCCGGATCGACCGTACCAAGAAGCCCGGTGCGGGGGTCCGACGCGAAGAGATCGGTCTGAACACCGGGCGCACAACGCGCGGTCACCACACCCTCGCCCTCATCACCGGCGAACCCACCGATGCGCAGCTTGAAACAATCACCCGCCCGAGCGACCAGCCGCACCGCGGATTGAGTCGTGCCGCCGCACGCCTCCAGCGACGTGGCGTCATCGTTGCACGCAATCCCGGCAATCAGCGCGTCGCATCCGCAACCGGCGAACACCTCCACGACCGTATCGAACGACGAGCCGCAGGTGTCGATCGTCACCACACCGTCGCAGGGTGCGACATAGTCGAACCAAACGTCCGGAGAGATGAACATGCACGAACCGATCGGCCCGTCCGTGTCCGCGTTGATATTCGTGAACAACGCCCCACTTTCGTTCAACAAGATCGCGTCCGCGCATTGATCGTTCACCGGCCGCGGTGGATCGGCGAGAAAGTCACTCCCCCACCAACGGATCGCGGTAATCGGGCGCCCGTCAGAGACGAAGTCATCCACGATGAGCACGTTCGGATCTCGATCGATCCAGTCGATGTTGGAGATGACTTCCTCTCCGATGCCCAAAGGAGGCTGCGAGAACGTACGCTCACATTCGTCCGGAATGCCGTTTTCGTTCTCGTCGCTGCCGGGTTCGGCCGAAACGTCGCAGATGTCCTGCACGTCGTTGTGGTTGCAATCATCCGGCGGTTCGCAGGTGTCGGGCACGAGATTGCGGTTGCAATCGTCGCTAGTGCCCGAGGCGATGTCGCAGATATCCTGCGTGCCGTTCTCGTTGCAGTCCTCGTCCGGTTCGCACTCATCGGGCACGCCGTTGACATTGCAGTCATCGACCGACCCATCCGCGATCTCGGTCGGATCCTCGATCCCGTTGCCGTTGCAATCCACGGGGATCCGAAGGAAATAGATGTCCTGCTCGCCGTTGAAGGTGGCCGCGTACGCCAGGTTCGCGCCACCGATGTCGGACCGCATGTGATAGTAGTCGCCGATCTTGCGTTGTTGGGGAAACCCGAGAAGGCTGTTGAACTGAGGGGTGACGGGGATGTTGCTCGACCACGTCTCACCCGCATCCAGTGAGGACGAATAGAACACCTCCGAAAGATGACCTGCCCCGCCGCCGTTTCGCGTGTCGTTCCAGACGACATCAATCCGTCCCGTCGGAGCTACCGACATGGTCCCAAACCACTGCCATGCTCCGGTGTCCACGGGATCGTCGTTGACCCGCACCGGCTGACTCCACGTCTGCCCGCGGTCGGTGCTCCGCGCGAACATGACGTCCAACGGATCGGGGCCGACCGGGTCAATCGATGCCAGAAGATAGACGTTGCCGCGAGTCGGACCGTCGGAATGGTCGGTCGCCACCCACACGTGCCCGAGAAGACCGCCGGGGTTGGGCGCGCCACCCGACGACGTGAAGCCCCCCAGATCGACGAACCGCGCCAGATCGAACACCACCGGCTCGTCGGGCATCTTGGCGTTGGTCGAGCGGGTGATGCTCGCGCCGGTGCCGGCCAGGTAGAGCGTACCCTCGGGGCCGACCGTCGCGGTTCCAAAGAACGGGAACAGGGGCACATTGATTGGTTCGTCGAAGGTCAACCCAGCGTCGGTCGATCGCGTGAACATGCCGTTGCAACAACTCGAAAACGGTGTCCACATCGCGTAGATGTTCCCGCGTCCCGGACCCTCCGTGGGATCGATCGCCATCCACGGCTTGTCCCCACCGAACGCCGGGATCGGGCCTTCCCAGGAGAGCCCACCATCAATCGACTTGAACAGCTCGGCCGACCGGGTCGTGCTGATGCTGTAGAAGTAGAATGCCCCGTCGGGGTCGGCATCGAGCGAGGGATCGCTGCGGAACTGACCCGGCTCCAGCACGCCGGGGAAGGTCCACGAAACGCCGCTGTCGGCGCTATGAGCCCAGCCGGCCTGTCGGAAGTTCGAGGTCACGGTGTCGAACTGCCGCCAGCCGATCACAACCCGCTCGGGGTTGGTCGGGTCAACGGCGATCGACGGCTCATTGGCCGCATCGCCGGCGATGTTGAACCCGTCCCCGCTCACATTCACCTGTACACTCTCGAACCCATCGCGAACGACGGGGCCACAGACCGACTCAAATGGGTCGGTCGCGCACGACATCGCCTCCTGCCAGCGCCCCAGCGGACAGTTGAGCCGCGGAACGTCTCGGCAAACGGGCTGACCGTCGGAAGCGGGAAACAGTGTGTCGCAGCACGCGCCCAGCGGCGCTTCGCCCGCACAGAAGATGGTCACGTCGAACGACCCCTGCGGCGGCGGGCTCGAAACGCGAAAGAACTCCCACACCCCTTCCGCTTCGTCGAACGACGCGAAGAGGTTGCGACCCGTTCCGATCGGCGGCGGATCATTGACCAGCAACGGACCAACGTCGGCCGCGTTGGTGCGAACAGCGAGCCAGAAATCGCGTGGCACCGGGATGGGCGGGTCGAACGCGAAGCGATGAACTTGGACGGCGTCTGAAAACACCGACGCCTGCCGGCGCGTCCCCGCGATCACACCGCCGTCGAACGGATTCTCGTTGCTGAGCTCCGTTCGCAAATCGAACAGAACACCGCCCCCCACACCGGGGCCGGTCGCCTTCACGGCGACCTCGTACGCAACCATCCGGCAATCGTCGCGTGCCAATGATATGTCATCGGCGAGTTGGATAGGAGCCCCTTCGACAAACGGCTCAGACGACTGGCCGCTCGCTCGATAGCCGACGAAGGCGGTGCCGCAATCGTCAGCCGCGTAGACCTCAACATGAAAGCTGGCGTGGGGAAAACGTGGAAACCCGCCCAGCGAAACGTCGCAGTCAAACCCGGGAAAGTTCATCGTGTCGGCCGAGAAACCGACGCGCGCCGGAGCACCGACGGCGACACCGGCGGCTGCGGTGCTGAAGCGAACGCCGATCCACAAGGACGCGGGGATCGGAACATCAACCGCCGCGGGGGTCTCGAACACCACCGTGTGAAACCCTGCATCAGGCAACTCGACGTGCCCCTCCGTACCGGGGATGGCCGTGCCCCCAGCACCCGGGCAGGCGTCATACAACGAAAAATCCACGCTGAACGGGTCTTGGTTGACGCCCTCGCCGGTGCGGTTACCGGTGACAAGGAACTCGTACCGGCTCAGGTTGCAGCCCGGCGCGGTCAGCACCGTGATGTCGTCGGCGAGAAGAGCGCCGGCCGTGCCGGTACCGAGGACAAACGTCCCCTCGGTGTTGCTGTACACCAATCTCGACGGGTCCCCCGTGGACCCGACCGGCCCGCTGGCAGAGGCGACCACCGTTCGCCTTGGCACGACATCAACAGGAAGCCGCCGGAAAAACCGCGGCGACACGGGGGTGCGATGGCGTTCGGCTGCGTTGACTGGTTGGTCGGCGTCACGTGGATTCTCAAGATGGACGAGCGGGGTCGAGGGCTCCGCCCGCAACGGCTTGGGTTGGGGATCGATCGCCCGGCCACCTTGACGGTGCCTGGTCAATGGCACCGAAGGAATGGATCGTTGTTGACCGCCCACGACCCACGCCCCGGACGCCGACACGACAACGACGACGAGCACGAGGACACCCCGGCAGGTGGTCATGGCTTCCCTCCGAAAACAGCTGGATGATTCCCCCAAAGACGTCTCTCCGTCCCCGACAGCGTAGTTCATTCGGGCTGGAAAAACAACCAAGCGCCTATCCCGGAAGTGCGTGGCAACGGCATCTTTCCGGTGTTTTCACGCGTTGGAAGCCCATGCCGCACGTGTTGTCGGGATAGCCGCCAAGGTTCTGCCGTCACGGCACGATCGGATCGCGGAACACCCAAGTACCCGCGTCACAAACGCTACGAGTCCGCCCGGCGCCAGGGCTCCAACGGACAAGAACGCCGATCCGTCGCCGGCCTTCCGAACCGGAGTAGGAACATCAAGCCGCCGACTGCCGGACTTCTCCACGCCCCGCTGGACTTTCGCGTCTTGATCTGTTATGACTACCGATAATCACTCCGCCG
>CBDUXT010000145.1:0-9455 GCA_965371245.1 uncultured bacterium | reverse complement strand
CTCATCTACGGATATCCGACCAACGTTGCGTTCGTCGAAGGGAGTTAAGAAAGTGGCCAACGACTACAAACAGATGGATCATGTGCCTCTCCCGCCGCGTGACGCCAAAGTGTTCACCACGGCTTGCGACTATTGTATCGTGGGATGCGGCTACAAAGCCTATGTGTGGCCTGAGGGCAAGGAGGGCGGTCCGCGCGCGAGTGAGAACGCCTACGGGGTCGATTTTCCCGCCCCGGCACTTTCGGGGCGGTGGGCAAGTCCGAACCAGCACAACTTCTGTCTCGTTGGCGGCAAGAAACATCACGTCATCGTCAAGCCGGACGGCGACGCGACGGTCGTCAACCGGGGAGGCAATCACTCCATCCGTGGTGGGTGCATCGCTCAGAAGGTTTACAACCCGGATGGTCCCACGAAGGATCGACTTCATCATCCACTCCTTCGGGTTAATGGCAAACTCACGCCGGTTTCCTGGGATCTCGCGCTCGACATCATGGCCGACGTTTCCAAACACGTCATCGGCAGCTATGGCGAAGCAGCCTGGGGGATGAAGACCTACTCGTACGAGTTCTTCGAAAACACTTACGCCATCTCCAAGCTGGCGTTCGAGTCGATCCAGACACCGGCCTACGCACCCCACGACAAACCGGGTCCGGGGAACGACACCGCCGGAGTGGATGACTCCGGGATCGTGACGTTCAGCGCCTCGAACGAGGATTGGAAGCTCGCCGACGTTATCTTCATCTCCGGGACCGATCCCTGGGAGACGAAGACCGTGCTGTTCACCGACTGGATGATGAAGGGCCATCCCAACAAGATCATCATGGTGCTGCCGCGCAAGACCACCGGTGCGGCGTATGCCGAGAAGATCGGCGGCCTCTTCCTGCCCATCATCCCCGGCACCGACGCCCTGCTCCACATGGCTTTGATCCGGCTCATCCTTGAGAACGGTTGGGAGGACGAGGAATTCATCAACAAGTGGATCGCAAACCGATGGGAGATCGATTCGGGCTTCGGCAGAGGAACTCGTAACACGCCCTGGCAGTGGCGAACGACCTGGGGCAAGCTCGGCGCCACCTTTGATGAGTACAAGAAGTGGATCCTCGGCAACCCCCACAGTGAGTTGGCCTTCGCGGCCAACAAAACCGGGATCCCCGCGGAGAAGATCAAAGCGGCTGCGGCGATGATCGCCAAGCCGATCGACGGCAAGCGACCCAAGACGTCGTTCGCGTTCGAGAAGGGGAACTATTGGAGCAACAACTATCTGAACACGGCCTCGTTCGCCGCCCTGGGTTTGATGTGCGGTGCCGGCAATCGGCCGGGCCAGGTACTCTCCCGGCTCGGCGGACATCAGCGCGGCTGGTATGGCGCCGCTTCTTATCCCCGCATATTCTCGCCGCAGAAGTTCCCGGGTCGGCGAAAGCAGGAGATCGATCTGGACCGCTGGGTCGAAGCGGGCAAACTTCGGTTCGCTTATGTCATCGGCACGACGTGGATCCAGGCCATGGCGGGAAGCCAGGAGCTCGGTCGTTCCTTCCGGCGCATGACGAGTGAGAGTCGCCATCAAGTCACCAAGGCCGATCGCGACTCCGCCGTCGCCGCGCTCAAAAAGCGCGTGGACACCGACGGCATGATGGTCGTGGATCAGGACATCTATCTTCGCTCGCCTATCGGTGGTGAGTTTGCCGACATCGTCCTGCCGGCCGCGGGATGGGGCGAATGCGACCTCTCACGCTGCAATGGAGAGCGGCGTTTGCGGCTCTACTCGAAATTTAGCGATCCACCGGGCGAGGCGCAACCGGATTGGTGGATCATCTCGAAGTTCGCCCGGAAGATGGGCTTCAAAGACTACGACTGGAAGGACTCGAACGACGTGTTCGAGAAAGCGGCCCGTTCCGGCAGGAAGGGGTTGCTTAACTACCATCCGCTGGTGGTTTATGCGAAGAGGCTCGGCATGCGAGGCCATGAACTGCTACGCAAGATGGGCACGCGCGGGATCCAGACACCGATCCGCTACCGATCCGACATAACGGAGCCCCGCGAGTATCAGGAATACGCGGGGTATTACGTCGATTCACGTGTTCCCGGAGGGATCGTGGGAACCAAGCGCCTCCATGACCACGAAACGGATTTCGGTACGCCGGAAGGACCGACGGTGCATCAGAAATGGCTGTCGGCGTTCAAGACCCAGAGCGGCAAGGCCATGTTCAACAAGTCGCCGTGGGAGATGTTCGGCGACTTCTACGAGCGCATCGCACCTACGGGCGACGAGCTCTGGGTCACCTGCGGCCGGATCAACGAGATCTGGCAGAGCCTGTACGACGACAAACGCAAACCCTTCATCATGCAGCGTTGGCCCGAGAACTGGCTGGAAATCCACCCGGTCGATGCCGCGGCGCGGGGGATCGAGAGCGGCGATCGAGTCCGCGTCGAAAACAACGACGTGCTCGTTCAGACCGGCGGTTTCGTGAGCGTGGAAAGTTCGGATCCATCATACACCGGACTTGAAAAAGCGGGCCACATCCGCGTCGGCAAAGGGGCCCTTGAAGCTGTCGCCATCGTGACGGACGCAGTTCGTCCGGGCGTCACATGGACGTACTTCCTTAACCTGGGTTCCGATGCAAACAGCCTGGCACCTCGTGTGCCTGACCCGATGACCAACCGGTACCGGTTCAAGCTCGGCAAAGGTCTCATCCGCAAGATCGGCGAGTCTCCATACAAAGCGGATCTTGCCACGATGACTTTCGCCTCGCGCACGGTAATCTGAGGCGTTTTTCTTACGAAGAAAGAGGAGTGAAACGATGCCAGAGCGAACGATTCGTGCGGGAATGACCGGGCGCCTCATTCGTGTCGCTGCGTTGACAGTTGTGCTGGCGACGACTCCCGCCTACGCAGGGGATCCCTCCGACATCTGGCGAGACGCTCCTCCCGGCATGACGCTCTGGGAGACGGCGACGGGCCGCGAAACCGGAGCTTCGTCGGACGAGCTACTGGCTCGCGGCCGCCAGCTTTACGGCATCCGCTGCGCCATTTGTCACGGCATGAGCGGATCAGGCAACGGGCCCGCGTCGCTTTTCATGGAAACGCCACCGCGCGACTTTACGCGATTGACGTTCAAGTTCCGTAAGAGTTCTCAAAGTTTTCCGTCGGACCTCGATCTGTTCCGGTCAATCACCGCCGGGTTCCCGGCCTACGGGATGCCATCGTTCCGGTACCTGTCGGACGACGACCGATGGTCGTTGGTTTATTATGTCAAAATGCTGGCACGTGATGGTTGGATCAAGGCGTTTCGCAAGCAGGAGGGTTCTGATTTCGATCCGGACGAAGCCGAAGAGATTGTTGCCGAACGGATGAAGCCCGGAAAGCCGGTTACGGTGGGTCGCGAACCGCCCGCCGGTTCGGACTCACTGGCGCGCGGCAAGGCTTTATATGAGCAGTCCTGCCTCTCATGCCATGGTCAAATGGGTCGGGCGGATGGTCCTAGCGCACCGGAAATGAAGGACGATTGGGGTCTCCCGATCAAGTCGCATGATTTCACTCTCGGCCGCGCCTTCCGCAAAGCCGGCTGGCGCCACGAGGACCTGGTTCGCGTCCTGGTTACCGGCTTGCCCGGCACGCCGATGCCGAGCTACGTGGAGTTGCTCGCCGACCCCAACGATTTGAGCGAGTTCTGGGCTCTTGCGCGCTACGTTGAACAACTGAGCAAGGGTTTGCCGGAACCGCGTTGATTAGATGCCCGACCGAGAGGGCGCGGGTTACGGGATGAGCGGCGACTCGTTTCTTTTGTCACATCGCACCACGCGAAGTCTCGGCGTTCGGACACCGAGCGGAACGTTTCCAGCGAACCTACGAGGAGCAATCTAGTGAGGAAAACGAACGAATGGACGACCATACTCGTCGCATCGACCATGTGCGGACTGGTGGCAGGAAAAGTGCATGCGGGAAAGTACAAAGAGGTCGAACTGAAAGAGAGTGGCACGATCGTCGGAGTCGTCAAGTTTGAAGGCGAACGTCCGAAACGCAAGAGGTTGAAAGTGACCACTGACGCGGAGCACTGCGGCAAGAAGCCCATCCCCAATGACGACCTTGTCGTATCCAAGGATCTGAAGGTGCGATGGGTTGTGGCTTCGATCAAGAAGATCAGCAGTGGGAAACCGTTCCCGGCGGAGGATCCGGAAAACCCGGTGCAGTTGGATCAGAACGGTTGCCGGTTCCGTCCGCACGTGGCGGTTGTTCCCGAAGACCGTACGCTCCAGATCCTTAACAGCGACGGCATCCTACACAACGTGCACGTCTTTGCGATGAAGAACGAGGCCGTTAACAGGGCAATGCCCGGCCGCGTCACGAGCATGGGCGTCTCGTTCGATCGCAGAGAACGGATTCGTGTTGGCTGCGATGTACACAAGTGGATGGGCGCATGGATCGTCGTGGCGGAGCATCCGTACTATGCGGTAACCGGCAAGGACGGAACCTTCCGACTCGAGAACGTGCCCGTCGGCACGCACACGGTGAAGATCTGGCACGAGAAGCTGGGCAAGCAGGAAAAGGAGGTGACCGTCACGCCCGGACAAGACGCGCAGGTTGAATTCGTTCTGAAGCGGTGATGTTAGAAGGCACCCGAGACTTCCTTCGTGCTAACCTTGACCAGCGAGTATGTACTGCGCGCCGTGATCTACCTGGCACGACACGCCGAGTCATGTCCGATTCCGAGTAGAACAGTGGCGCACGCGGTGGGAATCCCGCCGAGCTACTTGGGTCAGGTGCTCGGTAAACTCGTGCGGGTGGGCGTCCTCGTGGCGTCACCGAGCACCGGCGGAGGTTTTCGGTTAGCGCGGGCAAGCACAGACATCCGCTTGCTCGACGTCATCGCGCCGTTCGAGGCCGCCGATGCGAATCGACAGTGTTGTCCGTTCGGGAAGAAGGAGTGTGATCGCGACGATCCGTGCGCAGCACACAGTGCGTGGAGAACAATCAGAGACGCTCATTACGCGTTCCTTGCCCGCACGTTGGTGGACCAGATTGCTCTTGCGCCGCTACGGCGCGCGAGAAAGAAGAAGGGGCGTCGATGAGGTCCGTGGACATGATCGCGCTGCGCCCGGTACGCTTCCGAGGGCCCGGCTGCTCGGCTACATACCCTACCCGTCCGCGTGGTCGTGGCTTGTTTATCCAATGGCATGTCCTCTTGGGGTTGGCTGTTTGGTCGGTGATCCCAGCGCCAACGGCCCGGTGCCTTGCCGAGCAGCCGAAGACTGAGCAAGCGGATCGTCCCACTTCGGTGACGCAAGGCGTACGAACCACCGACACCCATCAGGCGAAACTGACCAGCAAGCTGGCTCTGCAAGATGCACTCGAGAAAATGAACGCTGTTTTGCAGACGGAGGCGAACCTCTCACCGGAGTTCAAGGAGGCCTTTGGCGAATTGCTCGCGGCGCTTCGTGAGGAGACAACCTCGGTCTCGCCGCAGGTGCAGCGAGAGGAACTCAAGAACGAGGTTCTGGCGAGCCTGGCCGAACAGAATGCCGAGAGGGACCGGGTGCTGGACGCCGTTGGTGACGTATTCGAGAGGCTGGACGTCTATGGCGACCTGCGGCTGCGGCATGAAACGGACAATAACGTCGATCGTCGCCCGACGAGGAATCGGGAGCGCGTTCGCCTTCGTTTGGGGGCTATATACCATCTGTCCGACGAGCTTCAAATCGGGGCCCGGTTCGTGACCGGCAATGATCCTGACCCCAAATCCACCCATCAAAGCTTTGGCAGCGGCTTCGAGAGTTTTGACGTAAGGCTGGACCGGGCCTATATTACATACCAGCCACAGGGGATTGCGAATCTCTCGATCAGTGCCGGCAAGTTCGCCCATCCATTCCGCATGAATCCCGTGTACGGTGAACTCGTGTGGGATTCGGACATACAACCCGAAGGCATCAGCGCCAGCTACACGCTGACGAGTGAGAAACTGATCCTGTTCGACCGCCTCGACTTCACGATCGGTGAGTACCTGGTGCTTCAGCAGGACGAGTTGGACGAAGCGAGCTTGTTTGTAGCGCAGGTCGCCGGTGAACAGGCTCTCACGACAAACCTGAACCTGCTCGCTGCTCTGGGCTGGTACCGTTACTCCGACCTCACCCCTGACGGCAGCCTGACGTTTCGTCTGAGGAACGCCGGCAATGCGATCGCAGGAGATGACTTTGCTTCGGACTTCAGTATCGTCAACCCCATTGTGGCACTTACATACAAGGGATTGCCTCGCCCGCTGACCGTAAGCGGAGAACTCATGTTCAACACCCGAGCCGTGCATGGGCGTGGAGAAGGCTGGGCCCTGGGGCTTTCGTATGGTGAAACGAGAAGGCCCAAGGACTGGAGAGTCTACTATCAGTTTCAGTATATCGAACGGGACGCCATCCTCTCGGCCGTGTCCCAGGACGACTTCACGCTGGCCACGAACTTCCGTGGCCATATGTTCGGAGTACAATACAAGCTAAGTGATGCCGTCGGCCTTCACCTATGGGCATTGCTTGCCGAGCGGCTGTCCTCGGATGGATTTTTCTTTGACGACAGCGGAGATGATCAGTGGCGCGTCCGGCTCGATCTCAACATCAGGTTCTAGTCGTGCCCGAGGTAAGAGCGCGGGAAGGATTGAGATGATGGCGGCCAAACACAAGACGTGGATGCAGAGGTTTGTGCTGGCAGTGGCTGCTCTGCCAATCATGCAGGTTGGTGGCTGCTTCACCGACGACGACATTCGAGCTATCGTGGGCGACCTGGTGGCCGTTTCTCTGGATGCCACCGGCGTGGCGATCAACAATCTTCTCGATCAGAATCTGCAGAGCAGCGAGAAGGTTCAAAGAAAGGAACGTTAGACTTATGAAACCGGGAACGAGTATTGTGGGACTGATTGGAGCTTTCGCTTTTGTTCTGCAGATGGGATGTGCCGGCTTGCCTCAAAATGGAACCATTCGCTATGTAGGATCCTCGACCATCGGACGATTCATCGCCGATGCCGAAGGCTCATACGGAAAGTGTCAGTTCGCACTCTGGACGGAACCGGAGAGCTACGGCGGCGAGCAGGCGGCGCTCAAGGGAATCGCCGATATCGGGGGCGTTGCCCGCGATGTCGACCCCTCCGTCTTGGCGCAAGGGGTTGTCGGCACGATGATCGGCAAGGATGCCATCACCGTCATCGTTCACGGGGAGAATCCGGTAAAGAACGTTACGCTCGACCAACTTAGGGACATCTTCACCGGCAAGACGAAGAATTGGAAAGACCTTGGCGGGGAGGATCTTCAGATCCAGCCTTATATCGTGTCCAGCGCGTCAGCGACACGTAACATCTTCCGATCGGCCGTTCTGAAGGAAGAGCGGTATCGGGCGTGTGTGGTGGTTGAACCGGACGAGGAAATGATCCACGTGGTCGCAAAAACGAAGGGCGCGATCGGCCATATCAGCTTCGCTTTCCTTCCCGCTTGCACGGAAGTAAAGCCCCTTTGGATCGAAGGGCAGGAGCCGTCCGCGTGGAACCCGGATTACCCGATCACACGGCCTTTGTACCTGTGTACCAAGGGTCGCCCTCGCGGGGAAGTCAAGCGGTTTATCGACTGGGCACTGAGCCAGGAAGGACAAGAGATCGTAACGAAGCGTTTTGTAGGCATACGTTAGGGCGGCGAGAATCCCGGCGTGCCGGGACTTAGGAGCAAGCCATGTGTGAGGCGCCACCAAAAACCGGGATGCGATACACCGTATTGCTTCTGGCCGCGATATGCGCGACGGCCGTGTCTTGTGTGCCAGACGGTCGAATCTCTCCCGGAGAGGTCATAGTCACCGTCGAGCCCAGTGGCCCACTCCGTGCTCCGACAGGCTATCTGATCGTGTACACGGAAGCACGTGCCTTCCTGGATGGCGATGTCTCGTACTACCCGCATCAGCCGTATCGGATCTACGATGAGAAAGGTGGCTTCGTCCAACGTGTTCCTAACCACCGCAGCAACTACGATGAAAAACCGACGACCGTCGAGCTTCCGGCCGGCGAGTATTTTGTAGTTCCAGAAGATGGCGGAGCCGCGCGGCCGCGCATTGGGGTGGTGATCAAAGGTGGCGAGGTCACGAAGGTCGATGTCGAAAGTATCTTGAAAGCGACGCGGAAGCCGTAAAGGCGTGCGTAGGACCCAACCGTTGTTGGGCGGGAAGGAAAAGAGGTCCACTCGGATGATCGACGGCTGTGGCAGAGAAATCGATCATCTGCGGCTGTCGCTAACGGATCACTGCAACCTGGCATGCCGGTACTGCGTTCCCGAAGACCCGCAGCCGGCGCCCCGTATGATCCATGCGGCCTTCGCGTTCGACGTCGTCAAGTGGATGTCCGAGAAACATGGGATTCGGCATCTCCGGCTGACCGGTGGAGAACCTCTACTCTACACGAAGTTGAAGCCCTTACTCAAACGTCTGGCCACCATTCGTTCGCTGCACGAGATCACGCTTACCACAAACGGACAGTCGCTCGCGCAGAGAGCAGCGTTGTTGTATCGTGTCGGCCTAACCCGAATCAACATTTCCCTGGATTCCCTCAACCCGGATCGCTTTGCGCAGGTGACGCGCGGCGGGAGAATCGACAAGACACTTGCCGGGATCGAAGCCGCCGTCTTGGTAGGATTGACCCCCGTCAAGATCAACGTCGTTGTGCAACGTGGGCTGAACGATGATGAGCTGGGCGCCATCGCTGAATGGGGAATGGCGCGCGGATGCGTGGTGCGCTTTCTGGAAGTGATGCCGATCGGACCACTGGCGCATGTCGTCGATCATCACTTGGTACCGGCGACGGAAATCTTGGAGCGCCTTCGCGGAATCTTTGACTTGCGGCCCATCCCGCAGAGCCTAGCGCAACCTGCCGTGGACTATGCCGCGGACGGACGCGGCGTGCATGGCGTCATCGGCATCATCGCGCCGACGACCCGGCCGTTCTGCGATCGCTGCCGGCGAATCCGTGTCACGTCAAGTGGAGCCCTCGTCGCCTGTTTGCACGAGCCCGCGCGCTTCAGTTTGGCCGATTGCTGGAAGGGGCAAGCCTTTGACGACTTCATGGCTGATCAACTCCTGCACCAGGCGATTCGCAACAAGCCGCAGGTTGGTTCCCGATCGCAATCGTTGACGATGCTCTCGTTGGGGGGATGACGCTCCCATGAAGAGTAGCTGAGTTGGGACCCATGAAAGCGCCAGAACCGTTGGCGATGCAAAGCCCCGGTGACAGCGGAAGGGAAAAGTAGGGCGAACGTACAACGTGGATTCAGTAGCTGGTGTTGAGTCCATTCGGAGAGCGTTCATGAACTGTGTTGAGGCCCGTGAATACCTGTTCGCGTACCTGGACGGCGAACTCGATGCCCGCGTGAGCATGCAAATGCAACACCACCTCGAGAGATATCACCAAATCTTGTGGATGAGGATTTTTCAAGCGGCGTTTTTTCTTA
>CBDUXT010000144.1:0-9830 GCA_965371245.1 uncultured bacterium | reverse complement strand
GGATACGCCGCTTTTTTATCCCGTCACGATCCACAACTTTCGGTTATATCTCGCGGAATCGAGTGCCTGCCTTATCAGGAGATTTTACATAGGTGCGATACATCGAAGACGGTCATCTTTCTCGACCCTCCGTATCTGCCGTCCACGCGGGGTTCTACCAAGGTCTACGAACACGAGTTTGATCGAGATCAGCACAAGCAATTGCTAAAAATCGTGGGCAAGCTCAGGAAAGCGAAAGTGATTCTTTGCGGCTACCGGAACGGGATGTGCCAAGAAAGCCTTGACGGTTGGCGACGAACGGATTTCAAGACCAAGAGTTTCGCAGCATCGCGTACCATAGGATGCAGGCTCGACGAGCGCGTGCTAACTCTTTGGACGAACTTCGCGCCAAGACCAGTCCGAGAAGAAGATGCGGCGCGTCGCAGCCCGATAATCTTCATCCTTTGAGCTTGGAATCGCATTGAGAACGCTGAATCCCGGCCGCTAGCGCCGCCCCCCTCCGACGGATTCCGGGATCGCCGCCGACCCGATCCCCTCTGCCACCGATCACTTGCGGCTAGCGAATCCGACGCGAACCCGCCTTTCGGAAGTCCCCGACGCTCGCGGGCGTCGCCGTCGGGCTGAGCCTCGGGAAGCCCGTCCCACCGACGCGCCGTCTCTCGGCTAAAGCGCAGGTTGGACGCACGAGCCAACGCCGAACCGTAGGCCGCTGCCCAGACTTCAACGGTCACCGGGTGGTAACGGACGATGCGGTGATCGTCGAGCCGCGTTGACATCGACTGCTCATCCGGCGTAGACTAAGGCTTGGCTTGGGCATTGGGTTCCAGCGTGGATGGCTATGAGAAGATTTCGCTTTAGGACAACTTGTAGGATGGCGCTGGCGTTACCACTGATTCTCGCTGTGGTTGCGAGGGTGCCGTTCGCGGATGGGCTGCTCTTGCACAACCACGGCGACCACGACATCCACTCGCACACCGTGATGCTTGACGACCTGCGCGACGGTGACCTTCGTGCGGTTTGGCACCGTCACCACGACGACATCCCCGATGACGACAACGGCGACAGGCACAACGATTCGGACGGCGGCGAGCATGCCGATTCACTGTTCATCTTCGTGAACGACCCAGGCATCGCCACGGGTATCCATCGGTCATCCGGCGCGGTGATCGCCTCGATCAGGCATCGCTCCCCAAGGGTATTGCCCCGGTCGCTGCTGCCGGGCGATCCGCCTGATGCCTCCCGCTTCATGCCGGCTCCTTGGCCTTCGGCGCACCCCCTGCGCCCGGCTTTCGCGCTAGAGGCCCTGCTGCAAAGCAGCCACGCACTTCTGCTCTGATTGGTTCGCGCACTTTCATTTGCTTCGTCTCCTGCCAGCGGTGTGCGCGGTGGGAGTTGTTCCCGCGCGATCGTGCGCGAGGTTGGCACGCGAATCACAAGAGCCTACTCATGCAAAACTGTCTACAAATGCTGGCGGTTTCGGCAGCGATGATACTGGGGGCGACCGCAGGATGTGGTCGCCCAAGTCAAGGCAAGCCGGACGCGCACGGACAAGATCAAGGTGGCGAGGAAAATCTTGAGCCTCTCAGTGCCACCTTCTTCACCTCGAAAGTGCTTCTGTTTACGGAGTATCCGCACCTTGTGCAGGGCGAACCGGCGGATTTCCTCGCGCACTTCTCGGTGCTGGCCACGGGCGAACCGGTGCGCTCAGGATCGCTGGTCTTCGAGGTGACACCGCCGAACGGCTCGCCCGTCAACTTGACGCTGGACGCCCCGCGCCGCGACGGGCTGTTCGTACCGGAATGGGTTTTCCAGGCGCCCGGCGAACATCGACTTCGGCTGCTGCTCAGCAGCCCACAAGTGCGGGATGTCTTGGATGTTGGCAGCGTGATCGTCCACGCCAGCACGTACGACGCCGAACATGCGGCTGAGGCGGCGGCAGGTGATGAGCCGCCCGATCTCGTGCCGTTCCTGCTGGAGCAGCAATGGAAGATCGAGTTGCTGCTGGAGACGGCTTCGCGGCGAACGCTTACGCATCGCATCACGGCCCCGGCACGAATCGTTCCCAAGCAGGGGACCTCGGCCGTGGCTGGTCCGCCGATCGGTGGACGGCTGTTGCCGCCCGATGACAAGCCGTTTCCACGTATCGGCCAGCGCGTTGAGGCAGGCGAAGTGTTGGCCCATGTCGAACCACCTTTACCCGTGACCGAAGCCGTCCAACTCGTGGCCAATCGCGCCCAGATACAGGCGTTGGAGTTGGAGATCGCGCTCCGCGAACTCGATCTGGACATGAGGACTGCGGAGATCGAAAGGGCCGTCCGCGCAGCGACGGCCACGCTGGATTTCGCCGAACGGGCGAAAGCCCGCGCAGAGGAGCTTCGCCAGAAGGGCGTCGGAACAGATCAGCAGTCCGACAAAGCCGAGCAAGACATTCGGCTGGCACATGCTGAGCTTGACGCTGCGATGGCGTCGAAAGGCGCCAACGACGCCGTACGAACTCGGCTCGGCGAACTGCGTGGGCGAACAGAAGTCGGTTTGGACATGAATGAGGGCCGAGACTTGAGAATGCATCTTGCCATCAAGGCCCCCGTCTCCGGCGTGGTCGTCTACTCCGTTGGTGTCGAGGGCGAGCAGGTTGAGGCTCACGCCCCCGTGTTCAGAATCGTCAACGCGGATCGCGTTTGGGTGACGGCGAGCGTTTCGGAGTTCGACCTCGGCTCACTGACGGCCAGTCCCGGCGCGACGCTGAGCCTTCCCGCGTTTCCCGGCTGGCAAATCGACATCCTCGATGAGGCTGGCGGTCGATTCGTACATCTGGGAACCGTGGTGGACGAATCGTCGCGCGTCGTCCCGATTACCTATGAACTCCCCAACCCGGATGGCCGTTTTCGTGTCGGCATGTTGGCGGAGGTTCAGATAGCCACGCAAACGGCGGACGAGGTGGTGGCCATTCCCGAAGAGGCCGTCGTGATGGACAACGGACGACCCATCGCGTTCGTCATGCTGGAAGGGGAAACCTTCCAGCGGCGGGAACTCAAACTCGGTATCCGAGACAACGGTTTCGTCGAAATCAGAAGCGGGGTTGAGGTCGGAGAGCGTGTGGCCACGAAAGGCTCCTACGCACTCAAGCTGGCGTCGCAGTCACCGTCGTCTTTCGGTGCCGGGCATGTTCACTGAGGTAGCAAGAAGCCGCCGCTCCGCCGCACGTTGTCGGCACAGAGCTGACAGCCGATCATGTCAGCCCGAACGCTCATAGGGAGGTTCCTGTGGAACTTTGGACGGGATTGCTGGATGTGTTGATCCTGCTGCTGGCCGCCATGGTGTTGGGCGGTCTTTGCGAGCGGTTGAAGCAAAGCGCGATACTGGGCTATTTGCTGGCCGGTACGCTGCTCGGTCCCAATGCGCTCGATTTGATGCCGAATCATGAGGCCGTGGCGACGATCGCGGAGTTGGGCGTAGCGCTGCTGTTGTTCACGATCGGCCTTGAGTTCTCCTGGCGCAGGCTGCGAGGGATCGGGGCGATCGGACTGGGTGGGGGTGCCCTTCAGGTGCTGGTGACGACCGTCGCGGCGGGCGGGGTCTGCGCGCTGATGGGACTCGATGCGCGGCCGGCACTGGCGATCGGCACGATGATTGCGTTGAGCAGCACGGCGTGCGTGTTACGTCTTCTTGTGAGCCGCGCGGAAATCGACGCCGTCTACGGCCGCTACGCGCTGGGCATCCTGCTCCTGCAGGACATTGCGGTGGTTCCGCTTGTGCTCATCGTGACGGTGTTGGGGAACGAAGGCACCGTAGCGCAGTTCGGCTGGGAGACGGGGCGGGCCATCTGGGCCGCGGCGATCCTGGTGGGCGCATTGCACCTTCTGCTCAAGTACGTTGTGCCGATTCTGTTAAGCACGGAAGAGGCGGCCCGCAATCGTGAGTTACCGATTCTGCTGGCCATCGTTACGTTCGGGGGGGCGGCATGGGTCGCCCACGGGTTAGGTCTTTCTCCGTCGTTGGGAGCTTTTCTCGCGGGCATACTGCTGGCCGAGTCCCCTTACGCCACGCAGGTCCGTAGCGATGTGGCTCCTTTACGAACGTTGTTCGTCACCTTGTTTTTCAGCTCCATCGGCATGGTGGCCGATCCGACGTGGGCGCTGAACCACTGGGCCTTGGTGGTGGTCTCGGTGGCGGCCATCGTGTTGGGCAAGGCTGCGGTCGTATGCGGTGTGGCGTGCCTGTTCCGTTCCTCGGTCGGCCATGCGGTCGCCACGGGCATCTGCCTGGCGCAGGTGGGTGAGTTCTCGTTCGTGCTTGCCAAGGTGGCGCAGCAGGGAGAGTTGATCGACAACGACTTGTTCAAGCTGATCGTCTCGGTCACGATCGCAACGCTGTTTCTGACCCCGTATATGGTGGCCGCGGCGCCACGTCTGGCAGCGGTGACGGCCAAGCTTTCGGCGCGTAAGGGTCTAGCGTTCCACGCCACGGGTGAGCCATCGACCGACACCGACTCCGACCTGAGCGACCATATCGTGATCGTGGGCTTTGGTCCCGCGGGTCAGCGCATCGCCGAAGCGTTGACGGAAGAACACAAATCGCATCTCGTGGTCGTGGAGTTGAACCGAAAGTCAGCGGACGTAGCGCGCACTTATGGTCTGCGGACGTACATGGGTGACGCGACCCGCCCGGAAGTGTTGGAACATCTGCGCGTCGTAACCGCCCGGGCCGTCGTGGTCACGGTGCCCGATCCAACCAGCGCGCGCCAGGTGATCGAGGGTGTCCGGTCGATGTCGCCGGACACGCCGATCCTCGGCCGAGCGCGGTATCACAGGCATCGCTCGGAATTGCTCCGCGCTGGAGCGTGCGCGGTCATCGACGAAGAAGAAGAGGTCGGCCTCCGCATGGCCTCAGCGCTGAAAAAGGTATTGCGGGCCGTTGGCTCCCCGGAGGACGCAAGCCCGACAAACACGCCGCAGGCTGGATCCCGCGGTTCGTCAGGAGGCTGTGATGATTAACGCACTGATTCGCTGGTCGCTCGCCAACCGCCTCGCCGTCGTGGTTTTTTCGGCGATGCTCGTGGTGGTCGGCGCTTTCGTGACCACCACCATCCCGGTGGATGTGTTTCCCGATCTGACCGCGCCCACCGTGTCCATCCTCGTTGAGGGTCACGGCATGGCACCGGAAGAGATGGAGACGCTCGTCACCTTCCCGATCGAAACCGCCGTCAACGGCGCTGCCAATGTCCGGCGCGTTCGCTCGGCCACAGCCGTGGGGCTTGCCGTTATTTGGATCGAGTTCGAGTGGGGAACCGACATCTACCGCGCGCGTCAGACGGTCAACGAACGGCTCGCAACGGTCTCCGGCAAGCTGCCACAGCAGGTCGAGACGCCCGTGCTTGCGCCCGTTTCCTCCATCATGGGTGAGATTCTGTTCATTTCGCTCACCTCGGACAGGCATGGCCCGCTGGAGCTTCGGACGATAGCGACGACCGATCTTCGCAGACGACTGCTTTCCGTCCCCGGCGTCTCTCAAGTCACGCCCATCGGCGGGGACGAGAAGCAGTATCAGGTTGTCCTGTCCCCGCAGCGACTTCGGGCCTACGGTTTGAACATGCAGCAGGTCGTGGAGTCGCTGCGCAGGGCCAATGAGAATGTGTCGGCAGGGTTCCTCGTCCAAGGAGGCCAGGAGTCGATCCTGCAAGGTATCGGGCGGATTCAGACGACGCGCGACATCGGCGACACCGTGGTCGCGTTGCGCGGGGAGACGCCTGTTCGGGTATCCGACCTCGGCGTGGTTCAGATCGGACCGGCCATCAAACGCGGCACGGGCGCGGCGTCGCGGCGCGGGCCGAATTGGGAGCCGATCACCGAACCCGCCGTCATCATCGCCATCCAGAAGCAGCCCGGAACCAACACGCTTACGTTGACCTCGCAGCTCGACGCGGCGCTCGTCGAGATGCAGGCGTCGCTGCCGGCCGGCATGTATATCAACAAGAATCTCTTTCGGCAGGCGGACTTCATCGAGATTTCGATTCACAATACTGTCGAAGCACTCCGCGACGGCGGCATCATGGTCATCTTCGTAGTCATCGCATTTCTTGCCAGCATGAGATCGAGCGTCATCACGCTGCTGGCCATCCCCATCTCGCTCATCGTCACCGTGCTGGCGCTGAAGGGGTTTGGTTCGAGCATCAATACCATGACGCTCGGTGGCATGGCCATCGCCATCGGCGCGCTCGTCGATGACGCCATCATTGATGTGGAAAACATCGTGCGCCGACTGCGCGAGAACGCCGCTCTGCCGGACGAGAAGAAACGACCCCCCGTCGAAATCGTCTTCAAGGCGAGTGTGGAAGTGCGGGCTTCGATCGTCTTCGCCACGCTCATCATTCTGCTGGTCTTCGTACCCTTGTTCTTCCTCTCCGGCGTCGAGGGTCGCCTGCTGCAACCGCTCGGCCTTGCGTTCATGGTCTCTTTGGCGGCGTCGCTCCTCGTCGCCCTTACGCTGACCCCCGCGCTGAGTTATTACCTTCTGCCCACTAGCCTAGCGGTCACACGACCCGCCGAGCCGTGGGTCGTGCGGTTTCTCAAGCGAATCTATGACAAACCGCTTCGTTGGGCGATGGCGCATCCGTGGCTGGTGGCGTTGCCCACCGCACTGCTGCTCGGCCTGGCCGTCGTCGGCGGTGCTTCGCTGGGCCGGAGTTTCTTGCCGGAGTTCAACGAGGGAGCGCTGGTGGTCGGTATCGTCACGCTGCCCGGCACTTCGTTGGAGGAGAGCGACGGGCTGGCCAACATCGTCCAGACAACGCTCATGCAGCACCCGGAGATCGCAGCCATCGGTCGGCGAACCGGGCGCGCCGAAGAGGACGAGCATGTTCAGGGAGTAGAGGGAAGCGAGATCGACCTCACCCTTGATATGGATGCGCCAGAGCGACTCGGCCTTGCGCGACGCAGCAAGGCGGAGCTACTGGAGGCGCTGAGGAACAGCTTGGCGGCGATCCCCGGCGTGCAGACCACTTTCGGGCAACCCATCGGGCATCGTGTTGACCACATGCTGTCCGGCACGCGCGCCAACATCGCCGTCAAGATTTTTGGGAGCGATCTCAAGAAGCTGCGATCGGTGGCCAAGCAGATCGAGAACACGATTCGCCCGATCCCCGGCGTCGTTGATCTCTCCACGGAACAGCAAACGGATATTCCCACGGTGCGTGTCGAGTTTGATCGTTCAGCGCTGGCGCGCTTTGGTTTGACCACCGACGATGCGGCCTCGGCCCTAGAAGCGGCCTTCAAAGGCGTAGCGGTGACACAGATTCTGGAGGGACGAAAGACATTCGATCTCGTCGTTCGCGTCGGCAGTGGCAAGTCCGCTTTGCGGCGCGGCGAAGCGGCGTCTTGGATGAATGCGTCGTCGCGGGAAGTCAGCGAAGTGCTCGTCGATACGCCCGGCGGCACGAAGATACCGCTCAAGGCGGTGGCTCGCATCAGCGAAGAGCGAGGCCCCAACCTCATCATGCGAGAGAACGCCCAACGCCGGATCATTGTTCAGTGCAATGTGGCCGAGCGCGATCTGGGCGGTGTCGTCGATGATATCCGCCTTGCCGTCGCGGAGCAGGTCGAGCTTCCACAGGGATACTATGTGGAATACGGCGGTCAGTTCGAAAGCGCGGAACAGACGAGGCGCAGGCTGGCGATTCTGGGTCTCGTGGTTGTTTTCGGAATTGGTTTTCTGCTTCATGTCGTGTTCCGAAGTGTACGCGACGCGGCGCTCATCATGTTGAACCTGCCGCTGGCGATGATCGGCGGTGTCGTGGGCGTGTACCTCTCCGGCGGCGTTCTCTCCGTGGCTTCGTTGATCGGATTCATCGGCGTGTTCGGCATCGCGGCCCGCAACGGCATCATGATGGTCTCGCACATCCGCCACCTTCAGCGCTTTGAAGGCGAGACCGACTTCGCCGAGGCGGTGCGAAGGGGCGCGATGGAGCGTTTGGCACCCATTCTGATGACCGCGCTTTGCGCCGGGTTGGCCTTGATTCCACTGGCACTCGGCGGTGACCAGCCCGGCAAGGAAATCCTAAGCCCGATGGCTATGGTGATCCTGTTCGGTCTGCTGTCCTCCACTTTTTTGAACATGATCGTCGTTCCCGCGCTGTTTGTGCGGTTGGCCCTCCCGGTTGAGGCCGAGTCGCCCGTCGAGATCGAGAACGATATCGAGCGGATCGGACATGCGCTCCCGGCCGCGCCGATCTAAAGAAGCGAGTCGTTTAGGCTCTCGATTGTGAAAGTAGAACCAATGATGACACGAGACATCTACAACGCGCAGGCGAGGAATCATCCACTGAGCTTGGCCAAAGGAATCGCGGTTGCCGCTTGCATCTTGATATTGGGCGGTTGCGCCCAGGTCAATCCGCAAGCCGACTTCGCCCAGGCCCGGCGGTTCTTCACCCAGAGCACAGGCCTGGCTGACATCTACGACCCGGATCAGCCGCCGCTGACGCCAGAAGAAATCGAAGCCGTGTTGGCGGACGGTCTGACCCTGCAAGAGGCTCTTCGAGTAGCCCTGCTCAACAACCGCAAGCTGCACGCCGAGTTCATGTCCATCGGCGTCGCCAAGGCGGATTGGGTGCAGTCCGGTCTGTTCTCGAATCCGACATTCGCTTTCTCGGCTCAGTTCCCCGAAGGCGGCGGTCGCAGCAACATCCAAGCGTCCTTTGCGCAGAACATCATGGAGTTGTGGCAGGTGCCGAAGCGAAAGAATGTGGCACAGGCTGCGCTCGATGAAACGATCATGCGAATCGCGCACCGCGCAGCGGCGTTGGCGGTGGAAACGCGGTCGGTGTACCTAGGCGCGGTAGCGGCACGGGAACTGAGCCGTATCGCTCAGGAGAACCTTGAACTGGCCACAAAATCTCATGCCACCGTCACGGCGCAGCGCGAGGCGGGTGCGGCCAGCCTGCTCGACGAGAACCTCGCGCGAGGCCAAGCCCTCACCGCCGATCTGGGGGTCAGACACACGCGACTCGACGCCGCCAATGCCAAGAGACACCTGGCTCGGCTGATTTCGGTGGCCGACAATGTGGACGACATCGTTCTCAGCGATTCCATGCCGGGAGACTTCGATGTCTCGTTGCAGCCGGAGGCGCTGATCGCGCTCGCCCAGAAGCATCGCCTCGATCTCCGGGCGCTGGAGCAAGCCGCGCGCTCCCGTGCCGCAAAGGTCGGCCTCGAAGAACTCAACATCATCCCCGACATCAGCATCGGGGCGTTCGGTGAACGCGGCGAGCGCCGCGCGTTTTCCGGTCGTCCGGGTCAGTCTCTTGCCGAGCGTCGAAGTGACCGTCGAGCGTCCCGCAATGAAGAGATCAACTTCATTCTTGGGCCAGCGATAACGATGACGCTGCCGATCTTCGACCAGAATCAAGCACAGATCGCCAAGGCGGACTTCCTGTTGCAAAAAGCGCTCAAGGAGTATGAGGACGCCCTCATCCGCACCGCTCAGGACATCCGCGGCGCACTTGACGAGACACAAACAGCGATTGACAGCGCAGCCTTCTACCACAATGAGGTTGTGCCACAGACCGAGCGCAATCTTGAGTTCGCAACGGCTTCCTATTCGGCAGGTCAGACGAACATTCTCACCCTGATCGAAGCGCAGCGCCTCCTGCTCGAAGCGCGTAGAGGCTTCGTGACCGCCACACTTGAGGCATCCACTGCGGTCGTTCGCTTGGAGCAAACCATCGGCCTACCTCTCGACGGCTTGGAGACGCAAGAACCGACGCCGTGACTCGCCCGTTGCCCTAGTGCTTTGTCACACCTTAATGTTCGGATACACGGACTTCAGTTTGCACCGTG
>CBDUXT010000143.1:0-9856 GCA_965371245.1 uncultured bacterium | reverse complement strand
TGGACGTGCCTGTTGGCCTACAACTTGATTCGTCGGGCCATGTTGCAATCGGCCCAGGCGGCGGGCGTGTCGCCGCGCACGCTAAGCTTCACTGCCGCCGTGCAAACGATTGGTGCAAGCTGGCTGGTCATGGTCTTGGGTGACGACACGTTCACCTCCAGACTCGCTGACGCCGCCTTGGCATCCCTGGCCGTACACGTTGTGGGCAACCGGCCAGGGCGCGTCGAACCGCGCGCGATCAAACGCAGGCCCAAGGAACATGCCCTACTCACCAAGCCACGCGCGGAAGCGCGGGCCGAACTACTGAAGGAAAAACCGATGTAAGTCCTTACTACACAAGCGGCAGTGCCATTCGTGCATGACCGAATCGGCGGGCAGTTTTCAGAGCACAGGGCGCGAGCCCTGTGACCGGTCTGATATCGTAGAAGCCCTGTGCTTGTTCGCATCGTGTCCGTGGGCTTGCGCCCACGGCTCTGACACGGCGCGGCGCCGTCAAGATGGCTTTGCACGGTCCGCCAAGACTGTCACGCACCCCATACCATGACTTTCCTCGGACGTCCGCGCGGGCTGGCTGAAGCCCGCGGCTCAGGGGCCGGAGCGCTTACCCAATCATGTCCAACAGCATCCGGCCTGCGCAATCGGACGCCCGCCCTTCCTGGAACGGGGCAACGACGTCCTCCAAATCGGCGACCATGGCTTGGCGCATCGGCTCAGATTTCAGAAGTTGGATCGCCGTGTCGGCGATCGGACCGGTCGATCGGTAGTAGGGCATGAACTCCGGGACGATCCGCCGACCGGCCAGTATGTTCGGCAAAGACAGATGTGGTGTTCGAATCAACCATCTGGCAACGAGGTGGTAAAACACCCGCGACGCGTTGTACATCACGATCATCGGGCGATGGTGGAAGGCGACCTCCAGCGCCGTGGTCCCCGAGGCAACCAGGACAAGATCGGCCGCCTGGATCAACTCAGTCAGCCCATCTGAATGGAAGTTCGTCGGGACTGTGGCAGACGCGCAGAGCCGCTGGATCAGCGGGGCCACCTGCGGGTTGGCGACCGATAGGCCGAACGAAACGTCGGGGAACTCGGCCGCGATCCGCTCGGCCACCTCCAACTGACCGGGAAGCACCTCGTTAACAACCTGCCTGCGCGATCCGGGAAGCAGGGCGACAAACGGCTTGCCGCGCGAGCGCATTTGGTCGATCCGCTCTTGATCGACCACCGCCTCCGCCAACTGCTCGGCCAGCGGATGGCCCACGAACTTCGCATCGACCCCGCGATCGCGGAAATAGGGCTCTTCGAACGGCAGGATGACGGCCACCCGATCGGTCCGGTTGCGGACCTTGTGGATGCGGTTGGCTCCCCAGGCCCATAGCTGCGGGGCGATGTAGTACATGACGGGCACGCCGGCGGCCTGGGCGCGGAGTGCCAGCGGAAGGTGCAACGTCGGCGAGTCGATCACAACCGCAGCCGCGAACGGATACCTCCGCAGGTGGCGATCCGCCGTCTCCAGCATGGCGATTCCCCTGGCCGCGGCCCAAATCGCGCCGAGCAGCATCGCCGAATGGCGGGTCATGTCGAAGATTGATTCGCAGCCGGCCTTGACCATCATCGGGCCGGCCACGCCGACGAAGCGTGCGGTCGGGCACATCGTCAAGGTCGCGCGAATGAGAGACGCCCCGTGCCGATCGGCACTGGGCTCGGCCGCGCTGATGAAAACGAGCGGATGTTGGCTGGTCGAGTTGTCTGAGTGCGGGGACAACGCGAATCTCCGGCGGGGAGGCTCCTTCCGTGGCCTGGACTGGAGCGTGAGTGTTCGTGGCGGCACGCTACGCCACGGCCTTGGGCGGGTCAATGGCGATCCGGCGTGCCATACCCGGTGAGGAACGGCCCGTGGGGATGCTTCAGGTCAGGAACGGCCGGAGCGTGGCCCTGGGCTACGTTTTCGGCGAGCTGTCCGGCCCGCCGCGGGGCGAATCGATGGGACTCGGTGGGCACGAGGCCTCCCCAGAGGCCTTGCGGTGGCGGCTCCCACGCAAAAAATGTCGTGAACCACGGCTTGATCCCGGCGATCAATCTGCTAGACTCATCGATTCTGTACTACCTGGTTCGTGTTGTTTGTCCACGGTTACGGAGGTGCTGCTTGGCTTCGGAGATGGTTCGTCAACTGATTGACGCGGGTATCCACTTTGGACACCGCGCGAGCCGCTGGAACCCGAAGATGAGTGAATTCATCTTTGGCAAGCGCAACACGATCCACATCATCGACATTCGCGAGACCGTCAAGGGACTTCTGCGCGCCAAGCGGTTCCTATCCCAGGCCGTTGCGCAAAACAAGGATGTCTTGTTTGTGGGCACGAAGCGGCAGGCGCGGCAGTCGATTCGCGAACAGGCCAACCGTGTGGGCATGCCCTTCGTGGCCGAACGCTGGCTCGGCGGCACGCTGACCAACTTCAAGACCATTCGATCACGGATGGGCCGGCTCGAAGAGTTGGAAGCGGCGGAGGCCGATGGAACCGCCCAGGAATACAGCAAGAAAATGATCGCCATGCGTAGCCGTGAGCTACGTAAGATTCGGCGCAATCTAGAAGGCATTCGAACGATGAATCGTCTGCCTGGGGCGCTTGTCATCATCGACGTTCGTCGCGAGCGAAACGCGGTCGAGGAAGCGCGGAAGCTGGGCATCCCCACGATCTGTCTGATTGACACCGACTCCGACCCGGATTTTGCGGACGTCCCCATTCCCGGGAACGACGACGCGATGCGTGCCATCGAGGTCATTCTGGTACACCTCGCCGACGCGGTCGAAGTGGGCCTCAGAGGACGTCGGGAAACGCCGAAGGACGAGGAACCCAAGGACGAGCCGCCTCGTCGCTCGGCGCGGACGACGACGACTCGGGCAGCGGATGGGGCCGTGGCGGCTCCCGCCGAGGGCGTGGTCGCTGTTTCCGAAGCGCCCGACGCAGCCGCGGTCGCTGACTCTGCGTTGGCTCCGGCCGCCGCGACGACGGAGCCCGAAACACCGGCACCAACATAGCAAGTTCTCCGCAAGTTCTCCGATGGTTCGGTGACACGGATTCAGCACTCATCGGCGCCGAATGGGTAGCCCGGTAAGCAGGAAAGCTCCACCCACCTCAGGCAGAATCACCAAAGCGAGAGCCGTATCAGCGCGTGGTGCCCGTGAGTGCGGCGGTCATAAGGAAGGTATCGTACCATGGGAACGATCACGGCTCAGATGGTCAAAGATCTTCGCGGGAAGACCGATCTCCCGATGATGGAGTGCAAACAAGCTCTTTGCGAGTGCGACGGAGATATTCCAACGGCCATGGATTGGCTTCGAAAGAGGCACAAAGGGAAGATGACGGAACGCGCCGACCGCGCGACGGGTGAGGGGCGCGTCGGCGTTTTTATCGACGATTCGGGCGAGACCGGCGCCATCATCGAGCTTCAATGCGAGACCGCCCCGGTTGCCAAGAATGAAATCTTCCTCTCGCTTGTGGATATGATCGCCAGGAAAGTGGCATCCGGCACGGACACCTCACCGAGTCCACAAGCCATCCGTGACGATCCGGAGGTGGAGTCGCTTTTCACCGACGTCTTCGGAAAACTGCGCGAGACCATGAACCTCGCGCGGTGCCGACGCGTGACCGGAACCTCGTTGAGTTCCTACGTCCACCACGACGGCAAGAGCGGCGTGTTGCTCGCGCTGGACGCCAAGCCCTCGTCGAACAAGAAAGTCGGAGGCGATCTGTGCATGCATGCGCTGTTCACGCAGCCGCTCTCCATTGATCGAAGCGGCGTGCCGGCCGCGGACATCGAGAAAGTCCGCAACGACGCAATCGAGATGGCCAAGGAGGCGGGCAAGCCCGAGGCGATTGTCGCCAAAATAGCCGACGGGAAGGTCAACGCCTTCTACGGCGAGCGGGTCCTCATGGAGCAGTTGCACGTCAAGACCGACGACTATGGCAAGAAGAAAATCAGCGATTGCCTCAAAGAGGCCGGGGTCAACGCCGTGACCGACCTTGTCATTATGAAGATCGGCGGCTGAGCGTTGCCGTTTCACCGAGGGCCGAAAGGCCCTTTTCTCTTGCCCGCGCCACGGAGGACGGCATGCCCGCGCAGCCAGCCAAGTACGGCCGAGTGCTCCTGAAGATCAGCGGCGAGGGGCTCTGCGCGAGCGGCGGCAGTGGTATCGACGGTGCGGAGATGATCCGCCTCGCCGAGGAAATCAAACTCGTCGTCGATCTGGGCGTCGAAGTTTGTGTCGTCGTTGGCGGCGGGAACCTGGTTCGCGGCTCGGCCATCGCCAAGGATTCGCCCATCGAGGAGACAACCGGGCACTACATGGGCATGCTCGCCACGGTGATCAACGCCCTGGCGGTCCAGGACACACTGGAGTCGTTGGGCGTGCCCACGCGCGTGCAGTCGGCGCTCACCGTCGAGAACGTGTGCGAACGGTTCATCCGCCGCCGGGCGATCAGGCACCTCGAGAAGGGTCGCGTGGTCATTTTCGCGGCCGGCACGGGCAACCCCTTCGTGACGACCGACACGGGCGCGGCGCTGCGGGCGGCCGAGGTTCGGGCGGACCTGCTGCTCAAGGCGACGAAGGTGGACGGCGTGTACACAGCCGACCCGGCCACCGACGCGTCGGCCACGCGAATCGAGCACTTGACGTACAACGAGGTGATCGACCGCCGGCTCGGGGTCATGGACGTCTCGGCGGTTGACCTGTGCCAGCGAAGCAACGTCCCCATCGTCGTGTTGAACCTTCGCAAGAGCGGCAACATGCGGGCGGCCGTGCTCGGAGAGAGCATCGGCACACGGATCGACGGCGGCGCGTAACGGGTCGCAAGCCACGGATGCACCCCTGGCCGGACTTCATTTCCCACCTGTAACGCGGTAAGATTCCACCTCGACAACTGATCCGGTTCCGTTCGTCTCGGGCGCCTCGGCTCGCCCAACGGCGAGCGTTCGAACTGCGTGTTTGATCAGGGTATTTGACGCATGGCTGATGCGCTGCGTCATGATGTCTTGCGGGTAGGGCGGGCTATTGCCCGCCTTCTCGTGGTCGAACGGCGGGCAATAGCCCGTCCTACTGAGAGGGAGAACCGTTCCATGGCAGGAGAGTCGATTCAAAAGGAGTGCTCCGCCAGGATGGCCAAGGCCGTCGAGTTCCTCAAACAGGAACTCCGCGGCGTCCGCACGGGCCGAGCGCACCCAGGGCTCATCGAGCACATCAAACTCGAAGTGGCCAGCTACGGCAGCACCATGGAGTTGCGTGAGTTGGCCACCGTCTCCGTGCCCGACCCGAGCACCCTGTTGGTCAAACCCTTCGACCCGGGCACGCTAAAAGACATCGAGCGCGGGTTGCAGGCGTCGGACCTGGGCATCGCGCCGCAAAGCGACGGCAAGGCGATTCGCCTGCCGATTCCGCCGCTCTCCGGCGAGCGGCGTCAGTCGCTGGTCCAGCAGGTCAAGAAGATGGCCGAGGCGCAGAAGATCGCCGTCCGCAACGCGCGCCGCGACGCCAACAAGGCCGCCGACGGCGAGGAAAAAGCCAAAACCATCGGCGAGGACCAGGCAAAGGACATCAAAGACGCCGTGCAGAAAGCCACCAAGAAATACGAGGACGAGATCGAAGCCGTTCTCAAGGCCAAGTCCAAGGAGATCGAACAGGTGTGACCGATGCCCGTTGCGGCCGGTATTCTCGTCCTCCCATGGCGGATTCCGGCTCCTGACGGCGCGTTTCAAGTGAGGCTCGGCTTGCTTGTCGTCGGTCGGGCGCGAGACTGTTCGACCCGCGAACACACATGGGAGACACTCGGTGACGCCGAACCGATGGCTCGGAAACTTCCGCCCGCGACGGAGTAGCCAACCGGCCTTCACACTGATCGAGTTGCTCGTGGTCATCGCGATCATCGCCCTCTTGATCTCCATGCTTCTCCCGTCGCTTGAGGCCGCACGACGGCAGTCAAAACAGGCGGCCTGCCTGGCGAACATCAAGAACATCGCAACGAGCAGCCGCGTCTATCAGGCGGACGACCGGAGCGGTTGGGGCATCCCGACCCACACCCTGCAGTTCGCCCAGTGCGGCGAGGATGACCTGAGCGACCTATGCACCACGCCCATCTACATCGGCGCCTATGAGTGGGGCGGTAAGAGCGGCATCGGGCAGGACGACTTCCTCACAGGCTCGGGTGGTGATCCGCTCAACAGCAAGTATGGAACCAAGGCCGGATTCGGACCCTTCACCAGGCCGATGAACGACATCCTCTACGCCGGCGGCTTCCCCGACGCTTTCGGAAGCGGGCGGTTCGATCGGCGCACGGCGGAACAGGACACGCGGCGAGAGCTCGACCTGTTCAAATGCCCGGGCGATGACGGCCCGCCACGTGGGGCACACTGTGCGGATTGGGTGTCAAACACCGACCGAACGTCCTACGACCAGTTCGGCACAAGCTACGCGGCCAACGTGTTCATGATCTGGGCACCGGGGGGGACCCTCGGTCCCGGCTTCGCGGGCAACGAGATGGGGAGCAATTCCCCCTACATGCGGCCAACCTCCCGCGTGACGACGCCCGCCCGCACGTTGTTCTACGAAGAAAACATCGGTCGCTGGGCCTGGTCGGTTTGGACCGAGCAGTGCGACTTCATCGACGGAATCGATCCCGGTCCGACGAAGGTGCTCAAGGGCTGGCATGGCCGCGATTGGACCTACAACCGGGCGTTCGTCGATGCGCACGCGGAGACGCAGAAGATCTACATCGAGGGCACGGAGGACGACCGGGGCTACGCCCGCCACTATCGCAGCGAGCTCATTTACGGGAACGGCAACCCCGAGCAACAGCGACACCGCTGCGTGATCGTTCGCGGAGACGGCTGGCAAAAGGACACCCTGCCGGCCCAGTTCATTCGGACCGGGCTGATCCGCTCGGGTGGGGGTCGCGCGTCCTACGAAGACTGCGTCGTCAACCAGGCGCCGGATTAGTACCCAGACCTACGGGAATTGGGCGTGGCATGGCCGCGCTGCGCTTGGCCAGGGCACCCATGAACAGGTTCTACGGCGCCTCGCTCCGTTCGTTGATCGACCAGTCATACTTCAGCCACTTGATCTTGAGCTTCTTGCCTGCACCAACGGCCGACATCACGGAAGGGGCGTGTCGTGAGACAAACGCCGTGACGCTGCCCGCGGCTTGCTCGAAGTCGCCGCCGTACCAGTCGTAGAGGCGCGTCAGATGGAGGGTATTGCGTGCCTCGTCGAAGCGAAACCATCGGGCGTGCGTGTGAACGTAGCGCGTCTGATCCTGGAGCTGCGCATCAAGCTTTTCGGCCGTGAACGCCTCGTTACGCAACGGCGGGCATCCCACCGAGGCACACACGAGGGCGAAGTGAATCCGCGGCTCCGCAAACTTGGCGCGAACCTGCTCGTGCTCGATGTCGTTGAGGCTCCACGTGTTGCCCGCGACGCGCCACCGCCGGGCAGCCCAGCGTTTGGCCTTGGGGATGTCACGGATGGACTTGAGCGGATAGTGATCCAGCATCAACCGGAGGGTGAAGGCATTGTAGGCGTTGATGAGCAAGGCGAGCTTTCCATCACGACCGAGCTTGTCGAACGGTGCGCCAGAGAGTGACGTGATGTAGGCGTCGAGCTCGGACGGGTCTTTGCGTAGCGCCGCCTAATCAACCCAGCCGTGTTGATCGATGCGCCGTTTGAGCAGGGCGTCAAACCGCGAGTGGTCGAAGGTCGCCTCGCCCATCGACGCGGCATAGGCCTCGACCGGCACGACGGCCGGCGCGCCGAACAGCCCACCGTTCAAACATGCGACCACGCCGGCCGTTCCCGCCGCGACGAGCAGCACGCCGCCGACACACCGCTTGATCCACGGCCCGCAACACCCGCAACTTGCCTGCGAATCATCGTTCATTCTGCACACTCCTTGGCGGCCGGTTAGCTCCCGGCGCCCTTGAATATTGTATCCGCTCGAAGCGCTTTCGTGAAGGATTTCTCAGAGCCGCACCCGAGAGGAAATGGCCCCGCGTTTGGGTATCGCGATGGCGGGGCGTAGCCGCCTCGGTAGAATGATGCTCGCTCTTGGCGCGGCCAACCGGACGCCGCCCGGCACGAGGATCTCGCATGGACTTCCCAACGCCGCAATCGGCCGACTCGCTGGGATTCACGAACATTCTGTACCAAAAGCGGGATCGCCGCGCCACCGTTACGATCAACCGGCCCGACGTGCTCAACTGCCTGAACTACCCGACGCTCAGTGAGCTGTATCGGGCGTTCGAAGACGCCTCCTGGGACGACGAAGTCCGCGTCCTGGTGCTCACGGGCGCGGGCGACCGTGCCTTCTGTACCGGCGCCGACCTGAAAGAGCAGCACGAACGCTGCCTCGATCGACCCGACGAATACTGGAAGTGGATGCGGCTGTTCATCGAGGTCCACGAGAAGCTGCGGAACATCGGAAAGGTCACCGTCGCGCGCCTCAACGGCATGGTGGTGGGCGGCGGCAACGAGATGAACATCTCCTGCGACCTCGCGGTGGCAGCGGATGACATCATCATCAAGCAGGTTGGCACGGAACGGGGAAGCGTCGCGGCGGCCGGCGCGACGCAGTGGCTTCCGCTCATCGTCGGCGACCGCCGAGCCCGCGAAATCCTTTTCCTCTGCGAAGACATCCCTGCCGACAAAGCGCTGGCGTGGGGGCTGGTCAACGAAGTCGTGCCGCGGGGGCAACTTGACCAGGCCGTGGACCGACTGTGCGACAAGCTGATCGACAAGATGCCGGAGTGTACGCGCTACACGAAGCAACAGCTCAACTTCTGGCGGGATCTGTCGTGGCACGCAACGATCGGCCACGCCCGCGAGTGGCTCAGCCTGCACAACACCTCGCCGGAGGTGCGCGAGGGGATCGAGGCGTTCATCGAAAAGCGACCCGTGGATTACGAGAAGGCGTCGAGGAAGCCAACACCACGCTCCTCGTAAGCCTTGCGGACCGAACCGCGATCGAAAGAATGGCAACCGTTATGAGCGAACTGATTCTGAAGCGAACGGACGGGCACGTCGGCATCGCGACCCTCAATCGGCCGGAGGTGCTCAACGCACTCTCCGTTGAGTTGATGGACATGCTGATTGACGTGCTCGAAGGCTTCGACCGCGACGAGAACATCTACGTCATCGTCCTCGCCGGCAGCGAGCGCGCCTTCGCCGCCGGGGCCGACATCGGCGAGATGGCCGAGGCGTCGGTGGTGCAAATGAGCGAACGCAACAACCTCGCCCGGTGGAAACGCATCGCCGCGGTTCGCAAGCCGATCATCGCGGCCGTCAGCGGCTATGCGCTGGGCGGTGGGTGCGAGCTGTCCATGCACTGCGACATGATCGTGGCATCGGAGACCGCCCAGTTCGGTCAGCCCGAGATCAACATCGGTGTGATCCCCGGGGCGGGCGGGACGCAGCGCCTCACCCGGGCGATCGGCAAGTTCAAGGCGATGGAGGTCATCCTCGCGGGCAAGTTCCTGTCGGCCACGGAAGCCTTCGATGCGGGACTGGTGACCAAGGTGGTCTCGAAAGAGCGGTTTCTCGACGAGGCCGTTCGTCTTGCTCAGCAGATCGCCCAGAAGCCGCCGCTCGCCCTCAAGGCGGCCAAGGAGGCGGTTCTGGCGGTGGATGAAACGACGCTGCATCAGGGGCTCGAATACGAACGCCGCTTGTTCTACTCGCTGTTCGCCACCGAGGACCAGAAGGAGGGCATGAAGGCCTTTCTCGAAAAGCGCAAGCCGGAGTTCAAGGGCAAGTAGAGTAATGCCGGGTCGATGACCCGACCTATCCATGAAAGGCATGTCCGGGTCAAGTGCG
>CBDUXT010000142.1:0-10534 GCA_965371245.1 uncultured bacterium | reverse complement strand
GGTGACGACACGTTCACCTCCAGACTCGCTGACGCCGCCTTGGCATCCCTGGCCGTACACGT
The DNA here is from genome assembly GCA_965371245.1 of uncultured bacterium. GTDB lineage: Bacteria > Planctomycetota > Phycisphaerae > UBA1845 > UBA1845 > CBDUXT01. Next base: position 10,472 of record CBDUXT010000142.1, on the reverse strand, counting down.
TGTGGGCAACCGGCCAGGGCGCGTCGAACCGCGCGCGATCAAACGCAGGGCCAAGGAACATGCCCTACTCACCAAGCCACGCGCGGAAGCGCGGGCCGAACTACTGAAGGAAAAACCGATGTAAGTCCTTACTACACAAGCGGCAGTGCCATTCGGTCCTGCCATTATTTTCCGACATGCTCCAGGGCGACTGTTATGCGCGTAGCCAAGGGGACGACACCGTGACCATGCAGCATTTCGAGAAAACGGTCGCCCTTGACGGCATCGACGAGCTTGGTCTCGGTCCCGACGAGCAGCGATTCATTAAATTCTTAACGATTCAGCCAGGCAAGCCGGTCAGGCGCTTCACGTTGGAAGCCGCCATCGGAGTTCATCGTAGGACGATTCAGGAGGTCATCGAGCCTTTCCTGGTTCGCACGGGACTCATCGAACGAACCCAACAGGGCCGCGTGATTACCGAGAAAGGCATGCGACACGTCGAAGGCACTCAGCAAATCCAACCTGTCAGCGAGGCAACGTCATGAACCAACAAGCACCTCCCAAAGAGATCGTGACCGTCACGGAGATGGCACGCATGTGCAGGTTGTCGCGAGCCCGGTTCTACCAGCTGATCGGCGAAGGGATCTTTCCAACACCGTCACGCAACGAACAGTCGGGACGACCTTTCTTCGACCGTCAGCAACAAGAGCAGTGCCTGCTCGTTCGACGAACGAACCGGGGAGCCAACGGCAAGACCGTAGTATTTTACGGCTGTCGGCCTCAGCCTGCGCCGAAGCTCCCGTCAAGACGGAAACGGTTGCCGGTTCCAAGGTCGTCCAACGGGAGGGCTCGCCAGGACCCGGTGATCACGGAGCTACGCCACGCCCTCGCTGTTGCGGTGGCTCAAAATTCGATGCGCGGAAACCTATCCAACCGGCTCAATATTCAATGCGCGTCTCCAATAGCGTCCCATGAGAGTTTCGCGTGGTTCTGACGCTCCGGAGAACGTCTCAACAAGCCGGTCCACTTCATTTTGACTCAGCCCACACGTCGCGCATACACGGTACGCTCGGTCTCGCGGATGCTGCGGTGCAAACCGCCAGTACGCGACGACTAGGGCGGCGACCACCAACACTACGATGACGACGCGGATGGGTTTCATTATCCTCTGAGTATCCGGCTCTGCTGCATATATCCGCATCTGCAAGGTAACTTCCAAACACAGGTGCACCAGATCACTCCGTTCGTCTCCTGCCATAATTGCTCAGGATGAGAGACGCTGTTTTTCGACGCGATAATCAAGAAGCAGAAATAACGGTAAGGTCACAGCCCCAAGGATCGAAACACCAAGGAGGATGGTCAAGAAGCGATGCCAGCCGTCCACTCCGTCCGCGACTGCGCCACCCAAGAAGTCAAACGCCATGGCTGCCAGGTAGCCTGCGGCATCGATAAGACCGATCAGGACGCCGGATCGTGTTCCCCCGAAATCGACAGAAAATACGCTCATCGGAATGTAATAGCATGGAGCGATGGTCAGGCCAAAGAGCATGATGGCCAAGAGTGCTGGCCAAAGACCAAGATTACCAGTCATGCCAAGCGTTGGTAACGCCAGTAACAAAGTGACACACAGTACAGAAAATACCATCATGCCCCCCAGTACGAAAATGCGTTTCTTTTTGCTGAGTAGGTCGAAGACAACCCCTCCTGCTAGCACCGAAATTAAACAACCGATTGGAAAAGCTGATGATGTGATGGCTGCAATCCCTGTGGTCAAGCCAAAGGTTTCTCGCAGATAAATCGGAATGAAACTTTGGAACTCCATCAGAACGGCCAGGCACATGACGCTGATACCGATCAACCACACACGCGGACTACGGGCGAAACTGACCAGGGCTTGCGACAGAATTGCATCATCAAGAGGATGCGGTCTCTTCTGATCAGCTCCATGGCTCGACGCGACGACCTCTAGGCCCACATCGGCAGGACGCTGTTTCAAGATAAGAAACACCAGCAAGAGAAGCCCGCCTGTAATCACCGCTGAAGCGGCGATGACACTTCTCCAGGACACCGCCAGCAACAAGCTGCCTAGCACCAATGTCGTAAACAAGGAACTGAACCTGGAACTAGAAGAGAGGATACCCCAGATACGGCCATGCCACTTTTTCGGGTACCAAACGCCGATGAGGTTGGCCATCGACGGCCAACCTGCCGACTTTGCAAACAGTGCGATGAAGTAGGCAAGTGAGAAGTAGAGAACGCCCGACACCGTACCGAAAATCCCCGTGGCAAGCATGCAGAAGGCAAGAGAGAGCAAGAACACTCTGCGGCCACCCAACTTGTCGGCCAAGACGCCGTTGGCGAGTTTGCCGATCAGCGTGCCCGTTGTACCCCAGCCGATCAGGGCTCCCCAAGCGGTCTTGTCGAGTCCAAGTTGCGGATCATCTAGCATTGCGGGGCCGCAAATGACGACGGTGGCGCGGCACATATATAACGCGGCGTATCCAAGATACATGCCCGTGAGGACCAGCATCTCCCACCGAAAGCGTGGATCACTTCGAAACTGGAGGAACAAGTTTGAAAGAATACGTATCCTCATGCTAGCAAATCAAAGTAAACGGAGTTCCGATAGCTCGTCTTCGGATGTCTCGCTAATGTCAACCGCCCGTGCGGTCCAGATACCGTAGCTGTTAAAGACGACCTTGATCATGCGCGATGATCGGGGGGTTCGGCGAACCGGCCCGATTCTGAACGTGGCTCGTAATCGTACTTCGCGGCGCCAATCGTTCGCCTGCGAGCAGATCAGCGTGGCCAGGGCTGATCGTTGCGAACATACCGGCTGTCAACGAATTCGCCGAAAAAGTCACCGACCAAGGGATGCCGGACCGGCTGTCCGCTGGGATCGGACTGAAGATTCTCTTCCGCCGCGTATGTATTCTGGGCAGTCGCGTCCACGAGAACATGATACCAGGGTTGCCTCTTACCCGGTTGCGTCTTGTTCGATTGATACCATTGCTCGTCGGCCCGGCACTCTAGATCGAAATCTACGATGACGCCCCGGTATCCGTATCGCTTATGACTGACGAGCTGTCCGAGTTCAAATTTCGGAGCGATTTCGGCTAGTCGTATCATGTTGACGAGTTCCTTCACCCCGTTCCATTGCCTACGGTTTGATCCGCAGTCTTGTTAGGCCGTGGTTGTCATCCAGGGGTTCTATGTCACGGACCGAGTCGCACTGAATCTCGACGGCCTTGACCTTGGCTGACCCGCGAAGGACAGCAAGCATCGTCTCTGCCAGCGCAAGGGCACGCTCGCCCGTTGTCAATTCCGTTTGCGTCGCCCGGTATACAACTTCAAAAGTCATTGTCGCAGCGAACTCAGGCGCGTTGAACTGCGGGCACTTTCGTCCGAAGCAATCGTCGGAGTCGCTCTTGATGCGTTCCCAAACGACCGGACTGGGATGCCGCGGCAGATCGGAAAGCGAACCATCCATCGTTTTGTAGGCCCAGTCCTCGATCGCCCAAAGCTCGGATCGCTCACCCTTCCCATCAAAAAGTGCCTGATGTTTGGCACTGGTTCTGGCGAGTCGTCGCAGCCCCAGATAGTTGGACCGACCTTTCACGAGGACGGCCGAAAACTCCTTCGGGAACACCGAGCGGAGGAATGGGATGTCCTTTTCGACCAGTTGTTCCTGAAGGGCGATGGTGTGCGTGCTGATGACCACGCGACCGCCATGCCGCGTCACGCGCTCGATCGCCGGGATGAGATAGGCGAAGCTCTTGCCGACTCCCGTGCCGGCTTCGACCAGCAGGTGTTCGTGGCGCGCGAACGCGGATGCGACGGCGTCGGCCATTTCGAGCTGTTGAGGGCGGGGTTCGTGTCCGGGAAGCTTCGCGGCGACCCGACCGCCCTCACTCAGGAATCCAACATCAGTCATCATCCGCCGCCGCGCTCCCGAAACCCCGCAAACCGGCCCTGGTGCGGTCGCAGTGTACCCTGCGCGGTCTGGAAAGCTCGTCATGGCGTTCGACGGGGGCGGAAACGGCCAATTCAGCCCAATGCCGCCGGTTGGTAGCGCGATCTTTTTTATGAGCACGCTCATTTTATTCTTGACAGCGGCCTGATCGCGGGTTATATTATGAGCGTGCTCATATTACGAGGAGAATCATGCGGGTTTCAAAGACAGTCAAGACAGCGACGCGAGAACGAATCCTTCGGGTCGCCGAACGCCTGTTCCAAGACGTCGGATTCACGGCGACGACGACCCGAGACATTGCCGGGAAGGCGAAGATCGCGGCGGGGACACTCTTCAATTACTTCCGAACGAAGGAGGAGCTGGCGACCGCATTGTTGTGCGAGGCGCTGAGCAAGGCTGAGCCGGTCGCCCTGGACCGGCTGGCGTCAGTCGAGACCCTGGACGAGGCACTGTTCGCCCATGTGGCCGTCGCGTTTCGAGCGCTCGCACCCACCCGGCGTTTCATGGCGGACGTTCTGGAAACCACCATGAGCCCGTTCGCCGTCGCGGAGCCAGGCAGCGCAACCGACACAATTCGCTCCCGCCACCTTGAGACGGTCCAAGCACTGATTGTGACCCACGCCCCGCCTTCGATGCCGGCGCCGTCGTTCGTGACGCTGCATCTGTACTGGACACTTTACCTGGGTGTTCTTTCTTATTGGTCACGAGACGAATCACCAAACCAGGAAGATACGCTCGTTCTGCTCGATCAATCCATGCGGCTTTTCGTCGCCTCACTGGTGCCGGAACCCGCGGCGCTCCAAACGGAGAAGATGAATCATGCCTCTTGACGTTCGCCAACTCGTGGAAGCGCTCCCCGAAGGCGCGGAGACGGAGCTGTCCCCGCACGAGGCGCTGCACGCCCTGCTCGGCAAGCTGGCTACCAAACCCGTTCCCATCGGGGCGTTGCATCGATTCTGGTCGATGGGATCCCTGCAGGCGAAGATCGCTCTGGGTTACCTGTCGTACTGGGTTCGCAGCGGTTACGCCACGAAGGACGAGAACGAGCGGCGACTCAACGAGACGCATCTCGCGGCCGCCATCAAGCTACTTACGGGTATGAGTTACCTCCGTGGCATGATGATGAAAATCGGTCAGGCGCTGGCCAACTGTCCGCCCCTCGTTCCGGACCAGTTCACGAAACTCCTGGGTCAACTCCACTTCGACGCTCCGCCGATGCACTTCTCGTTGTTGCGTGAGCACCTTCGCAACGAACTCGGGGGCGATCCGGAAGAAGTTTTTTCGACGTTCGAGGAAAGGGCGTTCGCCGCGGCATCGCTGGGACAGGTGCATCGGGCGACCCTGCCGAGCGGCGAGCGCGTGGCCGTGAAGATCCAATACCCCAACATCGCGCGAACCATACAGAGCGACCTTCGGAACATGATGCTGATCCTTTCCCCCATGCGCTTGAGCAAAGATTGGGACAACATTCGCTGGGTGTGGGAGGACGTACGGCAGATGCTCGAATGGGAAACGGATTATGAGCGCGAGGCGTCGTTCCTGATGCGCGCTCGCGGTCTGCTGCAAGAACAAGACAAGATCGTCGTACCTCGCGTGCATGAGTCTTTCAGCACGAAACGCGTGCTGACGATGGAGTACCTGGAGGGCGTTCACATCGATCAATACCTTGCGCGTAGCCCTTCGCAGGAAGAGCGAGACCGGTACGGTGAGTTGCTCATGCGCACGTCGTTTCATCTCGCACAAGCGGGGCGACTCTGGTACGCCGATTCGCATCCCGGGAATTACATCTTCATGCCCGACGGGCGCCTCGGTATGATCGACTTCGGCTGTTGCCGCGAGTTCAGTGACGAAGAATGGGATTACTACCGCGAGTTGACCCGTGTGGCCGAGCATCCCGGGACCGAGGCGTTTCGACGGGCTATCATCCGAACCGTGGATCTCGATCCGGATCAACCGCAAGACCCGGATTACATCGCCCTGCTCAGCGAAGTATTTCTTTGGCACAACGAGTACCTGCGGTGCGAGGGCAAGTATGACTTCGGGGACGCAGTGCGGTTTCAACGAGGGCTTGATCTGTTCTCGCAGGCGGGGAAGAAACGATATTTCCGATCGATGCCGGTGAATACCTGGATCAACCGGCAGCTCTTGGGGATTCGCGCCCTGCTCTTCCGGCTGGGGGCGCGGGTAAACGTGAAGACCATCGCGGAGGAGGAATCGCCGCACTTGTCGGACTGACGTCGGCAGGGTTCCGGCGTTACGCCGGGGTCCACCGCTGGACCGAGTTTGTCACTCCGTGCGACCGGCGTCGTCCAGGCTGGCGAACAGCAGTTCGAGCATCTGCATTACGGGTTCGTCACGCGCCTCGACGTCGGCGACTTCGAGATAGTTGCGGATGGCCTGGTGGGCGGCGGACGCGTTCTGCTCACTCTTGAATTGGAGTTCAACGTCCGCATCCTCGCCGAGATGCGTGAACGGCAAATTCGACCCGCGGTGATCCTGCGGAAAAATAGCCATCGAATCGTAGTGACCGCGGCGCCGCCACCCAGGCCATTCTGATGAGCGTCTACCGCACCCTCCGGCTCCGTGGCCTCGACCCCACCCGATCCATGGTCGATGCCTTGAAAAGCTACCTCACCACCGCCCAACTCCCGCCGCTATCTGGTCAACGAAGGCGATGCCCGGCTTGGGATCTACCTGTGCTACCGGTCCCTCCAAGGGGTGAGGAAGGCGGAGGCGAAGATTCGGGCTTGGGGAGGGACGGTGACCCAATCGGGTAGCTTCGAGGTGGGCGGTACGATCCCGGCATCCTCGTTGGAGGATGCCCTCCTCCTGATCCGGGTGTCCAAGCTCGCTCCGGGGAACCCCAACGCCTCGCCTCCGACCCGAAGCAGGGAGCCGTACTCGGCCTAGAATGGCTCCGAAGAGAACCGGCAGGGCATATCCACCCTGTCTTCCTTTGGAGGCCGAGACGTGTCGCCAGGATGGTGTCGTTGGCTTTGGCGGCACTTCGCCCCGAGATATGAGATTCTCCTGTGACGTGGAACTCGTGGGCCAACGACCCGCCGAAGCGGGGCTCGTCCCGTGCGTGGTCCGCCCGTAAGATCGGGCGGGCCTGTGAAGCGTTTCAACACTGCCGGTTTCGACCGGCTACGCCTTGATGCTAGTGACGCCCTCCGAATTTCGGTGAAAGGAAAGGACCATGGCACGAATCCCCGGCGTCCAACCTGAGGAAGCGGGTCTCTTCACACGGATTGCCTACTTCATGACCAAGCGAAAGCTCGGTCGCGTGATCATGCCAATCAAGATCAAGGCCCATCACCCACGCCTGCTACGGGCCCTGGCTCACATGGAGTTAGGCCAGGAGGCCGCCAAAACGGTTCCCGCTCAACTCAAAGCCCTTGCCCAGGTGAAGGTGGCCATGATGATCGGTTGTCCGTTCTGAGTCGATATCGGGTCTGCGGTCGGCAGGCAGCAGGGTTTGACTGATGACAAGCTCAAGGCACTGTACGACTATGAAACGAGCCCAGTGCTCACGGACCTGGAACGTCTTGTGCTCCGATACGCTGTTGTGATGTCAGAAACGCCTGTCGAGGTGCCGGACGAGCTGTTTGACCGGCTTGCCAACGAGTTCGACCATCGGCAGCTGGTGGAGCTTACCTCATGCCTTGCCTGGGAAAACTACCGGGCACGGTTTGACCATGCGTTCGGCATCGAAGCCGAAGGGTTCTCGGATTCGCGACAGTTAGGAGGCGGCTCGTGATGGCTTCCGAAGGCGGGTCAGTTAGCGTAGAACGCAAAACGTGCCCGGCTCCTGACGGAGTATCGATCGCCTATTCGGCGGCCGGTGCCGGCGAGATCGCTCTGGTTTTTGTCCACGGTGGGCTAGCCAACCGTAACTTTTTCGACGGGCAACTCAAGGCGTTTGCCAACCGATACCGGGTCATCGCTCCTGACCTCGCCGGCCATGGCGAGTCCGGTGCGAACCGTACGAAATGGGGAATTCCGCAGTTCGGAGCTGATGTGAAGGCGGTGGTCGATGCGGAAAACCTCAAGCGGGTCATCCTCTTCGGCAGCTCGCTCGGAGGGCCGACGGCCGTCGAAGCGGCGTTGCTCCTTGGCGATCGCGTTCTCGGCGTCGTCGGGATCGATACGTTTCAGAACTTCGACCATTGGTTCACGGCGGAAGAAGCCCGCCAACGGGCCGAAGCTTTCCGAGCGGACTATCCCGGTGGCGTGAAGAACATGGTGAGAATGCTCTTCCACACGGACGCACGCCCGGCCCTACTGGCTGACGCGGAAAGGCGGATGCAGAAGACTCCGCCGGCGGTTGCTCACGCCATGTTTCTTTCCATGGCTGGATACGAGCCCGCCAACGCGGCACGGAAACTCGTGGTTCCACTACGAGCCATCAACGGCGACCTCTTTCCCACAGACGTTGAGGGGGTTAGGAAGATCAAGCCTGGTTTCGACGCCGTCATCATGAATCACATGGGTCATTACCCGATGCTCGAACGACCGGATGAATTCAACCGGCATGTTGCCGTCGTCGTGCAAGAGATAAGCCGAGGGATCCGAGTGCCGTGACGGAAGGGCTGCCTGGTGTTATCTATGCGATGGCGTCGTGCCCTGTCCAACGACCGTCGGGTAGCACGACGTCATCGAACCTATGGAGAACCCGCATGGGAACGGTTGGCCGAATGGCGATGATCAGTCTTCTAACGATCGCCGCGACCTTTTCGCTCGGAGGGTGCCCACGACCCGACGACGCGTTGGAACCGAACAACACAATCGCATCGGCCACTCCGCTTTCCGCCGGTGTTCCCGTAACAGCTCGCGTCCTACAGTCTACCAACGATGTGTTCTCGATCGAAGCTTCTGCGGGCCAGATCGTGCTGTTTCGGATGGAATCCGTCGGACCGGAAGTTTGTCCGCTCTTCACAGCGACCGGACCCGACGGAACGGTTCTCTACAAAGAACCGGAGACCAATTGCCGTGGTTTCGGAACGATTGAGCCGGAGATTCAGGTCGCCGGATCATCCCTGACCATCGTCCAAGACGTAGCCTTCGAACTTCGTGTTTCGGCGGACACCAGCGGACTGTATTTCATCACGATTACCGAAGGTGGCTATGCTGACAACATCTTTACCTTCAGCTGGGACTACCGACTGACGGCAACGCTCGAAGGCGCTGACTAGAGTTAGACGTGTGGTGTCTTGGAGCGGTGGCGGAACCACGAAACTGAGCGGGGGCAACGCGTCGAAGAGCTACAGGAGGTGTTCTGGTGCGAGTGAATTATGCGATTGTTTTCGTCAGCGACATGCAACGGTCTGTGGCTTTCTACAGGGACGTACTTGGTCTTCCGCTCAAGTTCGAGTCTCCAGGATGGACGGAGTTTTCAACGGAAGGGTCAACTCTAGCTCTCCACGCAAGCAAGGGATCCAAGCTTTCTGAAGATGATGATGAGCGGCCGGGTCGGTGCCGGTGGGGCTTTGCTGTCCCAAATCTGGATGAATTCCACCAACGGATGGTCGAGAAGGACGTGCCATGTATTCAGGAACCCAGAGACCTGTTCGGTGCTCGGATCGCACAGTACCGAGATCCAGACGGCATGCCGATATCCGTTGGCGAGGAAGGGCGTTCCTCCTGACGATATTCAATCACCACCATCTCTTTTCTCGGACGTATAAACCTCCAGGCAAGCGGCGACCGTCGCTATAGACCCAAAACCGGCAAGCAACGCACGGAGCCGCCCAAAAACCCGGAACCGTTGCGGGTCCGGGGATGTCTAACCCAACGGAACACGGGCCGCGGCTTACCGATCTCTACCGACTCGTCGTGGGCCGCGGTCGGGGCACGCCACCGATGGCCTTGTTGGGGGCACGACTATGAAAGACATGAGCCTGCTGGGTCGAGTCCGGATCGCATCACCGTGCCCGATGTCCTGGCACGACATGGAGGGTGGCGATCAGGTCCGCTTCTGCCACGAGTGCAAACTCAACGTCTACAACCTCTCCTCGATGACCAAGCCGGAGGCGGAGAGTCTGATCAGAGAGCACGAGGGCCGGCTGTGCGTCGGCTACTACCAGCGGGCTGACGGAACCATCATCACCAGCAACTGCCCGCTCGGTCTGCGAGCCGCACGCAAGGCCGCGACCTGGCTTGCCTGCAAGGTGGCGGCGGCCGTCGTGCTGCTGTTCCAGGCCGTGGCCGGTTTCGGAGCCGGATCACGGAATACCTGCGGGAGCATCAGGCTACAGGAGGTGCAGCCGTTCAAGGCCGTGTCTGCCCTGCTCGCACCCACGCCGCCGGGGATGTTCTTGGGAGAGATGGCGATGCCCGCGAACCTGACCCTCGGGAGAGTCGGACCTCAACCCACGCCGCCTTCAGTCTTGCCGGAGTGAAGCCATGTTTTGATTCGCCCTCGGGTTCTTTTGCATCATGGTGGCCATCGTCCTCTGGGATGCCGGCACGGGCGTCATGTTCGCCTGGTCGATGGCACGACCGTGAGCATGCCCGACAC
>CBDUXT010000141.1:0-10617 GCA_965371245.1 uncultured bacterium | reverse complement strand
CAACTCGCCACTCGACGCGCCCGTCTGCGCCGCGATGGAGTATTCAGGAACGACAGCTCCCGCGATGCAGTCCTACCGCCGCACAACAAAGGTCGAATGCGCTACTGTGTGCGTTGCTTCAGGGGATAATTCTCGTGAGCCCCCTCGCTCTTGCGTTTTCCATAGTCGAACGCATCGCCCGCGTTGATCGTCGGACTTTCCTCGTTGTGACACGTCAGGCAGGTGGCTTCGTCGATCTTCACGAGCCCGACGGCGTACAACTCCTCGACCTTGTAGGTGCGTTTTGATTTTTGGATCTCCTCAAACACCTTGACGTACTCGCCCCCTGGCCCGTGACAGCACTCGCAACCGATGCCCTGGAACTTCTTCGCCGTTCGGACCGCTTTCTTGTCGGTCGGGTCCGGAACGACGTAGCCACCCGGTTTTCCGAACCCGACCGTGTGGCACTTGAGGCACGTTTCGTCCGTCGTGTAGTCCTTGTTGATCTCCAGGTCGAACTTCTTCTTGGCCTCTTCCGATTCACCCGGCTTGAGAATCTCGAACGCCTGCCCCATCTTTGTTTTCGCCCAACTCTTGTGCTCCTTGATGTGACACTTCTTGCACTTCTTTGACCCCACGTAGGCGAACGACGATTCCGCGCCAGGCGAGACCGCACCCAGCACGATCGCCTCGGCGGTCGGCAACGCGCCGGCGCTTGAGACGATCTGACCGAATAGTGCTGGGACCAACAGACCGAGCACGCAACACAACGAGACCACCAAAACCGTCTTCTTTGACCCGTTCATGGCCTTTCTCTCTTAGCTTTCCGCTTGGAATACGAATGAAGACCGGGGAGTCCACTCGGCCCGAACCGCACACTGGGCCTGGGAGACGGCCTGCAAGTGTCGTGCCACTGATCGCATCCGTCTTCACGTGTGGCGCCTGCGCGGAGCCTCATCGCCCGCCAAAGCGCACCGGTGTCGGCGGAACGTGCGGCCACCAACATTTCATTAAGAACCTTGACTAAAGCGCGGAAGTTGGCGCGGAACTTGCTAGGGGATTCGGGCGCCAGTTCCGCTTGCGTGCCCCGGTCGCTCGCCGTGTTGACAACGTTGAGATCGGCCGCGAACAGGCCCGTAGGCGGTCGGTAGCCGGATCCTTGGTCGTTCATGCTCGCGAGGGCGTGGGACGCAACGTGGTCTACCGCAAAGCGGCGCAGGCTCGGGGCATGAGGCCAACGCGCGTTCGCTTTACGCAAGGGGGGACGCGGTCGTGTCCCATTCGGCGATGCCTCGCAGTACGACGACGGGAGAAGACGACGATGGCGGTCGGCGAGTACACGAACCTTCTCCAATCTCCGATCTTCGAAAACATTGCAGATGATGACATCCGAGCCCTTTGTTCCCGGGGCCGGGTTGTTTCGTACAAGGCGGGGCAGGTTCTCTTTGAGCGGGCCCAAGGTGCCGACGAACTGCTGATCCTGCAGGACGGGTTGGTGGAGCTACTGTTTCCCATCGTGATCCTCGGCGTCGTCCGGGAGGTTGCGATGGAGACAAAAGAAGCCGGTGCGGTTGTGGCATGGTCCTCCCTGGTGAACCCGTATCACTTCACGCTCAGTGGCCGATGCGCCGGCGACTGCACGCTCGTCGGGTTTTCTCGCGACACGTTGGACTCCGCCTTTGAGATCGATCCACACCTGGGGTATCGCTTCATGCGGAACCTGGCCGGGGTCATCGGGCGGCGTCTTCAGGCGATGCAAACACTCTGGATGCATGATCTACAAGCCAGCGCCGCGAAGCGGCTGGAGTAACCGCGGACCCATCACCCGACCGGGAGGGCAAGCGATGAGACTTCCATGTTGTCGATCGGCAAGAGCGTGTCAGTCCGCGTATCCACGGCGGAGCCCGACCTCCGGCCCCGGTGGTCTCCTCGTCGTTGTGGGCGTTCTCGTGGTTGTCGCGACGGCTCCCGCAAGAGGCCAGCCTGCGGAAAGCGTTCTCGGGGCACCGGACCCGCTTCCCAAGCTTAATCCAGACGGCTGGACCTCTTCGGATGTTTGCGGCGCGTGCCATCAGGCGATCCATGCCGTGTGGCAGCAGTCCTTGCACGCCCAGGCGTGGTCCAACGGCATCTTCCAGGCCGCCTACCGTCGCAGCATCGACGCCTACGGCCAGGAGGCGGCGCGCATGTGCCTGTCGTGTCATACTCCCACTGTTCGCCACGGAAATGATTACAAGGTCGAGGACGCGGTGACCGCCGAGGGTGTGACTTGCGATTTTTGTCACAGCGTTTCGGCGGTCGATTTGAGCGACCTCGTCGATCCGTTTCGTTACACCGTCGGGAAAACGAAGTACGGGCCGCTACGCCACGCCCAATCGCCGGCCCATGAGATCATCGACAGCGAGCTTCACACCCGCTCCGAGTTCTGCGCCGGATGCCACGAGTATCAAAACGCCAACGGCATCACCGTCCTGGGAACGTACAGCGAGTGGAAGAACAGCTCCTACGCCAAGAAAGGCAAACAATGCCAGGACTGCCATATGCCGCTCGTGCCGGGGCGCGTGGTGGCGTTGAACGTCAAGAGAGACGCGGGCAAGTCGGTCAACATGCACAACATCTCGGGGTCGCATGACATCGAACGGGTACGTGGGGCCGTCACGCTCGAGCTGGTCGGTTACGAGTGGGTGGGTCAGCGAGCCTGGGTTTACGTAAGAGTCACCAACAAGGGAAGCGGACATTGTTTTCCGACCGGGATGCCCATGCACCGCGGGCTCCTCGAGGTCACACTCGAAGATGGGACCAAGGTCGTGGGCCGGCGCGAACTTCCGTTTGAAGTGGTCATGCTCGACAAGAACCGTCGTCCCCTGCTGCGCGAGCATGAACTACTTGTCAACGCGGCCTCGATTCGCAGCGACACCCGTCTGAAGCCGAACGAGGTCAGGACTATCGACATCCCGTTCCGCAACATCAAGGCCACGCGGCTGGTTATCACGGCCAGGCTCTACTACTCGTATTCCACCGAGGCGCTTGTCGAGGTGGAGGGACAAACGCGGATTGAGCCCGTGGAAATGAAGTTCTTGATCGTGTCTCGCAAGAGCGTCATGAAGCCCCTCGGACGCTAAACAGGGCGTAGGAAATGAAGGATTGGCTGGATCTGAATCGCCGGGAGTTTCTGGCGGCCCTAGGCGCCGCCTACGGTGCAGCGACCGGCGCCTTGGCGGCACCGCGAGCGTGGTTTCTCGAATACGCGCCGGGCGAGGGAAGCGTCCCCCGCGAGCGGTTTGTCAACACGCTTTGTCCGATGTGTCCGGGTGGATGCGGGCTAAGCGTCCGAGTGGTACACGGTTGCGCCGTCGGTGTTCGCGGGAACAAGGATCATCCTGTGAATCGCGGCGGGTTGTGTTCTCGGGCGTCCGCTGTTTTGCAGGATCTCTACAACCCTGATCGTCTGCAACGGCCCGTCCGGTCGGTCGGCGAACGGGGCTCGGGATCGTGGGAGCCGATCGAGTGGGACGCCGCGTACGACCTCATCGCACAGAAGCTTCGAGCTGTTCGCGCGAAGGCGCCGGAACGGGTCTGCGCCGTCATGGGACGCGACCGTGGATTGACGCACCGGGCGTGGCGCCGGTTTATGCGTGCGTTCGGTTCGCCCAACCTGATCGACGCCTTCCCTGACGATAACCTGGGCGTCCAGCCGGCCGTCCTGGCTACGCACGGCGTTCGGCACCGTCTCGGGTACGACATCAGCCATGCCGAATTCGTTCTCTCCTTCTCGAGCGGTTGGCTCGACGCGCATTGGTCGACGGAACAGGCGGCGCGGGGGTTCGCTGACTTCCGCCGCAGCCGAGTGGGCTTCAGACCGAAGTGGGTCCACGTGGGTCCGCGTTTCTCACTGACGGCCGCCAAGGCGGACCAGTGGCTGCCGATCCGACCGGGCACCGAGGGAGCGGTCGCGCTGGGCGTGGCCCACATCATGCTGCGCGAGGGGCTCTACGACCGGACCTTCGTCGAGCGCCACGGCTACGGCTTCGACGATTGGGTCGATCGAGACGGCACGGAACATCTTGGGTTCCGCCGTTGGGTGCTCCAGGAGTACACCCCGGGCCGCGTTCAGACAATGACCGGACTGCCGGAGGGCGACCTCTTTCGGCTCGCGCGCGAGTTCAGCTCGCAGCGCCCGGCCGTTGCACTCGGGTACGATGGGGGCGGATGCGGCGCGCAGGCCGTCTACCATCGAATGGCCATTCACAGCCTCAACGCCCTGGTCGGCAGCATCGATGTGCCGGGTGGTGTCACCGTCTTTCAGCCACTCTCGCTCCTCGACGGCGACCTGCCGATCGACACGACAGCGGCCAAGGGGCTGACGGCCGCGCCGCTGGATGGGCCGCTGAGTAAGCGGCGGCTTGCCGGCAGCGCAGTCGATCTGCTGGCGAGCGCACTGGAGAGCGGCCGTCCATACCCCACGGAGCTGTTGTTCCTGGTCAACGCCGACCCCGTCTTTTCCCTTGCTCAAGGGAAACGGTTCGGCGCCGCCCTGTCGGCTGTTCCCTTCGTCGTTGCGTGTTCGTCGTACCATGACGACAGCAACCGGGACGCCGACCTGATTCTTCCCCTGACCCACGGCCTGCAGCGTTGGGACTTTGATACGGCCCACACGTTAACGGGCCACCCCGTCGTTTCCATCTCGCAGCCGGTGATAGATTCACCACCCGCGTGCCGCGACCCATATGAGATTGTCCGTTCCATCGCCGCGCGGCTCGGCGGACCCGTCGCCCGTGCACTCCCATGGCCTAACGGCGAGAAGGCTGTCGATGCGGCATGCCGCGAGTTGTTCGCCGCGGGCAAGGGCGCCCCGTTTGGCCCCGCCAACGAGGAGACGTGGGCACAACTGCTGGAAAGCCGCGGCTGGCGAGCGCCCTTCGCCAAGCGCATCGAGGAGTTCCAGCGCGATGTGCTACGCGGCGGAGGCTGGACCGATCCTATTTATTACCACCATGAATGGGATCGCGTCTTCCGATCGCCGCCGGGTAGGTTCGCCTTCAGCTCGGCCTATCTGGCGCGAACATTCGAGGCACTGCCGGACGAAGACGGCGCTTCCAACAGCGACCGCCGATGTCTGCCGGATTGCCAAGCGGAAGAACGCGGGCAAGACGCAAGCCATCCCCTTGAGCTGTACGTGTACGCGTTGCCCAACCTGGTGGGCGTGTCGAGTCCCAACCTTCCATGGCTGAATGACATCGCGGGCGCCTACATGTTTGAAAAATGGCGGACGTGGCTCGAGGTTCATCCGGAAACAGCCAGGCGATATGGGATCAGCGCTCGAGACCGCGTCGAGGTTCGCACATCCCGAGGTCGGCTCGTGCTTCCGGTGAAGATCTATTCGGGGCTGATGCCGGACGTGATCGCAATTCCGTTCGGCTTCGGTCGCTCGTCGGGCGGACGCTGGTGCTCAGGGATTGGAGAGAACCCGGCCGATCTCGTCGAGGAGCGCCTCGATCCTTTGACGGGGCAGGCGCTCTGGACCTCAACGAAGGTTTCCATTCGCAAAGTGTGACTCGGTTCGCGAAACACTCGATTCGGAGACGGCTGAATGGCCAAATGGGGCATGACGATTGACCTGGACCGGTGCACCGCCTGCCAGGCGTGTGTCACGGCTTGTCAGGCGGAGAACAACCTGCCACCGACCGGTTCCGACGACGCCCACCGCGGGAGGAACTACACCTGGATGGAGATGATTCCATTTGCCGGCGAGGGCGAACGTCCCAAGGCGATCGAACGGCTGCTCCCAAGGCCTTGCCTGCACTGCGACAACCCTCCCTGCGTGAAGGTGTGTCCGGTCGAGGCCACCTTCAAGAACGAGGAAGGCATTGTCGGTCAGGTATTCAGCCGCTGCATCGGTTGCCGTTACTGCACAACGGCATGCCCGTATACGGCGCGATATTTCAACTGGACCGAGCCGGAGTGGCCTGAGCCCATGAAACAACACCTAAACCCTGACGTATCGGTGAGGCCGAAGGGAGTCGTGGAAAAATGCACCTTCTGCCACCATCGCCTGCAGAATGCTCGGGACCAGGCGCGGGCCGAGAACAGACCGCTCCGCGACGGCGAGTACACCCCCGCGTGTGTGGAATCCTGTCCCACGAAGGCGATGGTCTTCGGCGATCTCTCCAATCCACGCAGCGAAGTGGCCAAGCTCGCGCGCAGCCGCCGGGCGTACAAGCTGCTCGAGGATCTGGGAACGGAGCCGAAGGTAATCTATCTACGTGAGGGTGAATGATTTGTCCGCTTCCCACAACCACCCCACTCCGGACCTCCTCGCTGAGGACGCCATCCTGCTGGAGCCCATTCTACGCACGGGGCCGAAGTTCTACATCACGGTTGCCGCGCTATCGAGTGTCGTCGCGTTGGGCGTCTATGCGTACTTGACACAGTATCGCGAGGGTCTCGGCGTGACCGGTCTGGGCCGCCCGGTCTACTGGGGTTTCTATATCACCAACTTCGTTTTCTTCATCGGCATCAGCCACGCCGGCACGCTGATTTCCGCCATCCTGCGCATCGTCGGCGCCGAATGGCGTCGAACCATCACCCGGTCGGCTGAGGTCATCACGGTCATGGTCATCCTCTTCGGGGTGGGAAACATCCTGATCGATCTCGGCCGGCCTGATCGCATGTTGAACGTGATCAAGCACGGGCGGCTTGAATCTCCGCTGTTGTGGGACGTCTGCAGCATCACCATCTATCTCACGATGAGCACGACGTACCTGTACCTGCCGCTCATCCCCGACATCGCCATCCTGCGCGACCATACCAACAAGTTTCGTTGGCTCTATCGTGTGCTGGCGCTTGGTTGGACCGGTACATCAAGGCAGCATCGAGTCCTCAAGGCACTGATCGGCGCGATGGCCATCCTCGTCATCCCGGTGGCCGTGTCCGTCCACACCGTCGTAAGCTTTGTGTTCGCCATGACCGTTCAGCCGATGTGGCACAGCGCCATCTTCGGTCCCTACTTCGTCGTAGGCGCGATCTTTTCCGGGATCGCAGCGCTGATCTGCGCCATGGCACTGATTCGGTGGGTCTATGGACTCGGAGAATACCTCAAGGAGGTCCATTTCAATAACCTTGGCCTGCTCCTTCTGGTGATGTGCTTCGCGTGGTTTTACTTTACGGCATCCGAGTTTCTCACGACGTTCTACGGTAGCGAGCCGGCGCACATGACGATCTTCTGGATGAAGGTCACGGGTCCGTTCGCGCCCCATTTCTGGACCATGGTCGCCACATGTTTCGTGATACCGGTTGCGATCCTGTGCAACAAGAGAACGCGAACGATCCTCGGCACGGTCATCGCCTCGGTCTTCATCAACATCGGGATGTACCTTGAGCGATTCATCATCGTCGTGCCGTCGTTGTCGCAGCCGCGCCTGCCGCATCCCGAGGACATCGTCTATACCCCCACTTGGGTGGAATGGAGCATTCTGGCGGGGTGCTTCGCGGCCTTTATCCTCTGCTACGTGTTGTTCACAAAGGTATTTCCGATTGTCTCGATCTGGGAGGTGCAGGAAGGGCGCGAAAAATCCGTCGCCGAAGTGACGGAGCGGATTAGGAGCTACCTTCCCGAACCGCACACACCACCCGCGAAGCGCACAACTGTGGGAGCGACGCTATGAGAGCCGGCGCCATACCCTGGTCCAGTTCGTTTGGCGTAGCGGTCGTGATGGCGTCGTGCCTCTCGACGGTGACACGGGCTCAGCCTGCTCATGATGTGCCCTCAACCATCGGCGATGTGATGCGCGGCTGGGAAGTCCTCCAGGAGAAGAAGTGCGTGGATTGTCACGCCATCTGGGGCGAGGGAGGGCGCATCGGCCCTGACCTGGGACGGACGCGGACGGAGCGGGTATCGACGGGCCAACTCGCCGGAGTCATGTGGAATCACATTCCCAAGATGTTGGGCCGTATGCAGGAGACCGGGCGTTCCCCGGCTTCACTCTCCCGTGAGGAAATGGCCGACTTGTTTGCGCTGATGTTCTTCGTGCGACAACTCGACGAGCGGGGTATTCCGTCGCGGGGCGAAAAAATTCTACGTGACAAGGGCTGCACCGAGTGCCACTCGATGGACCTGTCGGATGACGGTGTGGGCCCTGATCTTGCGAAGTGGGGAAAGTATGCCAACCCCGTTGTGTGGGCACAGATGATGTGGGAGCACGCGCCGCTTATGGAGGAGGCGATGCTCCGCTCGGACATGACCTGGCCGAAACTGGAGGGCAGCGATCTCGTCCATATCGCCGCCTACGTTCGCAGCGCCGGCCTGAGCGGAGAGAAAACCTACCTCCGCCCGGGATCGGTCGCCGGCGGCCGGCAACTCTTTCTGGAGAAGAACTGCAACGAATGCCACCCCGGATCGGGTCCCGACCTTGCTGAGGAGGACTTACCCCGCTCGGTCGGCGCACTCGCCTCGCGAATGTGGAATCATTCGCCGGCCATGACGAAAGTGATGCGCGAGCGCGACGTCGAGCGGTCGCCGATGACTCCCCAGGAGTTGGCCGATATTCTGGCCTACGTACTGGCGCTGGGCCATCAGGACCGCGGAGGAGACGCAGCGCGCGGCGCGAGGATCTTCACGCAAAAAAGATGTGGAGAATGTCACGACCAAGATGAAGTGGCAGGTGCAATAGCGCCTGCCGTCGCGCGGCTGAGCGGCGACGCCACGCCTGTGGACATGGCTACTGCCATGTGGAACCACGGCGCAACGATGCTCGAGGAGCTGACGGAAGCGGGTCTGTCCTGGCCGGTATTTGGCGACAGCGAAATGGTCGATCTGCTTGCGTATCTCAGGACACTGGCTTCCGATGCCGGTGCGATGGATTCATCCAACACCCCGCCGGGCGCCACGCCAAAGGCAAAACCGCCGGGCACGTCGAAAGGGACTTGAGAATGCAGCGAGCCGCTTCCATGGCCGTAGTCGTGATCGTCGTGGTCGGTTTCGTCGCGATCGTTTACGGATTCGCCGCGACGGGAGAACGCATCGTTCAGCCGATTCGCTTCAACCACGTGGTTCACATCGACGACGCGGGTATGGAATGTATCGAATGCCACACGGGTGCCGCATCGGGAGTCTTTGCCGGCCTGCCCGGCAAGGCGGCCTGCCTTGACTGCCATGACATCGATGAAGAAGAAGGCGCCCATCAGGAAAAAGACAAGCTCTTCGCATTCGATGAAAGAGATGAGGACATTCCCTGGACGCGTGTCGCATTGACCAGGCCCGACGTCTATTTTTCCCACCGCCGGCATGTGACTTCGGGAGAGCTGGAATGCGTGGACTGCCACAAAGATCAACACACGCTGTCGGCCCCTCCCGCTTACGCCCGATTGGTCATGCCCATGGATACGTGCATCAAGTGTCACGATGAAAGCGGTGCCTCCAGTGACTGCCTTGCCTGTCATCGGTAGGTCCCTCGGCCCGCTGACGGGTGCCGCACGCAGTAGGTTGCACGCCGCGTTGAGGTGACAGCCCAGCGGCTCGGTTGTCGAAATGTCAACCCGTCTCGGTCCGGAGGACGTCGATCGACAAGCGCCCTCCGGCGGGATGCCGGTGAAAGGAATGCGGCCATGAGTCAGACAGTTCGGCACCTGGGGCTTGGGGCGTCGATGGGTATTACGCTTTTTGCCATCGTCGTGCCTCTCATCCACGTGGCGGCCGAAGTCGCCACGGCCGCCGGCGTGGAATTCGGTCCTTGGGACAGCCTGATCGAAGTGTTCATCTTTCTCGTGACAGCGGCGATGATGGGTGTGTTTCCCTGGGGTCTATGGATCCTTCTCACCGACGCGAGAAGGGCGCAAGTGTTTGACAAGAATCGGGAGGTCGCCGAGTACCTACTCACCGCGATCGGTATCTATGTGACTATGATTCTTCTGATCTGTACTCTCCTACAGGACATGTATGCGCAACTGCGCTGGTTATTTACACCGGTCTTGCTTTTTTGCGCGGCGTTACTGATCTATTGGCGTTGGACAAGAGTATGGGGGTTTTCCAGGAGGCGTGGATCTCTCGACATCCTCGACGATGCTCTCTCTTTTCGGCGCCCCCCCAGTGTACCCGGTCGTATCCAAGGATTCAAACGCGCGTAAGTGCTTGCCCTTCAGGTGTGAACGGCGGTTGAAAAACGTAGCGCTTTGGCGGTGCCGACGGTCGGTTCAAAAACGTAGCGCCTTGGGCCGTCCTGGTTGTTTTTCGGTCAGAATCAAGCCTTGTGGGGTTTTGATTCGGCATGGATACAGCGATGGCCATCAAGGGTGTTTACGGACATGGACAAATGGGCAGAGATTCGGCGGCTGGTGTTCGTCGCAGGCAAGGGCAAACGGAACGTGGGCGTCAGTTCGAAATCCACTGGGACACGCTGAGCAAGATTCTCGAGCACAGCGAGCCGCCCTGTCCCTAGCAGAAACTCCGGCCGGCGCCGTTCCAGCGGCTAGCTGACCTTGATTCAGAACGGTTCAGAGCGGGAAGAGCGTTAGTGCTGCGATCGAAGGCAGCGAGATGGTGGCGAATTCTCGCGATTCGAGGTGCATGCGCGTACGCTGTGGCTCCTGAAAACCTCATCCGGACCTCAAAACCGCGGTTTCGAGCGTGTTCGCGAGCATTTG
>CBDUXT010000140.1:0-10621 GCA_965371245.1 uncultured bacterium | reverse complement strand
GCCTGCTGGCTCCAGACGCCGAAGCCGTCGCGGACGAAGACGTACGCCGCGCCGGAAGCGGTGGCGCTGTTGTTGTCCTGGTTTCCGTTGACCCCCGTGGCGTTGCTGGACTCGCCAGGCGCCCCGACCACCACCGTGTCGCCGGACACGGCCACCGAGATGCCAAACTCGACAAATGCATCGGTGTTGGACGCCTTGAGGTAGGCCTGCTGGCTCCAGACGCCGAAGCCGTCGCGGACGAAGACGTACGCCGCGCCGGGACCGTTGAGGCTGTTGTCGGCCTGGTTCCCGTTGACACCCGTTGCGTTGCTGTCCTCCAAGTCCGCCCCGACCACCACAGTGTCGCCGGACACGGCCACAGAGAACCCAAAGCTGTCATCTGCACCGGTGTTGGACGCCTTGAGGTAGGCCTGCTGGCTCCAGACGCCGTCACCGCCACGGACGAAAGCGTACGCCGCGCCGGAATCGATGGCGCTGTTGTCGGCCTGATTCCTGTTGACGCCCATGGCGTTGCTGTCCTCTTGAACCGCCCCGACCACAATCGTGTCGCCGGACACGGCCACCGAGAAGCCAAACCCGTCACCCGAACTAGACGGGTCAGTCGGATCAATTCCATCGGTGTTGGACGCCTTAAGGTAGGCCTGCTGGCTCCAGGCGCCGCCGTCGCGGACGAAGACGTACGCCGCGCCGGAGTGTAAGGCGCTGTTGTCAGCCTGGTTGCCGTTGACGCCCGTGGCGTTGCTGGACTCGGTAACCGCCCCGACCACCACCGTGTCGCCGGACACGGCCACCGAGAAGCCAAACTGATCAATGATGCCAAACGGATTACCTCCATCGTTGTTGGACGCCTTGAGGTAGGCCTGCTGGCTCCAGACACCGCCGCCGTCGCGGACGAAGACGTATGCCGCGCCGGATCGGAAGGCGCTGTTGTCGGCGTCGTTCCCGTTGACGCCCGTGGCGTTGCTGTCCTCGCTAGGCGCCCCAACCACCACCGTGTCGCCGGACACGGCCACCGAGTTGCCAAAGAAGTCATATGCACCGATGTTGGACGCCTTGAGGTATGCCTGCTGGGCTATGGGGTCGATGGTCAGCGGGTAGCGCGCATCGCGATGGTCCACGGCCAGTCGCAAACCCGTAGCGTCCGCATCGATCCGCGCGGGCAGCTCCCGGTGATCCGCGTCCCAAACTCTCAGCCCGGCGTAGACAACGACAGGGTGACCTTGTTCATCCACGAAGCTCACGCCCCGTCCATCGGCATGTACCTGGGCACGCAAGCCGCCGCGCACCGCCAGCCGCAATTCCAGCCATTCACCCGCCCCCAGTCGGGGGTCACCCGGCCCCAGTTGGGGGTCGGTCGCGCCCGGCGGACGACTGGCCAGCGTGAACCTGTGCTCCAATCCGCCGCGACCGTTGACGAACCATTCCCGCAGCCCTGCGTCCCAGTCGTAGGTCACCCGATCGTTCTGCGCGGTCATCTTCGCTTGGCCACTAACGGCGCGTTCGTAACCGGGGAAGCCGTAGCTCTGCAATTCCAGTCCCCAGCGCCAACCTGCTCCTTTCGGTTCGACAGTGAAGCCGCGCCCATCGAAATCGGTCTGCCATTGTTGGCCGGGGTTGCAGGCGCGAAACTCGCCATCCACGGCCACCGCCGCGTGGCGATGTCGTTCATACTCCTGGCGGATGTTCTTCCAGTCCGAATCCGACAATCCTTCGGGGACAGCGTCCTCGCTCTTTCCGGCCTCGGCCCGCCGGTTACCGACCCCGGTCGCGTCGGCGTCGAGGCTGATCCCGCCGCGGGCGTCGCTGCGCGTGCTGGCGTTGTAGACGGCGTTTGGGTTGCTACCCGCCGCGTCAACCTTGTTCAAAACCTCGGCGTGCTGGGCGTCGGTCACCTCATGCTTGGCGATGCGCTCGATGTAGCCGACTGAGCCGACTCCGGGGATGGTTCCGGAGTTCAACGGGTCAGGCGCGTTCCTGGCGTTCCCAAGTGTTAGCCGTTCAAAGGTGACCTGGCCGGATCCGGAATACGCCATGGCCACCAGAAGCGCTGCAAGAAGAACGAACCCGGCGCTTCTCCAAGAGATCATCATTGTCTACTCCCGAGGGCCTTGCTACCCGAATGTTGGACCGGGAAGGAAGACCCGCTTTCCACGGCGCCTCCCCCCACAAGAAGCAAGAGCGCCTGCCGAAGGCTGGCTCGGAGCACGCATGTTTCGGCCGATGGCACTTTGGTTTGCCCATTGCGCATGATTGCTGTCTCGCTGTGCGCGACGCCTTAATCGCAAGGCGGGAAGTGTGGCGGTTGCGCGACCGAGACTAGGAGCGGTTGGAAATGACGTCTCAGGCCTCACCCGCAGCTGCCGGACCCACCGTGTTCGCCGGGATGCTCGATTACCGCCATAGTAACAAAATTCCCGGGTTCGGCAAGGATGCAAGCTCCAAGAGTACATGCGTCAAACGAACGGATGGAGCGTACCGCTTTCACGTTTTTTTTTTTCGGCATTGCCAGCCTGTGGCGAATGATCGTCGCTTACGGCCTATCCTGCGGATGGGGGCTCCACCCCTTCGGCGTGCCCCAAAGCCAGTTACCCCACCTTGGCCCTCGTGGGCTTGGGTTCCGGTCGCGTGAATCCCGTCTGCAATCTGGGGCGACGGCAGCGTGAAGAGAGCCCAGCGATTACGGTAGAAACGGGGCCGGGACCCGGCGTCTGGCAGCAAAGCGATGGCCTCAAGCTGGGTGGGGGGTATAAGTAACTTATGCCTCAGTGCGAATTCGACAAGCAAGATGGTCAACGCTGTCGAGCCAACGCGATGCGCGGCACGACCCTGTGCATCTCGCACAACCCGGCGGCAGCCGAGACGAAACGGGCGGCCGTCCGGAAGGGCGGTAGGAACCGCCGCACACCTCAGCGCGCGCCCAAGGCCGCGAAGGCACCTTCCGTGCGAACGATCGACGACGTCCAGAGCCTCGTGTTTCGAACGCTGGAAGAGCTTCGCAACGGAACGCTCGACGCGGGCGTGGCCAGGTCGATCGGCTACCTCGCCGGGATCGCCGCTAAGATTGTGGAAACCGTTGAGCTCACGCGTCGAGTGTCCGATGCAGCTTTGCTCACCCGCGGCCGATTCTCCGAATTAGGTTGCTCGTTCTTCAGCATACGTGTTGCCGGCGTCGTGAATCTGGCCGTCGGTGACGGACTTCGTCGGGCGACGTTCTGCCGGCGAGCACGAGATGGACGAGGGAGCGCCAGAGTCGGGTGATTCCGACGACGGGGGCGTACCCTCGGTTCCCCCCGCCCCGTTCGGCGCCGGTATTAGCCATCCGTTAGGGTGTTTCGGCTCCGATCAGCCAGGAAATAGCCAGGAAGTGAAAAACGCCTCTCGTAAACTATTGTAACATAACGACTTACAATGGAGGCGGGGGGAATCGAAGCTCCATACCCGAGTGACGAAACCGCGTTAAACGTTATATTACAAGGGTTTTCGCACATCCGGAGTGACATCCGATAACACCCAAAGACACCGATTAACACGCCTTTGCCAGGAACCAGCCAGGAAGTGAACGTCCGTTGACATGGGCAAGAATGTCCTCGGCCTCGTTCTCTTCCGCCGGCCTTGAGACCGCGGAGCATCGATGTGCGCGCGGACGTGGCCCAAAGCAATAACGACGGACTGCCGAATATCGAGACACTCTCCCAGCAGAGCCTCGGCCTTGGCATGCCAGCCGTTTTTGAGGAGTCTCATCCCCATCTCGACGAGGGAACCGACCTGTTCGGGCGCTGGCACCTTGGCTTGCCTCGCGGCAGCTTGGGCGTCGTGGGCCTAGTCCGGCTCGTGTTCCTGCCAAGCGTCGTAGAGGGCGGCGAGCGATTCGGCGGCGGCAATCGTCCGGTAGTAATCCTCGCCGCGCGACTTGGTTAGACCATTGTTAGGCTTCGAGAAGTTCAGCCTCGGCTTCGGCAAACCGCTGCATCGCTGCCAGCGTCTGGCCGTGCTGACGCAGCGCCTCAAGGCGAAACGGGTGGGACGGAGCGAGCTTGCCTGTGGTGCCGCGGACCGCTTCGGCGTCCAGCACTTCGGCTTCCCCGAGCCGTCCCAGATCGCGCGGGAAGCGTCCCATGTTGTGGATCGAGATCAGCGCGTCGGGGTGGTTGTCGCCCAGCACGCGTCGCTTGCCTTCCAACGCCTCGCGGTCATACGGCTCGGCCTCGGCGGGCTTGGCCCCAAAGCGACAACTCGCTCGTGCGTAACCCGAGCTATGGGGATAGGCGTGTATCGTGAACACCGGGCGACGGTCTCCCGAATAGGTGCAACTCACAAGAGATGGTTTCCCACTTCACGGTGAACCTCTACACTCTGGGTCCGTGCGCATCGAACCCTGGCAGGAATCCGGGGAATTGCATCGCAGTTTGTGAGGATTTCGCGTAATTGCGGGGGCTGGTTCACGCTTACGTAACTGTAGCAAGACTGACTTGGAGCATAACATGTCGGAGGACACCACGCCACAACCCGACGCTCTGCCGAGAGATGGGCGTGACCTGATTGCGGCGGGCAGGGAAGAAGCGCGCGCGTGGAAGCAGCGGCGGGCGGAACTGAACATCGCGGCACCGGCGCCGCTCCCGGAGAAGATCGGCCCGTACAAAGTGATACGCCGGATCGGAGCAGGCGGAATGGGCGTCGTGTACGAGGCTGAGCAAGCCGAACCAAGCCGCCGCGTTGCCGTCAAGTTGATCCGCGGCCCGGTAGGCGCCGACACCTATCACCTTCGCCTGTTCCAGCGCGAGATCCAAATCCTCGGCCGACTACGTCATTCGGCCATCGCACAAATCTATGATGCCGGTCACACTGAAGACGGTCAGCAGTATTTCGCCATGGAGCTAATCGACGGCAGACCGCTGGTGGAGTTCTGTGAACTGGCAGATTTGTCGCTACGGGATCGGTTGGCGTTATTCGCCGAAGTTTGCAACGCAGTCCAATATGCCCATCAGCGTGGCGTGATCCACCGCGACTTGAAGCCGGCGAACATCCTGGTTGACAAGGATGGCAAACCACATGTTCTGGACTTCGGCTTGGCGAGGGTCGTCGATCCGGAAGTAGATGTTACCCGTTCTCTTCTCGCGGGGAGGGCGTTCATAGGCACGCTGCCCTACATGAGCCCCGAGCAGACCCAGGCTGATCCCGCCGACCTCGACATCCGTACGGATGTCTACTCGCTGGGCGTGATCCTCTACGAGATGCTCACGGGCACGTACCCCTACCGCGTCGCAGGTCAAATAGCCGAGGTGCTTCGGAACATTGCCGAGGCTGAACCCAAGAAGCCGTCCACAGTCCGCCGTCAAATCAACGACGAGGTCGAGACGATCGTCCTCAAGACCCTGGCCAAGGAGCGGGAACGCCGTTACCAATCGGCCGAAGCCCTCGCTCGGGACATCGGCCACTACCTCAACGGCGAACCGATCGACGCCAAGCGCGACAGCACCTGGTACGTGATCCGCAAGTCATTGCGGCGCTACCGCGTCGCCGCCGGCGGCGCCGCGGCCTTTGTGCTCTTGCTGGCTGTGTCCACGATCTTGCTGTCGATCATGTACCAGAATCAGAGCCGCGCCCGTGAGAAGGCGGACCAAGCACGCATAGCCGAAGAAGGGCAGCGCAAGCTCGCCGATCAGCGCTACGAGGAAATCATCCGTCTTGCGGACCTCAAACGGTTGGCCGACGCGAAAGCTGCTGCCGACAATCTCTGGCCCGCCCACCCCGAGAAGATCGAAGCCATGCAGACGTGGCTCGAAGCGCAGGCCGCACCACTACGGGATAATCTCCCCAAGCACGAAGCCACGCTGGCCTCGCTACGAAATCAGGCATTGGAATACGATCCCGGGCAACAGAAACGCGACAGGGAAACACACCCGAAAGCCGCGGAGCTTGCCGAGCAGAGGCAGCATCTTACCGAACTTCAGAAAGAGCTTGACGACGTCAGGGCGGAACAAAGCGAGGATGCCGAAAAGAATGCGAAGAAAATCGAAGAACTCGAAGAATCCATCAGTGACTGCGAGAGCGCCATCGCAGAGCTGGAGGAGGCTGTCCAAGAGCGCCGTAGCTGGAAACTCCCCGATGGGGAAACTCAGTGGCAGCACGACATCCTCGCTGGACTGGTCGAGGATCTCAAGACCTTTGTGGACGCGGATCCCAAAAAGGGAACTGTCGCCGGCATCGAGGAGCGGCTGCACTTCGCCAGGAGCATAGAAGAAAAAAGCACCACCGGACTGCAGGCGGCCACCAAGTGGGCCGAAGCCATTGCTGACATCGCCCAGCTTGAGGTTTACGGTGGGTTGCAGCTTACGCCCCAGCTTGGTCTGCTTCCGCTGCGCCGCGACTCTCACTCGGGGCTATGGGAGTTCCGGCACATCCAGACTGGCACGAAGCCGGAGCCGAGCCTAGATAGCGAGGCCGTGAATACCTGGATCCTGACAGGAGACACCGGGTTGATTTTCGTGTTAGTGCCTGGTGGCACGTTCTGGATGGGCGCTCAGAACGACGACCCGGAGGGGCACAACTACGACCCACAAGCGGAGACCGATCAGAGCCCCGTTCACGAGGTCACACTCACTCCTTTCTTCATCTCCAAGTACGAAATGACCCAGTCGCAGTGGCGGCGGTTCACGGGTCGTAGCCCCAGCCGCTACGGCCCGAGCTTCAGTTGGAAGGGCGATCCGCCCGCTGAGGCACCGATTCATCAGAACCAGCCGTGGAACCCGGTCGAGCAAGTCGCTTGGACGGACTGCCGGGACGTGTTGCATCGCCTTCGCCTCGTGCTTCCCACCGAGGCGCAGTGGGAGTACGCGGCACGGGCGGGCACTGACTCGGTGTGGTGGACGGGAAGCGAGAAGGAGTCCATCGGCGTCAAGGGCGCTGGCAACCTTGCGGACGGCTTGACGCAGAGCAGGGGAGGACCGATCGGGTGGGGTTACGAGGACTGGCTGGAAGACGGCTGGGTGGTGCATGCTCCGGTCGGCAGCTTCTCGGCCAATGGCTTCGGGCTCCACGATACGATCGGCAATGTTTGGGAGTGGTGCCGCGAGGGGCGCGGGGGCTACGACGACGCCGACGCGCAACCCGGAGACGGCCGTCGCAAGGCCGCAGGCCCCCGCTACCGCGTGCTCCGGGGCGGCAGCTATGGCACCACCGCCTCCTTCGCACGGTCCGCGTACCGCAACGAGGACATGCCTGAGTTCTTCGATGCCGCCCTCGGCGTGCGTCCCGCGAGGGCGGTCAAGACTGACCGAGCCACTTTACCGCGACAAGTGGGAATCCACCGAGAACAGTGGGCAGCGAGCGAGCGTGGACCAACCGACCTGTCTGGACACCCCCCTCACCCATCGCCCAGATACTGCGAAGCCGTCCCCATGATTTCCCCCAGCATCCTGATCGCGCGGTGTCGCATAATCGACGTGGCACCACGGCTTCGCTTCATCGCCTCCGCCACTTCTGCAAGCGGCCGCTCCTCCAGATCGTACATCTTGATGACCCTGCGGTAGTGATCTGGTAGCTTGGCAATAGCCTGGTCCAGAGCGCCCTTGGCTTCATCGCGAGCGGCATGACCGCTCGGGGTCGTTGCGGTGCCTCCGAGCTTTCCCATGAGGTCAGCGTAGGACTCATCACTCCCGCCCGGTGTGACTCGCCGCATGTTGCCACCGCGCTTGTCGGCCTCTAGCATCCGAATCGCGTCGCACAGATTGCGCGTCGCCAGGGTCGTTAGCCAGGCGAGGAAAGCGCTCCCCGGGCCGGGCTTGAACTGATGTATGTCGAGAAACGCATCAGTGAAAGTCTCCTGCAAGACGTCCTCCTCGGAGAGAAGCGACTGCCACTTGGCGGAGAGCTTGCCCGCAACTACGCGTCTGAGTTCCGGCGTATGCTGATCCAGCAGCTTCCCCAACGCCTTCTCGTCGCCGTCGCAAGCCTGTTGCAGGAGTTCATCTTCGGTAGCCAACAGTTCCTCCGTGGGTGCAGTGCCGCTGTACGCAACGCCATGCTAGCAGCCGGTCGTCTCACCTGCAACGCAGCTCTGGTCACCGCTCGGACGGCGGTCTTGGTGCCTGCCAGGAGCAACCCGAGCCGGCAGCACGGTTGCAGGGGCAACCACCCGTTACTCCTTCTGGTGTCGATGGTTTGTGCGCGACGCAGTCCGTCCACGGCGTGGCCTCCAACGAGGCTTGTGGCGACGGGGGCGCCCAGACCCGCGATTCAAGCCCACCGAGCGACGTACGCAATCGAGAGACAGGAGCGTTGTACGGTGGTGGTGCCGCAGCCTCAGAGATCTCGGCAATAGCGCGTATTCCGCCCGCGCCGTTCCCGCTAGGTCTGTGTGGGCACAGTGGCCAGCGGATTCCTGCCAACCGCATGACGACGGCAGGCGAATAGGCCTGATTCACGGCTTCACGGCAAAAGAGGCCGTTCTCGCCTGGATCGAGTAGCTCGACCGGCGTATGATGGCGGTTCTTGCGATTGACGGATAGGAAATCCCGGCTGAGACGGGGAAGACAGGGCGTTTTTCACAAAGGAGCTTACGACGATGCAAAGAAAATCCTATCCGAAGTCTTACATTTTCTCGTTGATACTGGGCGCGGCGATCTTACTGGTCGCCGGTGGCAGTGTCGGTGCAACCGAGCTTCCAGCCACATGGGACAACGGAGCGCCCACTACTGGTTGGATCGATGCCGAGAACTGGAACCCAAGCACGGTGGGCGGCCCATGCAACGTGGGAATTCTGGCGTACCTTGTGACAGTTCCGGATGGGTTTAACCTGGTTACTTTCAACGCATCCACACCGTGCGAAATTACCGACTTCTTCCTCGGAAACAACGCAAGACTCCTTCTCAATCCAGACACGGATCTAACAGTACTCAGGACCGCCGAAATCGCAGGGATCATTGATGCTCAGGGCGGCAACTTTAATGCTAATGGATCCAGTGTGGCATTTACTGATTGTCGTGCACGAGCGTACGCATCAAGCGGATCACAAGTTCTGATTGCAGCCCCATCCTACTGCTCAAGCAGCCTCTGGCGTTCAGCCCCGGATAACTTCGCTGGGACAACGTTTACTACCAACCTCTTCAGTGCTGCTAGCAATGCTGTTCTGAATCTTTCCTCGATACAGTCCATCAATGCGGGTTTCGACAATACCGACCGTAACGATTGGAACGTCCAAAGAATCAGTGCCGAAAGTGGGGGTATTATCGACATATCTCTCGCCCTAATCATCACTGGACCGAAGAAACCAAAGGACGCGCTTGTAATTTCTGTCGATGGAGCTTCTTCAGACATCGACGTATCTTCACTTGAGACTATAAATAGTACTGGCATAGGACACGTCCAGTTTGCTACATCAAATGGGGGCAACATAAGCTTACCGTCCTTGCTAACGGCTAGACAAACTGTTCTCCAGGTGCAAAGCGACGGAGCGATTTCGATCAACGGATTGCAGGCAGCAAGTTACTTCTCCACTAGCCTGTGGTACCGAAATCCCGACAACTTTGCAGGCACGACGTTTCATATTGACATAATGAACGCTAACGGCTCTAGTAGTTTGATGGACCTTACCTCCATCGATTCGATCGATGCGGGTTTCAACAACACCGACATCAACGACAAGAACGTACAGCACATCAGGATTTCTTCTTGAAGTGACTACTGCTTTGGATTTAACTAGCCTCGTCACACTCACTGCTTCCAATGGCGGCACAGTGCGCCTCTGGGATGATTTCCTCTACACAAACTCTAATGCTACTCAACTCGATCTCGGCTTGGCGCATATTGAGTGTGTTGGTGGCTCACAACAATTGGAGGTTGGTGGCACGCATGTCGATCTGGAGATCCAGCTTCTCCCGGACAGGAACTTCGGCTACGAGCAGCTTATCGTCGGGCAAGAGGGTCTGACGACAGTTGCAAAACTCGTGGATCTTCACGATAACCATCAACCGGGAATTCCCGACGCGCTGTACCTTTTCGGCATCGAAGATGTCGAAGGGGTAGGCGGACTGGAGGGCTTGAAGATCCTTGGGGGATCGACGTTGGTGATCCACGACCTAAACGTTTACGCCCTGCTTGATCTCAATTTGGAACGCATGACGGACGGTGTGATGGAGTGGATCCGAATCCGCGATCTCTTCCTGCCTGGTCAAACGATTATCCTCTTCAACCATGGCGGCAACGATGGGTTCATCGCCATTGAGATAATCGAACCTGAACCTGGCACCATCATTATCGAAAAGCAAACCGAACCAGACGCCGCACTGGGCCTATTCGAATTCACCGGCGATGCGGCTGGCCTTATTACAGACGGCGAGCAAATCGTTGTTGCTGACTTATTTCCTGGCGTTTACACCTCGACCGAAATCGTGCCGGTTGGCTGGGCCTTGGCGTCGATCGAATGCGACGACATCGATAGTAGCGGCGACTTCTCCGCCAAGACCGCGACTTTTCAGCTGATGGAAGGAGAAACCGTCAAATGCATCTTCACAAACTGCCTGGACGACGATGGTGACGGAGTATGTAACAGCGTTGACCCATGCCCGTTAGTACTACAGCGCCGGATAGGCTCAAGCGAGGCTGCGATTTGAGTCGATGAAGT
>CBDUXT010000139.1:0-10785 GCA_965371245.1 uncultured bacterium | reverse complement strand
TGTCCGTGGGCTTGCGCCCACGGCTCTGACGCGGCGTGGCGCCGTCAAGATGGCTTTGCACGGCCCGCCAAAACTGTCACGCACGCCCCGCAAACGGGTGCATGACCGAATCGGCGGGCAGTCTTCAGAGCACAGGGCGCGAGCCCTGTGACCGGTCTAGTATCGTAGAAGCCCTCTGCTTGTTCGCATTGTGTCCGTGGGCTCGCGCCCACGGCTCTGACGCAGCGTGGCGCCGTCAAGCGCTCTCACCAGGTTACCGTGTGCCCGACGGGGCTCGCATCTCGCCGGCGCAGCTTCTGCCCCAGAGCATGAACCTGGATGACGACGACGGTGACATCGTCCCGCTCCATGTTTCCGCGATCGATCTCGGCGATGTCCGCGTCGATCTCCGCCAGTCTGGATTGAATCGTTCGCTCGCCGAGGGGGCGTAGCCAGGGGTGCGCCGCTCCATCAGACCTTCCCGCGTTCGGCGTGAACATCGGCCCGGCCTCATCGAACCCGTCTGTGTGAAACAAGACCGTGTCGCCGGGGGAGAGGAGTCGTTCACGAACTTCAAAACGAGGGGATTCGATTACGCCAAGCAACGGACCGTCACTGATGACCGGATCGGGGGCACCCGCCACGCCCAGAAGAACGGGATAGGGAGCCCCCGCGCGTGCCCACCGCAACACGCGCGTCCGTTCGTCGTAGACGGCGTAGAGGGCCGAGACGAACTGGCACTCATCCAGCCCGGCCTCGATCAACGCTGCGTTGGTCTTTCGGAGCACATCATCGACATCGAGTCGATGTCCACCCGCCGACGGTGTCGCGTCGCCGCGCAGCGAGCGCCGAACGAAGAGCGACAACAGGGCGGCCGACAGGTCGTGCCCGGTGGCATCACAAAGAGCGATCCCAATGCGGCTCTCGTCCAGCCGGTGAATGTCGTACATGTCGCCGCTGAGCCTGCCGGCGGGTCGCGCGAGCACGTGCAGATCCGCACCGGCCAACCTTGGCACTCGTGTTTGAAGGTTTCCGAGAAGCGCCCCGGCTTGTCGAAGTTCGTCATCCAGGCGGCGAAGGTCCTCAACGTGCGATGCGTCTGCTTGCCGGAGCAAGCCCATCTCGCGTTCGACCTCGCCGCCGGATCGACGTGCCCCCAGAAGTGTCCGAAGCCGCGCGGTCAGCGACTCGCCTGATAGGTGGGCGGCCGATTCGACGGGGCAGATCGACGTCAGGGCCGTCGGGAGTCGCTCATCCCCCGTTGAGGTCCGACCAAGGATGAGGGTGGGGCAATGATGTTGCGCAAGCCGCGCGGCCAGCGTATCGAGCTTTTGGTCGATGGTCGTCGCGGCGTTCTCGGTAACAATGAGCAGGACGTCCGGCGTCCGGCCGGGGTCCGCCGCCGATTCGGCACCGAGAAGCTCGACCCTGAACTCGGCGTCCAGTCCCCGAATCGCCTCTTGCACGGAAAGTGACAAGGGCTCGTCATCGAGAATGATCTGGACTCTGGGGCGGCGCATCCAACCATGCCTCGCGGTACCGACGCACACCGGGGCGGACATCCGAATCCCACTGGGCTCGGCGACGTCGTTCCCCGTATGTCGGATTGGATCGGCGGCGGGTGAAGTAAGGCCGTATGACCGGATGGTTTTCGGTGATCCGCGCGGTGAGGACGATCGGTCCTTCGG
This sequence comes from uncultured bacterium, assembly GCA_965371245.1. Lineage (GTDB taxonomy): Bacteria > Planctomycetota > Phycisphaerae > UBA1845 > UBA1845 > CBDUXT01. The sequence continues at coordinate 9,118 of CBDUXT010000139.1, read as the reverse complement.
GATGGCACACCCGACGCGGGGCGGTCAGGTGGAAGGGACGTCGATCACGCCCGTCCATTCGCCGGAGGGCTCCGCCGCCCGGTGACCATGGACGGCGTCGCAGTAGTGTGAGGTGGCACGATCGTTGGGGCGCAGCCGTCGGCACGTGTCCAGAGCGACGAGGCAAAGATCCCACTCACAGGCCTGATAGTGGCGGATCACCTGCTCGAAGGCGATGATGAACTCGCTGCTCTCGGTGTCCTGGTCCTCGGCCAAGCCAACCAACTCGTGAACATCGACGGCGATCTTCTTGCCGGACACACGGATCCGCCCCAGTGGACGAAAGGCGAACCGCGAGCCGGCCCCATCGCGACTGGGTCCGTCCACAAGAACGCTCGTACCGAAGACTTTGCCGAGTTGCTCGATCCGGGAACCGAGGTTCACGGTGTCGCCGATGCAGGTGTAGTCGAGCTTGGCCCGGCTGCCGTAGTCGCCGACGAACGCCTCCCCGGTCGTAAGCCCGATACGCATCACCAGCCGAGCACCGTCGTCAGCGCCGCGCTCCCGGTTGAGTTCTTCCAGGGCGAAGACCGAGGCCGCCGCGCACGCGCACGCGGATTCTTCGTGCGGACCGCAAGGAAGAATCGGGGCGTTGAAGAACGCGAAGATTCCATCACCCATGAACTTGTTGACCAAGGCCCCGTGGGCCACAAGTACCTCGCTCATCCGCTCCAGGTACCCGTTCAGGACCGTCCGCGTGCGTTCGGCGCCGAGCTGTTCGCTCAACGCCGTGAACCCTTTGAGGTCGCTGAAAAAGCACGTGACCGTCGCGCGCTGCGGCGAGAACTCCTGCGGGCCGACCCGGCGGGCAATGCGAGCGGCCACCGCGGGAGAGGCGTACTGCGAGAGCGCCTGCTCAAAACGGCGGCGCGCTCGCTCTTCGACGAACTGCCGGAAGCCTGTCACCGCTGCCCACACGACGGCCATGTCGATGGTGGCCGGTAGTGCGGCGAGCTGATAGGTAGCCGTCCGGAAGGCAAGTCCGCCGCCGATGACCATCGCCCCGGCGCACACAACCAATCCCAGCAAGCTCGCCAGCGGGCCACGGGTACAGGTCAACAGCGTAACGATGCCTCCACCCACAAGCATAAGCAAAGCGTCAAGCCAGCGCGGCGCTAGTTCAGCCGGGCGATCCTGAAGGACCATGTTGAGGACGTTCGCATGGGCCATGACGCCGGGCATGCTGCTGTAGACTGGAGACGTGACCAGGTCGGCGACGCCGGAGGCGGTGTACCCGACCAGGCAGAGCTTGCCCGCGATGCGTGGCCTGAGCGATTCCATCAGCCGAGCCGTTCGTGCCTCGATGGCGGCACTGGCCTCGGCGAGGGTGCGGGCGTATTGGCCGTCTCCGAGCCGTGCGTACAGCGACACGATCTCGTCGCGCTCCCGTTTTTCGTTCTCGTCGCGGGGCGCCTCATCCTTCCAGAGAGCATGCGCCCTTTGCAGCCAGGCGACGGCCTCAGAGTCGATCCCTTCGATCTCGGCGGCAATCGTTTTCACTGATTCGACAACCGCCGCTCGTTCGTGGGGCTCGGACATGGCTCCCAGACGATCCTCCAGCGCGATCCGCTGGTTGATCAACCCGGCGTATCGGTTGTACTGGGCGGGGGTGTCGGCATGGCGTCGCTCCACCAACGCGGCCGTCGCCAGCCGCAGCCGTTTTTGGTTTTGCTCGATCTCGGCGCGGTTCAGGGCGATTTCCGCGACCCTTGTGATCGGAAGATGCTCGAAGCTGTCTTGCCAGCGCTCTGGTCGAGTCGGCGCGTGCCAGTTGATGAACGAAAGACCGTCCGCGCCGAGGGGCACGCTTCGCGCATTTTCTCCCTTGCCCAGCACGATCCATCCCGAGTCGAGGTGAACATCGGCGGGGTCGATGCCGAGTGCATCCATCGCTACGAGTAACCCGAGCTGAAAGACCAGTACGGCGTCGGTTTCGGCCACTAGCGGAACGGCCCGCGCCACCCCACCGCCCCGCTCACGCTCAAACGAGACGATCCCGATCCCTCTGGCGGCGTGCGCGAGCTTGTCGAGCGGCAGCGTGGGGTCGTACGCATGAACCACGCGCCCAACCAGAAGATCCGAGATCGCTGGACTCCCGGCCCTTAGCGCGCGAAGGGAATCGGCATCACGAAACCCGAGCACCAGGTCGTGCCGGTCGCGCGACAGTACGTCGGACCCAATCTTCGGAAACGCGACCTTCAGGAATGTCGCAAAGTTCGCGTCGGGGTGCTCTTTCAGAAACTGGCTCGCTCGCCGACGCGCTACCAGTCGCTTCGCCATCGGAACGTGCCGCTCGATCGTCAGCGCGTCCAGGCCTTTCCTGGCGGACAGCTCGCGGACGAGCGCCGCGCTGTCGAGTTGAAAGTCCACGTTCAACAATCCCATGACGCTGGCTCGCGTGAACCAGGCATCGGGATCGCGGTCCCCGGGGAGCCGCAGAAACGGCGAGTCCAACTCCGCGAGAACCGCCTCTTTCCCCGCGCCGGGACGGCGCTGGAGAACATCCGCAGCACGCTCCAACAACCGCGTTGGATCAGGTCCTGGCCCACTCAGCAGTGAGTGCATCGCCAAATAGACGTTGCCCGCGGCCGCCATGGCGTCACGGAGTTCGTCATCGTCAAAGATCGTGCGGTCCCACGACGCATCGCCGACCGTCACGAGTTCGTCATCGACGTCGTAGTGCCGCCCGAGTCCGGCGTGCTCGATCCGCGGCTTACTGGCGTCCGAAAAGACGATGTCCAGCACGATCGACGCAGCGCCGAGCTCATGAAGGGTACGGACCACGTGCGCGTGCATCCGGCGCGGCCAAGGCCAACTCCCCAGCGCACGAAGCGCGTTGTCGTCGATGTCGATCAGCACGATGCGCGGGTCGGCCTCGATCGCACCGAGGTGTCTGAAGTTCCACGCCAGGGAGTAATGGTTCGCGCGATCCAGCCAGCCGGCCGACACCGCAACGCACCCGAGGATGGTCAGGACGCCGCCGATCGAGAGGCCGACTCGGCTCACGGGCATGGTCGCCAGATGCTTCATGGGTGACTCATTCTAGTGATGCGGCACACGTGAAGCGATGGGTGATCCGAGCCGCGACCGTCAGGGAGCGGGGCACGCCGGCAGCTTCGCCGCGCGCGGGTTGTCGCAGCGGCTTGCGTCGGTCATTCTCACCGGTGGGATGGGTTTCGGTGCGGGCTCTGAAGGATCTCCAGCGCGCGGCGTGCCGCCTCTTGCTCGGCGTCCTTTTTGGTCGGACCCCATGCACTGGGGAACCGCTCATGGTCGATGACGACGCACACCTCGAAACACTTGCTATGATCCGGACCCTTTTCGTCGAGCCCTTCGTAGCGCGGCGTGGAGGAAAGCCAACGCTGCACGTGCTGTTGCAGAGCGGACTTGTGATTTTCGCGGTTCTCCGCGGCCGACCACTGATCGATCGGGTCCGAGGCATAGCGCAGGATGAACTGCTTGGCAGCCTCGAAGCCACCGTCCACGTAAACCGCACCGATGACGGCCTCGAACACGGCGGCCCGCAGCGACATCGGAAGCTCGCCCTGCCCGTTGATGCCGTTCCCAAGGATCAAGAGCTCGGACAAGCCGATCTGGTCCGCGACTTCGGCACAGACACGCCGCGAGACGACCATCGACTTGACCTTGGTGAGATCACCCTCCTGCCACTCCGGAAAACGGCGGAAGAGTTCCTCGCAGATCACCAGCCCCAACACGGCGTCGCCCAGGAATTCGAGGCGTTCGTTGCTCTGGAGTCTCGAGTCCGATCCGGAAGAATGACGAAGGGACGTGAGGATCAGGTCGGGGTCGCGGAAGGAATGATGGGCAATCTCTTGGGCGCGTCTGGCACGATCGGATTCGGTCACGGGTCTGTCCTACGGGACCCTGGCGAAAACCGCGAGCAGCGGGCATACTCGTCCCGATCGCGGCTTTCGCCAAAGGCCTGCCTTCACAGCACTCAAGAATGGACCATAGACAGGCGGCGCGAGCTTGAACTGGCTCTCATACCATTGTCTCTTTTAACATCGGCGAGTTCCCAAGTCAAGTGTAGAGGCCTGGTTCACGCCCAGATGGATGCGTGCCAGAATCGGCGGCGGGCAGTTTTCAGAGCACTGGGCGCGAGCCCGGTGACATGATGACGCGGGGGTCCGCAGGCTGGCGCCTGCGGCTGTGACTCGTCGTCCCCGTTCCGCCGGAAGTGTCATGCACCGCGCCCGGACAGCCGCGCCCCGACCCTGGCGGGCGATGGGCGGGGCGCTATTCGGACCGGAAAGGAAGTCCTATGGACAGTCGATCTTTGAACCGCATGGCCTGGGACGAGGAAGTCGCGCGGGGCAACAAGTGGACGGTTCCGGTCACGAATGACGCAATCGCCGCCGCACGACAGGGACGCTGGAACGTGGTCCTGACTCCTATCAAGCCTGTCCCAAGCGAGTGGATACCCGATCTGAAGGGACTCGACGTGCTGTGCCTCGCATCCGGCGGAGGCCAACAGGGGCCGACCCTTTCCGCCGCAGGCGCCCATGTCACCGTCCTGGACAACTCGCCGAGGCAACTGGAGCAGGACCGCTTGGTCGCCGAACGAGAATCGCTTGCACTGGTGACCGTCCAGGGGGACATGGCTAACCTTGAGATGTTCTCGGACGGGCAGTTTGATCTGATCGTCCATCCCTGCTCCAACTGCTTCATCGAGAACGTCCGGCCCGTGTGGCGCGAGGCGTTTCGCGTGCTTCGACACCAAGGGGCATTGCTGGCCGGTTTTTGCAACCCGGTCGAGTTCCTCTTCGACGAGAAGCCCCGCCCCGGCGAGAAACTGACCGTGCGGCACGCCATACCGTTCTCCGACACCCGTGATCTCAGCGAGGCGGAGCTGCGCGAGCGGATCGCTCGTAAGGAGCCACTGACCTTCGGGCATACGCTGGCCGACCAGATCGGCGGGCAACTCGAGGCCGGGTTCGTGATCACCGGTTTCTATGAGGACATCGACCCTGACTCGCCCCTTTCCCGTTACACGCCCACGTTCATCGCCACGCGAGCGGTCAAGCCATAAGCCATGCAAGAGCCCTCCTTCAAGATCGAATCGCTACGCCCGTGGATCGATGTGCGGTTCTCGAGGTCGCCGGGACCCGGCGGGCAAAACGTCAACAAGCTCAACACGCGCGTCACGATCCTGTTCGATCTGTCAGGCTGCCCAGCACTAACCTCCACACAGAAGCGGCGCGTTCGCGAGCAGTTGCGGTCGCGAATCTCGCGTGACGGATGGTTGCGGATCTCCTGCCACCGCGAACGGACGCAAGCGCGGAACCGCTCGCTGGCCGAGGGAAGACTGTTGGAGCTTCTTGCCATCGCGACTCGACCGGTCAAGAAGCGGCACCCCACGCGCCCAACCCCTGGCTCAAAGCGTCGCCGGCTGGATGAAAAACGCCGACGGGGCGACACGAAGAGATTGCGAACGCGCCCCGCGGCGGAATAAGGCGCCGCGTCCGCGCTCGGCTCACTCCGATAAACAGCGGGATTCCCAACTCTAAAGCGGGATCAGGTGCCAACCACGTGAAGCCGGAGCGCGATTCCTCCCAAACTTGAACCGGGTGGATGGGGTGTGGCCGGGTCGTCCCGCTCATAGCGGCCGACGCTCGGCTTTCCCGCTTGCCACGGTGAGCGCGACCCGTGACCGTTGCGAAACAAACCCCGAATGAAACAGCGCGGACGTTTCGTTATACTGGGTTCCGGCGGTGCCGCGTTGTCGTTTGTGACAGAAGCCGCCAACCCGCCCGAGTGCCGGATGGGCCTAGTGGGAACGCCGGTCGAGATCGGAAAGAGGAGTCAATCGAATGAACATCCGCCCCCGTCACCTCGCCATGACGGCATCCTTCCTGCTGTGCTCTATCGTCGCAGCGACGTCCCATGCCGACGACGCGCCGGACAGCAAGACGAATCAAGATGCCGCCAGTGCGTCGAAGAAGCCGCTGGATCACGATGTCTATGACATGTGGAAGACAATTCGGGGTCAGGCGATATCCAGCGACGGCGTCTGGGTGCTGTACAACCTGGTTCCCGGCGATGGCGATGCGGTGCTGAATGTCCGTAGCGTCGCCGACGCCGGACAAGGCTATGAGGTCGTGCGCGGCGCGTCCGCCAGGTTCAGCCATTACGCCGGCTATGCAATCTACCTCATCAAGCCGGACAAAGAGCTGGTCAAGAAAGCTCGCAAAGAGAACAAGAAAAAGAAGAAGAAAAAGTCCGGCAAGGGATCCGACAACCTGCCCAAGGACGCCCTGGAAATCCTCGACCTGGCGTCAGGCAAGATGGTCACGATCGACCGCGTGAAGTCTTTCCGCCTTCCCGCCGAGGCCGGCGGCTGGGTCGCCTACCTGAAGGAAAAGCCGCGCGAAGAACCTCCGGATTCGGGTGCCAAGAAGCTGTCAGAGGGTGAGGAAGCGGAGGAGAAGCCCGAGACCGAGGAGGGCAAGGCCAAGGGTGAGGCGTCCGAGCAAGAGCCGACAAAGACGGGCGAAAAAAAGGCCTCCGGCGAAGCCAAGTCCAAGCCTAAGACGGAGGCCAAGGTAGAGCAGAGCGAAGAGCCCAAGAAGAAGAAGGAAGCCGGCGAAGAAGAGGAAGAAGACGGGAAAAAGAAGAAGAAAAAGAAAAAAGAACTCGGGACCGAGTTGGTGCTTCGTAATCTGGAGACGGCGGCCGAGTATCGCTACCAAAACGCCACTGCCTTCGCGTTCTCAGAGGACGGCAAGGTGCTGATGTTCGCCGCGTCGGCCGAAGAGGGAGCCGACGATGGCGTTTTCATCGTGACCGTCGGAACCGGCAAGGTCCGGCAGATCATCGCCGGCAAAGGCGACTACAAAGCGATCGTGATTGACAAGGCCGGCAAGGAGTTCGCTTTTTTGACCAGCCGCGACGATCACGAGGCCGACAAGCCCGCCTGGACGCTCTACCGCTGGCACAAGGGTATGAAAGAGGCCGAACTCGTCGCGGGCGAGGGAACCGATGGGCTCGCCGAGGGATGGTGGGTGGCCGAGAATCGTAACCCGTCGTTCTCCGAAAACGGCAAGCGGCTCTACTTCGGAACCGCCCCGCGTCCTGAGCCCAAGCCCGAAGAGGATGAGGAAGACGAGAAGGACGACGACGAACCCGAGGTCAAGGTCGATGTATGGCACTGGAAGGATCGACAGCTTCAGCCGCAGCAACTCTTGCAGGCCGAGCAGGAACGCAAGCGAACTTATCTGGCCGTGGCGCATCTCGGCGACGGGAAAGTCGTCCAGCTCGCCACCGAAGACGTTCCCAACGCCACCGTGGGCTCGAAGGGTGACGCCGACGTGGCCGTCGGCTCGTCGAGCCTTCCGTACGACATTTCGCGCTCGTGGGACAGCTCCGGATACACCGACGTCTACCTGATCGACGTGAAGACCGGCGAGCGCGAGCGGGTCCTTGAGAAGGTGCCCGCGCGCGCCAGTCTATCCCCCGGCTCGAAGTACGTGTCCTGGTGGGACGGCCGCGAGCTCGCTTGGTTCGCCATGTCCGTAAAAACCAAGAAGACCGTGAACCTCACGGAACTGCTTCCCCACCCCGTGAACAACGAGCTGCACGACACACCCTCGCTCCCCCGCTCATACGGCAGCGCCGGCTGGGTCGAGGGCGATCAGGCCTTCCTGGTCTACGATCGCAACGACATCTGGGCCACCAACCCGGACGGCTTCTGGCCGCCGAACTGCGTCACCGACGGGTTCGGGCGGGAGAACGATCTTCGACTCCGATACGTTCGGCTCGATCCTCGCCAGAGCGCCCCTCGAGGTCGGCGAGGCGGCAGACGCGGTGGAGCAGAGCCCGACGGCATCGACCCGGAAAAGCCGATGCTTCTCTCGGCCTTTCATCTGTACACCAAAGCGTCCGGCTTCTATCGCGATCAGGTTCGCAGCAAAGAGCCCCCCACCAAGGTCATCATGCGCGACGAACGGATGTCCACGCCGCGAAAGGCCAAGGAGGCGGACGCCCTCATGTTCACCAGATCGACGTTCGAGCGCTTCCCCGATGTGTGGGTCAGCGACATGGACTTCGGCGACATGCAGCGGCTCAGCGACGCCAATCCCCAACAACAGGACTACCTTTGGGGAACGGCCGAGCTCGTTGACTGGTCATCGCTCGACGGCCAAAAGCTACAGGGCATCCTCTACAAACCGGAAGGATTCGACCCGGCCAAGAAGTACCCCATGCTCGTCTACTTCTACGAACGAAACTCCGACAACCTGCACCGCCACGCCGCGCCGGCGCCGGCGAGATCGAGCATCAACTACAGCTTCTACGTCAGCCGCGGCTACCTCCTTTTCGTGCCGGACATCCCCTACCGCATCGGCTATCCCGGGCAAAGCGCCGTCAACGCCATCCTTCCGGGTGTGGCCAGCCTGATCGACAAGGGGTTCGTGGATCAAGACCACATCGGAACCCAGGGCCACAGTTGGGGCGGGTATCAGACGGCCTACCTGGTGACACGGACGAACATGTTCGCGGCCGCAGAGTCCGGCGCGCCGGTCAGCAACATGACCAGCGCCTACGGCGGGATCCGCTGGGCCAGCGGCATGAGCCGTATGTTTCAGTACGAGCAGACCCAGAGCCGCATCGGCGGAACACTGTGGAACGCGCAGCACAAGTACATCGAAAACTCACCCGTCTTCTGGGCCGACAAGGTCGATACGCCCCTTCTGATCCTGCACAACGACGAGGACGGCGCGGTCCCGTGGTATCAGGGGATCGAGTTGTTCGTGGCCCTTCGCCGTCTCGGCAAACCCGCGTGGATGCTCAACTACAACGGCGAAGCCCACGGCCTGCGCAAGCGACACAACCAGAAGGACTGGTCCGTCCGCATGCAACAGTTCTTCGACCACTACCTCAAAGACGCCCCGCCGCCGGTCTGGCTGGCCGAGGGCGTCCCGGCCGTCAAGAAAGGCGAGACGCTGGGCCTCGACCTGATCCAAACGCGGAGCGAGGGCTCGAAAGAGTAGCGCGTCGAGAAGTGTGTCTGAGGCGTCCTTGCTCCGAGCCGCGCCGATAAGTTTTTCCCGAGCCGCGGGCT
>CBDUXT010000138.1:0-10948 GCA_965371245.1 uncultured bacterium | reverse complement strand
TAAGAAAAAACGCCGCTTGAAAAACCCTCATCCACAAGATTTGGTGATATCTCCGGGTGGCATGGGCAACCTCGTGTGCCCGTGCAGAACGGGCTGAGACTCAAGGGATGAAGCTGCCGGTTTGGCACGCCTGGATGGCTGACGGGAACACACGGGTAAGCTACGCTCAGCGATGCCAGCCAACTCAAGACTCTTCCGGGTCACCCGTCGCCTTCGGAGGTTTAGCCACTGGCTTTGGTGGACTCTACAGCAAGCGCGGTGCGGCTCTTCAAGACCACCGTCCCGGCCGACAGGAGGAGCAGGACCAGGGCGACCACTCCCCATTCGTTTACGGCCGGAACATCGACGACGTTTTCGCAGGCGTCGGGGATGAGGTTGAAGTTGGTGTCTACGGCCGTGCCGTCCGCGATCTCCGTTAGGTTACCCGCACCGTTGCCGTTGCAGTCCGCCTGCTGCGGCGCGAAGACCGTAAGCAGGCCCGCGAGATCGACCGCGTCGATCCGGCCGCTCTGGTCCAGGTCCGACACGGCGCACGCGTCGTCCGCGGACACGCTGGTGGCACCGTAGCAGCCGACAAACGCGTCGAAGTCGGCCGCGCCGATCATCTCGTTCCCGTTGTGATCGAACTCACGCCTCCCGAGCGAATCGAGAAAGGCGACCAAGGCAGCCTTGTCGCTCGGCGACAGGCCGGCAAAGGCCTGGGCCGCCGGTCGTGCCGCGTGCTGACGGTCGCCATGAACTGGCCAAAGTCGCCAAAGTCGAACCGCGCGACGCTCCCGTCGTGAAGTGCCACGGGGCGGAGCCGCAGCCCCCACAGCGGCGTCGTGCGAAACTCGGACGCGGACGCGTCGCCTTGAGGAAAGTCGGTCAGGGCGCCCATGTCGTGCAAAAGGAAATCCGCGTAGGGTCGGATGGTCTGATTGCGAAGTGCCGGCTCGAGCGCGGCATCGTCGGCCGTCGTGAAAGCCGGCACGTGACAGTCGCCGCATCCCACGCTCATGAAGAGGGCTTCGCCGGTCATGCCCGAGCGTGGGGTTTGCGGGGGAGCGGCCAGGAAGCGCTGAAAATCGGTGAGGACGTCGATGAAAGGCGAGTCGCTTCCGACCTGTGCGAGAAAGCCCGGTCCATCTTCCGGGTCGGGGTCCAGGTCGCATTTCGCAAGGATCGCCACGTTGCCGTTTGGCGCCGGCTCGGTTGGAATCAGCCGGTTGGTGACGCCCAGTTCGTTGCGCGCGGCATCACCCGAGAAGCTCAGCGTGGTCGGAAGGATTGCCTTCCAGCCGAAGCGCCCGACGCGTAGCGGCGCCGCGGGCGCATCTTCCAGGGCGCGTACCATGTGCGCCCGACCGCTTACGTTCGGCGAGGGCGGCGCCGCCTCCAGAGCCATCAGCGCGGCATCGGGAATGGCCTCGATCAAACCGTAGCCCATTGCTCCTGGGGTTACGCGCTCGAACGTTACGTTCGCCTCGGGTGGTATGGCTTCCGGGCACACGCCGTTGGAGACATTCTGAAGCAGCGTGCCGCCGAGTGCTTCAAGCGGATCGAACACGCCGCCCGTTACGCGACCGAAGTGTGTGACCGTCCGCAATCCCACGCCGCCGATGGGGCTGTCGTGGCAAAAGGAGCAGTGCGTGCCGTTGCGGTTTGGACCCGACGCTGGGATACCGTCGGCCACGATGAACCCCATGTAGGCGAGTTTGCCAAAGTCGAATCGATCACGCTGTGCCGCCGTCAGGTCAGTCAGTGGCGCGCCTGCCGAAGGCTGAAGGACCGGCTGCGCCACGGCGGTCTCCACGCCCAGCCCGGCCGGAACAACCAGAAGAATGAAACCGACGGCCCACCAGAGGCCAATGCCGTTTCCAAGAAGGTGGATCGATTTTTGGCGGATGCGGTCGTTGAGTGGCATGGCCAAGCGCAGCGCGGCCACGTGCTTGGTGGGCCGACCCATACCCGCGCCTCCGGCTTGGGCATGCCACCCCAAGAACGCAAGAGCCTTTTTGGAAACGGCACTAGGCCCACGCCAATGCGCTAATCCCAATCGTCGTACGCTTGTCTTGGGCCTGGTACACCCCCGTGCGTGTGATTTGTCGTACATGGTTGTCCCCCAAAGAATACCGGCATGGAGCTTACCCCTAAGCTCACCCCAGACTGGAGGATACAAGATTCCGTGGCGAGATTCAAGAGAGAGCGGGGGCTTGGCGAGACTTGTAAGGCGATGTCTGACCAGCCTTGGAAGGCGGGAAGCCCGATTCGCCGGTTTGCGCCCGTGCGGGTACGATGCCGGCGTCCCGGCGGCATTTTAGGCTCGCACGGGGCGAATGGAGGTATTCAGTTATGAAACGGTTGCTACTTTGTGCATTACTCGGGCTTAGTCCGGTCTCGATGGCCGATGACGTGGTTGACGCGGCGCGGGCCTATCGCGACGCAAACGGGCCGGCGATTCTTCGATCGTTCGCCGAGCTTCTGGCCATCCCCAACGTGGCGACCGACACGCCCAACATCGTGCGGAACGCCGAGGCCATTCGGGAGGGCCTGAACCAGCGCGGGGTCCGAACGGAACTTTTGCGCGTGCGCGATGCCCCCCCGATCGTTTTCGGCGAGTTGACGGTTCCCGGCGTTTCTCGAACGCTGGGCATCTACGTCCACTATGATGGGCAGCCCGTCGATGCGGACAAGTGGCGGCAACCGCCCTGGCAGCCCACGCTGTACACCAAGGCCATCGAAGCGGGTGGCAAGCCCCGGTCGCTGCCCAAACCGGGGGAGACCATCGACCCCGAGTGGCGGATGTACGCCCGCGGGTCCGGCGACGACAAGGCGCCGATCATCGCCATCTTCGCGGCGCTGGACGCCCTGCGCGGCGCGCGCATTGCGCTGACCTCGAACCTGAAGTTCTTCTTCGAGGGTGAGGAGGAGGCCGGCTCGCCGCACCTTGGGCAGTACATGGAGGCGTACCGCGAGAAGCTCGACGTCGATGTCTGGATCATCTGCGACGGACCGGTCCATCAGAGTCGCCGCCCGCAGCTTGTCTTCGGCGTGCGCGGCGTCACTGGTTTTCAGATCACCGTCTACGGCGCCACGAGATACCTTCACAGCGGACACTACGGCAACTGGGCTCCGAACCCTGCCATGATGCTGGCACAGCTTCTGGCGAGCATGAAAGACGATGCCGGACGCGTCGTGATCGAGGGGTTTTACGACTCGGTCGAGCCGCTCAGCGCCAACGAGCGCCGCGCGGTGGCGGCTGTTCCCGCGGTCGATGACGCCCTGCGGCGCGAGTTCGGCCTGGTCGAGACGGAAGACCACAATGCGCCGTATGCCCAGCGACTACTTCTTCCGTCGCTAAATATTCGCGGCTTCGTCAGCGCGACGGCCGGTCCCAGCGCCCGCAACGTCATCCCGAAGGAGGCCACGGCGTCGCTGGATGTTCGGCTGGTCAAGGGGAACGACCCGGAAGAGATGATCGACCGCGTCGAGGCCCACATCCGCAAGCAGGGTTACCACATCGTGCGCCGGGACCCCGACCGTGTGACGCGGCTGTCGCACGCGCGGATCGCCAAGGTGACGCGCGGCGGCGGCTACCGGGCGGCGCGAACCTCGATGGACCTGCCCATTGTGCGGCAGGTGATTGGGGCGGCCTCACGCGCGGCCGGCGAGCCCGTGATCCAGCTTCCCTCGCTGGGTGGGTCGTTGCCGTTGTACCTGTTCACCGACGGTCTGAAGAAACCGGTTGTGATCGCCCCCATGGCCAACCATGACGACAATCAGCACGCCCCCGACGAGAACCTGCGCATCGCCAATCTGTGGTACGGCATCGATCTGATGGCGTCGCTGTTTACGATGGCTCGGTAGCGCCGGCAAGATAGCAGTTCGTTGAAAGAGTCGGTACTGGGGCGTGCCACGGAATCAGCGTCGGGCAGTCTGCCGGGATTGGTGCCCCATCCTTCGCCTTTCGCGAAGGCTGAGGGAGGGACGGCACTTCGTAACCATCGCTTGGTCCATCCATTCCCCACCCCTGCTTCGCAGGAATGGGGCACCCGTCGCTATGGTTTGGAACCGGCCACTAACCGGTATTGACCCGAATGGACATTCGGTTGAAACGACGCGCCCGGGCCACGGGATCAACCCGACTTGCCGCAGCACTGCTTGTACTTCTTGCCGCTGCCACACGGACACGCGTCGTTGCGCTTGGGCTTCTCGCCCGATTGAATGGGCTCAACCGGCGGCGGCAGGGCCTCGTCGTCGTCGCCGGGTAGCTGCTTCTTGTAATCCTGCTCTTTTTTTTGCCGCTCGCGGAAGCGGTCCGAGCCTGCGTCATACTCTGCGGTCATCTCTATCCCTTTATCGTCCACGATCATGGCCGGTGGACAAACTCCCGCGGATTCCTTGCGGGACACATCCATTGCAGCCGCCGGCCGCCGAGCCCATGCACGACCGCCGCCTCCCGACGGCAACGCGACCGGGCGGTCGAATCGTAACCGCCGGCGCCCGGCTTGGCTATCACGCGGAGAAGGCGGGCGCGGGTGTGCCCCTGCTCGGCGGGCAGTTCTCAGAGCACTGGGCGCGAGCCCTGTGACCTGTCTGATATGGTAAACGCGCTGTGCTGGTTCGCATCGCGTCCATGGGCTTGCGCCCACGGCTCTGACGCGGTGTACCGCCGTCAAGATGGCTGTACGCGACCATGCCACGCCCGATTTTTCCACGGGCGATCGGTACAGGTGTGGGCGGCGGACGCTTGCGTTCGATCCCACGTGCCACCAGAATTGCCGTCCGTGGTCCATCATGCATCGCCATTTGGTTTCGAGACAACGCCTTGACCGCCCGCTCCCGACTGATCCTGTCGATTCTCGCCGTGTTGGCCGTCTTATTGGTCGGGGCGGCCGGCTACATGGTCATCGAGAAGGATCAGGGCATTCGTTTCGTTGACGCGCTGTACATGACGGTCATCACGGTTTCGACCGTCGGCTACGACGAGGTCTGGGAGCTTAGCTCGGCCGGTAAGCTCTGGACCGTCGGCGTCATCGGCGTGGGCATCGCCACCGTGACCTACGCGTTCACCTCGCTGGTGACGCTCGTGATCAGCGGAGAGCTGCGTTCGCTTCGTGAAAGGAAGAGAATGGACCGGGCCATCGAAGGGCTGCGTAATCATGTCATCCTGTGCGGGTTCGGGCGGATGGGGGCACTGGTCGCTCAGGAGCTACATGCGCGCAAGGTGTCGGTCGTGGCGATCGATCACGATCACAGCCTGCAAGAACAGTTGCGCGATCTTCGCGTTCCCTTCCTGATCGGCGACGCCACCGAAGAGGAGGTACTCCTGGAAGCGGGGCTTCTACGGGCTCGATCCGTCGTTCTCGCCCTGCCGAGCGATGCGGACAACGTCTACGTAGCCCTCACGGTTCACACACTCTGCCCGGACCTGCCCATCGTCGCCCGGGCCGAGAACCCCTCGACGGAGCCCAAGCTCAAGCGGGCCGGTGCGTCGCGCGTGGTCTGTCCGCACGCGACTGGGGCCATGAAAATCGCCAACGTGCTGACGAGACCATCCGTCGTGGACTTCGTCGAGCTGGCCGATCAGGGGGTCGATCTGGAGATCGACGAATACGTGGTGGCCGGTGACTCGCCGCTGGTCAAAAAAACGCTGCGCGAGGCGGGCGTCCGCGGCAGCACGGGTGCCATGGTGGTGGCCATCAAGCGCAAAGACGGCGAGGCGATCGTCAACCCGGACCCCGACGCCGTGCTGGCCGCCGGCGACACGCTGATCTTCGTCGGTCCGGCCGGTGTCTCCGAACGGCTCGATGCCATTCACGGGGCTCACTAAACTCTGATTTCATTCGCACACGAGCCGCCGGCTTCCGCCAACGCGGACCTCAAGCGTTCGTGACCGCCGTGGCCGCGCCATGCCATTGGACACCACACATCTCGAGCGAATGATGGGTGAGCGCGGGCCGCGCGACGTGCCGCCGTTTTGCCTGGCCTGCGGCTACAACCTCACAGGTGCCGCGTCGGCCCGCTGCCCGGAGTGCGGGCACTACTTCGTTCACAAAGAATGGAGGCGCGAGGTCGAGCGCGTCAAGCAGCAGGTCAACGAGGCCAAAGACAGCATCATGCTCGCGTCGGTCGGTCTGAAGGTAGCGATCGCCGGCCTGGTCATTCGGGTGTTCGGTGTCTTGATGGGAACAGGAGGGCTTGTCGCCGGGGGCACCCGTGGTATCGCCATTGTATGCGGCGTGGCCGCCGTGTTCCTCGGTCTTGGCGCCTTGCGCGCCGGCATGCTACCCGCCTGGGCCCGGGAACACTTCGACGTCAAACCCAAGCCGAGCACGGCCGTAGGAGCCATCGCCGCCGGCGCCGGTCTGGTAGCGATCAGCCTGCTGAGCCCTTGGTAAGCAGGTAGCCGAGTTGCCCAGCCTCGCCTGCGGACACAGGTGTCGGGCTGCCGCGAAGGGGGCCGTCCGGACGACGCGTTATGCCTCACGCCCGTTGCAGGCTTGATCCGCGCGTTCGGACTCATCATGAACGCCCTCTTGACGTGCAACGTGCCCGTCGTCGTCGCTGGCTTTGCGCGCTGACATAGGAGCCCGGCAGTTTGCCTATTTCCACATTCTTCGGTGAAGAGCCGTGGCAGCTCGTTGAAGAGTGACTCTTGCTTGTCCTGTTTGAATGCGTTAGACTGAACCAGTCCGCCGAATATGTTCGGGGCGGTCGTTAAGTAAAACGCATCGGCTCACCATGCCCGTTCTTGGCGGTCGTGGGCTAGTCAGAAGCCGGTTGAGCGCGCAAATCTTGCGTCGTGGGTGTCACCGGGATGGGCACGTTGCCGGCTCGACACCTGATCCGTTCCTCCCGAGGAACCTTCGATCCGACGCAAGTCCATGATGGACCGAGATCCATCACGTCAACCCCTGTGGGGGCAAGCAAACCAAGCAAGAAGAGTATCGTGCGATCCTTGATTGCGCCTGTTTAGGAAGAACGGGCAACTCGGCCAAGCCGAGAGCTCGTTTTACGGTGGCCAGCGGCGACCCAAACCGGCGCTTGCGTGAAGTCCAGGACCAGTCAGATCCGCGACCCTTGATACGGGTCGGTTCTTGGGAGACGGATTATGCGTGTTTTCTTACGAGTTTTGGCATCGGTTACCATTCTCGTCTTCAGCGGTTCCGCTCTGGGACAGTCCTGCCGTTCCGATTCAGATTGCGATTCAGACCCGTGTATCCAACGGCGTTGTCTCTTTGGCACCTGCATCCCGGTCGGGTTCGGTTCTTCCGGAACCGCTTGTGGAAGCGACTCACAGCCCTGTACGGACGACGTTTGTGATGGCGCCGGCAATTGCACGCATCCTAACTCGGCGGATGGACGCCTGTGCGGAGACCAAAGAAGCTCGGAGTGTTCGGGGCGCGACAGCTGCGACGGAAACGGAACTTGCCAACCCAACGACGCCGCGGTGCGTACGCCGTGTGGTGACACATCTAACCGCGCCTGTAGCCCTGCCGACTCGTGCGACGGGCAGGGCACCTGCCTGACGAACGACAGGAACCAGGGTTTTGCGTGTGGGGACGACACGCGCGACGACTGTACCGATCCGGACACCTGCGACGGGGCGGGCAACTGCCAGCCGAACCACCTGGAAGAGGGTAGGTTGTGCGGGGACGACACAGGCGACGACTGTTCCGCTCCGGACACGTGTGACGCGGTGGGTGTTTGCGTGGACAACCATGAAACTGACGGCACGGCCTGCACCGATGACGGGATTGAATGTACGATCGACTCCTGTGCGAACGGACAATGCCAGCATGAAACATCGGGTTGCGCGTGCCAAGTGGACATTGATTGCGACGACAACGACCCATGCACCGACGACATCTGCGAGGCCAATGTTTGCAGAGCCGAAAACAACACGGACGCATGTGACGACGAGGACGCCTGCACCGAAAACGACGTTTGCCTTGACGGTACGTGCTCCGGCGCGGAGATGGATTGTGACGATGACGACCCGTGTACGACCGACTCGTGCGTCGATGGCACGTGCCAGAATGCCGCGGAAACACCCTGCTGCGGTGACGGCGATTGCGATGCCCAAGCTGAGGACGTCTGTTCGTGTCCGGATGATTGCGGATCGCCCGCAAGCAATGAAACGAACATGACTTGCAACGACGGTCAGGACAACGACTGTGACGGAGATATCGACGGAGCCGACTCGGATTGCATCGTTGTGGATTGTACCGATGACGATGAGTGCGACGATGGCAACTCATGCACGATGGATGATTGCGAGGACGGGGAGTGCCAGAACATGCCCGTCGAATGTCCTGTCGGCGAACTTTGCATCGACGGATCCTGCACGGTTGTGTGGGAGATTCAGGTGTTCGTATCCCCCGGTACCTCCGAAGCACGCGAGCTCGCCACACGGGGCATCCATACTGACGGAAGCGGTGTGGAGATACCGGTCCCGGACGCCCCCGTCGTTGATGGCGTCACGTATGAGTTCGTCGGATGGGAGGGCGACGTACCGGCGGGTCAGGAGACGGCGGACCCCTTGATTCTCATCGCGGACTCGGCCAAGACGATCACGGCCGTCTTTCAGGAGCCGGAAGCGACGCAGGACGTACCCAATACCGGCCCCGCGATGTGTGGGGCATGCGGCAACGGCTCGGGCGTCGGAATGATCATGGCGGTCTTCGGTTGGTTTGGCTTACGGCTGGTCGGCCCCTACCGGCGCCGCGCCAGGGCCGGAACGGTTGATCGATAGGCCCCTTCGCCAGCGGTCAACCGGTGAGGTCTCGGGATGGGCACGTCGAGCCCGTTTCGGGGGCACTGCCGCGGCAAGTGAAGCATTGTCCGACAGCCGGCTTACCGTATCAGGTGCGAAGTCGCTGCCGGCGGTCATCTCCAGTGTTCAGTTTGTGGATGGAGAAAAAGCCGAGAAGGCTGCCGCCTGATCATGCCGTCATCCAACATTGGACCGTATCTCTGACGAAACGGCACGGGCGCTCTCCGTCCCAATTCAGGCACACGCGGTGTTTGCGGCGACTTGAGTCGAATCGGGTGACGAATCGAGTAGCAAGACGGGCTCGCGTGCCCAGTCCATGAAGTTTCGATGGGTCAGTGATGGGGCGTCAAAGATGGCGGCGAACACTCCGTCGTGCGTCCTGGCGGTGTAATTCGCGAAGACGCGACCGAAGGCCCGCTCCAAGCGTTCCTTTTCCCCGGTGACGCCGAACTGTTCTCGCGTGAGTCGGCCGGCCACATAGGTATCCCAGAGCACGCGATACCGATCGCGTTGAAGATTCTGCCGCGATGGCTGACCGGAAAAGGTTTCACGCACGTACCCAAACCGCTGATCCAGCATGTCCGCCACGTGCAGAAGCTCGCGTCGCATGAGGGTGATGAGCCGCCCGGTATCAAGGAACGATTGCGGGCAAATCTGGATGACGAGCGTCCTGCCAACGCGATCTTCGCCACCTTGATTGTCTTGCACGAGCAGCTCGGCGGACTGCGCCTTCTTTCTTGCGGCCTCGCGAACAACACATCGATCGACGAGGGCGCCGATCAGCGGCCGTTCCGCAAGCAAACCGGCAATCAACCGGTCGAACCGCAGCTTCGTGAAGAATTCGCGAAACACGGGCACGAACTCGCGCTGCCTGAGTTCCTCATCCGGGATCTCGTAGAGGCGATCAACGACCTGGTGTAGCTCGCATTCCAGCCGTTCGTCCTTGCGAACCGCGAGGAAGACCGTCGTCTCAACGAGGGATTGTTCGTATTCAATCGTGACCATTTCCTGCTACCGATCCTCGCTTCCGATCGCATTCGTCCCTAGCTGGACGAGCGGTTTATCCGCCCCTCTCTCGCCACAACCACCAGTTCCACAAGAGATCTGTGTGTCGAGTACGGGATCGGGCGTCCGGAGTTCGAGCGTTGCCGGCCCGGCATGAACATCGAAGTGTTGGCATTCAGCCTTGACGAAGGCATCCGCGAACCGAGCGAACGCGCCGAACAGTCCTCCGGCGTCAGCCTCCTCGACATGACGGGCGAACGCCGGCAGCCAGCGAGCCAGATGATCTCGCAGGAAGGTACGCTGGGCATCGACGCAGATGTCGGCGTTTTTTGTGTCACCTTGCGAATGTGCATACGCTTCCTTCAAACACAGAGCGCTCATGAATTCGCACTCGGCCGCGATGTGGTCCGGTCGGCCGTTCGCTTCGTCCGCGATTTCCATGCCAAACGCCCGATAGAACCCGGCCAGATCGGCCAAGTCCGACGCCTGACGGATGATCTCGTTTCGACCATACTCCATCTCATAAGCCGGGCACGCGCCGCGAACGGCGTGCCCGAAGAGATTGTCGTAACGTTCCTGTAGCTCTTGACGTGCATCCTCGGAACCATCTGCAACCGCCCTGACGGCGTTCTTCACCAGCTTCAAGGGCTCCCTCGTTTGCCTGGCAGTCCTCTCAAGCACGCCCGGCCAGTGTTCCCATCGCATGGGCTCGCTCAGTGTCGGGAGCGTGTCTCTATCGGGATACTGAAACCCGTGCGCGATCAGAGCGTACGCGACCGCACGTGCCTGCGCAGGCTCGAACTTTTTGACTGATGGGGAGTAAGCCATGTCCTGTTCCTGTCGCAAGACAACTCAAATCGAGTTCTGGTGCTTGGCCGGTCGAATGTACACGGGTTCCTCGACGTTCGTTCGGAAGATTTCTTTTCCGCCGCGGTTGAAGGCGATGACCGTGTCGTCGTACATCTCGTATTTCTTCCCGTTGCGCTGGGCTTCGTACACCTTGGGACCCTCCTTGATCTCGTATCGTGAGATGATCTGGTTGGAGCGGCGGAACAGCTGCAGCACGGCGAGAAGCTCGCGGTCGGGATTGCGGTATCGCTCCACCGCCTGCTTCGCGCCCGGTCCGAACATCTGCTCAAGATACGGCAGGGGAACCCATCGCGGCGGGATGTAGTAGCCGTT
>CBDUXT010000137.1:0-10987 GCA_965371245.1 uncultured bacterium | reverse complement strand
TCTATCTCTCCGCTCCCAAACGACCGCGGTTCGGAAACACTGTTGGGGGGGATTGTGCCCGCCGACAGACGAAATGAGGGCGGGAATTAGCCCGCCCTACCCGCTAGTAACCCTCCCCACCCCCGCTTCCGATATACACGCTGAACCACGGCCATGGCGGCGTCTCTGACCGCGTACCAGGACTCTGAGACTCCGCGCTTGCGAACACAGACACGGCCAATGCTCCACGCACCATGCTGAGCGAGAAGACGATGTCCAGGACCATGCCCGAAGGGCGCATCGGCGCGACAAACCGCTGTGCCGACGAAGACTTGAGACGGCTGCTCAAGAATCACTTTGAAGCCGAAGAGCAGCTCAGACGCGGCATCTGCCTTCTCGTCGCCGGACGGTACGAGGCGGCCGAGGCGGCGTTCGCGCGGGCGTTGCGCCGAGGCTCTACTGAGCGTTCGCTACCGAGCTTGCTCGCCGCATCTCTCGTGGGGCGCGGTAAGCCGCACCAGGCAGCGCGCCGTTTGGATGAGCCGCTTCGCCAGCATGACGGTTCGACGGCGACGCGCGTTCGCCATGCCCTTTCGCTGTGGGCCGCCGGTAAGCACGAGGACGCGATTGCGTCGTTGCGAGAGGGAATCCGGCAAGATCGCGAGTCGGCCGAGCTGCATTTTCAGCTAGGTACGTTGCAGGCATCGATGGAACAATTCGGGGAGGCCGAACTACGCTTTGTCCAAGCGCTCAACATCGACCGCGACCACACGGACGCTCGGGTGAGCCTGGCGCTGTGTTGCGGCGCGCGCCATGCCCCGGCGGACGCGTTGGTTCATCTCGAGCAAGCCCAGGCGAAGCGGCCATACGACGCCCGGATCGGTCTGCAACTGGCTCAGGCAGCCAAGGCCGCCAGGCAACAAGGCACTGCGGCTTCGGTCCGTGCTCGGATGCCCGAGACGGAAGCCACGACAGACCTTCGAGGCATCGAGGACTTGTCGCGCGTGATCGAATCCGAGCCCGACTTTGTCGATGCGTTCTTGTCCATTCCGGTCGGAGACGTGGACCGGGGCGTCTTCGCCATGCTTCTGGCGACTTTGGAAATGGCCCTCGAGCGGCAGCCGGAGCAGGCCGAGTTGCACTATCACTGTGGGCGCGTGCTCGACCGGCTGGGGAATGCGCAGGACGCCATTCGCGCGAACGAACGGGCGGTGCAGATCGATCCGACCTTTGTCCGCGCGCTGATCGAGCTGGGGAGGCTCTACGGGCGAACGGATCGGGCTGACGACGCGAGGACACGGTTGGAGGAGGCGATCGAAGCCGGCGCCGAGTACGCCGATGTGTACCTGCTCTTGGGGAATCTCTATCGCGACAAAGGGGAGATCGGACAAGCGCGGAGAGCCTACGGGCGCGCGTTGACCTTGAACACGCGATACGCCGAGGTCATTGAGGCGCTCGAGTCGCTACCTGTCTAGCCCGTTGGAAGGGGAACATGTCCTACTTGCTCGAGATTCTGGGACGCGGGCTGCTTGCGGAACTGGCGGCGGCCTTTCGGAAAACTCTGCGCGATGACGCTCAGTTCTCAACGCACGTACTCGAGGCGCGGGTCGAGTCCAACCCCTCCGACCTGGGGCACCACCGAGCCCTCGGCATCCGCTACCTGACGGAGTCTCAGTACGCCCGGGCAAGCTCGGCCTTCGAGAAGGCGCTGGCGGTCGATCGAACCGACCGCGTCAGTCAGGTGGGAGCCGCGTGTGCGCTGGATGAGCTGGGGATGACGGCAGCGGCTACGGAACGGCTTCGCCTCTTGTTGCGCGCCGGAATGGACGATGCCCCCACCTGGTTCGCGCTGGGTTTTTGCTGCGAGAAGCTTGGCGAACTCGATGAGGCGATCGCTGCCTACCAGACCGCCCTCACCCTTCCGCCTCCGCTGCGAAACGCCTGCGAGCGACTGGCCGCCATCCATCTGAAGCGCGATGAGTGGGACCAGGCGATCCAGCAGTACGAGCATCTCTGCGTATGCGAGCCGGACGATCTGCCGGCCGGGCTGACGCTGGCGAACCTCTTGTTTCACGCCAAGCGCTTCAAGGAAGCCGTCCAGCAGTACGAGCATGTCATCGCCATCGAACCAGACAACTGGGAGGCACGTGACGAACTCGCGGCGGCCTACATCGAGGAAGGGCGCTACGACGAGGCCGTGGACGTGCTGACGGACCTGATCGAGCGACGTCCCGAGTGCGCCGACCCCCACGTTCAGTTGGGCGATCTGTGCACGAAGCTCGGACGCCACGAGCATGCGCTGGCGTCCTACACGCAAGCCGTCGAACTCAACCCCGACTATCTCGAAGCCAACGTGAAAGTCGGAGTGACGCACCTGCGGGGAGGGCTGTACAAAGAAGCGGCGCAGGCATTCAATCGCGCCGTCGAGATCAACGATCGACTTGTCAACGCCTACGTCGGGCTTAGCGTGGCCCAACAGGCACTGGGCAAGGAGGACGAGGCAAAGCAAAGCCTTCAGATCGCCTCCGGCCTCGAGCCCAACGGCACGGTCTTGTTTGGAGAGCTGGCAAGGCTTCAACTGAAGGTTACCGCCGCCGAGCAGAACGAACGGTATCTCTCGCCCAAGGCGGTCACGTTATCGCCGAACGGTCCGCCGGAACCGAAGGTCTCAGACGTTGTCGGGCAGCAAATCGCCAACCTTCGGTCGGCGCTGCGGCGGCACCCGAACCATGCGGACGTTCATTATCGACTCGGGCTTCTGTTGCGATTCGACAAGGATCTCGTAGGGGCGATCGCATCGTTCCGGCGGGCCGTTGCAATCAATCCGCAGTACCTCAAGGCCCTGACGAGGTTGGCGTTGGCATTGTACGAGGCCGGTCGCCCGCACGAGGCGCGGGATGTTCTCCAGCAGGCGCTGGACATGGACCCGAAGTCCGTCGAGTTGCACTACGAATTGGGGCTGATGTTCGCCGCCCAGGGCGAGTTTTCCCGCGCGCTCGATTCGTTCGAGTATGCCGCCGCCAAGCAGCCGGCGACGCTCGACCACGTCGCGAACGTAGCGCTGGCGCTTCAGAACATGGGGCTGATCGATCGCGCCGAGGCCGCCTGGTGTACGCTCTGCGAGGTCGCCAGGGAGACGAAACAGGCCTCCAGGATTCTCGATCGGTAGACCCGATGGGCCGACGCCGATCCCCCCACGTCGGCCTGAAACAACAACCTCGCCGCGGGGTTACTGCGTCGTCGCGCCCGCACTTGCGAGTTGGGTGGCCTATGGCTTTAGCTTTGGGGACGCGAATGCGGTGACTCTTCGAGTCCCCTACCTCTGACGAGGCGTGCCATCCACCGCGCAAGACTCGCAGATTCAAGGTTGTGCGTGCGCTGGTGCTCCGTCAGCGTTGAATCGATTGGTTCATGTGCCGCGGCTCTGCGAGCCGTTTGGGCCCACCATCATGGCCCCAGGGACACTGCTCATAGAGCAGTGGCACACGTTTTGACCAATTCTTGACCCGTCAATCGACGGCTGACGCTGCTCCAGGCGCGCCGCTGCAACGGGACCGGTCGCCGGGCGCTCTGGACCTCACCCGCCACCCGATGCGGTTCGCGCCACGACAATCATGGTGCCGATCGAACCGAACACCGCGCAGAGGCGCAACCGCCTCGTCGTTCGCGTGTAGCCGGGCTCATGGATAATCAACACGCCCCCCACACCCAATAGCGTCAGCGCGATCGCAACGAGCGTGACGAGCACACCAACCACACGAACGGCGAACGGAATCCCGATCCAGATCATCAGCCCTCCCCACGCAAGCTCTCGTGACAGAATTGTGGCACCAACGAATGATCGATTGGCCACACGGTTGAGCAGCGTCTGTCGTCCATAGGCCGCCGTATACGCCAACACCGCCAGCGCAACGCATGCCACCGCCAAGAGGTGGCGCGGGTCCATCCGGCTCCGCGGATCGAGCCCCAGCGTGCCGAAGGCCAGCAAGACGCCCGAGGCCGCGCACATGCCCCCAAACCCGCCGATCGAACGTCGGACGGCTCGGTGGCTGTAGCATCCCACGAGCATGCCCGCACCGGCGGACATGAGCAAGGCGGAAACCCAACCCGCGACCGGCGGCTGCGCGCCGAGGCGGGCACGGGACCAGACGCAAAGTGACGCCACGCCGCAAACACTAACCGCAACAATCGTAGCGCGAAGCAGCGTCGGCCAACGATCGCTGTCCACGGGAAGCGGTGCGGGTTCATCGACCGCGGAGGTATCGCCCGCCGTCCGCCCCGCCGGGTTGCAGGCCGCCGACATCAATGACAACAGTAGCACCGGCAAGGCCGAGGTGACCAGCAGCAGATCCGGGCGACCGGTGAGCCGGGCGAGGTAGATCGACCCCATGGACCCGGCGGCGGCACCGATGAGAAGCCAACCCGTTGCTCTTGTGTCCCATCGACCGGAGGGACAGCTCAGGTGGTGGACGCAGGATATGGCCGATCCCAGAAGAGTCAGCGGCAGGACCGCGGCCAGAAGAACCACGCCGGCGTTCAAGATCGCCAGCGGCCCGACCGACCAAACGAAGTGAACGTGCAACCAGGCGTAGACACCCGCGGCCAACTGCACACCCAAAGGAAGCAGGGCGATCAAAACGCCGACCACCAGCGCCACGACCGAGAGCAGCACCCAGTAGAGCGGGCGATCGGCCGCGACCGACTGCAACCAGACGCGCGACAAATCAGACGGCTCGCCGCGGAGCGTCAGCCGCTGCCATGCGCGAAGGCACAGCCACACCGCGAACCGCTGCGGCACGCGAACGCCCAACGCCAGTGCCATAATTGAGGCACCGACGACGGCTTGTTCAGCCAGCCCGCCGCCATCGGCGGACCACCGGGCGAACCTCACCACCAGACCGGAAACAACCGCGGCCGTGGTCGCACCCAACAGAACCGAAGCCGCGGCGGGTAAGACCCCGGTTCCCCGGTCGGCAGAGGCCGCCGAGTCCGATGGCGAAGCGTTGGGTTGGGGTAGCGCCGAGCCCGGTCCCGGACGACCTCGCGCCGGTGCGGGAGGTGGACGATGGAAATGTTCGCGCCCGCGGGCGGGCAAGCGCAACCCGATGGAGGCGGTCCGCTCAGATCTCCTCCGTGTCCGTCCGGGCATCGTTGGGGCCTCCTGCCCCGAAGGAAAACTCCCCCACTGAGGGGATGCGTCGGGTCTACTGCCGGGACGCGACCGAAAGGATACCGCAGCCCAACCCCAGGTCAAAACCGCCGCGCCGGATGCTTAGGGAACACAAGGCCCGCGTCGAAAATCGGGAAAAGCATAAACCTGTCGTCATAGGCCGCTTGGCAACAATCGGTAGGCGCCGATCCGAGCCCCAGGGGCACGTCCCGGTTGCGGGCGCCGGCGCGGGGTATTGGCTCGGGCGGCAAGAAACACCCGTCGCTCGCGCTCCGGGCTCGGTCGGGCAATCGACCTACAAACCTGACGGGGACCCGGAAAACCAAGCCGCCACCGCCCACGCAGGCGGACCTGCAGCGCTTGCGGTACAATGCCCGAATGCTGACTTTCTCTCTTCAGTCGGGGTCGAACGGGAACTCGATCTATGTCGAGGCCGGAGACGCGCGCCTGCTCTTCGACGCCGGAATCAGCGGAAAAACGGCCGAGCGGCGGATGGCGGAGCACGGTCGCGATATCCGAGACGTCAACGCACTGATCGTCTCTCACGAGCACCACGACCACATCAGCTGCGCCGGAATCTACCATCGCAAGTTCGGGCTGCCGGTTCATGTGACGCGGGCAACGCTGGAGCGGCGGCGGCGATGGAACAATCTTGGCCGGATGACCGACATCAACCATTTTCGTTCGGGCGACTCGCTGAGTTTCGACGGTGTCACCGTTCACACGATCGCCACAGCCCACGATGCGGTCGATGGCGTGGCGTTTGTGGTGGAATTCGAAGGCAAGCGGCTGGGCATCCTCACCGACCTGGGCCATCCGTTTCCCGGGTTGCAGGATGTCATCGAGTCGGTGGATGCGGCCTACCTGGAAGCCAACTTCGACTCGGCGATGCTTGAGGCCGGCACGTACCCGCGGGCATTGAAGGAGCGGATTCGGGGGCCGGGCGGGCATCTCTCGAACGACGAGTCCGCCTCATTGCTGGCGGCATGCGGGCGGCGGCGCCCCCGATGGATCGCCGTGGCCCATCTTAGCGAGGAAAACAATCGGCCGGAGCTGGCGATGGCTGCGCAACGCAAAGCGGTCGGTCGAAACTACCCGGTGTTCCATGCGTCGCGGAATGGTTGCTCGGATCTGCTGAGGGTCTAGGAACTCGCTGAAAAACGTCGCACCGGGCTCCAGCCGGTGAGTCCACCGGTTGAGGCCGGGCTCGCGACGTTACAACCGAAACGGGTCTTCGTCTTCCTCTTCGTCATCGACCTTCCAGCGTTCCGACTCATCGACCGAGTCGATCTCGCGCTCCATGTGACGGAACATTTTCTCCTGGAGCGGCGCCAAGCGCTGGTGCATGTCGAGCGTTGCCTGGTGGGACTTGGAGATGACGGTGAGCTGGACGAGTTGCCATTTCACAAGGCACTCGGGCTCCTTGATCGTCGAGAAGGGGTCGCAGCGAAGCTGAGGCGTGCCGTCCGGGGCGACGCCGTAAAACTGACAGCCTTGGCACTGAATCACGATGACCATCCTTCGCCTTTTCGGCGTGTGTGAGCGGAAGCCTGGCTGGCTATTCTACGCCTCAAATCTCGGCAGCACCACTCGCCTGGTACGGACGCCAGACTGCTTTGCACAACAATTTCAATTTTTTCCAAGATTTTTCTTGCGATTAGGACCGATATCTCCAAGAATCAAATGGTAAGAACTGTCCCCTTACCGACCCGTCCCCCCATGGGTCGGTTTTCCCCAAGGCCCGGTCCACCCCACCGGGCCTCTCTCATAGCTGGATCGCGATGGTTGGCTCCCGGTGGTTTCGTCCCGCGCTCGCCGACGCCGGCCTACGGGCGCCGGCGGCGGCGCGAGCCGCGCCCACCTTGTTTGCCGGTGTCTGCAGCCGCGGACGGTCTGTCCGAAAACTCTCGGATGGGTGCGACCTTCAAGTCGGAAACCACGAACGGTCCGTAGGCAACGAGGGCAAGCGGAAAATCGATATCGGGCGCGTCGCCACTTACGTGCGAGGCTGGAAAGCGCCCGGCGCACTTCCCGTCGAGGTACACGGACAGGTCGTCGGCCCATATGCATGTCAAGTCGTGCGCTAGACTGTCGGGGAGGCGGGCGGTGACCGCGATGTGCGTGTCGTTGCCCTTCCCGTCGAGCTGCGCGAAACCGAACGAGCGGTTCCGTTCTCCGGGTCGGCCAAGCCACTTGACCCGGCAGGTGACGGTCAACGGCGCGGACTCGTGGATGGGAATGCCCAGGAGCGTCGAATCGCCGCGTCGCGTGGGATCAGCGCGCAACTGACCGCCCGCGATCCACCAGTCCCGCTTGGAATCCCCGACGCCGAAAAACCCGTCGAGTGAATCGACAGCGACGGTGCGCCACCGGCTGATCTTCTCTACGCTATCCATCTCACCAAACCAGGGCCGGAAAGCAATCCGGGTGGTTTCAGGCGACGGACCAGCGACTGAAATCCGCGCCTCGACATACCGCCTCTTCATCCAAGCCACCCACCGCCGTTCGAATTCCTCGACGGCGTCTTTTTCGGGGATGCCCAGCGCGGCGGCACAGGCCGCGTCGTGTCCGTGGCCGGCTTTGAGTTCCGTAAGGAACACGTGCATCGCGCTAGGACCCGTCTCGAACAGATACAGCACAACGGTTGCCGACTGTTCGTAGAACAGACTGATTTGTTCCGGGTAGCCTTGTTGCTCGAACAGATCCCGCATCCGGAAGATCTCGCCGGCCATCACGCCGCGGGCGAGGCGGGCGGCTTCTGCGTAGTGCTCGCGGGTCTGTTCGAAGCGGCCGGCCACGGCTTCATGGAGCCACTGCGGCGGTCGATGACCGGCGAAGAACTCGTTCAGGATCGCGTGCGTCAGTTCGTGTGGCAGCACGCTTTCGATTCCATAGCGCCAGATCCCCCCGCCGCGCCCGCTGCCGCGAATCTGGTAAAGCAGAATGGACTGCGTTTTGCCCGTCACGTGCCGCATGGTCACGCCGCCGGAACCCTTGGGTCCACCATGCTTGATGTAGTCGTCCTGCGTTGTATAGACGAAGATGGGGAACCGGACGGCCCACGATCGGCCTTGGAACAGGCGCTCGACCATGAAATCGAGATAGGTTTCGGCTCGTTCGGCGATCACGCGCGACAGCCTTTCGTTCGTCGAATAGACGGTGAAATGCGCGCTCTCGTGGGCGAAAGGCGGCACCTCGAACGCGTTCGGCGGGGGCAGAACCGGCGGGAGGTACCGGCTGTCCTCGATGACTTCCAGGCCTGCCCAATCGACGTCGGGCATGGGAATCAGGAAGGGGTCGGCGTCGCGTCGCGCCCGTCCCGCCGGTGCGGTCTCGAGCCGATCGAGCTGTTCGCGCCGTAGGCGACTGATTGCCTTTCGCGCCTCGTGCAGGTTCTGCTCGTGCCCCGACACCAGCATCAGCTCGCGCCACGCGGCCAGCGCCTTTTCGTGATCGTTCGCGCCCTCGTACGCCCGCGCCAAGAGCATGCGGGCGCGCTCGTGGGCAGGGTTGGTGGCGACGGTCTCGACGAGCAGATCGATGGCATCCTGGAACCTCGCCCCAGCCATCAGCGCCTCGGCTCGGGCGAGGTCGGTGGCATGGGCCGCCACGGGGAAAGTCAACAACATGGCGACCAGCAATGTCGCGATCGTGGCAGTACGGATTGTCCGGCTTGATCGCACGCGGCTCTTCCGCAGTGCCTCTTCGATCGAAATCATCGGTTCGGTCAAACGCCGGCCTTCGTCGGTTGAGCCTCGGTAGGTCGGGTCATCGACCCGGCGCCTCCCGGCTAGGGTCAACGTCGTACGGATTCGCGCCGAAGCCTTCGGGCGATTGGTTTGCGAAGTAGCGGCGCGCGCCGATGCGTGAGAAGCGCGACGAAAAACAGGCCGCCAAGCGAGAATGCTCGAACGGATGGTGACACGCAGGCCAACTGATTTGGATGAAATATCGGTGCCAGGCATTGCCGGGTCGATGACCCGACCTACTCGCCTTCGACCCAGGTGCGTCGAAACACTATCCACGGGTACGTCTCCTTCCGCGTTTGACCGTCTTGACCATGTTTTCGAACCGGTCGCGCCGGTCGATCAGCGTGCGGAGAAGATCCCGCAGGCCCTCGGGGTAGTGCTCGGCCTTGTCCACCATGTAGGAAAGCAGCCGGCTGACCGGGCGGGACGCCTCGATGAACTCGTCGGACCGTTCCTGCCACTCGGCGCGCGCCTCGGGCGACCATGTCCCCGTCTTGCGATCGACGCTTGGTCGTAGCAACTGCGGGGCGACGGTGATCGCCTCCGTCAGGAGCCGTTCCAGCACGGGCAGCAGGTGGTTCAACTCCGTCCGAGCGAGGTCCAACTCAAAGGCAATGCCGTAGTCGCCCAGGATGGCCTGGGCCTTTACCAACGTGGCCTCGGCGCGTTTCAGATCCTTGATGTAGGGGAGCCGACGTCCCAGGTCGCCGGTTCCGTGCGCGTTGGCAATGGCCTGGTGGGTGCTGTCGGCGTCGAGCTTGTCGGCGAACGCCTTGACGCTCAGGTTATCTTCCACGAGGAGTTGTTCGCAGTATTCCTCCAGGGCCGCCCGCATGACCCGGTGGTCTCGGAGTGCGTCCGGCTCGCGCGCCAGGAGCCGGAGCGACTCGTCCCGGATGAAGTTTCGGGCGTGTTTGCGGCCGATGTAGCGAAGGTCGTAGTCCGGGTTCGCCTCGAAGACGGCGAGATGCGCCTTCGCGCGGAGCCGCTCTTGGGGCAAGCCGCTTCGGGTCTGCGCCTGTAGCATTCGCTCGGCTTCGCTCCAGTGCCCCAGGCGTTCGTGGATATCGATGACGAGCCGGTCCATCTGGACGCGCGGCGCCTGATCGCGACCGTCGTCGCGGAACCGCTGGAGCCTGGCGAGCGCCTCTTTGTACCGACCCAGCGCGTAGTCCGCCCGGGCATTGAGCAACGCCTGGACCGGGGCGGACAGTTCGTCGAAACGATTGATGGCGTCCGGATCGATCGGCTCGGCGCCCTTGATGACGCGCTCGATCTCGCCCTGATCGTACGCCCGGAGCCCGAAGCGCGTCTCCACGTGGAGCGTCACGCTGGTTTCCAGGGTCACTCGCCCTTCGACGAACGTGCC
Organism: uncultured bacterium; assembly: GCA_965371245.1. Taxonomy (GTDB): domain Bacteria; phylum Planctomycetota; class Phycisphaerae; order UBA1845; family UBA1845; genus CBDUXT01. The sequence goes on along the minus strand of CBDUXT010000137.1, from coordinate 720 downwards.
GTCTTTCAGGATGATCGTTTCGGCACCGACTGCGGAGGCGGCCGCCGCCATGGGGATCAAGATCATGAAAAACCGAACCACAGTGCCATCCTTTTGTCGCAACCGGCTTCGAGCCGCCGCCTACCGGGATTGTTTTTCGGCGTACGCCGCAAGAAACACGTTCATCACCAGGCCGCGGGCCGACGCGGGCGACGGGCCACGACAGCCGGCAAAGTAATGATAGCCGATGCCCGAGGCCAGATCGTAGGCGCTGTAGACGCCCACGGTTCGATCGCCGTGCCGGATCTCATACAAATCGCAACGCCCGCTCTTGGAAAAGCGATCGCGCAGCGCCGCCCGGAGACCGACGGCGACGCTGTTGAAGCCACGCGATCCGGGGATGTCCCCGGTAAAGATCGGGTCCGTTCGTCGCAGCTTGGTCAGCGTCACACCCTCCAACCGTGTAAGCCTCGCGCGAAACCCCTCGTCCCAGTCCGGATTCCCACTGACCACGTCAACAAGCAAGTAGGCTCCGCCGGACAGAGCCCGTTGGATGTCTTGCATCTGATCCATCGCGGGCTCCGCGTCGCCCACGACGCTGACCCACAACAGGTCGGCCGCAGCGGGTGCCGAGGCGCGCTCGACGGCGACTCGGAAACCGTCACGCATCAGGCGATCCATACTCTCGAGTAATCCCATGAAAGGCTGTCTCCCGCCGGAGTATAAGATCTCCGGCGTGAG
>CBDUXT010000136.1:0-11146 GCA_965371245.1 uncultured bacterium | reverse complement strand
TCTGGCAACCTTGCTACACGCCGTTCAACAAGCGGCATAAGTGCGAAACTCGAACCTAGTCGGGGGACTTATTCTTCGCGGCTTGGCGGTACCTGGCGAGGTTGGCTTCGAAGTCAGTGCGGCGGAGTGATTCCCCGGGCGGCAGAAGCGAGACGGCATTTTCCTGCTTCTCGATTGCCTTGGCCGAATCGCCGGCCGTGAAGTAGGCCAAGGCTAGCGTATCGAGGTACTGGGTATTCTCCCCGTTGCTCATCTCTACAGCCCGCTTGGCGAGCGGAAGCGCGGCCGCCGGGTCGCGCAGGTCCTCCAACTCGCAGGTCAACAAGGTCCTCGCATGGTCATTGAAATCGTTTGCCTCAGCGTCAGGTTGCTCTGTGGCCGCGTGTCCGCGTCTGAGTCGTTCCGTGAGATACGGCCGGGCTTCGTCCAGCTTTCCTCGCTTCACGAGTACCTTTGTGAGAGGCACTATCATTTGTCGCGTCCTGACGTTTTCCTCGCCCAGTAGCTCGCGGCTCAGGTCAACCGCGCTTCGAAGCATTCGTTCCGCTTCTTCAAGCCTTCCCTGTTCCATGAGAGTAAGCCCAAGGTCGCAACTCAAGACAGAGGTAATCCTTTTATCGCCGAATCTGCGGCGACTGATGTCCAAGGCCTCCAAAAAGATGCGCTCGGATTCGACGAGTTCGCCCCAGCCACGCATCGCTCCGCCGAGGCTCGCCATCGCCCAGAGCGTAGTCTCGTGTTCGTCGCCCAGCTTGCGCCGTTGAATCGCCAGCACTTGCTTAAGCAGGCCTTCCACTTCGTCGCGCTTGCTGGGGTCGTCGGAGAGAACGCCAGCGAGAAAGGGCATGTAGTTGAGCGTTTGGTGATCCTCCGGCCCATAGACCCTGCGGAGAGTCTTCAGCGTCCGGCGTATCAACGCCTCGGCTTCCGCTGTCTTACCCTGGTTGGCCAAGCTATAGACCAAGTACGCCTCGGCCGTCAAAGTGGAGCGATGTTCCGGGCCAAGAGTATTGGTTCGGCTCCGCAACACCTCACGAAGGTGCGATTCCGCTTGTCCATACTTGCCTTGGACGTTAAGAAGTGCTGCCCATGAACTCCGCGCCAGAATCGTCTTCAGATGGTCGTCACCAAGTATGCGGCGACGAGCGTCCAGGGCAGCTTCCAAGTGTGGAGCGGCCTCATTGGAAAGGCGGAGGAACTTATATCCTCTTCCGATGGTGAACCGGACCGTGGCTTCGACTTCCGGCTGACCGGCGAGCGCGCCGTCCGCGATCTTCCGTTCCGCGGCTTCGAGCAACATCTTGAGGCTCGGCGTTCCGCCACCCGGAGGGGGATCGTACATGCGCTCCAGGAAGTCGAGGGTCGTGTTTGCCTTCGCCGCCTCGCTCTCGGCTTGCACCCGGCTGGCCTCCGACCGCACGTACATCGACGTGCTGATAATCGACGCGCCGACCAAGACAACGAAAACGGCCGCGATGGCGGCGAAAACCGGTTTGTTTCGACGCACCAGGACGCGAAGCTGATAGAGCACGCTCGGGCGGCGAGCGGCGATGGCTTCATTGGCGAGATAGCGGTGGATGTCCTGCCGAAGGTCCGTCGCCGATTGGTACCGTTGCTCGCGGTCCTTCTCCAGCGCCTTGAGCGCGATGGTCTCGATGTCACCGCGCAGTCTTTTGTTCAGGGTGCTCAGCTTGGTGGGCTGATCTTCACGGATGATCCGCGTTACCTCGTGCATCGCCTTGCGGCTCACGTCGTAAGGAAGCCGGTCGCAGAGCAGCTCGTAGAACACCACGCCCAGGGCGTAGACATCGCTTCGCGTGTCGATGTCGTGGGGGTCGGCCAGGCACTGCTCGGGAGACATGTACTGCAAGGTGCCGATGAGCTGGCCGATGTCCGTCTGGAGTGTCGTCACCACCAGATCCGAATCGGTGCCTCTGGCCACGCCGAAGTCGATGATCTTCACCTGGCCCTGTGGGTCCACGAGGATGTTGGATGGCTTCAGGTCACGGTGGATGATGCCCTTCTGATGGCCGTGGTGGATCGCATCGCAGACTGATGCAAACAGTGCCATGCGCTCGCGCGTTCCGAGCTTTCTTTCCGTGGCGTATTTCGTAATAGGAAGCGCATTGGGAACATACTCCATCGCGAAGTACGGCGTGGTCCCGCTTCCATCGCGATGCGTACCGGCTTCGAAGATCTGTGCGATGCCGGGATGTCGCAACCGAGCTAGGATCTGCGACTCGTACTCAAAACGCCGCAGGGCGGAGCGGGAGGTGATGCCCTGCTTCATCAGCTTGAGCGCCACCGTGCGTCGGGGGTTGTCCTGCATGGCTTCGTAGACCGTCCCCATGCCACCGGAAGCGATTACCCGTTTGATACGGTAGTGGCCGATTTGTTTGAGCTGGCGGGTTGGGGCAGCGGCCAGCGTCTCAGTCGGCTCGCCTGCTGATAGCCCGGATACCTGCGGCGGTTCGAGAAAGCCCTCGGCCTTGGCATCCGAGCTGAGGAGCGATTCGACCTCCGCGCGCAAAACATGGTCGCCCGCACATGCCGTATCAAGGAACGCCGCGCGGTCCTCGGTCGCCAGGTCGAGTGCCGCGCGGAACATTTCATAGGAGCGCTGTTGCGTATCCATCATGTTACCCCGTGGCAGTGGCGCCTTTCGTTAGTTCCCGAAGCAGCCAGGCCCGGGCGCTACGCCAGTCACGCTCCACGGTGCTCGTCGAGACGCCCAGCGTTTCGGCCGCTTGCTTGGTCGTTAGTCCAGCGAAAAAGCGAAGCTCAACAAGATGTGCGTGCCCGGGGTTGAATCTGCTGAGTTTGGCGAGGGCTTCATCCAGACCGAGAAGGTCCACCTCCCGCTCGCAGGCGGGCACGAGTCTTTCCTCAAGCGTCACCTTCTCACGAGCGCCGCCGCGCTTGTCGCGCTGACGTCCCCGGGCGTGATCGACGAGAATGCGGCGCATGGACTGGGCGGCCGCTGCGAAAAAATGCTCACGATCCCGCCACTCGACCGGCTGGCCGGCGAACAACTTTAGATAAGCCTCGTTGATCAGTGCGGTTGGTTGGAGCGTGTGGTCGGGACGCTCCTTTCGCAGGTAGGCCGCGGCGAGCTGGCGAAGCTGGCGATAGACCGCGGAGATCAGCTTGTCCGCAGCGCCGGGAGTTCGGTCTCGGACCCCGGTGAGAAGCTGTGAGATGTCGTGTTGTGACATCTTTCCGCCTGCCCCTTCTGAATACAGAGGATTTCTTGATGGACATATCGCTTGATTATCGCTGTAACGGGTGGGTGATGCAAGCAGCTAGTTGAGGCCGTCTGCTCACGCCTGAGACAAACCGGTTTCGCGTGGAATTCCAACAGGACCGGGAGATAGGCGCGCGGTTCGTCCTCGCTCTTGGTGATGATTCCGACACCGGTCGGAGTTTTGCGGAAGGCAGCGCGGTCATCGTCGATGCCCGCGAGCCAACCGCCTCCTTGCCCGTCGCGATCGACTGGACGGAACCGAAGCAGTTGGCCTTCACAAAGGAGAGCATGAAATGCCGCCGCACAGAACAATTCTGAGTGTATTGGCCACGGTCTGCGTGGCCTTGACCGGGAGCGCCAATACCCTGCGCGCCCAGGCGATCCAAGCTCCCATGCTCGTTAGCGGGGAGGGATCCGGCAACATTCTGCGTTACGACGGTGAGACGGGGGCCTTTATCGATCGGTTCGTGCCCACGGGTGTCGGGGGCCTCTGCCAGGGCTTGGCCTTCGGTCCCGGGAGCATGATCTTCGGTCCGGACGGGAATCTCTACGTTAGCTGCGGCATCGACAGCGTCGGCTTCGTCATGCGCTACGACGGTCGTTCGGGAGTACCACTCCACGGTCCGCTGGGAACCCCGGGCAGGGCTGAGTTCATTCGCGACGACAGTGGAAGCCTGATTCGACCGCTTGGGTTTGACTTCGGCCCGGACGGGAATCTCTACGTCGCCAGCACGGGCGCGATTTCGTTCTCCCCGGGCGATGCCGACCGCGTGCTGCGGTACGATGGGGAGACAGGGGCTTTCATCGATACCTTCGTACCCACCAGCAGTGGCGCGCTGGATGGACCGTCGGGTCTGGTCTTCGGACCAGACGGGCATCTCTACGTCAGCAGCCTAAACACCGACCAGGTGTTGCGTTACGATGGAACGACCGGGATCTTTATGGATGTATTCGCCTCCTCTGGCGGCGGTGTCTCGATAGATCAGCCCACCCACCTGCAATTCGGCCCAGACGGCAACCTCTACGTTTCGGGTACGCGCAGCAACAACGTCGCGCGCTTCGACGGGCAAACCGGAGCACCGATCGGCAACTTTGTGCCTCCTGGATTCGGGGGGCTGGATCACCCACTCGGCCTGCGTTTCGGACCCGATGCGAATCTCTATGTAGCTAGCTGGACTGACCATCGCGTCATACGCTACGACGGACAGACGGGAGCCTTTATCGACTCCTTCGTTACCACCGGCAGTGGGGGGTTGGATTCACCTTCCGGACTGGTTTTTTTCCCGACGCCGCCATGCGAAATGGGTGGCGGGCAGGATTGCAACCACAACGGTATCGACGACACCTGCGAGCTTCGTGAGGAGACCAGCTTTGACAACAACGGCGACGGGGTGCCAGACGAATGCGATTGCTTCCCGTCGGGCCAGCCGCGACCCGATGTCATCCGAGTCAAAAACCGGTATCTGTCTTTCAGAGCCGGCGACCCGGGTCGATCGCAGGCTGTGCGCGTCACATTCATCGATCTGCCCGGCGCGCATGCCGCACTAAACGGCACCGTTCTGTGGGTCGGGCTTCCGAACGACGTGAGTGAACTAGCAGGCAAGGACGACAATACGCCGCCGACGTTCCAGGCCGCGACGCTTGGTTGCCTACCAAGCTTTTTGGACTGGGGCCCGTTGGGTACGGTGCATGTTCACCATGAGGGCGTCGTTCCCGGAGGCATCTACGACATTCAAGTAGTGGATCAAAATTGCGATGTAGCCAGCGAGACGAGCTTCTCGGTGCCCTTAACACTAACGCAGTCGAAGTGGGCTGACGTGTGCGGACCATTCTCCGCTGGATCGTGGACGCCGCCGGATGGCAGTGTGGCCGTGACGTTCGACGTCGTGGCCGTCCTCGACAAGTTCAGCAACCGCCCCGGCGCGCCGCTCAAGTCACGCGCAGACATAGAGCCGGGCGTCCCGGACCAGAAGATCAATATCACCGACGTGACGCGCGGCTTGGATGCCTTCAGCGGACAAACGTTCCCGTTTGCGCCGAGTGATGTTGAGCCATGCCCGTGAACACCGAAGCGTTGACGCCCGATCAAGATCCCCTACGAGCGTCGGATCAGGGTGCATCCAAGGGCGAAATCCAGTCCTAAGTTCCGCTGGATTCCGCATCAGGGTCGAGCGAGTTTATTGCTCCACCCCGCACAGTACAGACCCCGCAGCCGGCGTCGGCTGTCGGGAAACGGTCCAGTTGGAGTCAGAACCATGGTGGCGAACACAGACAGGCCTAGGAAGAACGTCCTTCTAACGAAGCTGTCGGGCACCCTTGCCGGTGGCATGCTGCTTGTTTTATTCGGGATCAGTGCGCCGTGGTTTGCGTACGGCGTCCCCCCCGTCGATGACAACATTGTCGAGATGGACATGAGGTTCGCCGGAACCTTCTTCAATAGCGACGAACTCAACATCGGCCATTTTCGAGCGAAGGGGAGCCCGGGTTCGGCGACGATCCGATTTGTCACGGTCCCGGCGGGCGGCCTTCCGCCTGATTTTCCGAGCGATTGTTGCACCGGCACCGTCTCGTTCAGCTGCCTGCTGGCGCACAACACGGCCAATCCGCTGATCTTCACCTTCGACGATCTGTCCCTCCTGTTCGCCAACATCAAGGAGGGCACCGCAGGGGATATTTGCGTTGATCTGTCCACCGGAGGGGTCCAGGCCAGGATTGAGGTGGAGTTCACCGGGGGTAAAGGGCGATTCGAGGGGGCAACCGGTGAGGCCGTGGTCTTGGCCGAAATCGAAGTGGTGAGCCCCGACGGCACCCTCAGCGGAGAGACCGGCACGATCGTCGGGGAAATCGTCCTACCCTGATGCGGCGCTGCGAGCGTGGCTGCCGTGGTCGCCGACGCGTCGCATAGATAGCCAACACCATATCGAGAAATCCTGAGCGGGTCGCTTGTCGCGGCCCGTTCTTCTCTTGCATCTCTTCAGCAAACTTGTTTCGGATTCTTTCGGGACGGATGCTTGGCTGCAACCAGGGCTCGGGATACTGCTTGCGATTCGCGGTAATGCATCATCCACGCCCGTTGCCGCGCTACCGCCATGCGCCCAGGATCGTACACATCGCCACGACCGCAAGCAGCTCGTGGCCGGGAGGGTGTTTGAACAACCCTTCTTCCGAGCCGCATCGGTGAGGATGCGGACCGGCACCAGCGAGAAACGGTGTAAGTCGCGACTCGATCCGAAGCGACACCTCTTGGACACGCTCTATGGCGCGACGCCGCTGTGGATCGACGGCCCGGGCGGCTGTGACGCGATGATGCGAGCCTCCGCGCGCAAGAGCTCGGTCCAGCGTGTTTGCACCCCCCGAATACCGGGGAGCCCCCGCGCGAGCTCGATGAAGAGTCGATAGTGCCCGGCCTCCGACGCGTACAACCCGCCGTATAGCTTGGCCAACTCTCGGTCGGGGCAGTGCGACGCGAGAAGGGCGAACCGCTCGCACGATCGTGCCTCGATCAGCGCGCTGATCATCAGGCGGTCCACCAGCTCGCGCGGCCCTTCGCCAAGCCGCACCAGAGCTCGCAAGTCGGCTGCGTACCTGCTTTGATGCGTCCGGGTGAGCCGCCCGCCGCGCCGGGCCAGAATCCGGGTCACGACGGCCAGATGATCGACCTCGTCCCGCGCGATGGCCGTCATCACCTGGACCCAGTTCTCCGGAGGTGCCGGCTCCGGCCAGCGGTTCAACAGCTCCAGCGCATTGGCCGCAGCCTTCTTCTCAAGATGAGCGTGGTCGTTGAGCAGCGCAAGTGGGTCGGCAAGCACCTGCTTGGTCCACACACTTGGCGTTGACCGGCGTAGCGGAAGATCAGCGACGGACGGTACGTTCGGCATCCCGCAGCGATGGTACACGCCGGCACGCACCCCCGCGAGGCCGCGGCGGCTCTCCCCCCTGGTCAACGTGAAACCCAGAGTCTTGGCGCCTAGTACTCCGATACGCATGGATTGACGTGCCGAGCGTTTTGGATCGACACTCGTCGTCTTGACGCCGGAAGCCGCGGCCCATCCAATGGGCGAGCGATCCATGAGATAGGTTCGCTGGGGCATGTGCCCTGGGTGGTGTCCGCCCGTGTCCAGGTGATGGTTCGGTTCCCGGGTGAGACCACGCCCTCGGGTCCGCAACGGTTCTACCGCGGACTTTCTCGATCCAACGAAACGGAGCACGATGGCAAAGGATTGGTCGGTGGAGACGGCAACGGGCCGCTGTGCGGTAACGGGAAAGACGCTGACCGAGGGCGAGGAGTTCTACACCGTTCTCTGGGAGGCGGGTGACTCGTTCGTGCGGCGAGATTTCTCGATGGAGGGATGGCAGAGCCCGCCGGAGGATGCGTACTGCTATTTCAAGACCCGCGTTCCCGTCAAGGCGCAGCGCAAAAAGCTGTTGGTCAACAACGAACTGCTCGTGAATTTCTTCGAACGGTTGGCGGACGAGACGGTCGAGGTGCGCGTGCAGTTTCGGTTTGTGGTGGCCCTGATCCTGATGCGAAAGCGCGTCCTGCGCTACGATGGGTCGTGCGACGAGGACGGCATCGAGGTTTGGGACATGACGCTTCCGCGAGACCAGTCGCGCCACCGTGTGATCAACCCCCGTCTCACCGATTCCCAGATCGAACAGGTAAGCCAGGAACTCAGCGCGATCCTGCACAGCGACATGGGTGAATGGGGGAGCCCGACGGATGTGGGCGCGTCCAGGCAACCGGCGGGAGAGGGCCATGCGCCAGACTCCTCACCATAGAGCGTTCCGCGCATCTTTGTCCCTCGTGTTGGGTGGGCTGCTGCCTTTCTTGGGGGCCTGTCCGCCCGAGCCGCCTCAATTTGCCCCCGACCCGATCGGCATGCAGCGAGCGACCGGCATCGTCAACGGGAACATCGCGCGCATCACCGGAACGCTCCGCGCGTCGGGCTCGGTGGATGGTTACTTCCGAACCGCGGAGGGCAACCGACGAAGCTACCACCTGGACGGCGTTCTTTTCTACCTCGCGCCGTTCTACCTTCGGTTCGACCTTCGCGCGTTGGGGTCCCGGCAATTCCTTTTCGGGTCCAACCGGGAGGTTTTCTGGGCTCACAGCCGGCAGGAAAACCAATACCGCTGCATTCCACGCGGTCAGAGCGATGAACTCGGCGCGCGGATTCCCGTTCGCCCCGACCAGCTCATCGATGCCTTGGGTTTGTCACCCATTCCTACGTCCCCCTCCGGGTCCGGTGGCGTGGAGCAGGTTCAGCGTGTCGCCGCGGAACACCAGCAGATCCTCTTCCTCGTTCATGACGAGCGGGGCATCGTCACGCTGGAGAAGGAATACTGGCTCGACCGGTACAATCCCCGCTTGGTGCGCCGCGTGGTGTTCCGCGACGCCGACGGCGTAATCACGCTGGAATCGAAGCTGGATGACTACCGTGCGGCCGGCAGCGGCGGCCCCCTGCTTCCTCACACCATCGCGATGGAATGGCCGCGCCTGGGATCACGGATGCGGCTTCGTGTGGGCGAGTGGACGATTCTGCCGAACCTGGGGCCGCAAAGCCCTCAGTTTCGTGTTCCAAAGGAGTGCGCCGACGCACAGACCGCCGGATCGTGATGCGCCGTTCGCAAGTCCGGCCCGAACCGTCCTATCAGCACTAACAGCAAGCCTCGCGACGAATCGCCTGTCTCGCCGTCTTTTCCGCACTGACCGATAAGTTCAGCCGGGACGCCTCCGTACCGATGATTCTTTCGGACGCTCGCGCGACGTGCGCTGCGCCGACCATGCGCGGAGCCACACCTTGGCCAGTCGAGGTGCCCAAGCTATGTACTGCGATTTCTTCGGTTTGCGATGTCGCCCCTTTGAAGACCGCGCGGATCCGCGTTTTTTCCACGCGACCGCCGATGCGGCTGAGGCGCTGGCGGCGATGGAGTATGAGTCTCACTTCGGAAAAGGTGCGTCGCTCATTCTCGGAGAAGCCGGGACCGGAAAGACGTTGCTGGTCCGGACGCTCCTTCAGCAACTACACACCACGGATCACGTCGTGGTGTTGACGTGGGTGTCGGACGGACCGTCCGATTTGATCCACGAAACGTGTCGGGGGTTCGGTGTTTCCTTTCCATCGTCCAGCCACCGCGGACGCGTCGTGCCGCGTTTGCGCCGCCACTTGCTGCGTACACACCAGGCCGAACACCCATCCATCCTGATTGTCGATCAGGTGGAAAACCTCACCGTCGATAACATCGTTCAGCTTTCGACCCTTCTGAACATTCAGCACAACGGACAAAAACTGTTGAATGTCATTCTGATCGGACAGCCTCACTTCCGAGAGAAGCTCGCGGGCTCGGAGTTGGCGGGCGTCCGTCAACATCTGTTCGGTGAGCGGACCCTCAAAGCCTTGACGCTGTCGGAGACCCAAGCGTACGTCGAGCACCGTCTCCGCGTCGCCGGTGCCGGCGACACCAATCTGTTTGACTCGAAGGCGGTCGCGCAAGTCCATCAGGCGTCCGGCGGCGTGCCGCGCCTGGTCAACCACATGTGTGAAGCGGCCCTGCTGGCCGCCTACGGCGCGCGGCAATCCACCATCGGTGAGGCGATCGCCGCCGAGGTCGTTGGTCAATGCGCACCGAAGGAACGAACGGTTGCGGCCGAGCATCTGGGGCTGGGTTCGTCAACAAAAGTTGCGTCCGGTTGGCAGGATCGCCAAGCGCCATTCGTTGCTGTCGATACCAGGGCGGCAACCGCCGGCAGGTCGTCCCGGGATGCCCAACAGGGGGAACCGATCGCCGCGTCGTCGGAATGGATCGACCATCGCTCCGATGCATCTTGCGCCGAGGCGGCAAGCATTGCAGCAACGAGGCCGGCGGCGACCCTCGACGGAGCCAACGGGTTTTCTGTGGCGGACCAGGCTTTGGTACGCCTCGAGCGCGCGTTGGATCGAGCCGAGCGAATGACCGCCACGTCGGACGCCGCCGCTGCTCGGTGTGCGGCCGTTGAAAAGCACCTGGCGAGGTTGATGGGTGGGGCCGACGGGCTGGCAACGACGCTGACCGACTCTATTCAGCGAGCAAGCCATTCGTTGGATTCGGTCCAGGTCCGGCTCAACCGCATCTTCGACGATGGCGACGTTCGCTTGTCGAAGATCGGCCAGCGAGTGGCCCAGCTCACCGACGCCTCCGTCGAGACAGAGGAGCAGGCCGACCGACTCGATCGAGCTTGCGAGACCGGGCGACAGGTCGAAGCGCGCCTCACAAAGTTCGCGGGACAGTTGGCGGACAAGGCCGACGATGTCCAACAGCACATCGCTGGCATGATGAGCGGGGTGGCGGCCAACGAGGAAGCGCGCGGGAAGCTGACGGCGCTGATTGACAAGGCCGGACGAGTCACCGTTGAAACCGACGAGCGGATCCAAGCTCTGCAGCAAACGCTCAAGGAAGGTGAAGCCGAAGCGCAGGTGCGACGCGAGCGCCTGACGGATCAATTGCTCGAGGAGTTCCGGGGAACATTGAAAGCAAAAGCCGGCGAATATGAGCGTTCGTTACTCGTCACGGTTGAGACGGCGCGGGAGACATTGGCCGGCCTGACGGAACGTACCGCCTCGACGGTGAACGATGCGGACAAACGAATGGGGCAACTCCGCGCGACGGTCAAAGAGGCCGGTCACGAAGCATCGAAGGTCAAAGAACAGCTCGTTGCATCGGTTCATGATGCCGCCGACAAGGCCCGCCGCACGCTGGACGGGCTGGTCGATGCGGGCAGCCAACGGTTGGAGCACGAGCTGGAAGAGAAGACGCGATCGACACTTGCCGCCGCCGATACAGCCTGCAAGACATTGGCCGACCTGACCGAACGTACCGCCTCGACGGTGAACGATGCGGACAAACGAATGGGGCAACTCCGCG
>CBDUXT010000135.1:0-11546 GCA_965371245.1 uncultured bacterium | reverse complement strand
TTTTGTCAACCCCACCATCGAGGCGGGGTAACCAAAAACTTCTGACAACCTTGCTACACGCCGTTCAACAAGCGGCATAAGTGCGAAACTCGAACTTAGAGGGTGTATAAGAAGGGTCATGACGAACCGAGCCGCGACCCTGAGGGAGCGGTTTCGAGTGCGAAACCGGACCGCTTCCTTACGGGCGCGGCTCGGAAAGAGCCTTCTTAAACACGCTCTTAAGGGGCGGCGCGGGTTGGCCGAACGCATCAACCGGCGCGTGACGATGGACCATCGGAGCGGTATCGTCTCGACATGCGTATCGCACTGGCCACCTGTGCGAAAGTACCTGACTGGGAGGTCGATGACCGACCACTGCACGCGGCCCTTCGTACGCGCGGGGTGGAAGTCATGCGACCCGCATGGGACGACCCGGCATTCGATTGGGGTACCTGTGACGCCTGTCTGATTCGCACGACGTGGGACTACATGGATCGCCGAGACGAGTTCGTACGCTGGGCGGCACGAGTCGCAAAGCTCACGATGCTGTTCAACCCACCCGACGTCGTGCGCTGGAACACCCACAAGGGCTACTTGAAGGACCTGGCAGAAAAGGGCGTGCCGGTTCCTCCGACGGTTTGGCTGAACACCGGCTCGACTGTCGATGTCCGCGAGCTGTTGACTGCCCGCGGATGGGACCGAGCATTCATCAAGCCCGTCATCGGGGCGACTTCGCGGGAGACGCTCCGGTTCGACGCGTCGGACGAAGGCGTCGCACTGGCCGACGCGCATCTGCGAAGGCTGTTGCCGGTCGAGGCGTTGATGATGCAGCCGTATCTGCCGAGCGTGGAAACCGAGGGCGAGCTTTCGATGATCTTCTTCGATGGCGAGTTTTCGCACGCGGTGCGGAAGCGACCGGTGCCCGGCGACTACCGTGTGCAGGACGACTTCGGAGCCACCGACGAGCCGGCACGGCCCTCCGCAGCCGAGATCGACTTGGGGCAGCGCGTGATTGACGCCGTCGATGGCGACCTGCTCTATGCGCGCGTGGATTGTTTGCGTGACTCGACGGGAGCCTGGCTGGTTAGCGAATTCGAGGCCGTTGAGCCGTCGCTCTTCTTCCGACACGCCCCCGCCGCCGCCGAGCGATTGGCCGACGGGCTCTGCCGACGGGTGAGCCGGAACAAGGGTTGAGTCGTCAACCGACCGCCGCGGACCGGGTACGTGACAGTTTTGGCGGGACGTGTAGAGCCATCTTGACGGCGCCACGCGGCGTCAGAGCCGCGGGCGCAAGCCCACGGGCACGATACGAACAAGCACAGGGCTTCTACGATACCAGACCGGTCACAGGGCTCGCGCCCTGTGCTCTGAAAACTGCCCGCCGATTCGGTCATGCACCGCCCCGGACGATGCGGTCAGCGGCAGGCGTGGTTCCCACTTCAAAGTCGCGTATGATACGTCCAGGGCGCGGTGTTCTCCGTGATCCTCGTCGATTGATATTCAAAACCGCCGCCTCAACCGGGAGACCTTGATCGTGAGTGATTCGTTGTTCGAGCTGCACGAAGAGAAGCTGCGCGGCGCCCTGAGCGCCATTAGAGATCGCACCTACTGGAGCGGCTACCCCGAGATGCCGAGTGGGAAGATCTACGGCGAGACGGCCAAGGAGGATGGGCTGGCCGCGTTCAGGGCTCGCCTTAATCACCCCTTCGAGCTGAACCAGCCGGGCACGATCGGCATGATCGGGGCCGAGGTTTCCCCGTACGGCGCGCCGCTTGGCGTCACGTACCCCCAGGCGGACCTCAACGTGTTGTTGCCCGCTGCGGAGCAAGCGATGCGGGGCTTCGGCGCCGCGAACATCGAGGCGCGGGTCGGCGTTTGCCTCGAGATTCTCGATCGACTCAACAAACGAAGCTTCGAGATCGCGCAGGCGGTCATGCAGACGACGGGGCAGGGGTTCATGATGGCCTTCCAGGCCGGCGGACCGCACGCGCAGGATCGCGGGCTCGAAGCCGTTGCCTACGCCTACGACGAAATGAAGCGTTGCCCCGCGCGGGTGACGTGGGAAAAGCGCGTGAGCAAGACGGACGTGGTCAAGCTCGAGAAGCGCTATCGCATCTTGCCGCGCGGCGTGGGGGTGGTCGTGGGCTGCTCGACCTTTCCCACCTGGAACAGCTATCCGGGACTGCTGGCCAGCCTTGCCACGGGCAACGCTGCGGTGGTCAAGCCGCATCCCGGTGCGATCCTTCCGCTGGCGATCACCGTCGAGATTGCCCGCGAAGTACTCAGAGACCACGGCTTAGATGCCAACGTCGTGACGCTGGCGGCCGACACGCCGGATGCGCCGATCGCCAAGGAACTTCTCACGCGCCCGGAGGTACGGATCGTGGACTATACCGGCGGGTCCGCCTTCGGAAGCTGGATCGAGGACAACGCCGGGCAGGCCGTCGTCTTCACTGAAAAGGCCGGCGTGAACTGTGTCGTTGTCGATAGCGCCGACGACCTGAAGGCGATGACGGGGAATCTCGCCTTCTCGGTGTGCCTCTACTCCGGTCAGATGTGTACGGCGCCGCAGAACATCTTCATCCCCAAGGCCGGCATCCGCGTCGGCGGTACGCCGGTGCCGTTCGACGAAGTCGCCAAGGCCCTGGTCGGCGGCATCGATTGGTTATTGGGTGACGCGAAGCGCGCCACCGAGGTGCTCGGCGCGATTCAAAGCGAGGCCACGGTCAAGCGGATATCGCAAGCCGCCGCGGACGGCGGTGAAATCGTGCGGGCGTCGGCGCGCATCCCGCATGATCGCTTCCCCGAAGCGCGCATCCACTCACCGCTGGTTCTGAAGGTGTCGGCCGACGACAAGCGGCTGTACATGCGTGAGATGTTCGGCCCGATCGTCTATCTCGTCGCCACCGAGAGCACCGACCAGAGCATGGAGCTGGCGGCCGAAGCCGCGCGCGAGCACGGGGCGATCACCAGCTCCATTTATTCCACGGACCCGGCCGTCATAGCTGCTGCCGAAGAATCGCTGACGGCGGCCGGCGCGGCCGTCTCCTGCAACCTGACTGGGCAGATCTTCGTCAATCAGGCGGCCGCCTTTAGCGATTTCCACGTGTCCGGCGCCAACCCGGCGGGCAACGCGACGCTCTGTGACGGCGCGTTCGTGGCTCGCCGCTTCTGCGTGGTCCAAAGCCGGATTCAAACGCCGAGCGCCTAGTGCTCCGATGCCCGTGATTTGATGGACCCTGTCGCAACTTCGGGCCGATGGGGATGAGGGTCCCCCAGAGCAAGGAGTGCAACAGAGGGTCAGGAAGACCGCGAAGTACAAGGTGACGTTGACAGACGAGGAGCGTACGGAATTGGAGGTCTTGATTTGAGTGGGGAAATCCGCGGCCCCGGAAGCTGCGCCGGGCGCGGATTCTGCTGAAGGCTGATGCCGGTCTGATAGGACCGGCCTGGGACGATGGAAGAATCAGCGAGGCTGTGGAGGTTGGGCGGGCGACGGTAGAGCGCGTGCGGAAGCAGTTTGTGGAACAGGGCCTACAAGCCGCCTTGGAGCGTAAGAAGCCGGACCGCGAGTACGAACGTCGGCTGGACGGTCAAGGCGAAGCTCGACTCATCGCGCTGACGTGCACCCAAGCGCCGGAGGGTCGAAAGCGATGGACCCTTGAACTGCTGGCCGGGCGGATGGTGGCGTTGAGCTACGTTCCGGCGTTGTCGCGTGCCACGGTCCGGCGCGTTCTCAAAAAAACGAGTTGAAGCCTTGGCTAAAGAAGCCATGGTGCATTCCTCCGAAGGCCAACGGTGAGTTTGTTTGGAAGATGGAGGACGTTTTGGAGGTATATACAAGGCCCTACGACGCGCGACCTCCCCAGGTCTGTTTGGACGAGATGAGCAAACAGTTGATCGGCGAGACGCGTCCGCCGGTTCCAGCCGGGCCAGGCCGAGAGGCGCGGGAGGATTACGAATACGTGCGCAACGGGACGCTCAACCTGTTCATGATGTCTGAGCCGCTGGCGGGGCGGCGGCACGTCAGGGTAACGGACCGTCGAACGAAGAAGGACTTTGCGGAGACCATCCAAGGAACTCGTGGACGAGCGATACCCGGACGCCGAGAAGATCGTCCTGGTGATGGACAACCTGAACACGCACTCGCCAGCCTCGCTGTACGAGACGTTTGAACCATCCGAAGCACGACGGCTCGCCGAGAAACTGGAGATAGGGGTTATTCAGGGCAGACTCACTACACGCCCAAGCATGGCTCTTGGCTGGACATGGCCGAGATCGAAATCGGCATCCTGAGCCGCCAGTGCTTGAACCGTCGCCTCGATGACGCCGCGACGCTTCGACGCGAGGTGGCCGCGTGGGAGAACGATCGAAACCGGCGGGCCACCAGGGTGAACTGGCGGTTCACCACCGCCAATGCTCGAAGCAAGCTCCGACGACTCTATCCATCAATTGAGTAGCATCGGAGCATTAGCACGCCATCACCACGCGCGGTGTGTCGTCGCGGGAGAGGTCGAGGATGTGACCGGTGGGCGTGCCGTCGTCGCATAACTCCTCGACGACCGGGCGCGTGTGCAGACCCGGATTCGCCCGAAGGACGCGTGCGCCGCTACCATTGCTCAGCCCGACACGACTGCCGGTGGGAAAGAGAGAGATTGTGTCCAGCAGCGCGCGAATCAGGTTGCGATCGAACCGATCGACGGCCCCATCCTGCAGAATCATCTTGATCGCTTCGTACGGCTGCATGGCGGGTCGGTAGGGTCGCCGAGACGTCATGGCGGAGTACACGTCGGCCAGCGCGATGATCTTGGAGAACTCGTGCAACTGCCCCGCGACACGACCGCGTGGATAACCCCCGCCGTCGCTGCGTTCGTGCGCCTGATAGACCATCAGCCTGACGGTCTGGGGAATCCCGCGCAAGTCGGCGAGCATGTCCAGCGAATGGAGCGGGTGTCGATGCACCTCCTGCCACTCGCGTTCACCCAGCGCGCCCTCGCCAAGGCGGATGGAGTCGGGCACGCGAAGCATCCCAATGTCCTGCAAGATACCGCCCAACCCAATTTCGGTCACGGAGTCGCGCGGCAAGCCAAGTTGGGATGCCATGGCCATGGCAACCAACGACACGTTCACGCAGTGGTCGTAAAGATACTCACTCTTGGATTCCTGCATTGCCACGATCAGCGGAAGCAGGTCGAAGTCAACGGCGGCCTTGTCCACGAAGTTGCTGATGGATTCCCGAATCTGCGGCGTGGACACTCGTCGCCCGGTCTGCAACGCCTCGGTGAGGTCGGCGACGACGACGCTGGTGGCGGCGTGGCGCTCGACACCGCGAGAGGCCTCAGCCTTGAGATCATCGATGGAGAGCCGAGGCCTGCGCCAGCCCTTGACTGGATAGAAGTCGATCCGGCGCTGAAGCTCTCCGGCCAACCGCTCATCCAACTGGCGGCTTGCGTCGGTGTGTAGAAGATCCTCGGCGGGTGTCTCAACCTCGACCGGAGACGGGGCCAACCCCTCGGAGAACCCGGGCGTTGAGGACCGCAGATGTACGCGCGTGACGCCGCGGTCCCGGAGAAGCTGAAGGAAACGGCGCGTGACGTGCGAACCAGCGGCGAGCAGGAGCATGCCGGCTTCGTCGTAGATGTCTTCGGGCAACGTCAGCCCGCTCTGCACCGAATCGAACACCTCCAGGCGGAGTTGGTTCACACTGATCTGGCGATTGGCTGACGGTGGTGCGGCGACGGCGGCGGCCGGACGGACCGGATCCACCCCAGGTTCGCGCGACCCTGGTGGGAAAAGGTCGGCGAGCTCCCGATCGAGCGTCTCCTCCCAGCTTTTTCGACCGACCGTCTCGGTCATGGGTTCCAAGCTCCGCGTCTACCGACGAATCGCCCCGAATGCACGTGGGCTCCGCCCGCTGGACGCGGACGCCCTGACAAGCGTCCTCGCGGTGCGGAAGGCCCTATCGCCGGGGATTTCTTGGCCAACAGGTCCACGGCCAAGCAAAGGATAGGATATCCGCCCCTTTCATCGACGTGTAGTGGTCGCCGATGTGGTTGGGCGAACGGCGAGGACTCGCGGCACGATTATGTGCAACCGGCCTTCCGGACGCACAATATCGCACTGTTCGGTCGATCCCCACCGAGCCGAGTCTGGCCATGGGCTGACAAGCCCCGAACGGCCTCGTGATCGGACCGATCGAAATTCGCGCCGGCATCGGATGGTCGAAAGCTGCCACTGAAAGATCGGTGAAGCCGTTCACCCGATAAGCGCGGTCACCAAGGGTGACAGCCCGCCGATCATCAAGACACCTGCCGGCGGACTATTTCGGCAAGATGGATATGTACTCAAGCCATGGGCCGACGAGATGGCCGTACTGGAACGCCATGGCCTTGGCGATCTGGGCGATGTGATTGAGATCATGCACGGTCCAGGTGGCCAGCAAGTTCTCGAGCGTGACCGAGCCCAACTCCGGGTGAGCCCCCCGCCGCGAAAGCTTCTCGGGTGACAGATCCATGTCCCGCAGGGCTGCGATGTTCGCCCCGCGCCCGGCCTCAAACGCGTCCAGCAGCTCAGAGAGGCTCTTGCCCTTGCTGGCTTCATACATGGCGTAGCGATCGAAGGGCTCGAATGGCCGAGCCTGCCCCTGGGCCAGGATGATCCTCGCGCGCGGGATCCAATCGGTACGCTCGCCGTGAATCAGGTGCCCGACGACGTCGAACGGGCTGAACGTGTTCTCGCCATAGTTGCCGTGTGTCCACGACTCGTCGAGGCCACCGAGCATGGAACGAAGCACCGAGGGCGTACGTTCGAGGATCGCAATCGATTGAGCCACGCTGAAGTCCATGAGGGCCTTTCCTTTTCCTGGTCTTGGAAACGCACGAGGCGATGCCGGTAGATAAGTCCATGACCGGTGCTTTCACCGGAGGAAGACCGGGGTCACGCCGACGCCGGCGACATCAACCTCCGGAACGGATCAACACATCCCACACAAGGGTCTTGGCGTTAAAGGCCGCGTGGATCATTACGGATGGCCACAGCGAGCCGGTGCGTTCATACGCATAGCCCATCAGCGCGCCCAGCACGAATAGGGCGGCCACGGCGTGCGGCTGTCCGAAGTGAATGGCGGCGAAGATCACTGAGGACAGTGCGATGGCCGCGCGCCGGGTTCCCAGCACGTTGACAAGCCAGGTTTGGACGAGACCGCGGAAGAACAACTCCTCCGCAACCGGTGCCAACACGATAGCACCGATCCATAGCGCGATCACCACGCCGAGCGGTTGGATCGACTCGTGAAGCGCGATGATCGTCGGATGGGCGGGCAACTCGTAACCCGGAACGACCCATCGAATCCCTTCGATCGTCGCCTCGCCGACCAGAGGGCACAGACCCAGCGCCAAGACCGTCAGCGCCAAGACCAGCCCCAAACACGTCAGCGGTCGCACCACGCGTTGACCCAGCCAGAACTGGCGAAGCCCGCCCGGGAATCGACTGGCCCCGATGGCCAGGCAAGCGACCAGACCCCCGACGCTCGCTCCGTTGCCCGTGACCATGCCGGACAAAGGGTGCTCGGTCTGGTCCGTGACCCATGCGAGAATGCTCTGAGCAGCCAGCCCGGCGGTCAGGTACACCGCGACCGCCAGCGCCAGGGCGTCCTCGCGTACCCGATTCGGTCGCGGCGGGGCGTCCGCCAGCGGCACGGGTCGAGACCGGACGAACCACTGGATGATGAGCCCAGCCATCAGCAGAACCGCCGCGACCGCTAGAATCTCATCACAAAGCACCAGCCCGCGCGGCACGTCGGTGAGCTGATCGGCCGACGCGACATGCGAAACAAGGGGGTCGGCCGTATGATGGGGCTCGGAGACCATGGCCGATGACTATATTGGACCGCATCGTCGAAACCAAACGCGAAGAGGTGGCGATCGCCAAGACGAACCGCCCGGTGTCCGAGCTGTGCGCGACCGCCGACCGGGCGGAGCGACCACGAGACTTCGCCGGCGGGGTGTCGGCGGGCGGGGCACCCGGCGTCCGGCTGATCGCCGAGCTCAAGCAGCGCTCCCCCTCCGCGGGTTTGATCGTGCCGGACTTCGACCCGGCCGCCATCGCCGCGATCTATGCGAAGTCAGGCGCTGCCGCCCTGAGCGTCCTCACGGACGCGACGTACTTCGGCGGCCGGCTTGAGACCATCAACCTCGTGAAGGAGGCTGTCGCCCTGCCGGTGCTACGCAAGGATTTCTTCGTGGACGAATACCAGATCGTCGAGGCCCGCGCTGCAGGGGCCGATGCGATCCTGCTCATCGCCGAGGTGCTCGATGCCGGGACCATCGACGAGTTCACGGAGCAGGCGACCGAGTGGGGCATGTCCGTTCTTGTCGAGGTACACAGCGAGGACACGCTTCGCTCGGTGCTCGATGTCCTCGGTCCGCCGGGCACGCAATACCTTCTGGGCATCAACAACCGCGACCTGACCGCGCAGAAAAACGACCTGTCCACCATGGCTCGCCTGGCGAAGCTCCTGCCGAGTGGAACGCGCTTCGTGGCCGAGAGCGGCATCGCCGATCGCGACGACGTACGCGCGGCCGCGGACGCCGGTGCCTGTGGCATCCTCGTCGGTGAATCGCTGTTGCGCTCCGCGGACATCGGCGCAAAGATAGATTCGCTGCTGCGCTAAGAGTTGTCCTATGGCTTCACGAACCCGCTGGTGGAACGGGATCGCGAATGCGCGATGTCCTCCGTCCTGGCGGAACTTGTGACCACCACCTGAAGTCCCTTGAGCCGGCTGGTACAGGTGCTCAGTCCCGTGGGTAGGTGCCTTCTCGATACCGTACACCTGGGCCTGGAAGGGGTCCCAGGCGCTGATGTCCTCGCGATTGTCGGAGATGCGCTGGTCGCCGGTAAGCAGGTCTTCGTAGAGTCCCCGCGTGACGTAAATCCGCGGCCCCGGAGAAGACACGGTGTTTTTGGTCGAGGAGGACAACAGCCGATAACGGTAGGCACCTTTGCGTTCGGATGTGCCTTTCACAAGACGCTCGCCGACGCGTGCCATCCGCGTCTCCGCCCCTGCGTCACGCGTCACCCCGCCGAGCTCCGTTCCACGCCGCCGGCCGCGATTGCGCCGGCCAGGGCGGAACCGGCGTATTCGTCAGGCCACCAGAGCCGTCCGGTGAACGGGACGGTATGGCACCCGGTGAGAACGACAAGGACGATGGCGAAACAGTCGGGCCATCGAGCTGATCCGTACATTGCTCGCACGGAACAACCATCGAATATGAATCAGCGGTCGGCAAGACCTGCGAACGCGATGTCGCGAATCAGCCCTCGAGAAAAGCCGCGGTTCGACACACAGCGGACTGCTACCGCACCGTGATCAGGGACCGCTTCGCTCGCCCGCGGGGGCTTTGACCAAGGCGCTGCGAAGGCCCGACCGAGCATAAGCGCAGCGCCGTGTATCGCTCTTGCGCCATGTTCCCAACGATGCGAGACCGACCACCCCGGGCAAATCGTGCCCGACCGATAGACGGGAGTTCATGGGGCTACCGTACGGATACTTTCGGATACGCATTGCAATGACTCGCCCCGAATCGTGTTGTTACGGCCCGGGCGTTGCCGGCAACAGGAAACCGTCGAGCGTGGCGTTCACTGCATCTGAAAACGATCCGGTCGCACCCTTGACGGCCGCGTCGAAAAACTCGCGGCTTAAGTTGGCCGAACAACTGGAAAACAGCATACTGCCCGTAATTCCGATGAGCATCAGAAACCTGGTCGCACGGTTCTTCATCTCGTAATCTCCTATCAACTGAATGTCACGGTTTCGCTTCGAGTACGGTAAGGCCCTCGGCCAAGAACTAGAACTTGAACTGGTATTGGACATAGAACAGGTCGGCGTCCTCGCTGGGACCGGTGTTGATGATGAAGTCACTGTCCCAGAAGTGCGAGTACCCGAAAAGAAGCTTGGCATGCACGTCGAGTTTCCACGCAAGGGTCAGGTCGAGTTCGGAGCCGACCTCTCGTCCGCTCTTGCCGCCAGGATCGCGTCGGCCGGCTCCCCCGCCGGCGTTGTAGAGCGAGTCCTCCGGGTCGCTCAGCCAGAAGACGTGGTAGGCCACGGCGCCCTTGACTTTCTTAGGAACCATCCATGCGGAAAGATTCACGTTGGCGGCCGTGATGTTCTGACGACCGACCAGATCCAGATAGCCGAAAAAGGCGTGGCCTAGCGGGAACATCTGATCGAAGGTCCCGACCTTTCCGTCCGTGGGATTGTCGTCCCCGCTCGCCCAATCAAAACCCACACCGATGCGCGCTTTCGACGGAACGTCGAACGTATACCCGCCGACAACGGACCAACTCCAAGCCTGGATCGTATCGCCGGCCCATCTTCCCCATTGGCCCGCAAGCTCGGCCTCGTAGTCGAAGCGGCCCGTCTTGCCCGCGAAGCGAGAGCCCAGCGTGAAGCGCGTTACGTCACCGGCCTTGCCGTTGGGGTTGGTTGGGTTCCCGGTGTTATCGATCGCGAAGAGATAGAAATCGAGCGTGTGTCGCGGGATCTCTTTGTAGGTCGTGTAGAGGCCGTAGAAGTCAAAATCTTCATTGAACCGATCCCGTTGCCTTCTCTGAACTGGCACGGGTTTGGCATAGAACGCGTCCACGCTCCACGACTCGTTCTTCCAGAACACCTTGACTGCGTCGAAGCGGCGCCGGGTGCTGGCCCATTCAAGCGGCGAAAGGAAGCGCTGCGCGCCATACTGAAGGTCCTGGCGCCCGACGCGAAGTGTGACCGGAACGTCTTCCCCTAGGAATCGCAGATCGAAGAAGAGCTGTTGCAGGTCGGCGATGTTCTCGTCGATCCCGCGCGATCCCAGATCACGATCTTCGTCATGGACGACCGCTCCCTGCACGAACACACGGAACAGATCCCTGAACTTGAGGTCGGCGTGGAGCATGTAGCGATAGATGGTGAATGTGTCGTTGGCGGGTTCGGTGGCCCCGAAACCCTTGTTCGTCTCACTCTGCATCTGGAAACGAAACTCACCGCCGAGCGTGAGCCGCCAATCTTCGCCCAAATGGATGTTCTTGATCGGGTCAAAGAAATCAGGTTCGTACGACCCCTCAGACCCGTCGAGATAGCTGAAATCCTCGTTATAGCGAAGGTTAAGATACTTGGGCTTGGGAAGAGGTTTCTTCGGCTCGGCAGGCGTTTGACTCCGCGCGGCCGCGACCCGCGCTGTCCTTCGTTCTTGTGTTTGCTTCTGACCTAGAACGGCCTGGCTGCACAACAGATTTGCCAACAGTGCTAAGCCGCAACAGCGGACCACGGCATTTCGAGTAATCATCGGCTCTACCTCTAAAGGGAGGTCAAATGATCAAAGCGACAAAGTCGCGATATTTCACGGCGAGTGGACCCTTCGGCGCCGGACCACGAATACTCAACCGGTCGGCGACGATCCTATCTGCGCGTTATCGGGGTCCCCAACGAGAATCCTGAACCCAAAAAGTACTCAGTCAGTACTTTTTTTCTTGACGCACCCCGGGCGATGGCCGATCTGTAACATGACCGGCCGTGTGGCCGT
>CBDUXT010000134.1:0-11596 GCA_965371245.1 uncultured bacterium | reverse complement strand
AAGATCTCCCCAGTTCCGGTGCGCACTTGACCCGGACATGCCTTTCATGGATAGGTCGGGCTCCGCCCGACGTAACATCATCCAGCGAAGACGTCGGGCCGAGCCCGACCTACAGCCGGGTTGCCCGTGCAGGATGACCAGCGGCAAGTCACGGCTAAGCTGCGCTTACCCATGGCACCCACGTCACGGCCCGGGCGCCGGCTCGCAGGCGGACCGTGCCGGGGTGTTACCCTTCCGTGGATTCCGCTATCGTGGCGCCCACCGGTGCAGTTCGGCTTGTGACGCCCGGCCGGCGACCGAAACATCGCCGTCGAAGCGTCTGAGGCCCGCGTATTATCTGACTGAGACGGTCGGCGCGGGGTTGCCGATACAAGATCAAACGCCGCGGACGACGACGTTGGAACGGATTCAATGCCAGGCTACCAGCTAACGCATCTCAAGCTGCTCGAGGCCGAGAGCATCCACATCCTTCGTGAGGTGGCGGCGGAGTTCGAGCGGCCGGTCATGCTCTACTCGATCGGCAAGGACTCCGCGGCCATGCTTCATTTGGCGCTCAAGGCGTTCCACCCGGGCAAGCCACCCTTCCCGCTCTTGCACGTGGACACGACGTGGAAGTTCAAGGAGATGATCGAGTTTCGCGATCGATACATCATAGAAGAGCTGGGTCTCGATTTGATCGTCCACATCAACGAAGAGGGCGTGAAGGCCGGCATCAGTCCCTTCACGCACGGTAGCAAGACGTACACCGACATCATGAAGACCCAAGGGCTCAAACAGGCGCTTGACCTACATCGGTTCGACGCGGCCTTCGGCGGTGCCCGTCGCGACGAGGAGAAATCTCGCGCGAAGGAGCGGGTCTTCTCCTTTCGCGACGCCAACCACACCTGGGAGCCGAAGGCTCAGCGACCCGAGCTGTGGAACCTGTACAACGCGCAGCTCAACGAGGGAGAGAGCATCCGGGTGTTTCCGCTTTCCAACTGGACGGAGCTGGATGTCTGGCAATACATCCACCTGGAGAAGATTCCCATTGTTCCGCTCTACTTCGCCAAGGAGCGTCCGGTCGTCGAACGCGACGGAACGCTCATCATGGTGGACGACGACCGCATGCAGCTTCGACCGGGTGAAGAGCCGCAAGTAAGGACCGTGCGCTTCCGAACGCTGGGTTGCTATCCGCTCTCCGGCGCCATCGAATCCACGGCCACCACCCTCCCGGAGATCATCCAGGAGATGCTGCTGACGAAGAAATCGGAACGGGAGGGTCGGCTCATCGATTTCGACGAGGCCGGCTCGATGGAAAAAAAGAAAAAGGAGGGCTACTTCTAGGGCGCCTTTCGGGGTTCGGAAAAGAGTGGGCGGGCGATTCGCCCTACCTCGCCGAAACCTCCGAGCCTTGGCCCCTTGCCCGATCGACCTGCCATGTCCCATCAGTCCGACCTGATCGCAACCGACATTGACGCCTACCTGGCACTGCACGAGCAAAAGGAGCTCTTGCGCCTCTTGACCTGTGGCAGCGTCGATGACGGCAAGAGCACGCTCATTGGACGGCTCTTGCACGACTCGAAGATGATCTACGAGGACCAACTGGCGGCCATCAAGAAAGAGAGCGCCAAGTCGGGCACGACCGGCGGGAGCCTGGACCTGGCGCTTCTTGTCGATGGGCTTCAGGCCGAGCGAGAGCAGGGCATCACCATCGATGTGGCCTATCGGTATTTTTCGACCGCCAAACGCAAGTTCATCATCGCCGACACGCCGGGGCACGAGCAATACACGCGCAACATGGCCACCGGCGCGTCCACGTGCGACCTGGCCGTCATCCTGATCGATGCCCGCAACGGCATTTTGACCCAGACGCTACGACACACGTTCATCGCCGCCTTGTTGGGAATCAAGCACATCATCGTGGCCGTCAACAAGATGGACCTGGTGGATTTCAGCGAGGAAGTCTTCGACGCCATCAAAAAGGAATACACGGGTTTCGCCGCGAAGCTGGACATCGAGGACGTTCGTTTCATTCCTCTGTCGGCCCTGAAGGGCGACAACGTCGTGAAGCCCAGCGAGCACATGCCCTGGTATCACGGCAGCACCCTGATGCACCTGTTTGAGACCGTACACATCGCCTCCGACCGCAACCTTGCCGATTTCCGCTTCCCGGTTCAGTACGTCAACCGTCCCACCGCCGACTTCCGCGGCTACTGCGGGACCGTGACCTCGGGCGTGGTTCGCCGCGGCGACGAGATCATGATTCTGCCGTCGCGCAAAGTCAGCCGCGTTCGCCGGATCGTCACCCATGACGGCGATCTCGACGAAGCCTTTGCGCCGCTGTCGGTGACACTCATCCTGGAGGACGAACTCGACGTCAGCCGGGGCGACATGATCGTCCACCCGACCAACATTCCCAAGCTGCGGAAGCGCTTCGACGCCATGATCGTATGGATGGTGGAGGAGCCGCTGGTCCCCGGGCGGCAGTACGCCTTCAAGCAGACCACCCGAACCGTGTTCGGCTCGGTCACCACGCTTCGGTACAAGGTAGACGTGAACTCACTCGAGCGCGTCGATGCACCCGCGCTGGCCCTTAACGAGATCGGACGGTGCGAGATCACGCTGACCACGCCGATCGCGATCGATGCCTACAAGGTGAACCGCGGCACCGGGTCGTTCGTCATGATCGATCGTGTCTCGAAGCTCACGGTCGGTGCAGGCATGATTGTGGATACCGACGACGCAACCGCGCGCGTCGATCACTGGGAGACCAGGCCGGAGAGCGACCGGCTGCGATCCGCGGTCAGCACCGTCCGCAAAGAGGAACGCGCCGCCCGGTTCGGACAACAACCCGTGACCATTCTTCTGACGGGCTTGACCGCTGCGGGCAAGACCACCACCGCCTATGCCCTTGAGCGACGATTGTTTGACATGGGTCGCGCGTCCACCGTACTTGATGGGCAGAACATGCGGCTGGGGATCAGCAAGGACCTGGGCTTCGGCGCCGACGATCGATCCGAGAACCTGCGTCGCAGCGTGGAAGTCGCCAGGCTTCTTAATGACGCGGGGCTCATCTGCATTCTGGCATTCGTCGCCCCGCAAGAAGAAGCGCGGCAGCGGGCCGCCGCCGTGGTCGGCCGCGACCGATTCCTTGTAGTACACCTCTCCGCGCCGATGAGCGTGTGTCGGGAGCGCGATCCGGAGGGCTTCTACGCGGCGGCCGACGCGGGCGAGATTGCCGACATCCCCGGCGTATCCTTTCGATACGAAGAGCCGAAGAAAGCGGACCTGGTGCTCCTGACACATGAATGGTCGGTCAAGCGATGCGTCGATGAACTGACCTCGCTGCTTGAAGCCAGACGCGTCGTCACGTAGCTGGCCGACCACATCGCACTCATCGGACGCCGCCCGGGAGATCCCTTTCCGGATCGTGCGGAGGCTCAGGCGTGGGCGGTGTGGCACCGGGCATTTTCCGGCGAACGAACCCTGCCCCTCTGTCGGACGTAGAATCCGGCGTGCGCGGGCGGTCTAGGCCAAGCTCAACTTCGGGTCGCGGCAGCTTGGCGGAAAGTCAACGCAAGACACGCGGTTCCCCGAAAGCGGTGACCGAAACCTATCGCGGGCAGCGAGAACCGCGCGAGGCCGGACCAGTCTGAAAGCAAAGGAGCATGGTCGAATGAAGTGTTCATTGTACGTTGCGCTTGGGTTCGTGCTGACGACCCCCGCCATCGCCGCCGAGGACAAGAAAGCCGTCGATCTAACGGATCCGGTGGAGATTCTGAAACGCGTGGACGCCGCCGCCAAAGCGGTCCACGCGGCCAAGTATACGACAACGGTCAAGGGCGTCCGCGGATCGAAATCGATCATTCCGCACACTGAAGGCACGGTGACGCTTAGCGGCTGGGCCACCGGCGGCGTCGAGAAATTCCTTGTCGTTGCCAAGGTGAAGGAGGCCGGGGTGAGCGAGGCGAGACACATCACAGCCGGCAGCGACGGGGACCTCTTCTTCGTCATCGAACAGGAGGGAAAAACCGCCTACGAGGACATCGATCCCAACGTCCTCGGCCGAAACGATCGCCCCGTTCGACTGATGCTGATGGCCGAGTTCGTTCATCCCACCCCGTTCCACGACGAACTCGCCGGAAACAAACAGGAACTGACCGGCAGCAAGGTCATCGGAGGCGAGGATTGCTACGAAATACACGTCGTCTATGCCAACGGCGTTGCCGAAGCAATCTGGCACTTTTCGAAGAAGGATTTCCTTCCTCGCGCCCGGTTGGACATCTTTCAAACCCAAGCGGGCAAGCCCGGCGGACGCCAGCGGATTGTGACGAACCTCGTCGTGGATCCAAAACTCCAAGCGACGGATTTCAAACTAAAGCTCCCTGCCGGCTACAAGAAAACCGACGACTTCGCCCCGTAGGCGGCCCGCACGGGGCCGGGCAGCGACCTCGGCCTGGCGGACTGTACTTCCTGTCGGGCACCCGCATGGTTCACCGCAGGGCACGCTATCGGGCCTGGCGCAAGGACGACCAGCGTGGCTTTATGCCCTACGTCGATTCCTGAGGTCCGGCATGGCGCCGCACGTGAACCGGAAGCACCGAACGGGCCTTTTTTTGGTAAATCGCTTGCAGACGACGCGATCGTCCGGTAGCATGTTGTTGTTTCGAAGTGGGTTCGGACTCGACCCTGATGGGCTAGCGGGGAACCCCGTCATGCGAATGCCGATTTTTTTGGGACTCGGCCTGTTCTCGCTACTATCTTCTGCGCACGCCGAAGACCTGACCGATGCCAAACAGATCCTCGCCAAGGCCGACGAAACCGTGGGAGCCGTTCATTCGGTCCGCTACGATTTCACGCTGGTGCCGGACAAAGCCGCCGCTCCTTTCATCCCCAAGGCCGAGGGAACCGTCACTCTGAGCGGCTGGGGAATAGGAACCACCCAGAGTTTTCGGTTCGACATTCGGGCGCATCGGCTCGGCTCCAAGGACACGATCAACATCACGGTGGGCGGGGATGGGCACCAGTTCTTTCGCGTGGATCACAACGCCAAGACAGCCTGGCTCAGCCGGGACCGGTCGGTCCTGGGGGCTTCGGGTCGCACCACCTCGCGCGTCGAGCTGCGCGAGTATGTCCATCCGTTTCCCTTCCGGGATGAAATCAATGCCAGAAGTCATTCGTTGCTGGAGGCCCGAACCATCGCCGGTGAGCCGTGCTACTCCGTCCGAATCGCCTACAAACGACGAACCGAGGAGGCTATCTGGTATTTCTCAAAGAAGGATTTTCTCCCTCGGGGCGTGAAGCGGATCACAAGGAGTCTCAGTGGCGAGCGCCGGACGTGGGACGTCCTGGTAACCAAGCTAACGGTGAATCCGAATCTGAAGGCGGGCGCCTTCACCTATCAACCACCCGCCGGTTACTCAACCCTCACCCGCTAGTACAGCGTCGCACCTCATTTGACGGTCGTGGAGGGTGGCACGGGCAAACTCGTTCCTAGGTATAAACGTTGCTCAGCCGCGCACGTTTCTTGTTGACACGAGGTTAGGTATTTGGTAGGTATCGATGTTGGTGTGATTCGCACGAAAAGCAGGAGATCGCGATGAATCCCACAGGACATCGAGTACGGATCTTGACCGCTCAAGCGTTCTACGAGCGGTTCGGGACGGACCGGCAGTGCGCCGAGCACCTGGCGCGTCGGCGGTGGCCGGACGGTTTCGTCTGTCCCGCCTGCGGTCACGCGAGGAGTTGTTAAGTGGCCACGCGTCGGCTTCACCAATGCACGGCCTCGTGGAGCTGGACGACGCGTACCTCGGCGAACTCCAATCCGGCCGGCGTGGGCGAGGGGCGAAGGGAAAAACGCCGTTCTTCGTGGCGGTCGAGGTGACCAGGACCGGGGGGCTGGGGTGCGCGACCCTGCAACCCGCGCGGCGTTTGAACAAGCGAATCGCGGAGGCGTTTGTACGGGCGCGTCTGAATTCTTGTTGCAGCGTCCCAGCCGACGGACTCAGCATCTACCAGGGCTTGGGCACGTTGGGTTACGCGCATGAGGCCGTGGTCCTCGGCTCCCACGGCACGAAGGCGGTGACGGCCTTTCCCTGGGTGCATACCCTCGTCTCGAATCTCAAACGGTTCATCTTGGGTCGGCACCATGCCATCGCTGGAAAGCACGCCGTCCGCTACCTCGGAGAGTTTGCCTACCGACTCAACCGACGTTGCCAGGAAAGTGACCTTTTCTCCATGCTCCTCGACACCTGTACGAAGGTCCAGGCAATGACGTACCCCGAACTCAAAGCGGCTGAGGTACATTGATACTCAGGAACTCGTTTGCCCATGCCACCCGGCGCCGCCGTGTAGACCGGACAAGAGCGGCCGTCTCATCAGGTGGACTGGAGCCCTGGCCGTAGGTTGCAAAAGCGGCCTACATGCCGACATCCACATCGTGTACGGTATCCGCATCGCGTACCATCCGAATAATCGGCGTCGCCGCGCGAATAGCTAACCGGCGACAGTTGTGATCTGTTCTGTGGCTTAACGGTACCGGTCCCGAGGCGGTCTGACACCGTTGACGGAAATCTATGCATGGCGGCATACACATTCAAACACGGCGATCGGCCGCTCGACGGCTACACGATCCAGCGGGGTGTCGGGCGCGGCGGGTTCGGTGAGGTCTACTTCGCGCAGAGCGACGGCGGGCGCGAGGTCGCCCTGAAGTACCTGCGCGAGAATCCCGACGTCGAACTCAGAGGCGTGTCGGCCGTAATGAACCTCTCCAGCCCGCATCTGGTCAAGGTGTTCGACGTCAAGAAAAACGCCGACGGCGACTACTTCATCATCATGGAGTACATCAACGGGCCGACCCTTCGCGACATGCTGATCGCCGAACCCAAGGGCCTTGGCCCGCAAAAAGCCGCGTTCTTCGTTCGCGAGATCGCCAAAGGGCTCAGCTTCCTGCACGATCGCGGCGTGGTCCATCGCGACATGAAGCCGGGCAACATCTTCTACGAACAGGGCTATGTCAAAATCGGCGACTACGGGCTGAGCAAGTTCATTTCCATATCGCGGCACAGCGCCCAGACCGCGAGCGTCGGCACCGTCCACTACATGGCCCCGGAGATCGGGAGCGGCCACTATCACCGCGGCATCGACATCTACGCCCTCGGCGTGATGCTCTACGAGATGGTGATGGGGCGCGTTCCGTACGAGGGCTCGACCACGGCCGAGGTGCTGATGAAGCACCTCACGGGGCGGCCTGAAGTCGATGACCTGCCCCAACCGTTTGGCCGGGTCATTCGCAAGGCACTCGAAAAGGATCCGAAGGATCGCTATCAGACAGTCGACGAGATGACCGAGGATCTGCTCGAAGTGGAGGAAGTCCGCAGCCAACTGGCGAACTTCGACACGGTGAGCCTGACCAAAGCCATAAAGAACATCCGCCCGCGCATTGACGCGGCCGAGTCGCCGACCATTACGCAGCCTTACCGGGCGACACCGCCGCCAGCCCCACCACTCCCTGGCCGAAGAGCGCCGCACGCCGAGCCGGTCGGTGCAAGTATCGGTGAGCACGGCGTAAACATCGGCGGGGCGTTTCGAAGCCTTGCGGACGCGACGGGCGACGCCTTGAAGGCGGCCGCGGCCGGTGTCCCGGTTGGGACCCCCGTGGGTCAAGCACCCGCGCTGTCACCCGAGGTCGTCGCGGGACGGATCGAGTACGCCGGCTTTTGGATACGTGCCTTGGCCGTGTTCATCGACGCGGTCATCGTCGGCCTGGCGGGCGCGCTCATCGGATTCGGCCACAACGGCGAAGGTGGTTTGCTACTTCTGTACCAGGCGATCCTGATCGGGACCTGGAACGGTCAAACCCTGGGAAAACGGGCGTGTGGCATCCGGGTGATCGCCGTTGACGGAAGCTACCCGACGCTGGGTCAATCGTTCGGACGAGCCCTGGCGAAGTTCCTCAGCATCATCACGCTTTTCATAGGTTACGCCATGGTCATGTTTGACCTGCGGAACCGCGCTCTGCACGACCGCCTCGCCGGCACGCTGGTCGTTCGCACCATCGAGTAAGACATCGGTCGGGCGATAAGCGCGCTTGCCGAGCCGTGACGGTAAAGGCGAGGGCTCGGTTTGGAGCGGGTTCTCGACGATCTTTGAGAGCCGTCGATAGAAAGAAGGTGCGTCCGGGACGCACCCTACACGTCATGCCGCCGCTTCGGGTCGTGATTGCAACATCACGCAAAAATGGTGTGTACCCCGGCGCGACAACACGGTTCGTCCGATGGGACGGATGACTGCTGCGTGTGTCGGCTACTTGTCGCGTTCGTCTTTTGGCAGAAGCTTTTGGAGGTTGCGAACCAGGACCCGCTGAAAGACCCTTTCGACCTGGGCGAGCGCTCTTTCGCGAACAGCGTCCGTTTGGTCGCTGTTGACCACTTTCATCCGCGCCTTGGCGTTTTTCAAGACTCGATCACGTATCTTCTTACTGGTGGCCAGGATCGTTCCGGCTCTTTCGGCACGCGGGCCGCCAATGCCGTGCTCCTCAAGAAACTCCCGGACGTAGCGATCCCAGTCGTCTTGCACCTTCTCTTTTGTTCCGCCACCGAGAACGATGGTCTGCTCGGCGCCTTCCGAGCGCCCATCCGGAGCGACCTCATAAACGGGTTCGGATTCCTCGTCGAAAGAGGCCTCGGACAAGTAACGGAGCCCGTCTTCGTAGAGATGGT
The DNA here is from genome assembly GCA_965371245.1 of uncultured bacterium. Lineage (GTDB taxonomy): Bacteria > Planctomycetota > Phycisphaerae > UBA1845 > UBA1845 > CBDUXT01. The sequence continues at coordinate 2,897 of CBDUXT010000134.1, read as the reverse complement.
CACGGAGTTGATCGAGCTTGGACGCCATCATTGACCGGATCGAATCAATGTCGTCGATCTCAACCATTTCGATGGCCGCCTGTACTTCCGCAATGCGCTCGTCGGTCTCGAGTGCCAGGATTTCCCGTTCAACTTCCGCGACGCGCCCCTCGGTGTCGAGATCTACAATCTGTTCTTCGATAACCGCGATACGAGCCTCGACGAGTGGTTCTTGGAACTTCCGCTTGACCGCGACCTCCAGCTCCTCCTCATGCCATGCGGCCAGTTCCTCCTCCAACGTCGCTACGTCGGCATCGGCATCCTCTTTACGAAGCGCGCGAATCTGGTTTCGGATTCTCGTCTGAGTGGAGGTCGCACGGGCGTACCTGGAATACAGTTTACTTATACTTAGATCGCTTCTGTTGTTGGCGATTTTGGCGCGTAAATTGCTCTCTTGGCTTTTGATCCGACTGATTTTCCCACGGAGGTTGCTACGCTTGCCCTTTTCGTTGCTGATCTTTCCGTTTAGATCCATTAGTTCGAAACGTATCTCCTGAACGTCCCGTATGTCTTCGGCAACCGAGAGCATCGTCCCCATCCACGCACGTGCCTGGCTGTCGAACGGACGCGGTCCACCGTTGACCGCGAACTCATAGGACGGCCGCCCGTCCTGATCCGGCGTGACTTCGAGTTGGAATTCCACGCCGTCGAGTTCGGTGGCAAGCATCACGCGCGAGTCGATCTCCAGGTCAGCGATTTCACCGGTGTCTGGGTCGAACTCGACCTCGGGTGAGGCGCGCATGACCATCCGCAAGCCGTCATCAAATCGTTTCTGCACAACGTGAGCGCCTGTCTCATTATAATCGCCAACGAAGTTCACAAAGCCATCGGCGTCCGAGCGGTAGCTGCCGCGAAACGTCCGAACGTCCCCCACCTGGAGAAAGAACGACTTCGACTCGTTGGTCCGGCGTTCCGAAGGCGGCCGCACCGGCCGGATGACCACGGCGGCCGTGACTATGGTCGTGAGTACAACGCTCAGGAGCGGTAGGGTTGCAATTCCCCTTCGCGTCTTGATTGGCGGCTGAAGAATAGCCATCAGTCGTTCCTCCAGTGAGTTAGCGTGAGCCATAGCCAACGAAGAGGTCCAAGCGCGATTCGGTCGCCCAACCTCCTCTGCGAATTCCATTAACAGGTGTGCGTACGAAGACGGTTTCGTTCCGTGCGTTACGACGAGAGCGTCACAGCCTTGCTCGCAAACACGACGCCAATCCCGCAGAGCCATCCACATCAACGGGTTGAACCAGTACATCGCTCGTCCCATCCGCCCGATGAGGTCGATGAGCCAGTCGTTCCGCCGGATGTGAATCAGCTCGTGGAGTAGAACAACACGTATCCGTTCCGCATGCCAAGTCAGCGCGGCAAGCGGCAAGACGATCACCGGTCGAACCATCCCGCCGGTCATGGGAACGGAAACCGTGGATGATTCCACGAGCCGAACCCTTCGGCGGATCCCGAGACTTGCGCGCAGTCGGCCCAACTCGTCGCGGAGACGGCGATCCAGGACGGGCTCCGCGCGCCCTAACTGACGCTCATACCGCACCAGCCCCAAGATGATCCCCGCGAACCCGAGCACGCTTCCAAGAGCCCAGGTAAAGAGCAGGCTGTTCCAGACGCGGTCCAGGGTTGCCCCGAGCGATCGTTCGCCGCGATCCGTGAGAGCCGAACCCGGACCCACTTCGTTCGCGACACCGACGTTTTCTGGTGTGCTCAGGCCGGTTCGATTCGGAAGGCCCCGGCGCGACGTCCCGGACAGGGGGCGTGTCCCGGCGAACGGGGTGGCCGCCGATCCAGCCTCGGGGAAGGAGTCGCCGACGATCGGCAACAGGGGGATGTCCCAGGATGGCGCCGTGACCGTTGCAATGGGCAGAATCACCACGCCGGCGAAGACCACGATCCAGATCGGACGCCTGACCCGCGCAGTATGTTTACGCAGCACCGACGCGACGAGCAGCCCGAGACCGACAAGAAGCGTCGCCTTCACCGCCAAGACGCCCGACCATGTGCCCCAATCAGCGACGCCGAACCAATTCATGGAAGCCACGTCAACGTCCCTCCCGTCGAGCTTGGTCGATCTCTTGTCTTAGGCGGGCTTGCTGTTCGTCGGTGAGACCGCAGGATTTCAGCTCGAGCAGCGCCATCATGGCTTCCTCGGCCGATCCACCGAAGAACGTGTCGAGCACGTGCTTCAGCGCCGACTCGGTCGCGCGGCGCCGCGACAAGGTCGGCACATAGCGATACCGCGGGCCGTCCTGTCGATGTTTCACGCAGCCCTTCTTCACCAGAATGCGTAGCGTAGCGCGCACGGCGCCGTCCGAAGGCGGGTCGGCCATCGCCTCGCGAACTTCCGTCGCCGTGGGCGACCCGGAGCGATAGACAATGTTGAGAATCTCGCGTTCGCGTCGACTCAACCTTGGTTGTTCGTGTTTGGCCAAAGCCGTTTCCTGTTTTTCTATCCGAGACGCTTTCGATGGTGCAAATACACCAGTATGGTGGAATTCTACCACATGCCAGGCCCCGTGTCAAGGGAAATCAAGAAAGCACGCAGATTTGCCCGGACCCTCTCAGCGGCGGCTGACAACCGCCGCGATGCTCGCTGGATCACAGCAAGACATTCCTTATCGCGTAGCCGGGTGACTGCCGGACTGGGCGACCATGGTGGCTCGGGTGATGGGCTCACGGTGGGGGCAAACACGCCCGCGCCGATGGTTTGGCCATGGCATCTAACGCGGTGAACCGCGGCCTGCCCGTACCCGGCACCAGCGTTGGTCAATAGCCGCTTGTTCGTCTTCTGTCGGTCTGTGCATAATCGGCGATCGACTCCGATTCCAAACTCGCCGCCACCGGGGTGCATGACCGAA
>CBDUXT010000133.1:0-11933 GCA_965371245.1 uncultured bacterium | reverse complement strand
GTCGTCAAAGGTTGACGCCGAGAGGACGTCGATGTCCCCGTCGCCGTCTAAGTCCGCCGCGAAGACGGAAAGGACCCCGTCTGCGTTGGTTGAGATCACCCGCTCGGTGAAAGTCGGGGGTTGTCCCGGCGCGCCGGGATCGTTTTCGTACCACGAGATCTTGTCGTCAAAGGTTGACGCCGAGAGGACGTCGATGTCCCCGTCGCCGTCTAAGTCCACCGCGAAAACGGAGACAGCCCCGGCTGCGGAGGTCGAGATCACATGCTCGATGAAGGGTCCATCACCACCCCGCGCGGGGAGCGCCCACCCCAGACTCGCGGCAATACCCGCAAGCGGGCTTAGCACCGCAAGCGGGCTTAACACCGCAAGCGCGTTTGATACCGCTGCCAAGTGTGCCGTAGAAAATCTGCCGTGCTTCACCATGGTATGACGCCTTTCTCCAGCACCCTCAAGACCTCAACACGCCGATCATCCCGAAGTCCGCCCCTCCAGGTACTAGGGCGCAAGGAGCGGGCATGATCTCGACAGTATCCGGTTTGAATATCAAGTCGGCAGACCCGGTCGGATCGAGCAAGGTCCACTGGATCTGAATCGCGCGTCATGGATTGGCACCCCCGGTTCGGTGCGTACCTCATCCCACCCGTTCGACCGCATGCACCGACGCCACGGTGACGCATCACGCGTTGCCGGCCAAGCGAGCCCGGTCGGGAAGGATTCCGGCGCTGCACCCGATGGCCCCGTGCCTCGGATGCAAGACACATCGTAACAACCCAACCACCCCAACGACCGGTAATATTCCAGTTTCTTGCTCCACACAGCGAAAAACGCCTCGATTTGCGGCCTGAGTCCGTTGACGGGCCGCAAACGGGGTTTGGTCCGGGGCCGGCGAGTGGACGCGGGCTGAAAAAGGGGAAGAATCCGGACATGCGTCGGGTGTTCCGCGCAGGATCAGGATGAAGCCCGCGGCTTCGGGCGCATGGATGAGACGGGCGCGGCGATTTGCACCCCACGATATTGAACCTTTCCGGCACGACCGGGATCCACTCTTACGGACTGTTTCTGTTTCTGGGCTTTGTTTCCGCGACGTGGCTTGCGCGTCGCCGCGCGCATAGGGTGGGCGCGGACCCCGACGTGGTCTTCATCATCAGCGTCCTGGCGGTTCTTTTCGGCGTGGGCGGCGCGCGCGTGCTCTATGTGATCCACTATTGGGATCGATTCGCGGATGTCGCCAACACGCTATTGGCGATCATCGATTTTCGCCGCGGGGGGATGGAGTTCCTCGGCGGCTTCGTCGTGGCCGCCGTCGTCGTCATCGCGTACCTGGCCATGCCGCGTCGAGTGGTCACCGCGATCACGGCCATCCCACGCGTTCTGATTCACCGTCGGCTGCCGTCCGTCAGGGAACTCGCTCCCAGCCGCCGGCCCCTCTCCCTTCGTCTGTACGTCGATATTTGCGCGCCGGGCGTCCTCTGGGGGCTGGGCGTCACTCGGCTGGGCTGCTTCCTCAACGGCTGCTGCTTCGGCGGCGTGTGCCTTGCGCCGGAGCAGCAGGAGGCCCGCTACGTGTGGGCCGTTCAGTTTCCTTTCGGCAGCCCCGCCTTTGTACGCCAATGGGAAGAGCGAGACGTGACCGCACCGGCCGAGCTGATCGGGACGGGACGTCTGAGGCTCTTGCCCGTGCTGGTGAGCCGTCACGTGACCGCTCCACCGCCGTCGCTCGCCGCGCTTACCGGAAACCGGGCGTCATCCACGACGCCGGCGCCGGGCGGCGCGCCCGAAGGAACCGACGATCGAAGTGTCAAGACGCTGGCATCCGGTCTGCGGACGCTTCCGGTTCACCCGGCACAGCTCTATTCGTCGATCCACGCCTTCCTCTTGTCCGGGTTGCTCGCGGCACTGTTCCGCGTCCGCCGCCGACACGGCGTGGTGCTGGCCACCCTGGTCACGCTGTACCCGGTCGGGCGCATCCTTCTGGAGTTGATCCGGTCGGACAACCCGATCGACACGTTCGGCGTGACGGTGTCACAGTTTATCAGCCTGGGGATGATCGCTGCCGGCCTCCTGGCGTTGGTCGTACTCTACAAGTTCTTCCCTGAGCGGGCGCCGGTTCCCGCGCGCGGCGGTTCGAGCGATCCGCCCACCGCCGCGCCGAAGCAAGCGGGGAAGCGTGGCAGTCGGACGCGCAAGAAGCGCCGATGAGCGCGGCGACCGTTTGGTTGATCTACCAGCGGGCGCCTGGTTGGAGCGTTTCGGGCCGTGTCGCGCGGCTGTCTCCGCTCCGGGCGCACTTGACGCATTCCCGCGGGGACCGTTCACCGGCAGCGCTTGCCGGTTCATCCGAATGAGTGTACGGTCTGGCTCGACCCTTTGGATTCACGTTTCTTGTCGCGCAAGGGAGTGCTTTATGGAAGCGGTCGCCAGCGGTTCCCGAGTTCGTACTGCCGAGCCTATGTCACTTCCACTCCTCGATCGGCAGGTTGAACAGTTTCGCACACAGCTCTTGACCGAAGCCGGTCTCAACGTCGGCCGACCGTCACACTTCACGCGCCCGGTGGAACGTCCGTTCACCAAGGCGGAGCGCGGCCATGTGACGGTTTTGTTCGGCGGCTTCAGCCTTCGTCACGAGCACCTCATTCTCTCCGGGCTCCAAGGGCTCGGATATAACGTGGCGTTGGTGCCCACGCCGTGCAAGGACGATTTTCAGGCCGGCAAGGAGTTCGGCAACAACGGGCAGTGTAACCCGACCTATTTCACGGTCGGGGCGCTGGTCAACTACCTCACGCGCCTGCGCGACGAAGAGGGCATGTCCACCCAAGCGATTCTCGACGACTATGTGTTCATCACGGCCGGGGCGTGCGGACCGTGCCGTTTCGGTATGTACGAGGCGGAGTATCGTCTCGCCCTGCGAAACAGCGGGTTCGACGGCTTCCGCGTGCTGCTTTTTCAACAAGGCGGCGGGCTGGACCAGGCCGACGTCGAGGCCGGGATCGAGTTCAACCTCGATTTCTTCCTGACGATCATCAACGGGATCTTCATGGGCGACCTTCTCAACGAGGTCGCCTACCACACGCGACCGTACGAAACGGTTGCGGGTCGCGCGAATGAGGTGTTCGCCCGATGCGTGGCGCTATGCCAGAAGCGACTGCACAGCAAGAGCTACGACACGATCCACGGTGGAAAGCTCGCCAAGCTCGTGGCGAAGGTCGTCCCGGTGAAAGGCTCCGCTGATGCGGAGAAGCTTCTCGACCAACTCCGCGGCACCTACTACACGGAAGCGTTCGCCGAGTCGTCGAGGCTCATCGACGAAGAGATCGAGATTGACTACACCCGTCCCAAGCCGATCGTCAAGATCACCGGCGAGTTCTGGGCGCAGACCACGGAGGGCGACGGCAACTTCAACATGTTCCGTTTCCTCGAAGGCGAGGGCGCCGAAGTCCTGGTCGAGCCGATCGCCACGTGGATCGCCTACCTGCTCAACCAGGCGAGCAATCAACAAAGAGACAAACGAGGGCTCAATGAAGGCGATACGCCACCTGGACGATGGGCCTTCGCCAAGCGCTTGCGCCTTAAGAAACAACACCGGGCGATCATGTCGAAACTCTGGCTGGCGAACAAGCTGGTGCTCCGTGAGTACGAGCGACTTCGCAAGGCACTGGGCAACACGGCCCACGCGTTGGTCAATCAGCAGGAACTCGTGCGGATTGCGCACCCCTACTACAACTCACGCAGCGGCGGCGGCGAGGGTCATCTCGAGGTGGCCAAGAACATCTACTACTGCAACAAAGACCTCGCTCACATGGTGCTTGCGGTGAAGCCGTTCGGTTGCATGCCCTCGACGCAGTCCGACGGCGCCCAGTCGGCGGTGATGGCCAACTTCCCCGACATGATCTACCTGCCGATCGAGACGTCGGGAGAAGGTGATGTCAACGCCCACTCACGTGTGCAGATGGCGCTGGGTGAGGCCAAGGTCAAGTGCAAGGAAGAGTTTGCACGGGCCGTCACGCAGACCGGCTACTCCCTTGATGAAATCCGCGGATACGTCCAGGATCACCGCGAGCTGCGGCGACCACTCCAGCCGATCCCCCACGCGAAGGGTTTCATCGGGCGAGCGGCCAACTTTGTGATTTATGCGGGCGGCCTGATGGATCGCGACGCCTCCCGCCGTGGAAACAAACGCAGGCAGGCTCGCGCCGGCGACGCCCGCCCGAACACGGGTCACCGCGCGCCGGCGACTCTCGCCTGACACCCGTCCAAAGAACCCCGGGGAGCGAACCATTGATCGCGGTAGGACACGAAACCCCTTCGGCAAGACGTGACACCCGTGGGGGACGACGCCCGGTTGCGCTTCCCGTGCTGGCCGAGGCGCCTGCCGGCGGAGGCGGCTGCGGCAGTGGCTGCGGGGGCGCGATTGTCGCGGAACCCAAACCGAAGTTTGTTCGGCTCGGCACACCCGTCGCCGCGGCGAATCCGGCGGAGCCGACCGTCCACCTGCTCCCGTTCGAGGGAACCGATCGGTACCCCGGTGGACTGATGATCGGTCTGGACGTCGGCTCAACGACGGTGAAGGCCGTCGTGATCGATCCCGTGACCGACGAGATCCTCTGGCAGGATTATCAGCGGCACGAGACCAAGCAGCCCGAGAAGGTGCTCGAGTTCCTCGGCGCGATTGAGGCCACGTTTGGCGACGTGCCGCGGCAGTCTTTTCGATTGTTCGTGACCGGCTCCGGCGGAAGCGCGCTGGTCCGGCGTATAGGCGGCAAGTTCGTGCAGGAGGTAAACGCCGTCTCATTGGCCGTCGAGAAGCTCCATCCCGAGGTCCAAAGCGTCGTCGAGCTTGGGGGACAGGACGCCAAGATCATCATCTTCAAAGAGGATCCACAAACGGGGAAGAAAAAGAAGATCCCCTCGATGAACGATAAGTGCGCCGGTGGCACCGGCGCGGTCATCGACAAGATCAACGCAAAACTTCGCATACCGGCCGACCAACTCTCAGAGATGGGCTATTCCGGTCACAAGCTGCACCCCGTGGCGGGCAAGTGCGGGGTGTTCGCCGAGACCGACATCAACGGCCTGCAAAAGCAAGGTGTCCCGCCCGACGAACTGATGGCCTCCCTCTTCGAGTCGATCATTCAACAGAACCTGGCCGTCCTGACGCGTGGGCACACACTTCGCCCCACCGTCCTGCTTCTGGGCGGTCCCAACTGTTACATCAAGGGGATGCGCGACTGCTGGAAGCATAACATTCCCAAACTCTGGGCGGAGCGAGGCGTCGCGCTCCCCGACCCCTCCCGCCCGGCGGAAGACTACATCATCACCCCGGATAACGCGCAATACTTTGCGGCGATCGGCGCCATCGAGTTCGGCAAGCTCGAAGTGACCGACGACGCGAATCTTGGGCTGTACAAGGGGCAAGACCCACTCAAGTGGTATGTCGAGGTGGGCCGCGCGGCTGAGAAAAAGCGAGCGGGCTCGGGCGGGCTCGTCGAAAACGAGGAACAACTCGCGCGGTTCAAGGAGCGTTACCGCAAGAAGCCCTGGCAGCCGCGTGAGTTTTTACCTGGGACATCCGTCGAGGGTTTCATCGGCCTGGACGGCGGATCGACATCGACCAAGGCGGTCTTGATCGATCACGATCAGAACGTCATCGCCAAGGCCTATCAGCTCTCGCGCGGCAACCCCATCGAGGACGCAGTGGAAGTCTTGGGGGCGCTCGGGAAACAGATCACCGAGCAGGGCTGCGCGCTCGACGTTCTCGGGGTGGGCACCACGGGCTACGCCAAGGACATCCTCAAGGACGTTCTCCAGGCCGACGTGGCGCTGGTCGAAACGGTGGCACACACGCAGAGCGGGCTGCACGCCTATCCGGGTGCCGACGTCATCGTGGATGTCGGCGGTCAGGACATCAAACTGATCATCCTCAAGGACGGGCGGGTGAAGGATTTTCGGATCAACACGCAGTGTAGCGCGGGCAACGGCTATTTCCTGCAATCCACGGCGAGTGGATTCGGCTACGACGTGACCGAGTACGCCGACGTGGCGTTCAGCGCGTCGGCCATGCCGCAGTTCGGCTATGGGTGTGCGGTGTTCATGCAATCGGACATCGTCGATTTTCAGCGGCAAGGGTGGTCCGCCGCGGAGATCATGGCCGGCCTGGCCGCGGTGCTACCCAAGAATATCTGGCTCTACGTGTCGCAGATTCCCAATCTCGCCAAGCTCGGAAAAAAGTTCATCCTGCAGGGTGGCACGCAGCACAACCTGGCCGCGGTCAAGGCGCAGGTGGACTTCATCGAGTCGCGCTTCGTGGGAAGCGACGTCCGCCCGGAGGTCATCGTCCACGAACACTGCGGCGAGAGCGGCGCCATCGGCTGCGCCCTCGAGGCTCATCGCCTCCACGCGGCGCAGGGGCGGGACACAACCTTCATCGGTCTCGACAGTCTGCAAAGCGTCACCTTCCGTACGACGCGGTCCGAGGACACCCGCTGCTATTTCTGCAAGAACAAGTGCCTGCGCACCTTCATCGATGTCAAGCGCAAGGCACCGTCGATGAGCGGTGGCGGCATCGGAATCGACCTGTCGAGCCGGATCCTCAAGACGGGTCCCGAAGCGGGACACCCCACGCGCATCAAACGCGGATCCAACAACGGCGCGTCGCCAAAGCAGCCGGCGACCCTCCAGTCCAAGGTTCGGCTCGAGGCGGGCGAGGTGCGTCTGATCATCGCCACGTGCGAAAAAGGCACGGTGGAAGACGTCGGCGATATGCGAGACATCAAACGCGGGCTCGACGAAATCAAGCGAGAAAACCCCAACCTTTTGGAGATCGCGGCGCGCGAGGCCTTCAAGCCGGTCGAGGTCACGAACATTGCCGATCCGATACCTGGAGCCACGCCGCTTCGCCGTCTGTGCGGACGACGCAGTTTACGCCGACGGGAGTTGATGCTTCGCCGGAAGTCGCTGCGCATCGGCATCCCGCGCGTGCTCAATGCCTACTCGCAGGCGCCGTTCTTCCTCGGTTTCTTCCAAAGCCTCGGCCTGTCGCCGAAGAACATCGTGTTCAGCGACTACACGTCCGAAGAGCTCTACAAGACCGGCGCGAAACGCGGCTCGATCGACCCGTGTTTCCCCAGCAAGCTGGGCATCCCCCACGTTCACAACTTGCTGCACACCCATCACAAGAAAAAACCGCTCACCCATGTTTTCTTCCCCATGGTGGACTCGTTCCCCACGTTCCTGCACGGCGTGCAGGCCAGCCGGGCATGTCCGACCGTCGTCTCGACGCCGGAAGCAACGCACGCAGCGTTCATCAAAGAGGGCGACCTGTTTGTCGCGGCGAACATTGTCTTCAAGAAAACCTTCCTGAACCTGGATCGGCCACAGCTTTGTGCCCGGCAGATGTACAACGACTGGCACGAAGAGTTGGGGCTGACCGAGGCGGAGTCCTACCGGGCCGTCGGCGAAGGGCTCGCCGCGATGGAGGCTTTCGACCAGGGGTTGAGGGATCGGGGGCGAGCGATCCTCGATACGCTTGAGGCCGAGGGGCATTTGGGCATCGTGGTGCTCGCCCGCCCCTACCACAACGACCCCGGCGTGAACCACGAGATTTGTGAAGAACTTCAGAAACTGGGGTACCCGATCCTCTCACAGGACGCGCTCCCGATCGACGACGACTCGCTCAGACGCGTGTTCCAAGGGGACCACGTCGATGGGCGCCCGTCCGACCCGTTGAGCATCTCCGACATCTGGAAGAACAGCTACTCGGAGAACACCTCGCGCAAGGTTTGGGCGGCCAAGTACGTCGCACGCCATCCGAACCTGGTCGCGCTCGAGCTCTCGAGTTTCAAGTGCGGCCACGACGCCCCCATCTACACCGTCGTTGAGGAAACCGTCGAGAACTCCGGGACGCCCTACTTCTGCTTCAAGGACATCGACGAAAACAAGCCGAGCGGATCGATCAAGATTCGCATCGAAACCATCGCCTACTTCCTCGCCCGTTTTCACGAGGAGATGACGGCGGAGACGGACCTGCGGCAAAGCATCGACCGGCGCGTGGCCGCCTTCGAGCGCGAGTTGCGCACCGGGCAGGTGGTTGCGCCACATTCGGCGGTGGTCGTATGAAACCTGGAGCGCTCTCACTGATGGTGCATCACTGCTGTGAGACAATCTCTGGGAACAAACTCGGATTCGACCGCCCGAGAAAAACGGAGCTTGCTCTGGCCGGGGCGAGAAACGGCATTCTGCCATGCCTACAATCGGTCGTGCGGCGTTCCGAGCCGACACAGAGTCCGACCCAACGGCAATCGTTCCGCGTTTGAAGCTTGTTGAAGAAGGGGATTCATGATGGCCGTCGCGGACAAGATCATGTTCGAGATTTACCGCGAGGTGGGTCCGTCGCATCCGTTCCGCGTGGTCTACTACACGGAACTCGACGACGAAAACAAGGACCGCGAGATCGCACGGGCGATGGCCGGCGAACACGTGTTCGACGGATTCCTCGCCGATCCCGGGGCCGACGAAGCCAAGGAGGCCGTCCGCTCGATCCTCGTTCGGCTCAACGACGGCGAACGGCTGGACGAAGCGCAGGTCGGCGAGTCACTCCGTCCGTTCGTGGTTGTGTGAACCCGGTGTGTCGCCCCCTTGTCTCGCCCGCCGCCGCCACGGCTTCGAACATCCGCTTGCCACCCACCGACGATCACGCCCCAGTCGCGGTCGTGAGGCTCTTGCAGATTCGTTCCGCTGCCCGGCCATCACCAAACAGCGGCCGCCAGGCGTCTGGGGGGCAGTGCTCCATGTTCTTTACGGCGGCAACGATCCCTTCCACTTCTGTACCAACAACGCGATTCCATCCAGCGTCTACCGTTTCGACCCACTCGGTCTCATCCCGCAGCGTCAGACACGGCACGCGAAACATGTAGGCTTCCTTCTGAACGCCGCCCGAGTCGGTCAGGATCATACGCGCATTCTCCTCGAGCGCCAGCATGGTCGTATACGATGCGGGTTTCAGCATCCGAATGCTGCTTGCGGGCACCAGGCCGACCTCAGCTAGTTTGTTTCGAGTCCGAGGGTGCAGTGGCATGACGACCGGCCGATGGGCGCTGGATAGTGTTCCCAGCGCCTCAAAGAGACTTCCAAGATGATCGGGGTCGTCGGTGTTTTCCGCACGGTGTACCGTTGCCAGCAAGTACCCCTTCGGCTTGAGTCCCAGTTCCCCGAGGATACGGTCATCGAGGCCGCGCGTTGCCGCTCGGTGTGACACGGCACAGTCCTTCATCACGTCGCCCACGCGCTCGACACCCCGCGTGATGCCCTCTCGCCGCAGGTTTCCGACGGCGGTCTCGGTGGGGCAGAAGAGCCGATCGGCCACACGATCCGTCAGCACCCGGTTGATCTCCTCCGGCATGCGTCGATTGAAGGAACGAAGACCGGCCTCGATGTGTGCGATCGGGATGTGCAGCCTCACCGCCGCCAGCGCGGCGGCCAACGTCGTGTTGGTGTCGCCGTATACGATCACGCGGTCCGGCTTGGCTTCCAGGAAAGCCGCCTCCAGTCGCTTGAGCATACGTCCGGTTTGCAGGCCGTGCGATCCACCGTGAACGCCGAGGTTGCGGTCCGGCTCGGGAATCTTGAGCTCGTCGAAGAAGACCTGAGACATGTCCTTGTCGTGGTGCTGACCCGTGTGAATCAAAGCGTGGGTGACGCGCGGATTTCCTTCCACGCTGTTCTGCAGATCGAACGCGCGGCTGACCACGGCCGCTTTGACGAACTGCGGCCTAGCGCCGACGACGGTAACGATTCGTATTGACCGATTCATCCGTCCCGTTTTGACGACGACGGCCTGGCCCGCGTCCGTCACGGCGTCCTCCCAAGCCTGCCGGCCATGGCCACCGCCACCGCAACGGTCATAACGTCCGTTCCATCCGTTTCGAGATCGAGGCTCCTGCAGCGCAACCCCCCTCGTCCAGTTTCGACAGGAAACGCCGCATCTCTTCAGACGTTTCCTCTGGTACAGCCGGTCCGCAAGCGCAGGGGAAGGAATCGGGCAGCGCCTTCTCAAAACCCGCGGGGGCTCCTCGCGCGGCCATGAACTTCGCGATGCGTTCCAGTTCCGCGTTCGGCGCCCTGCAGAACGCCTCATAGGCAACGCTGAAGAAGCGCTCCGAACCCACTCGCTCACGGTCTTGCGCAATACACTTCCGAATGTAAAACACCTGAGCGACCGCCTGCTTGGCAAGGCTCAATCCGACGAGATCCTCACTTTCCTTGGGCTTCACCGACCACCACCGCGACGAACGAAACCTTCCTGACCGGGCCAGAAAGATCGACTGGGCCGCCATGAGTGGATCGCGCGTAACCTCCAGAAAGATCGCGTCGGAGAAAACCTCGACCAGTGCTCGGATGCGGACGCTGTGTTTGACGTTCTTGTTCACAAAAGGCGCGCCGAATACACGTTCCATGTTGGCGACCGATCGATACACCGCGCGTCGCGCTCCAGCATCCAACACGCCCTCCGCCGTGTAGTGTGTATCCTTGCAGAACCAGCGGTTCCAAATGGGACCGGCCTCGCTAGGCGCTGCAAGTCCCTTGGTCGCGCCGTAGTCACTCGAAAACGCATCGCGACGCCGGTGGGGCAGCTTGCCACACGCTCCGTGCAGGATACGACAAATGCTCGGGCCGCGATCCAGACCGTAGTCCACCATCAGATTCGTCGGATGGGCCACGTCCAGGCTGTGACAGATCGACTGGTAGACAAGCGTTGTACCGGATCGCGGCGGCCCGATGATAAAGAGCGGCGCATATTCAAGTGTCTCCCCTGCCCGCGCGTGCCCTTCCGCCCTGGCCGCCCAATTCACCGGCAAAGCCAAGACGCGCCGCCCGGCGTCACGCAAGACCGCACCCCGCAGCCGCAATCCACCCATGCCGCCCATTTATGCACACATTCCAGTGGCTAATCGTCTGTCCCATACACGCATGTCACTCCTCCGTCTGGATCTCGGCGCTCACACCGAAACGGCGACTCCGTCTGTATAAACCCGTGCGTCAACCTCGGTCGCGACGCTCACCGGCTCTCGGCGCAACAACCACCACTCGGGCGTTGGCCCGCTGCACACGCGTTCGCCGCGAAGCTCGTCCGCATACTCCTCCCAGGAAAACTTTGCCACCGGTTCGAAATTCGCGCCGCGCCACACAGGACTGAGCTCCGTCCCCGCGTCCTGGTACACCACGACGAAGTCCGCCCCCCATGTCTCCATGTTGGCCTGCACGGATTCGACATCCCGCCCCCAGAAGTGCCCGGCCCCTCCATAGTTCAGCTCGAACACGGCAAACCAATTCGGCAGGAAGTGAATCTCTCGGCGAGCCGCAACGTAGATCGGCAGTTCGAGCAGTGTCCGGTAGCCGTCGAACACATCCTCATACACGCCTTTGGGATCTCCCAAAGCCATGAGTACGCGATCCCCCCGGCCAACCGGCTGTAGGAACCGTTCCATGCCCTCCATGAGATTCTTGAGGCAAAACGGCGCGCACCTCGGAACCACATCCAGCGCGGGCTTGGCGGATGACAGCCCCAAGAACAAGGGAAGTGGCGACATCACCATCCAATAGGACGGAAGAAGCCAGAGCGCATTGCTCCGGATGGTGATGAGGGTGGCGATGCTCATCATCATCATTTCTATGGACTGTACGTCGGCGAAACGAGCGACCATCGTGTTGATCCCGAACAAGAGGACACCGAATACCATGAGGTATGGAACATTTCCGGTCAGATGGTACACAACGATCGCGAACTGAGCATAGAGAAGGAAGTAGTATACTTGGCGCACGCCAATCCTTCGCCGTCTACGTGTATACTTAGCACCACGGGTGAACATCCCGATCGATGCCATGACCTTAATACTACAGCGCCGCTTGGTCATGGCCTACTCCGTCGGCACGAGGGCAAC
>CBDUXT010000132.1:0-12119 GCA_965371245.1 uncultured bacterium | reverse complement strand
GGAGCCGCCGGCGACTTCAAAGCCGGCATCAGGCGTCTCGGAGCAGAAGCAGAAGCCCGTGACGCAGGGGAACGGATCGCCAGCAGGATCGTTCGGGCAATCGGCGTCCGTCGTGCACTCGATGGCTATCACGAGCGAGCCGAAGCAACCGCCGTTTTCCGCGGTGTTGGCGCCGTGGCATACGTCGTTGAGTGTACAGAGTACGCCGTCGTTGCACGTCGTACCCGCTGCCGAGGCCGTGTTGGTGGCCGCGCCGCGGACGCCGCCGTCGGAGCAGGCGTCGTCCGTGCATTGGTCGCCGTCGTCTATCGTGGATCGCAAACAACTCAGTCCATCGTTGTGGACGGCTTCCGGAGTGCTACCGTTGAGGCACTCCGTGCCGTCGTTCGTAGCCAAGACGCTCTGACACGCCAAGGCGTCGATGCAGGTGTCCGTCGTACACGAGTCGCCGTCGTCGCATTCCGCGTTCGTGCCATTGGGGCACGGCGAGCACTCATCGGCACAGGTTTTGGTAGGATCGAAATTGACCACAAGGCCGTTGTCCGCACCGATCTTGGCACAGCCGGCGGCGGTGACCTCATCCGAAACGCACAATGGCCCGGCCAACTCACGGACGCAGCACTGACCAGTCGATACGGTTACCTTGCCCGGAACAAGCCCGACCAGAGGAATGAATCCGCTTTGGGCGTCGAGTAGCAGACTAAGCGGAGACGGTTTCAGGTTGAGTGTAAACGTACCCTTGGCGTCGGCCGTTGTGGTCAGGACCATCTGACCGAGGTTCAAACCACCGGCCGGGTAGGGATCCCGCGGCCGAATGGCCAGGCCGTTCAGCGCCTTTCCCCAGCGGATGCCGGGAAAACCAAGATCCTCGACGATCTCGTCTGCCGCCCCGTGAAAGATATGGTCGCCACGTTTGGTGTTGAGGAAGGCGAACTCGCAGAAACCAAGTTTGCAGAAAGGACCGACGCAGGTCTCAAAACCCAAGCCAGCCAGAGGGCATATGGCGACCTCAGTGCATGGGTCGCCCGTGATGTTGCACGCCCCGCCCAGCGCCGCAACGCAGTCGTCTTGGGTCGCGCACGGGACGCTCGCCGTGGTCAACTCGCCGGCGAGTCCGCTGGTGAAACCGGCCGAGTCCAGCTCCGCCTGATACGCACGCAGCTTGAGGCCGCAACCGAAACTTGGGGGGTCGCCCTCGGGAATCACGGGGCCGCAGGCATCGACTTCGCTCGTTTCGGTCGAGAAGTCGCACGGCGCGCCGGGGAAAAAACCGCCGACGCAACGTAGCTCTGTTTTGGGAGTGGTGTCGAAGTTACTCATCTGAATGTCGAACATGACATTCTCGCCACCAGCCACCATGATGATCTCGTTGCCTTCGATCCGTGCGCCACCGGCCAGCGCGCCGAGCGGGCCGTTGCCGGTCGGCTGGATGGACATCGTCACCTCCGCCTCCGCCAGGATGTTCAGCCAGAAATTGGAACAGCTGTCGTCGGTCGCGAACGGATCGCCGCTACAAGTTCCGGAAAAGTTCGCGAGCTGTGGATTCTCGGCGTCGCCATCGACGCAGGGGGGGAAAACCTGCGGGTCGTCACAGCAGTTCAACCCAACCGAGTAGTCGCACGGTTGGTCGTCGCAATCATCGCCGCAGCAGACACCATTTCCGTTGAT
Organism: uncultured bacterium; assembly: GCA_965371245.1. GTDB lineage: Bacteria > Planctomycetota > Phycisphaerae > UBA1845 > UBA1845 > CBDUXT01. Next base: position 10,451 of record CBDUXT010000132.1, on the reverse strand, counting down.
CTTGCCGTCGTCGTCGAGCTGGAACTCGAAGAGCCCGTTGCCAGTACCGGTCAGCGCGTCAAGACGCGCCTGGTCGTCGCTGCCCACCTCGGGGCTGTTCCTGGAAAGGAACCAGCCGAACCGGCAGGCGTCCGAGGTGACCACCACCCACACGCGGCCGTGGGGCGTCGGTACGGGCGGATCAAGCTCGCCGCGGAAGACGATCCTGGTGTTGAACGGGACGCCTGAGAACGTGACCTTCGTTCCCGGGATGGGCGAGGCGGAAAAGTGGGCGCCGCAACTGCCTCCGAGACCGGGGTCCGCAACATTGCAGTCGGCGTCGGCCTTGCATAATCCGCCCGCGTTGTCGCCGCCGCTACATTCGCCGACGCCCGTAGAGTCAAACGCGTTCAGCGGGTCACCGTCCCACAACTCCATCTCGATGAAGGCAAGGTCCAGCTTGTCCTCGTCCGCGCTGCTGCGGAAGGCGAAGATCTCGTACGATGAGACCGCCGTCACGCCCGGCTTGAAACCGCCGCCGAAGACGGCGCCGTCGGCGTGGAAGATACCGGGAACGGTTTGCACGATCGGGAAACAGCCGTCATTGGGTGTACCGGGACAGTCCGGATCGCCGCTCCCGCCAGACGTCGATTTCCAGTTGAAAAAGAACGCCGTTTGGTTGTTACGTCCCGCGCTGAAGTTCTTGTAGACGAACGTCTCGGCCAGGTGTGACGCCGCCCGGCCACGTGCTCTGGCTGCGTCATCCAAGAGAACGACGGTCGGCGCGTCGGCCGGGACGTCCTCCTCGACGATCTGCAGGTCTCTGAAATGTGCGAGGTCGAATCCGTGCAGAATACCCCTGTTCGAGCTTGGGTCGGTCGCTACGCCGTCGCGCCGGCCGAACCCGGGCTGGGCGAACGCGGCCGTGGATGCGAGCATCGATATGGCAACCAGCAACGTCCGTTGGATCTGGATCGCGCGCGTCATGGATTGGCACCTCCGGTTCGGTACGTTCCCCGTCCCACTCATTCGACCACGCGCATCGACATCACGCCGACGCCTGAGGCTTTGCCGGCCAAGCGAGCCCGGTCGAGGGGGACTCCGGCATCGCACCCCGCGGCCCCCGTGCCCCGGATGCGAGACACATCATACCAACGTAGCCCCTCGAACGCCCGGTTTTCTTCCGCTTTTCTTCCTCACTGGGAACACCGCCGCAGATCGCGGCCCCAGTCTGCCGATTCGGCCGAAAACCGACCCTCTTTCAGTTGCGGGAAAGTGGATGCGGGGCCCGTCAGGCCCGAGTTCTCTGGGCCGGATCGCGAACACCAAAATGTTCGTCCTGCTCGCGGAAGGCCCAAATCCGGGTTGCCAACGGTCAGAAGAATCCGCGCCCCTGGCCCCGAACGTACTAGACCCGTCGGAAAGGAGGGAGCCGAAGCGGTGTAATGCGCGCTCGCTTGCTTGGACATTTCTCGGCCGGAAGCCCGAAGGCGAGTGGGTTTTCGCCGTTTTTCTGTTCCCCGGACACTTGGGTGGTCCAATAATGGCGGACAGAGGCCGAAGGCTTGCTTTGTGGCCCGGTGGAGGTAGTCGCGAGGCGGGGCCAGTCGCGCTTTCCGGTGGTGGACGGTTGGTGTTCACGGCTGGAAGGTCGCGCCGCGGAGAGTGATTTGCAGCGTTGACAATTTTGCGCGAGTCATGCCCATGAGGAAAAGTTCCTTGCGCGGTACGCGATGTGGGATGGGTTTGCCCTCCGCTCGACGGCGTCGGTGCGTGCGCGCGACGCCGATCGTCGGTGTCGTTTTGGCGGCACTTGTAACGGCACCGAACTTGGCCGGACAAACAGTCGCGGACCCCGCTACGGAAAACACGTCCGCGGGGCAATCGACGGCGCACGGGTCAACGGCGCCTGATCTGCAGGATCTCGTCAGGCCATTGTTGCAGACAACCGAAGTCAGGCGTGTTGCCGTGTTGGCGGGCGGTGGACAGACCGCTTCAGTCGGTGAGCCGGGCACGCTCGTCTACAGCAACACGCGAGGCCCGTTCGTCTTTGGGCCTTTCGCCGGCGGCGGAATCCGTTTCGCCGATGATATCGCGACGACGGGCGTGGCCGGTTGCAGCCTCGATCGTTACATCATCCGCGTGTCTGGCGACAAGGACGCGTCCGGCGATGTTCGTCCGTTTACGGCCACCGTGGCGTTGTACGACAGTTGCCCAGGTGCCGTGATCGTCGCCGAGCCCATTCCCGGTACCGAGTGTCACGCGACCATCGTGCCGACGCAAGCGGGCCAGCTTCACGATGTGGAATGCGTCATCCCGGCGGACGTTGAGATCCCGCTGCCCCCCACGATGTACGTAGCGGTTACGTTCGATCGTGGCAACACCGGCTGGGTACACGGCGCGCCGGCGGAACGGGGTTTCTCCATCGACCGATTTGATTTCCCCGGCTTCGAATGTGCCGCGGCGTTGGGCGGCTTCCCCTCGTTTCCACACGCCAGCTTTTACACGCAGATCTTCGTCCGAGACTGCGGTAACGCCTTCCCTGCTTACCGCAACACCAAGCAGTCAGGCGATGCCTTCACGCCGGGTCGGCTTATACGCTTCGCCGACGATATCACTCTAGCGCGAGATGACTGCAAGATGGTGGCGTACGAAGTGTCGGTGAAGGGCAGTTGTTCGACCTGCTCCGGCGCTTTCGAGGTTGATCTCAAGACGGCCCTGAGCGATTCCGACCCCGCGACCGGCAACCGCATCCCAGGGACGGACAAGATGGAGTTCGTCTTCACAAACAAGATCCAGGTCTTCCGTTTCGGCTTTGACCCGCCGATTCCCGTTCCTCAGAGCTTCTTTGTCACGTTCCGGACAGGTAGCGACGTCGTCGGCCCCATCGTGACGGGTCGTCGGGCCGACCTCGGCGATACGGAGGATACGTACTGGGAGTATCAGGGGACTGCACCTGCTGGGGCTTGGTCCGTCGAGGACTTCGGACACTCGATCTGGTCTGCGTTCGACGTCACGGTTTTCTGCGAGGGCGATCCACCCGCCGGCGCCTGCTGCGATACGATTCTCACACGAGACAAGACCTGTCGCGGCGGACCCAACGAAGGCACCGCGTGTGTTCTCCAGGACGACTGCCGTGTCTGCGCTGGCGGGGCCAACGACGGTGAAGCATGCTTCTCGGATTCCGGCTGCCCCGGTGGGGCATGCCCGCGGCAGGCGCAGTGCGTCGGCGAGGCCGTCTGTGGCGAGCTGCCGGAGATGAACTGCGCATCCAACCGCTGGATCGAGTCGGAGGCCTGCGACCCGGACCCGTTCACACCGGCGTGCGGGCTTGCGGCGTGCTGCACACCCGACGACACGTGCGAAAACCTGACGTTCAGCGAGTGCACGGCCTTGCCGCCGGTGGAGCGTGTTCGGCGGTGGAGCCCGTTGTCGCTCTGTGAGACACTCCCGTTCCCGTGCCCGTTCAACGCATGCCTCCAGCGCGAAGGCGATTGCCGGCTCGCGCGTCCGGGCGCGGGCTGTAAGGATCCGTTTTGCTGCACGGATGTCTGTGCGTTCGATCCGTTCTGTTGCTTGGTCGAGTGGGATCGCGTTTGCCTTCGGTGGGCGAACGAGTTTTGCAACTTCAATCCCGCCTTCAACGACAAGTGTGACGGACCCACCGATGAACAGGGTGTCCTCGGCGTACAGGCCAATGAAACCGTCTTCATCGGCAACAGAGACGCCACGACGAATTCCGAGGAACCTGGTTTCTGCTGTGACAACGAAACGCCCGGCAACAGAGGACGCCAGACGCTCTGGTTTGAGTTCGCAGCCACCCAGACTTCGACCCGCATTAGCACCTGCGGCAGTGATCTGCCCTTCGCGAACACGCTGATCCAGGTGTTTCGCGTGGGCGACGACTCGTCGCGAGCGACCGCCTGCGAAACCATTGACGCGATCGCATGCAACGACGACGCCACGGAGTGCGACACCGGCACGCTGTCGAGTGTCTGCGCGACCGACCTCGTGGTGGGCGAGACGTACATCGTCACGGTCGGTACCAAGATTCAGAACGACAACGGCGTCTTGGAGGTGGACTTCCGCTCGCCCTGTACCGCGCCGCCTCCGCTGCCCAACGATCGGTGCGAGGACGCCATGTTTCTTGGCGGCTCGACCATCAAGGTCGATTTCGATCTCTCTGGCGAGATGACCAACACGGCGCCGGTCACGTTCGACTGCCCCGGCCCTTTCTGCGGCCGCCCGTCTTTTCCGATGGCCAACGACGCCTGGTATGACTGGGTTGCCCCGGCGACCGGCCAATTCGTAATCGACACGTGCGGCGGCCTCCTGTGCGTCGGAGGGGACAGAGACGGGCTGCCCTGCGAAACGGGGGAGTCTTGCCCCGGCGGAGGAACCTGTAGGGACGCAACGCCGGAAACGACCATGGTGGTGTACCAAGGCTGTGACTGTCCGGTGGATGCCTCCAACGAGATCGATTGCAGCACCTTTGTCACGGCGCTCGGTTGCTTCCTTGGGTCGAGTTCCACCATCGATGCGGTCAAGGACACCTGCTACAAGATCCGACTGGGCGGCCGGATCGGCCACACACCGATGGGTGACCTGAAGATCCAAATGAAGTGCCCATCCGGTGCGGCGGTGACGTTCCTCGATCCGTTGAACGGTGTCGTGGACGCAGGCCAGCCGCACGAGCCGGACGACGCGAGCACGCTGCGGGGGATTCAGTCCGTTGTGATTTCAGGTCCGGCGGGGTTTGAGGACTCCGTCAACGATCCCACCTTCATCCACGCGTGCTGGTCTCTTTGCGATTCTCATCCGAGCGTTGCGGTTGCCAATGAAATCACGAGCATCACGGACAACGGCAACGGCTTGTACACAGTCAACCTGCTGAGACCCATGACGCCGGGAGCGGTGACCACGCTAACGTACACTGACGGTGTTGGTGCGACGAGCGTCGGCACCTTCACCGTCCATCCCGGGAACGTCAATGCCGATGCGTTAACGAACGCTGAGGATGTCGCCGCGTTGATCGCCGTCCTTCGGGGAAAGGTGCCACCTCCATGGGATCTCTTCAGCGCCGATATCGATCGAAGCGGATCGCTGGGACCGGGAGACCTGCTTCGACTCATGGATCTGTTGAACGGATCGGAGGCGTTCGCCCCGGGTTGGAATGGCGTACCACTACCGGAGAGCCCGGGGGACTGCCCGAACTGATCGGAGGACGAGGCTGTGATGCAAAGAGATAGCTCTGCACTTCGGGGAGTTGAGACGCGAGTCTTATCAAAAAGAGCGGTCACACTGGTGGAAAGCCTGGCGATCCTCCTATGCGTGACCTTGCTTATGGTTGTGCTCGTTCCCGCGACTGCGCAGGTCGCCGTCAGCGGCAAGAGCCAGCGATGTCTCAGCAACCTGATGCGGATCGGATACGCGAACGCCGTCTACGCCGCGCAGGATCCAAACGACAATGCCCTGCCGGTTCATCACCAACAGTTCACGCAGTGTGGTGAAGACTCCTCCTCGCTGTGCGACGAACCGATTTTTGTGGGTGCCTACGACTGGGGCGGCAAGAGCGGCGTGGGGCGTGATGACTTCGTCTCCGGGTTTCCCGGCGAACCGCTCAACAGCCGGTATGGTACCAAGGCTGGTTTCGGGCCGACCCGGCGTCCGCTGAACAAAATCTTGTTCCCTGGGGCGATGACCGATGCCTTCGCTTTCGGGCGCTTCGATCGGGACCAGGCTCACGCGGACACCAAACTGGAACTCGACCTTGTGAAGTGCCCGTCGGACACGGGGTTCACCGGCGTCCATTGCCCCGATTTCGAGGCGAAAAAGCTAAGTTCATTCGATCACTTCGGCACGAGCTACAACGCCAACATCTTTATGACGGCGTCTGGGGGCGGTGGAGTGATGTTCAGCACGTCGCCCTATCTCCACCGCATGTCGGACCTGTTGGCTCCGTCGCGGACGTTGGGCTATCAGGAAAACAACGGGCGATTCGCGTGGACCGTTGCTCCGGAGCCGTGCGATTTTCTTCACGGCGTGCCCGGCACGGTCGGCGGCTGGCACGGGAAGGATTGGACGTTCAACGCCGCCTTTATGGACGGTCATGCCGACTCGATCTACATGCGCGGGTATCGACGGGAGACGAACCTCGGCCTTGGCCCTGACTTCGACGGTGCTTCTCGTTGCATCACGATTCGCGGCGAAGGGTGGCAAAAAGACACGCTGCCGTTGCCGCGCATCGCGACCAACCTGGTCCATGATGGAAACGGACGCTCCTCCTACGAGGGGTGTATTCAGCAATCCGCCGCGGCAGCGCAGCGCGAAAGGAACTCGACATGCACAGACTGCGCGAGATAGTTCTGACGCCAGCGCTGGCATCGATCGTTTGTCGATCCATCCTGCTCGTCGCCGTTACGGCCTCGGCGAGCGCGTATGCGTATCCCGATGAACCGAACGACACCTTGGCGAATGCGACGACGGTCGAGTCCTTCGGAATCGGTTCCCAAACCATCATCGAAGCCGTGATCGGAGACGGACCATTCGCTGCGCGAGACGTCGATCTGTTCCGGATTGTCGTTGAAGAGAGTGCGCCGCCGTTTCTTCTGACAGTCGAGGCATCGACCGGTGATGCGTTCTTCGACCCGTTCCTAAGGCTCTTCGACGCCGACGGCGTTGCGATTGCGAGCAACGACGATCGCGCGCCCGGCGACGCGAGTCCGCGCATGCTGGCACAGCTTCCAGGTGCCGGAACCTATTTCGTCGGCGTGTCCACGGCCGACAACCCACGCTATGACCCCATCGTCGGAGGCAGCGGCCGCAGCGCCGTGGGCGGACCATACACCCTTACACTGGCGACCGAGGAACGAACCGATCCGTCAAGCCCACGTGAGCCGAACGATCGAACTCTCGATGCGAGCTCCATGGGAAGCCAATCGTTTACCGTCATCGGCGAGTTCATCGGCGACGGCGAGCACGCTCGGTTGGACGTGGACATCTACGAGTTGAGAGTGACTGGAACCGCAAAGATCGACGTGGAGCTCCGGGCCGAGGCGATCGGCTCGGTACTCGACCCCGTCGTTAGAATGCGAACCTGCGAGGATCCCATCGAAACGCGAACGCGTGTCGATCGCTGTTTGCTCGGCGCCGGTGATCATCTTCCGGACGGCTCGCGTGGCGCGGCCTTCTCCGCCGGGGTGCTCAAGCCTCAGACGGTCTTCATCATGGTTTCCGGCGCGGGGAACAGGCGGTACGACCCGGCCACAGCCGGCTCAGGCGAGCTGGGTAGCACGGGTGTGTACGATCTGGCCGTTATAGTCGAGTACTTCGATCCGTTTGGACCGAACGAACCCAATGATTCCATTTCGACGGCCACCAAAGGACCTGTCTTTGTCGATGGGCGCCCGACCCTCTTTGAGGTGGATGGCTTTCTCGGCGACGGTCCGATGGCGCCGTTCCAAGGGGATCGCGACTTCTACGACGTCATCATTGTCGATGAGCCGAGGATGCTGACGATCGATGTGTCCGCGTCCTCGATGGGTAGCTCGCTCGATCCGGTGGTCAGCGTATACAACTGGGCAGGCAATCAACTCGCCACCAGCGATCGCCACTATGGAACGGTGGATGGACACATTAGGGTGCCCGCGACTTGTTTTGATGTGAGCGACGATTCGGTCTCGGTCTATGTGATGGTTTCGGGCACGCGCCAGCGCCCTCCGCTTGACGTCAGAAAGCCGTTTCCCGACCAAGCGATCGTCTTGTCGGACCACGTCGAGGACGGACCTGGAAGCGTGGGGTCCTATCATCTTTCCATCCAGGCGGATCCCATCGAGACGACGTGCGGGACGGACCCCGGCGACACGCTTGACACGGCCTCCGAGACGGGGCTCGTCGATCGGGGCGATTTCGTTTGCACCGACGGTTTCCTTGGAGACGCGCCGTGCAGCGAGGCACGGGATGATCTTGACGTCTGGGCGCTCGACCTTACTGATCCTCCAGCCGTATTGTCGGTCACTTCGACCCGGTGCGGTCTCGATGCGTCGCGGGTTTATGATCTCGCCATTTTGGATTCATCCGGTGAAACGCTCGCCGAGCAGCTCGTGACTCAACAACACGGACGCCCATCACCGCTCCGTGCGGTGCTCACGACGCCCGGCCGGTACTACGTCGCGCTCTCCGCCAACCTCTCCTCCTTTGATCTCACGACTGCCTGCTCAGGCGGTGGGGGTGAGCTAGGTGTCTATCACCTCATCGTCACGCTAACGGCAGACAGGAACGGCCCTGGTCCTGGAGGCGAAGCGACCGGCCTTGTGGATCGTGATTCGACTGCCCCGTCCCTGCTCTTCGCAACTCGACTGGACGGGGTGGGCAATCGGATTGACGCCATCGACGCGGAAACAGGCGAATCACTGCGCGAACTGCCGACGCCGGAGCCTCGCGCCGGCGGTTCGGAAGGCTTGGCGTTCGACGGTGATAACCTCTACTACGTTGGTGTGGGGAAGTTCCCGAAGATGTATCGCCTCGACCCGCTGACGGGCACCGTCCTCGACGAGCACGTTCTGTGGATGGGCTCCGGTTTTTATAGTGACGCAGTTCTGCTGGGTGGCGAGCTGTTCTTCTTGGACTACGGAGAGAGAAGCATACACGTTCTCGATCCACTCTCACTTCGGCACGTGCGGACACTCGACGTCGGAGGGCTCAACAGGGTGACCATCGCCGGGGGGCTTGGCGCACTGACGAACCCCTCGCGGCTCTACGTGGCCGATGCGTTCAACACTCGTCGCATCTATGAGCTGGACCCGAACTCGGGAATGGTTACGAACGAACTTGGCCCCTTCAACCGGCGGCCGGCCGCGGTGGGCGGCGTGGGCGATCTATTGTTGTACGTAAGCGACTCTGATTCACCGGAGATCGACGTGCGTCTGCGTGATGGCTCACTTGTTCAGAGCCTTGAGATCCCCGCACCAGTGGGCACGGTCGGCGGAGAGTCGTTCAGTAGCTTCTTTGCGGACTTCGACGGCGACGGCGATATTGACCTGTTCGACCACGCTGCATTTCAGCGCTGTTTCGGTGATGTGATCGCACAAGACCTCGCCTGTCCTCGCGGCGATCGCGACAACGACGGCCGCATCGATCTCATCGACTATTCTCGATTCCTAGAGTCTTCGACTGGGCCATAAACAACGGTTGGGCCGGGCTGTGTTCGTAGCGCTGTAGTGCCATAATTGTCCATAATGACAACACAAAACGGTGAGAAAACGGCGAAGCGATTAGCGCATCGCGACGGGTCCGGTCGGTTCATCAAAGGCAACCCGGGCGGTGGACGGAAGCCCGGATCGCACTCGTTGACCACAGTCCTGCGCGATGCTATGGACGAAGCGATCCTAGCCAAAGGCGGAGCCGAGTTCTCATCCGCGCCTCCCGACCGCCATGTGGACGGCGTTGGTATCTTGTTGGTCAAGGTTCTTCGTCGCTGCCGGTATGTGTACCGGCCGTGCCGCGAACACTTGCCAGCATAACAGGGCGACTTGTTCGGATCAAGAAAAAACCGGGGCCAATTACCGCGGAGGTGTGAATGGTCCCATTGAGGCCGGATCAAGACGCTGGATTGATTCTCGGCCGACCCGTGTGCCGTGTGCCGCGCCAACGAGCTCTCTGGCGTCGATCCCGCCGTCCAGATCATGGCTGGTGCGCCGCGGAAGATCCTTCGTCACCGCCCGCCTTCGCCTGCACGCGCTAACCCGAATCAACAACCGGGAAATGTGTACTTAAGCGTCACCACGCCGACGACACGGCCCTGCACGTCCATCACACCCGGATCCGCAACAACGGTGGCGTCGGGCGACACGGTCGGGACTTCCTGAAACAGCCAGTCAGAAGAAAAACCGAGAAATCTCGATTCTTCGCGCACATTTCGGGGCCTTTGCGCCATAACCACAATAAGCCGGGGACGTCCGTCGGCTAGCGCATGTGTCCGGCGGGGATTCTCCATTCCAGAGCATCTCGCTGTGGCTTCGGAGCTTCGCGTGCTAGAAGGGTTTCCCGGCCAGACAACGCGGCGACAGGTTCAAAACTTCTATGAGCGTATCAGACCGTTTCTCCGCGACCGCGACGCCATGGAGACGTTCGCCGACGTGAAAATGCGCGTGCGAGATGGAAGCAATCAGTTGCTTGATCATGGTTGACCGCGTTGCAAGGCCTGGCTCGGATTGTGGCCAAACGCAAGTCTGGTGCCCACCTGCTCTACGGTGGTTCCTGCGGCACCGGCGGCATGTTGGCCCTCTTCGAACTCTTGTCGTAAACTCGCTGATCACCTTTTCGGGCGACGATCAGTGGCTTGCCCTGGCCAACATGCAGAGCGGTTGCCCCGCTGCGGCGCGTACCTGGAGCAACTAACGGATGGCCCTCAAGAAATCCGAACTCTATAGCTCCCTCTGGCAAAGCTGCGACGAGCTGCGCGGCGGCATGGA
>CBDUXT010000131.1:0-12417 GCA_965371245.1 uncultured bacterium | reverse complement strand
GGGCTTCTACGATACCAGACCGGTCACAGGGCTCGCGCCCCGTGCTCTGAAAACTACCCGCCGATTCGGTCATGCACCCGTGCCCACCCGAGGGGTTGTCTTATGGTCGCGATGAGGGAGAATGGACAAACGACTTGACCAATCTTACCCGAAAGAGGGAACAAAAATGACGTGGATCTTCAGTTGTGTATCGACGGTCCTGTTGGGCGTGGCGCAGCAGGGTGGACTCCCGACCACTCGGGTGGCCGTGGTGAACATCCCTAAGGTCTCGGAGCGATACCTCAAGACGGCCGACCTCGAGGCGGCGTTGAAGCAGCGACACCGGTTGTTCAATGAAGCGCGCGATGCGAAGCAGAAGGAGGTCGAGCGCGCGCGTCGATCGCTCCAGGAGGAACTCAAGCCGGGCACGGCCGCGTTTGAGGACCGGCGCAAGGAGATCTTTCTTCTCCAGGGGGAACTCCAGTGGTTTACGGAATCGGAAGGGCGAAAGATCGAAGAGGGGATGGCCGCCTCGTTGCGAAACATTTACGACGACATTCACGGCATGGTTCGCCAACTGGCCGAGGAACGGGGTATCGAGGTGGTGCTCGCCGCGGACCAACTCCCGCCGACTCCCCCCAAGACTACCGCGGAGGCGCGCCAGCAGATCGTCCTCCAGAACGTGCTGTACTGGCACCCGCGCGTGGACCTGACGGGCGAGGTCGTCAGTCGCCTGAATGCGTCCTATCAGGCCGCCAAGCTGAAGAAGCCCTAGCGGTTCGACACGCGGGATTTGAGATATGGGGGGCGTGATGGGTTTCCGAATCAGGGCGGCATGGCCACGCTTGCGTGGTCATGGGCGTACGGGTTCGCCAACCCATGCTCACGCAAGCGTGAGCATGGCACCCACCAAGTCATTCGTGCCGGAGCGCTGAGTCGCTCTCGCGTTTTACGGCGTCGGGCGAAGTTTGATCGTTCTGTGGTTCCGGGCCATAATACGCCCGTAGGCGGGCAAGGCCTCTTTGCCGGGTAGTACATTTTGAAGCACCAGCATACCATCGGTCGCGACGTGGAGTTTGAGGGGCGGGGCCTTTTCACCGGGGAACCCGTCGCGATGCGCGTGCGCCCGGGTGAGCCCTACAGCGGCATCTGGTTCATTCGAACGGACCAAACCCCCCCCATACGCATTGCAGCGAGAGTCGAGAACGTCTCCAAGCGCGCACGCCGCACCTCGCTTAGAAACGGAAGCGTTTCCATCGAGACCGTGGAGCACTGCCTCAGCGCATGTTCGGCCCTGCGCCTGGACAATCTTCAGATCGAGTTGACGGCCAACGAGGTGCCGGCGCTGGACGGCAGCAGCCTTCCGTTTGTCCAGAAGCTGCGGGAGAGCGGTATCCTCGAGCAGAACGCCGTGTCGGAATCGTACCTGCTTCGGGACGTCGTCCGCGTAACGGATGGGGAGTCGGAGCTTCTTGCGCTGCCGCCTTTGGATCCGAAATCCGACCTCCTTGAGATCACCTATGACCTCGATTACGGATCCGACCCGCGGATCGGGCGTCAGACATATCGCGTCTCGATCACACCCGAGTCGTTCGAGGCCAACATCGCCCCGGCGAGAACCTTCGTTCTCGAAGAAGAGGCCAAGCAGTTGCTCGAGTCCGGGCTGGGCGCACACCTGAGCTACCGCGACGTCCTGGTGATCGGCAAGGACGGCCCCATCGAGAATCGCTTGCGTTTTCCCGATGAGTTCGTCCGGCACAAGATTCTGGACCTGGTCGGCGACCTCGCGTTGGTGGGTCGCCCTCTCATTGGTCGCGTCCTTGCGTACCGCAGCGGGCACGCGCTGAACCATGAGTTGGCCCGGGCGATCCATCGCAAAATCGAGGCCGAGCAGCAAGACCGGATCCGCCTGCAAGTGCCGGCACTGGACATCCACAGCCTGCAACGGATCCTTCCACATCGGTATCCCTTTCTGATGATCGACCGAATCCTGTCGATCGACGGCACGCGGCGAATCGTGGGAATCAAGAACGTCACCATCAACGAGCCGTTCTTTCAGGGGCACTACCCGGGACAGCCGATCATGCCCGGCGTCCTGGTCATTGAGGCCCTCGCCCAGCTTGGCGGTGTTCTGCTCAGCCAAGATCTTGAGCACAAAGGCAAGGTGGCCATCCTGCTGACGCTCGACAAGGTCAAGTTCCGCCGAGCGGTACGACCGGGCGATCAACTTCTACTCGAGGCGGAAGCCATTCGCATCCGTTCGAGCACCGGACACGTGCGCGGGCGAGCCCGTGTGGCCAGTGAGTTGGTCGCTGAGGCGGAGATCAAGTTCGCTCTTACGGACGCGGAGTCTCAATAGGTGATGATGCAGAGAGGTTGGAAACCGTGAGTATCCACGCCACCGCGATCGTCAGCCCGGGCGCGCACATCGGCCAACACGTCGAGATCGGCGCGTTCTCCATCGTCGGCCCCGACGTCGTCCTGGGCGACGGATGCCGGCTCCACCACCACGTGACGATCGAGGGTCACACGACGCTTGGTGAAGGCTGCGAGGTGTATCCGCAGGCGGTACTGGGAACGCGTCCGCAGGACCTCAAATACGCCGGCGAGAAAACCACGCTTGAGATCGGCCGCGAAAACATCTTCCGGGAAATGGTGACCGTCCATCCGGGAACCGGAAACGGCGGGGGCGTCACGCGCATCGGCGATCACAACCTGCTGTTGATCGGTGTGCATATCGCCCACGACTGCTATCTGGCGGATCATTGCATCATCGCCAACTACGTCCAGTTCGCCGGGCACGTGCGTGTCGAGGACCACGTGAACATGGGCGGTCACTCGGCCGTCCACCACTTCGTCACCGTCGGGCGGCATTCCTTCGTCGGCGGGATGACGCGCATCTCGGCGGACGTGCCGCCGTTCATGGTGGTGGTGGCCGCGCGAGGCACGCGATCAGAAGTACGCATGGTCAACGGCGTGGGCCTTCAGCGAAGCGGGTTCAGCGAAGAGGACATTGCCGCCTTGAAGGCGGCCTACATGAAACTTTTCTCGCGCCGCGCCCGGCTCAGCGGAAGCGCCATCGGCGACCGTGTGCAGGAACTGCTCATGAGCGGCTCGGTGAACCCGAGCGTTGTGTATCTTTGTGAGTCGCTGATGCGTTCCTTTGCCCACGGAAGGCATGGCCGGTATCTCGAAGCCCTTCGCGCGGACGCGGTTCATCGGAACACCTGGAGGCCGCAAACGAAGTTCACGCTCACGGTCGATGTCGTCGGCAGCGGCGGCGTCCACCAGGAGTCGATGTCCGACGGTGAAGACGGGCGAGATGCCATGACCTTGACAGCAACGGCCGACAAGGGTTGGGGCTTTTCCGGATGGAACGGCTGCCTCTCGGGCCGGGAGAACCCGGTTCGCCTCACGCTCGACGGGCACAAGACCGTCATCGCCACCTTCGTCAAGCAATCCGATAAGTAAGAGGCTCTCTCCATGGATCGTCCCCTCCGCGTTGCCGTTGTCGGCGCCGGCCACATGGGCCGGCATCACGCTCGTATCTACGCCGAGCTCGATACGTGCGAACTGGTCGCGGTCGTCGATAAGGACGCCTCGCGCGCCGAGGCCTTGACGAGCAAGCACGGAGGAAAAACGCTCACCAGTATCGATGAGCTCCCGCCCGATCTGGACGCCGCCACGGTGGCCGTCCCTACCGTGCATCATGCCGAGGTCGGCATCACGTTGATGGAACGGGGAATCGCGCTTCTGGTCGAGAAGCCATTGGCCCCGGACCGCGACGCCGCGGCACGTCTGCTCGAGACCTCGCGCCGGACCCACCGGCTGCTCCAGGTCGGTCACTCGGAGCGATTCAACCCGGTGGTGCAAGCGATGCTGCGCATGGAGGTGACACCGCAATTCATCGAGACGCAGCGCATCAGCCCGTTCACCTTCCGCAGCGCCGACATCGGTGTCGTGTTCGACATGATGATCCACGATATCGACATCGTGCTGCACCTGGTCCAGCAGCCCGTCAGCCAAGTCGATGCCGTGGGGGTGGCGGTTCTGGGCGAGCACGAGGACGTCGCCAACGCGCGCGTCCGCTTCGCCAACGGAACCGTCGTAAACCTGACCGCCTCGCGATTGGCCTTGAAGACGGAGCGGCGCATTCGCGTTTTTGCCCCGACCGGCTACCTCTCCATGGACTACCAGCGAAAATCAGGCATCGCGATCAAGCTGGCGGACAACCTCGATCTGATTCGCCTGGCCAAGGAACGCAACTTCGACGACCTCTCCCAGATGCAGGATCTCGATTTCGGCTCCATGATGAACATCGAGCCGATCGAGGTTGACGACATCGAGCCGCTGCGTGCCGAGATCGAGTCGTTCATTGGTTCCGTCCGAACCGGGGACGCGGCCGCCGTCAGCGCCGAAGACGGACTCGGCGCCGTCGATCTTGCCCAGCGCATCACCGACGACATTCAAGAGCAGGACTGGGGCCGCAAACTCGCCCAATCGGTGGCGGAGTAGGATACGGACAACCTTGAATCGGCGGATCTAGCTGGGTGGGTGGCCCACCTTGTCAGAGGTCGGAGGCACGAGTGGTCGCCGGATTCACGTCCGCCACGGCTAAAGCCGTGGACCACCCGACCCTTCGTCGGATGACGTGAGAATCCAGTGCTCGGTCACACGTAAGTTGATGGGTGGTAAGGCCAAGCCAAGCGCGGCCAAGTATCGCGCGCATCTCCGAGGGCTCGTCCGTCCTCCATCGCCAAGGGCGAAGACCGGGGCACCAAGCCGTGAAGACTTCCAAACCCGATTCCGTCACACACCCAGGCCACACGGGGGGACCCCGCTTCTCTTGAGCATCCAGCCGAGTGCTGCCACGATAGACGCATGGTAACGATGGAGGACATCACGCTAGAGCCCCCGGCCGACGGCGAGGTGGTTGACCCCGCGACCTGGTTCGACACGTTCGGCCCGCTGGAACTCGAGATCGGCTGCGGCAAGGGCGGATTCCTGCTGAGCCGCGCACGGACGCGCCCCGACATCCGAATGCTCGGCATCGAATGGGCCAACAAGTACTTTCGCTACTGTGCCGACCGGATGGCACGCCGGCAACTGACCAACGTCCGTGTGATGCGCACCGACGCCGCTCACTTCCTGCGAAACCATCTGCCGCCCGAATGTGTCACCGTTTTGCACCTCTATCACCCGGATCCCTGGCCCAAGAAACGACACCACAAGCGACGCCTGGTGCAACCCGATTTCGTCCAGGCGGTGGTCCGAGTGCTGACCGGCGATGGGAAATGGCTCATTCAGTCGGACCATCAGGAATATTTCGCCGCGATGCGCGAGGTGATCGACGCCCGCCCGGAGCTGACCGAACTGAGCTGGGACAAGACCGACGTGGAACTCGGCGGCGACTGGATCGGAACCAACTTCGAGGTGAAGTACACGCGCGAAGGTCGAACGATCTATCGAGTCGCCTACGCCAAATCCCGCTCGGCCTAATCCCGCGCTTCACAGCTAAGAGCGTGTTTAAGAAGGCTATTTCCGAGCCGCGCCCGTAAGGAAGCGGTCCGCTTTCGCACACGAAACCGCTCCCTCACCATCGCGGCTTGGAAAGACGGTCTTGGACGAGGCGCGCCGGCTGAAGACATTGCCGTATTTTGCTGGACGGCACTAGAGCGTTGCACCGGCCGCAACGAGGTCACCATGCCGGTCGCGGCGCTTTACGGGCGGCCAATCCACCGTCGGATCGTACCACTTATCCAGCAGTCGCTGGATGTCGTCCGCGTTGGAGACGGCGATGAAAGCATCCCGAACTTTCCTGGCCAGCGGGTGATGTTCCGAGTACTTGATTCCAAACTTTCGCATGATCCTGGCGGGCGAGCCTTCCGGATAGGTCGTGACCATGTCGCCCCAGTGGCCGGCGATCGCTTCGCGCTGCTCGGCGATGGAGGGCGGCGGCGGTAGCTGTTCGCCTCGCCACAGGGCGAGGCACTCGCGGAAGATCCAGGGATTGCCGATACAGCCGCGCGCGATGGTGACGCCATCGACGCCGGTATCGCGAATCATCCGCAGGCATGCCTCGGCGCTGAACAGATCGCCGCTTCCCAGCAACACGCACTTGCCCATTTTTTCCTTGACGGTGGCCAGGAAGTCCCAGTTGCTCGGACCGACATATCGTTGCTTGACCGTCCGCCCATGCACGGTGACGGCCGACACACCGATCGCCAGCGCACCGTCGAGAATCTCGAAGAAGTTTCGCCGGGCTTCGGGTGAATCATCCATGCCGCGACGCATTTTCAGGGTCACCGGGCGCGCCGCGCCAACGGCGTCGAAGACGCGGCGGATGATCGTCAGCGCAACTGTCGGCTGAGACAGATGAAAGCCGCCGCGGCACCGCCCGAGCACCTTCTTGACCGGGCAGCCGAAGTTGATGTCGATGACATCGTATCCGGCGCCCACCATCGCCTCGGCGGCCGGGGCGAAGTCGTCCGGGTCGGCACCCATGAGCTGTCCGCCCACGGGATGGTCGTCGCCCTCGACATTCAGTACCCGGCGTCGCACGCGCCCGGGCATCAGGACGAGCCGGTCGAGCATTACCTCGTTGAGCGCATAGGGTGCGCCGTAACGACGGGCCAGGCGGCGCATCGGCAAGTCACTATAGCCGCTGAGGGCGGCCTGAACGAACGGGGCGTCGAGCTGCAGGTTCCCAAGGATCAGCACGGTGTCGAGCGCTCTTCGGTGTGGACTCGGGTCGGTGGACGGTTCGAGCCGTCAGAACTGACGGCGCTGCCTCGCCGCCGGAATGTCAAGCTGTTGTCGGTATTTGGCGACGGTCCGTCGTGAGATTTCGATGCCTTCCTTTTTCAGTAGGGCGGCTACCTGATCGTCGTTGAGCGGTTTTTTTCGATCCTCGGCGTCGACCAGTTCGCGAACACGGGTCTTGACCCGGTCCCAGCCCATGCTTTGCCCGTCATCGGTCTCCGTCCCGCCCGTAAAGAAATATCGCAGCGGGTAAATGCCGCGAGGGGTTTGCATGTACTTCTCCGCCACGGTGCGGCTGATGGTGGAGGGGTCGCAGCTCTGCTCAGCGGCCAGGTCGCTCATGCGTAGGATGGTCAGTCCTTCGGGACCGACATCGAAGAAGTCGCGCTGCTTTTCGATGATGGCACGGGACACGTCGAGAAGGCGGCTCTGGCGAAACTTGACCGCATCGATCAGCGCGGTGGCTTCCTCGACGTGCCTGCGCGCGAAATCGCGGGTGTCCTTGCCGTTTTGCCGAGACTTCGCCAGCGCAACCACCTCATCGCGGATTTGCAGCGCCGGGGTGTTCCCGCGCGCCAGGCGGACGGTCAACCCGCCGCCCGTTTCGGCGTAGTCGACGATGACATCCGGGCGGATGATCGGCACCGATCGATCGCCCACCAGGTAGCCGGGGTGAAGACAGATCGTCGAACGCATGGCCGTCAGCGCTTCGTTGATTTCTCCTATGGAGTAACCGGTGGCCTTGGCGATGGCCGGTAGGCGGTTGTGTGCAATGTCATTGAGATGATGCTCGATGAGCGTCCGTTCCAGGCAATTGTCCCCGGGCAGCGCGTCGAGTTGAAGCAAGAGACACTCGAGCAGGTCCCGCGCGCCGACGCCGACCGGTTCAAGTTCGCGAATGTGTGACAGAGCGACACTTAGCGCGTCGACTGGAATCGATGGACGAACACGGGTTGAAATCTCCTCGAGCCGTACGCGAAGATAGCCGTCGGGATCAAGATGATCGATGACGGCCTCACCGGCTCGCCGCGTCTGGGGATCGACCTCCACAAGCGTCCACTGGGCCAACAAGTGTTCGTTGAGCCCAATCTCGCGACCGGCCGTGTTTGCCATGGCGCCCATTTTCGCGTCGCGGTCCTCGCCGGAGCTTGCTCGGCGCGAAGAAAAGGGCGCTCGGTCGTAGTCGTCAAGATCGTAGTCGCGCGAGAGTTTGTGCAGGCGATCGAAGCTGCCGGCGTCCGGGTCGGTACGCTCGACGGACCCGTTTTGACCCTCCCCCGCGTCCGAGGTCTCAGACGGTTGAGGTTCGGCGATTTCAAGGGCCGCGTTGCCCTCCAGCGCGCTTTCGATGTAGGCCTCGAGGTCCGCAACGGGTTTTTGCAGAATGGCCATCGACTGGATGAGCTGGGGCGTAAGCCGCTGCTCAAGCCGCATCTGCTGGCCAAGGAATTGTGACATATACTGCGCCATGCAGTGGTCCCCGTCGTGGTGTTCAACCAACCACGCTTCGCCGCCGAGACTGCCAAATGTATGGCACAGAGGATCCCGGAGCTGACCGTACCGTTATCGGGCCGATGCCCAATCGCCAGCCCGTTTATTATAGCATGTCCGGAACAAAAACGCGATCCACGAGATGTGGTGTTAAGGCATGCCTACATGCGTGAGCGGCCGCGGATCGCGGCCTCCAGCATGCCCAGCGAGGCGTACTCGAGCTGCGATCCGACCGCCAACCCGCGCGCGGGGCGCGTCACGAGCACGTCGAAATCACGCAACAGGCTCTGGATGTGCAGGGCGGTGCCGTCCCCGTCGAGCGTGGGGTTCAGTGCCAGAACCACCTCGTGGACGCCGCCCGCCCGAACGCGCTCGACGAGGGCATCGATGGTCAGATCCTCCGGCTCAACCCCGTCCAGTGGTGCGATATGCCCCATGAGCACGTGGTACCGTCCGGGAACAAGCCCGGTCGATTCCATGGCGAGTAGATCCTTGGGTTGCTCGACGACCCATATCTCACCCGCGTCGCGACTCTCGTCGGAGCAGATGAAGCAGGGATCCTTTTCGGTCAGGTGGTAGCACGTGCGGCAGTGAATGACTTTGTCTTTGACGTCAAGCAGGGCTCGGGCCAGCCCGGCGGCAAAGTCCCGCGGCTCGCGGAGAATGTGGAACGCCAGGCGCTCCGCAGTTCGAGGTCCGATACCCGGAAGCGCTTGGAACTTTTCTTTCAGGCGGGCGAGAGACTCAATCGGTTCGCCGCTCATGGCAGCACTCTCCAGAAAACGGACGTGGCTACTTTCCGCCGAGCATCTCGGTGAGCCCGGGAATGTTGAGCCCGCCCGTCAGACCGGCAAGCTCGGTTTTCATCGCCTCCTGGGACTTCGCCACGGCCGCCCCCACGGCCCCTTTGATCAGATCTTCGAGAAGCTCCACGTCTTCCACGGCCGCGGGCTCGATCTTGACGTCGAGGAGGGTTCCTTTGCCATCGACCGTCGCGCGCACCATCCCCGCGCCCGCGTCTGCGTCAAAGCGTCGCCTGGCCAACTCTTCCTGCATCCGAGCCATCTGCCCCTGTAACGCCGCGGCTGATTTCATCAGACCCGCGAGATTTCCGAGATTACCCAACATGGATCGTCACTCCGTAGAGAAGAGGTCTGGCTCAGGTTTTTCATCGGGTGCCGCGCCCGTGTCGTTCGGTGCCGATTTCTCCGATCGCGCCGCGGGACGGACATCCAGGATCGTTCCGTCAACGGCTTCCTTGATTCGCTGTACGACCGGATCCTGCGCGGCCCGCTGCCACTCGGCGGAACTCATCCCCGGCGAGGCCACTACCGGTACGGCCTGCTCCGTTGCCGGCGTTGCCCCGACGGATTCCTGCGGGACCACGTTGCCGGTCGCCGCGGTTGCTTGCTCGATCACCGTTGCGCTAGGTCGGTCTTTTTTTTTTGATGGGGTTGCCGGCGCCGCGGTCGAGGGCACGCCGCCACCACGCTCCAGATCGGAGAGTATCTCGTCGAGGTCGGTAAACTGACGGGCCATCGCCAGCCGAACCATGGCGGCATCCGCCAGGGCACGCGCCGCCCCACTGCCCTTCATGTTTCGCCTCAGCTCTTCGAGAAGCGAGATCATGTACACGTAGGTGGGGCCGTCAAAGCTCGCCGCATGAGCGGCAAGCTCGGGACGCAACGGCCCGGAGACGTCCACGAGTTCCGTGGCCTCGCCACAGACACACATGACCATCAGGGTTCGGAGATGATCGATCAGCCGATCGGCGAAGCGCTCCATCGTCCGTCCGCTTTGCAGGGCGCGGTCCAGGGCCGCCAAGGCGCCCGCGGCGTCGCGGTCGGCCACATGATTGATCACGTCCGCCGCCAACTCGTCATGGGCCGGCGGGATAATCTCATCTACGATGGCTGCGGTCAGGTTCTGCGATTCATAGGACAGGAGTTTGTCCAGCAGCGAGAGCGCGTCGCGCATCGATCCGTTGGCGAGGCGGGCGATGCGCCGGATGACGGCGTCCTCTGCCTGGACATCCTCTGTACGAAGAATGCTTTGAAGATGCTCGCCGATGGCCTCCGCCCCAATGGCGCGGAAGTCGAAGCGCTGGCACCGGCTCTGGATGGTGGCCGGCAACTTGTGGCTTTCGGTCGTGGCGAGGATGAACTTAACGTGCGACGGCGGCTCTTCCAGGATCTTGAGCAGGGCATTGAAAGCGTTCGTGCTGAGCATATGCACTTCATCGATGATGTAGATCTTGAAGCGCGCCCGGGTCGGGCGCAGCGTTGCGTTGCTGCGCAGCTCCCGAATGTCGTCCACACCGGTGTTGCTGGCCGCGTCGATCTCGACAACATCAATGTCGTCGCCGAGCGAGACCGGGATACACGATTCACACTTGCAACAAGGCGTGATGGTGGGTTCGTCGAACGCCAGACAGTTCAGCGCCTTGGCCAGGATGCGCGCCATCGACGTCTTTCCGACGCCGCGCGTCCCGGTGAAGAGATAGCCGTGGTGGACGCGACCGGCGGTGATCGCGTTTTTCAGCGTGGTCGCAATGGGTCCCTGGCCCACGACTTCGTCGAAGGTGTTGCTGCGATACGTTCGTGCCAAAACTCGATACGACATGACACCCGTTGTTCGGCGGGCCCGCCCCGGCCACCCGTCCTGGCGCCGGCGACACCCGCCGCTTTGACAAAGAGAACCTCGCCCACAAGGCGCGAGCACCCCGCCGCTCTGGCGGTCTTTGACGACCAGGCGATCCACGGCACCTGAGTGAAACAAGTGGGCTGCTCTGTTTCCAGCCTGACCCGCTGCCTGCGGCACCCACTGCATGGGACCTGGCCGTCAAGGACCGTCGGAACGCACCGTCGCGACCGTCCTGCGCGGCGATGATAGCAGCAACGTCCACTGTTTTGAACCCGGCCGCCGCAAATTGACGATCCCACGCTCTGTGGCCCGGCCCCATGCCGTTGCCGGTCGTTGGAGTGCGTGATGGAATCGGCGTTGGGCAGTTTTCAGAGCACCGGTAGAACCGGCTTGCCGGCGGTCGCGTGCTGGGTGGCATACTGACGTCGGAGGTCCGCGGGCTCGCGCCTGCGGCTCTGGTTTTGCCTTACGGAACCGCCTGCGGTACATCTTCGGTTGTGGAAGTGACCTGCTCAGCCTGTCGACACGTGGTTGAGGTCGAACCCGGCCGACCCGGAAAATGCGGGAACTGCGGCGCGACCGTGGGCGGCGCGCCGCCGTTCTCAGCGCCGGCCGAGGTTGCCTGGGGGCTCGACGCCGTTCCGCCGGGTCCGCCCACAACGCCGCCAGGACACGATGAACCGGGATCCGGTTTCGCCGCCGGCGAGGCGGCCGCACTCGCCGGACCGGTGGCGGTAACGCGGACGGCCTCCATCGTCGCCTTTGTCTTCGCGCTTCTTTTCTTTATCCCCGTCGTCACTCAGGTCGTGGCCATCACTGCAGCGCTCTTTGCCGTCGTACGCGCGCGGAAACCCGGCGAGCGCCGGGCGTTGGCATGGATCGGGCTCGCGGTTGCGGTCCTTATCCTGCCGGCGTGGATCTACCTGATCGGGCTGATCAACACGAACGTGGCGTCGACAGGGGTCTTGACCTGGACGCCACCCATCGCGGTCGCCACGATCACGGACTTGAACAAGACGTCGGATCTGGCCGACGAGATGAAACGGGTGGCTCGCGCGGCCGCCGCCTATCGTCGAGACTTCGACCGATGGCCCGGCGACGTCTCCGCGCTGATCGGGCGATCACTGCCGCGAAACTTTCGCCTCGCGCCGGAGCTGACCTACCACATCGTGCCCGACTCGATGGCGCGCGACAACACCTGGATTCTGCTCTCCTCCACCGAACTGAACAACGGCATGGACAGCGAGGCGCTGGACGTCCCGCATCGACTTCTCGTCGATGTTGTTGCGACAGTCAGCCTCGTTCCCGCAACCGAGGCCGCCTCCACCTTGGCGACCCAGCAGGCCAGGGCACTCCCTTGACCCCTTTCTCATTCGCGCGGCAGTCGCAGGCTTGTCGCTCGCTGACGCCGTAACGAACTTGGAGTTGGGTAACCAAGGGTGCGTGACAGTTTTGGCGGACCGTGCAAAGCCATCTTGACGGCGCCACGCCGTGTCAGAGCCGTGGGCGCAAGCCCACGGACACGATGCGAACAAGCACAGG
>CBDUXT010000130.1:0-12463 GCA_965371245.1 uncultured bacterium | reverse complement strand
AGGATACGCCGCTTTTTTATCCCGTCACGATCCACAACTTTCGGTTATATCTCCATCAGCGCCGAGCTAGAGGCATGGGCGGATGGGGAACGCTACCATCCCAAGAGCCGGCTGAACGAACTTGGACGATCGATTGCAAAGAGAATGAGTGCTGAACTCGGTATTGATGCGTGGCTGTATATCCCGCCGAGGGAAGATGTCGCTACGAAGATATGTCCAAGCTGCGAGGACACCATGCAACGAATCGATTCCGTCGCATGGTGGACGCACCAGTGCAGTTCATGCCGGATCGTTAGCTAAGCCGGTTCCAGAAGGGTCGGGCAGTGTCCTTGGTCCGCTCCCTGACGGTCGCGGCTCGGAAAAGACGTGAGACGGTCTGGCCTCACTCATCCTTCGCGCGTCGCGCCGCCTACAATACACGCGAAGCACAGAAGAGGAGCACACCGCAATGGCACAAACATCGAACCTTACCGAACTTGAGAAGCTCGAACCTTCCGACGTGTGGCGCCTGTTCGCGGGTATCGCGGCCGTGCCGAGACCCTCCAAGCACGAGGAACGCATCCGCGCTCACGTCCGCGGGCTGCTCGAGAAGCAAGGCCTAACCTTTCACGAGGATGCAACCGGGAACATCGTCGCTTCCGTCCCGGCATCGGCCGGGTGCGAGGGGGCACCCATCACCGTGCTTCAGTCCCATCTGGACATGGTGTGCGAGAAGAACGCCGGAACCGACCACGACTTCGACCGGGACGGCATCCATCTGGTGCTCGACACCGACCCCGCCGGTCAGCGCATCCTTCGCGCCGACGGCACCACGCTCGGCGCCGACAACGGCATCGGGGCGGCCATGGCGCTGGCGGTGGCGTTTTCCTCCGAGGTGAAACACGGTCCGCTGGAGCTGCTCTTTACGATCGACGAAGAGGACGGCATGACTGGTGCCAAGGCGCTGACGCCCGGTTCGTTTCGAGGTCGATGTTTGGTGAACCTGGACTCGGAGGAAGACAACGCCCTGTACATCGGTTGCGCGGGCGGGTGTGACACCACGTTGACGTGGACGCTTCCATCGAATCCGCTTGGCGGAGATGCCCAACCGCTCTCCGTCACCGTCTCCGGTTTGCGCGGCGGGCACTCGGGCTGCGACATTCACGAGGACCGCGGCAGTGCTATAAAATTACTGGCGAGGACGCTGCAATTGGCGGGCGATCCGGATCTTCGACTGGTCTTTCTGGAAGGCGGTAGCAAACGCAACGCCATTCCGCGCGAGGCCCGTGCCGTCGTGTGCGACTCCTCCGGGCTTCTCGACCGCCTAAGTGCGGCCGCACAGCGCGTCGCCGATGACGGGAAGCGGGAGTCGGCCGAGCCGGATCTGATGATCAACGTGGCCAACGATTCCGAGAGCGGCGCATGCCCCGCTCTCTCCGCCCAGGAAACGGTCCGGATTCTTTCGACACTGTCCGCCCTGCCACACGGCGTGTTGGGGATGCACCGCAGCGTTCCAGGCCTCGTGCAAACCTCCAACAACGTCGCCACCGTGCGCGTGGCCGCGGACGGTGGTTCAACCATTCTCGCCGAGGTGGGAACACTGTCGCGCAGCTCTTCGGCCAGTTGCCTGAGCGTGACGACGGAAGCGATCGCGGCCATCGGTCGGCTGGCCGGTGCTTCCATCGCCACGGGGAACGAGTATCCAGGGTGGGCACCCAACGTCGATTCGCCCATCCTGGCGACCTGTCGCCGCGTCTACGAAAACCTCTTCGACGCGTCGCCGGAGATCGCGGCCATCCACGCCGGGCTGGAGTGCGGCATCATTGGCGAGCGGGTGGGCGACATGGACATGGTTTCGTTCGGTCCGCGGATCGAAGGGGCCCACAGCCCCGACGAGCGGGTGTACGTCGCATCCGTGCAGAAATCGTGGAAGTACCTGCTGGCCGTTCTCGACGCCCTGTCCGCCGCCTGACGCGGGGCGAACCGCCTACCAGTCAGGCATCAGTGCCACTTTCGCGGCACCGTCGCCCACGAGGATCAGCCCCAAAAAGGAGCCATCGCTTCGCGCAAGCACGCACGCGCCGTGCCAGGCCTCGTCGAGGGGGACGGCGGGGTCGATCAACCAGGTCTTGTCTTCAAGCGTCAGGCGAGCGGCGGCAAGCGGAAGTGGAGCGGCCGCGGGATCGCCGACAATCACGCAATCCTCGGGCACGGACGCGACACGACAAAAATGCCGAGGCCACGGGGGTTGAATGATCGAGACGTCCAGCGCGGCCAGGCCGTTCGCCGCCCAGGTCGGCTCGGACGCGAGGGGCAACGTTCGACCGGCCACCTCAAGAACCACGTCCGTTCGGTCGGCCTCACCCTCCGCGCGGAGGAGGTCGGCCGGACCCAGCAAGCCTCGCTGAGTTTGCAGAACCCAGCCGCGGCGGGATCGTTGCGACTTGATCCATCGTCCCTCCTTCCAGCCGACGACGGCCCGCATGGGTGCCGGCCTAAGTGCGCCCGGCGGCAACAGCGAACTGCCGATCGCCACGACGGGTTCCCAGGTGAGCCACGCCTCCTCGGGTTTCTCGACGAGTTGGAATCGGTGGCCGGTGCGTACGACCTCGCCCGCGCCCGGTGGCGTCGCCAGTGCCACGCCGCCGCCCAACAGCGTTTCGATCGAATCGACATCGATCGACACCCCGCTGAGGCCCACGCGCGCGTTGAGGCCGCCGACGGTCCAAAACCTGGTCTTCGCACGAACGAGCTGTGCGTAGGCCTTTTGGATGTGAACGCGGACGTCCACCGCGCCACCGTCGCTGGTCAGACCGACTGAAAGGATCGTGCCCACGCGCACCTGGCGATACAACACGGGCGCGCCCGCTCGCACGCCCGCCCGGCGCGGCGACTGAAGAACGATCTCCAGATCGCCCGCCCCAATCGCATCGACAACCGGCGGCGCGGAGAGCGCGACGAAGTGTCGCCGGCGCGGCCCGTCGCCCGGTAGAATCGCCAGGTAGCGCGGTCCAACCAGCGTCTCCAGCCCCGCGACGCCGGTGATGTCAACCTGCGGACGAACCACCCAGATGCGCGCACCGGCGCGGGCCAGGCGAACCGCTTCAGGGCGCAATGAGGCCGTCACCGCCACACCCCCGAGATCGCCGCTCAACTCGACCGATCGAATCTGCCCCACGCCGATCCCGCGATATCGAACGTCGTCGCCGGTGTGAAGCCCGTAACCCTGGTCGAGCTGTATGGTGATGACCAGCCCGCGCATCGCCCACGAGCGGTAGCCGAGCCAACCGGCCAACACGACCGCCGCCAGCGGGATCAGCCACACCCACATCGAGGGTCGCTGCGATCGAAAGACCGCCTCGGGAAGTTTGTCATTGATGTCAGTCGTTGTCATCGCTTCGCGCCGCGCGGCGGTCACCGGGGGCGGTGTTCTCCAACATGTCCGGTCGCGTCACGGCTGAGCATCGCGCTGAGAAAGCGTTTGCATTGGCCAGACGCTGTGCGGGTCGAAACTCGCGGCGGCCAACAGGCTCAGGACCACCACGCCGGCAAACGCGACCGCTGCCGGACCGGGCGACACCTCCACCAGATCCCCCACCTTCAGCGCCGCCACCAGGATAGCCACAAGTAACACATCGAGCATACCCCAACGACCCGTGAACTCCACAATGCGATAGGTCAGCGCCTGATGTTTCTTCCTCAAGAGAAACGAACCGGCCGACAGGACCAACATCGCCGCCAGTTTCCCCAGTGGCAGCACGATCGAGCAAAGAAGCACAACGATACCGAGGGCGATGTGTCCGGACGAAAGAAGGGTGGCCGTCCCCTCCAAAATGCTGGCCTCGTTGTGGTGCCCGAACTTTTCGATGCGAAGGATCGGCAGCGTGACGGCCAGGGGGTACAAAATCATCGCGGCCAGCGCAATCGCCGTCGTCCGCGCATTGCCGCGTGAGATGGTCGCGCGCCGGGGAAGCCCCGAGCCGCACCGCGCGCAGCAAGGCCGCATCCGCTCGGGTGCTGCGCTAACCGTTTGAACCAATCCGCAACACGGGCACGTCTGAATCCGCCGGGCATCGGTGTCTGTTGTGTCGGTACTCATGCGGGCTCATCCCATGGAAGAAGGCGTCTCCTGCGCGATGGAGACCCGGCGCGCGACGGACACGCCTGCCACACCAGCATCAACCGGCTAGGTAACGGTTTCCAAGTTGACGGTCAAATGGACGACCGAGCCCCCGCGACGATTCAGACCACCGCCAGCGTCAACACGAAGCAAGCACCCTCCTTGATCGACGTGTCCAAGCGCAGGTCGCCGCCCATCTGTCGTGCCAGCCTTCGGCAAAGCGCCAGGCCGAGCCGCGCGCGGGGAAGACCCGGTAGCGAGCCGGTCTGGCGGTTGGTCCGGGAAGGGGCAGCGCATGCGGCGACCATCCGGTGGAAACGCGCAGGCATCCGGCGAGGCCTGTTCGGCATGAATACGCGGGCCCTGGAACACGCATCAAAAATTTTTTTGAGAAATCGCGCACAGTTTGGGCCCCTGGGACCATTAGCAGATAGAGGTCGATACGCGCGGTTGAATCATATGACCCATCGCCGCGCGACCCGGCGGATTGACCCACAGGGCGGCGCACGCCCGGCCCGAAGTCCTAGCCAAGACCAAGTCCCGTGCGCCGTCCTTCCGTGCGTCCATCCCACCGACCCGGCGATGGTGGTGCATCGTCGCTCGCGCATTGCCGGCGCAGGGCGCAAGCGACTGCGGGAGGTGTTTATCTGCGTTTTTCAATCCACGAAAGGGGCAAACCATGGCACGAAGAAGCAGCACTCGGGTTCCGGCAGTTCATTCGACGACCACGGGGCGTAACAAGCGGAAGCGGAGCACCCGCAGGCTGGCGCGGTCCATTCTGGCCGTTCTGCTGATCGGGCTGGTGGTCGGCGGCGGGTTTGTCTTTTTTGTCGAGCGAGGTCACGACGTCGTCAAGGCCATCGGCGAACTGGTGCCCCCGCCCCCGCCGGAGCCGGGTGCGGCCAGGCGATGGGAAGCGCAGATCCCGGTGGCTACCTACACCACCTGGAACGCACGCCACGGCAACACGCTGACCACCCTTCCGGTGGCCGGCTGGGGGGGCCGCGGGCCGGCCGTTTCCATGAGCCTCTACCACAACTCGGCCACGATCGACTCCACGGAAAACCTCACCGTCGGCATGGGCTTCGACATGGGCCCGGGGTGGACGACCTCGTACAGCGCCCACCTCGTCATGGGCACCACGCCCCCGCCCGGGCTGTTTGATACGGTCACAATCGTCGATGACGACGGCACGCGATCGACGTTCGTCGAGGGCATTACCGTTGATTGGATTCCTCCGAAGGGCGTGTTCAGCCAGCTTTCGTTCGATGAGGGCGATCCGCCGACCAATCCGCCCACCTGGACCCTGCTCGAAACGAACCAGTGGTCGCGTGTGTTCGACGAGACCGGCCTGCTGATTCAGATCATCGACGACACGGGCAACGTGCTGGGCGTCACGCGCACCACGGGCGAGAACCCGCGGATCACGGAGATTACGGAAATCACGGAGGCCGTCTTCGAGGCGGACCGCCGGAGGCTTCAGTTCCAGTACGACGCCGGTGGCGTCCTCATAAGCTTTTTCGACCCGAAAGAACTCTCCGACGGGGACCGCACCATCGGCAACCGATCCTGGAACTTCACCTACGCCGCCGGGCGCCTGGAGAGTTTCGAGGACGCGGCCGGTGCGTTCGTGACGATCGATCAATACGACGCCGACGGTCGTATCGAGCAGATATCCGACAAGAAGAGTTTCGGAACCCCTGGGGGCGATGTCTACACGTATGCCTACGATATCGACGGCGTGCTGGAAACGGTGACCGACCCCACTCCCGCTAGCGGAACGGCGAAGACGCAGGGCCTTGCTCGGACGGCCAACGACGGCAACCGCGTCAGCGCGTTCTACACCGACCGCCGCGGAAACGTCTGGCGGTACGACCACTGGGCCGACGCGACGATCGCCTTCCCGGACGGCAACATCACGTTCGTCACGAACCCGCTGGGCGATGTGCGGTCCTTCTTCTACGACGGCGGGCGTAACGTCGATACGTCCATCGACGAGCGAAACAACCTCTCCGAGTGGACGTACGACTTCAGCGGGAACATGACGTCGGCGACCGACCCGTTGCTCAACGTGCAGACCTGGACCTACGACGCGGTCAACAACGTCACGTCGTACACCGACGGGGAAGGCAACACCGTCAGTTTCCTCTACGAAAAACCGGAGTACCCGACGCTGCTCACCAAGATCATCGAGCCGCCGGCCGGCAACCCGCTCGCCACGGCCGAGACGATCCTTGAGTATCATCTGCCCGACCCGACCCTGGGGATTCGCTGCGGTGAATCGACCGACCCCGGTTGCGGACAGTTGGCCACCGTCATCGACCCCAACGGCGTGGTCACGCTGTTTGAGTACGACTTGTGGGGGCAACTCGCCATCTACGGCGAAGGGATTCCCGAAAGCGGCGGCGGAGGGGGGGCGGCCGCCGCCTCCGGAGCCGTATTTCAGAAACACTCGACAAGAGGCAGTGGGGGTGAAACGACAAGCTCTTCAAGCAGCGGAGGGGGCAGTGGAGATGTCAACTCCGACGGTGAGGGCCGGCCCACGAGCACCGTCTGCTTGCCCCAGGTCTCAGGCTCGACGGCCGCCATTCCGGGGAGCACGTTCCCACCGCTGCCGAACAACGTCGCCGAGATCCCCGTCCTGAGGGGCTCGTTCCTGGCAACCCAGGGCTACAACCCGCGCGGGCAACTGCCGCATATCACCATAGATGCAGACCTCGGCTACGAGGGCGATCCACCTCCCCCGTCGGTGGACAGCTTCACGCGCAAGCAAGAGCGAGGCTTCGACGAACGAGGGCGGCTTACGTCGATCACTGTCAGCAGCAATGAGTGCGGCGATGTTTGCCCGCCCGAGCCCGATCCCAGGATTTTCCGAACGTTCAACTACTTCTACGATATTGATATCCAGACGGAGGTAGGGATGATCTTCGATGCCGCCCTCGTCCGTGCCGGCCCCGACGGCGTCCAGACGATCACGGAGCTGGACGCCGCCAACCGTGTCAAGCGCGTCGTTCGCCAGTTTCCCGTGGCCCCGATCGAACAGCTCTCGATTATGCAGGCCGACTTCACGTATCTGCCCAACGGGCTGGTCAATTCCGTGTCCTACCCGACCAACGGGGCAGGCGTGCTCTATTCCTACGATGCGGCCGACCGCGTAACCACGATCGACCATCGGGACTGGATGGACCTCTCGCTCTTGACGCTGGCATACACTTACCAGGACAACAACGTGATCTCCACGATCACCGAGAGCAACCACCTCGGCCCGCTGGCGACGGTGACGTTCACCTACGACGCCCGCGGGCGGCTCACGCACGAGGAGCGGACCGATTTCGATTCGACCCGGGAGTACGACTTCACGTACGAGTACGACCAGGGCGGCAACCGGACGATGAAGATCAGCCCGCTGACGGATTTTGGTGGCCTCCGTCACGAGGTTCGCTATGATTATGACGTGAACCGGCCCGACCCGGACCCGGAGGGCTACATCACGCGGAACAACCGGCTGATGAAGGTCGAGACGTACGACATCTTTGAAGACGGCATGTCGGAGAACCTCACCGCCCCGGAGACGTTCGGCCTCGCGGGCGGTGGCACGCAGCAGGCACAGGGCCCGCCGCCGCCGCCGGCTGAGGAAATCGAGATACTGCTGTCAACAAGTTGGTACTACTACAGCGAGGCCGGCAACGTCGAGCGCGTCGTGACCAACGTGGCCGGCACGCAGGCCTACTCGGCCACCCGTCTGGGCTACGCCCAAAACGGCCAGGCCGTCACCTTCGCGGTCGGCGAGACGTGGAACTGGACGGGCGGTGGGCCGCCCCCGACTGGTTACGGCGTGACCTACGCGCGAGAGTTCCGCTACGACGGCGCCCGCGCGCGGTACCTGGTTCGCGAGCTGTTCGCCCCCCACTTCGCGAACAACCAGTACACCGTGGCCGGCGGCGAACTCGGAAACACCTGGACGGACTACGACGGCGACACCGCGTACGGCGACTACGAGATCGTGCCGGACGGTTTCGACGAGGAGGGCTTATTCGTCCCCGCGCACGGCGAATCCATTCGTTCGTACCAGCCGGGCATCGGCCTGGTCGATCCGTTCGAGACGTTGGACGGCACGTCAACGAGCTATTACATGGGCGACCACCTCGGCACGACCCGCGGCATGACCGACCCCACCGGTGCCGCGGTTGAGTCAGCGGCGTTCACCGCCTTCGGCGAGCGAGTCGGCGGCAACGCCCGCCGCTTCGGCTACGTCGGTGCATGGGGCTACCAGACGGCCACGTCTGACGATGCGTATGCCGACTTCCCGTTCCAGCACGTTGGCGCGCGGTACTACGATCCGGTAAGTGGGCGGTTCCTCCAACGAGACCCCATCGGGATCTATGCCGGACCGAATGTCTATTCCTATGTACGAAACCAGCCTGTCGCCCAGACCGATCCCCAAGGCTTGCAAGTGGGGCCGCCGCATAACGGTGACGGTCCACTCGGTGGCATGGGTGATCTGAACGTGCCTGACAGCGACCCTGAGCCGGGACCGCAAGTACCACCGGGTAAACCCCCGCCTCTTGGCCCGCTTCAGCCACTGATGGATATGTTGGACCGCCTCCTGTATCTCACCATGGGAGGAATTGGGGCGACGGTTGGGGAATTAACGATGGCTTGTTTTCTTGTACCGCTCTGGACCGACCACGACTTTGGCGAGATTTACAGCGCATACTGGAAGGGTTACAAAGACTTCAAGAAAGCGCAGGGTTACTGAAGCGCAACAAGGGTTAGTGTGACATGAAGGAAATGCCAACTCAAGCACGCGCATGTTTCTCACTTTATGTAGTTGCCATCTGCAACGTGCTGTTCGTAATCACCGTTCTACTGGGCGGTGATCCAGAACGACGTTCGGTCGTCGGTTACCTGACTGCTTTGCCGATAAACGTGGGACTCATCGCGCTCCTCATTTGGATGGCACGTAGTGTCCGGTGTGGGCGACGATTTGCCGGAACAGCTGGCTTGCTCGTATTCCTTGTATTTGGTTCGCTCATGGCCCTTGGAATCATGCTGGTCAGTGGCCTGCGAGGCTCGATGATGATCCCAGTCATGCTTGGGATTTATGCAACCGCGCAAGTTGTTGCACTGGTTCGTGTGTTGCGAGCTTCCGTAGTCGCCACTGGCGGAACCCGCGCTAGAGAAACGCCCGAGAGGGACGAATGGAGTTCTAGCTCGACATAGGTGTTTGATGACAAGATACGGACTCTTCCCGTCTGTGGTCGCCGCAGATCGAGAAGCCGTAGCTCCGCGGCGCCGTAGGCGCCTTCAGATCTTCTTGCGCCGTCAGAGTGTTGGCGTTCGGAATAACTGCGTGAAGTCGAGCCACGCGCCCGTGGAATGAAAGCGTGAATCGAATACTGATCCAAGACTGCCGCGTCCAAGGAGTATGGGAATGGGCAAGGCTTATTGTACTGCGAAACCGTACATCGACCGCCGTTGTACTAGGATTGCCACTCCTTGTAATGCATACTGTTGATGACCTGCTGGGCTTGCAGATCGCGCACACAATCAAGGTGACCATTCCGGTCGCCCTATACTTGCTAGCGCTCACGGTACTCTGTCGGCCTTGGACTCGATATGCCCTGGCTTTTCGGCTTTCACTCGCTGCAGGCATTATGCTATCGCTTATTGGGACGGTCAACGTATTCCTGGGACAATATCGCGGGCTGCAAATCAGGCCGTCGCAAGCGCCTGTTGCATTCTCCTTTGTTTCTGTGGGTTTCTTCGGTTTAGCGTTCGCCGTGCTATCGACGATCGTCTACGTCCGTACACATTACTGGCCTGTTTATGCGCCCGGACATTGCAAGCGGTGCGGGTACAACCTCTTCGCCAATGAATCGGGTACATGTCCAGAATGCGGCACTCCGCTCGCGTAGATCAGACGATAACGAGGCGATAACGAGGGACAGGCACCTATTACCGAGGGGTTTTCGCCCCCTGCCGCACGTCACTTGACGGAGGTTGGCTCATCGATGCCGCCCGTCGAGCCGGGCGTACGACCAGGGCGGCAACCGGACCTTGAAGATCAGCCCGCTGACGGATTTTGGTGGCCTCCGTCACGAGGTTCGCTATGATTATGACGTGAACCGGCCCGACCCGGACCTTGAGGGCTACATCACGCGGAACAACCGGCTGATGAAGGTTGAGACGTACGACATCTTTGAGAACCTGGAGGAGAGCTTCACCGCCCCGGAGACTCTCGCCCTCGGTGGAGGCGGCACCCAGCAGGGGCGCCCCGCGCCGCCGCCGCCGGGTGAGGAAATCGAGATACTCCTGTCAACGAGTTGGTACTACTACAGCGAGGCCGGCAACGTCGAACGCGTGGTGACCAACGTGGCCGGCACGCAGGCCTACTCGGCCACTCGCCTGGGCTACGCCCAAAACGGCCAGGCCGTCACTTTCGCCGTTGGAGAGACGTGGAACTGGACGGGTGGCGCGCCGGACCCGACCGGATACAACGTGACCTACGCGCGGGAGTTCCGCTACGACGGCGCCCGCGCGCGGTACCTGGTTCGCGAGCTGTTCGCCCCCCACTTCGCGAACAACCAGTACACCGTGGCCGGCGGGGAACTCGGAAACACCTGGACGGACTACGACGGCGACACCGCGTACGGGGACTACGAGATCGTTCCCGACGGCTTCGACGAAAACAACATCTTCATCCCCGCCCACGGCGAATCCATCCGCTCGTATCAGCCGGGCATCGGCCTGGTCGATCCGATCGAGACGTTCGACGGAACGTCAACGAGCTACTACATGACCGACCACCTCGGCACGACGCGCGGCATGACCGACCCGAATGGCGCCGCGACCGAGTCGGCCGCGTTCACCGCCTTCGGCGAGCGCGTCGGCGGCAACGCCCGCCGCTTCGGCTATGTCGGTGCCTTCGGCTACCAAACGGCCACGTCCGAAATGCCCGGCGATCCCTACGCCGATTTCCCGTTCCAACACCTCGGCGCGAGGTACTACGATCCGGTAAGTGGGCGGTTCCTCCAACGCGATCCGATCGGAATCGACGCAGGTACGAATGTGTATTCGTATGTTGGTAACAATCCGCTTGATACCGTTGATCCTAGCGGATTAGCTCCTCCAGGTGGCTCTTTTGCTCCTGGCCCCGGTTACCCACGAGGACCTGGGGGTTGGATTAAGCCCGGAACATGGGGACCTCAAGGACAACCCGGATACAACGTAACGCCACGAGGAAGCCGGCCAAGACCGCCGAAACCTCCTTTCTTTAGAATCCCCAAGCCCAATTTCCGATTCGGAAGCCCGCAGGCTCTATTGTGCGTCGCAGCATCCGGTGCAGGTCTGTTAACTGGATATGGAATCTCGAAGATTCCTACGGGTGGGGGAAAGAACTTGGGAGACAGACTAGGAAATGCGCTCTATAATGCCTGGCCGGGTTTCTGGCATTGGGTTGGCTAAGCCAACGAGGTTGATCTGTCCGCACATTAAAGTGTGCGTGCTACTAAGAGTGTTTTTCTGAGAGCTGGTGATAGCTTGTGCTCAGGTAAGGAGATTCATGTTCCGTTTGCTCAAATTGTTAAGCCACAGACTTGATCTTGATGAAGAATGGGTCGCATCGCAGGAATTCCAAAAGATTATGCCTGGGAACCTACAGTCGTTCGGCAGGCATTTGGATCAGCAAACTGACGAGTACACTTACCTCGCTTGGATTGCGCCTGTCCTGTGGCACAGCTTGAATTCTGGAGCAACGGCGTTTCATCTTCTCCGTGACCACCAAGACAACTGCCTTCGCCAATTGATTTGGGTCCCGTATGACGAACAGGGGGAATGGACTCAATTCAAAGAGCAAATGGACCCCTACGAGTGGTCCGAATTGGTCCCCATGAACTGGACGAGGATTGACACTGGCATAAAGGTGGTTCGGATGATAGCCACTATGATGCCGTGGAGTAAGCGTGGAGTGATCCATTATCGCTACAAGGGTAAGTGGGCGAGAGCTCGATGCGTACAGGAATCGAAGGACGACCTCGTGATCTACTTCGCGGAGGATCGCCCTGCGATTCGACATTTGCCAACAGAACCTCTGGCAACCGGATGAGGCGAGCGTTGGAAAGCGGGGAGAATCACCGATCTCGGGACTGGGTAGGTCCGGCAAAGAGTAGGTCTGACCATTGCCCGCCGATGCCTGGGCCGATTGCTGCGGCGGGTGCTTGGTAAATCTGACGGCATCGTCTCACCGAGTGGAGGGGCGATGCCGTGTTTGCTTTGTGGTCGTCGTTCGGACGATGAAAAGGTGAAAGGAGGGACAGTCACGAATGGCACTGCCGCTTGTGTAGTAAGGACTTACATCGGTTT
>CBDUXT010000129.1:0-12479 GCA_965371245.1 uncultured bacterium | reverse complement strand
TGTTTAGCCCTTCGGCAAACTCGATCGGCGAGCTGCGCTCGTAGGCCTCGGGGTCGATGTCCGGGGTGTTGAGGATGTTGGAGGTGTACCCGTGATTGTAATGGGTCCAGTCCGTCACGGGTCGAAGCGACGCCCCGCAGGGGAACAGGTCCGGCTCGCGGAAGAGGGCCATGAGCGTCATGAACCCGCCGTAGGAGCCGCCGTAGACGCGGACGCGCTTCGGGTCCACGTTCTTGTTGGCTGCCGTCCGCGGAACCTCCACCCGCGATCCGCCGGCGGCAAAAACTTTCCAGCCCCATCGCTGGTCGAACCGACCTGCGACGGCTTGGTGGCACTCTCGAACGTGTCGTTCAAGGCTGTTGGGCACCCACGGGATCAGACGCCGCCAGGCCTTGACGAATCCCTGGTAGCTCTGGCCGGGACGCGCCGCCGCGGAAACATCTCGACCAGGCACTCCCGAGCGCTACGAAACCGATCCGCCAGGGTCGCCCCTGGTGAATAAACCATCAACAGGCCCGTGAAGACCAGGTACTCCGCCGACCAACGCATCGCACCCGGTCGCCTTCGTGACCCCGCGCACCCGCCGGCTGTCGAAAAAAGGGGGCCGTGAGGTAACGACTCATGGCCGAGCGAAGAGATTGACGATACGTAGACGCACCTCGGGCACGCCCGTGGTTGCGAACCGACATAATAAGCCTCCATGCCATGTCGTCGCGACAAAGACAACATCTGCACGGAGGCTGTTTCTTTCGTTGTCATAATCACTTAGAGCGTGTTTAAGAAGGCTCTTTCCGAGCCGCGCCCGTAAGGAAGCGGTCCGGTTTCGCACACGAAACCGCTCCCTCACACTCGCGGCTCGGTTCGTCATGACCCTTCTTATACACCCTCTTGGAACCCGCCCGAGCAACATTACGTTCACGGCGTTGGGTGGCATGGGCACGCTTGCGTGGCCATGTGCGTACGGACACGGCAGAGCATGCTCACGCAAGCGTGAGCATGGCACCCACATCGATGTTGTGCGTGTCGGAGGACTAACTAGACCCGTGCCGAGTTCGCGCGGGCGGCACCACCGGCGTGTTCCGCGAGGAGCCGGTCCGCCAGGTCCACGAGCGTGTCGAGTTCGGGCTTGGTGATCTGGGCGTCGGCGCCGACCGCCTTGCATTTCTTGTCGTTGTCGGTGCTGACCAGCGAGCTGAAAACGATGACGGGGATGGCCTTCAGTTGCGCGTGCTCCTTGATCCGGCGCGTCAGGTGCAGTCCGTCGATCCGCGGCATTTCAATGTCGGTGATGATCAGGTCGAACGCCGGCTTGCCTGGCTCGGTCAAGGATGCTGTCAGCGTATCCCAGGCATCCTGTCCATCGATGCATTGCGTGACGTCGGTGTAGCCGGCCTTTACCAGATTGGAGCGGATCAGCGTCCGCATGACGTGCGAATCCTCGGCGTGAAGGATGCGCCGATCGCCGCGCGCGACGTCCCGTGTGATTCCCCGGGCATGCTCCTCGAACAAATCGACGCCACTGAGGTCGAACAC
This sequence comes from uncultured bacterium, assembly GCA_965371245.1. Lineage (GTDB taxonomy): Bacteria > Planctomycetota > Phycisphaerae > UBA1845 > UBA1845 > CBDUXT01. The sequence goes on along the minus strand of CBDUXT010000129.1, from coordinate 10,946 downwards.
GAGCTTCTCGAAATCGAGCATCAAGACCATATGGTCGTTGATGTGCGCGACAGAGGTCAGGGGGGCGTCGTTCACGCCCTCCATGTCGGGCATGGCGGCCACGTCCTTCCAGTTCACGCGAAAGATCTGCTCCACCGTGTCCACGAGAAACCCGACGCGGATGTCGTTGAACTCCATGATGACGATCTTGCCTGTGTCGGCGTCGGCTGCCCCTCTACCCAGGCACTTCTTCAGGTCAATCAGCGGTGTCACGGTACTGCGCAACTGAAAGACGCCGACGACCGACGGATGGGTTTCCGGCAGCGCCGTGACGGTCAAAGGCTTGATCACCTCCCTCACCTTCGCCACGTTTACACCGTAGCGCTGGTCGTCCAGCGAGAAGACGAGAACTTCCATCTCATTGGTGCCGCTCTCGAGTAGGATGGCGCGCTTTGTCTTTGCTGGCACGGTCGCTCCTTGTATGTAGGCCCTGTGGTCGGACTTCACCACTGTATCGACCAGGATCGCCGGCTTCTTTGGAGCACGCCTTCTCGGACCATGGCGGGGTGGTAGGCCCCGGTCAGGCGAGGCTCATCCGACACGCAAGTCGCCTCGACCTCCTCGCGCCTGTGTCTGGGATCCGGTCACCCGGTCTCGCAGGCCCCCCTCTCGGCGGTTGACATGCAGTATCATCGGGCTACCGTGCCACCCGCGGGCGCGGACGTGCCCAACCCGAATGCCTTTCGACCGACGCAACCTAAAATGCCAAAAAGCCTCTACGTTCTCGACGGCTACTACCAGATCTATCGAGCGTTCTATGCGCCCTTCCGTGACCTCACGAGCCCCAGCGGCGAGCCGACCAGGGCTACCTATGTCTTCTGTCAGATGCTCTTTAACCTGATTCGCGACCGCCGCCCGGACTACCTGGCCGTAGCCGTCGATGTGCCCGACAAATCTACGTTCCGCCGAAAACTGGACGCCAACTACAAGGCACACCGCGAACCGGCGCCCGATGCGCTCCACACACAGGCCGACCGCATCCTGTCGATCATTTCCGCCCTGGACATTCCCGTCCTTCAGTGCCCCGAGTTCGAGGCGGACGACCTGATGGCCACCATCGCCGAGCGCGCCGGCGCCCTGGACATCGAGGTGTTCCTGGTCAGCCGCGACAAGGACCTCGAACAACTGATCACCGACCGTGTGTTTCTCTACGACGCCTCGAAGGGCGAGGTGCTGGATGGTCCTACGTTGCTGGAGAAGAAGGGCTATTTGCCGCTGGAAGCCGTCGAGATTCAGACGCTGACCGGCGACCCAACGGATAACATTCCCGGCGTACCGGGCATCGGCCCCAAGACGGCGGTCAAGCTCATCAGAGAGTACAAGACCGCCGAGGCCGTCGCCGCGAACGCGGACAAACTGACACCAAAGCTGTGCGAACGCCTGAAGGCGGCGGCGGAAAATCTCGCGCTGACGCGCCAACTGGTTACGCTGCGGCGCGACGTGCCGCTCGAGTTTTCTCTGGCGGATGCCGCCATCGATCGGCTCCGGTTCCGCGACGTTCGACCCATCTTCGACGAACTCGATTTCCACGGACTCAAGGACCAGTTGGATGCCCTGGACCGGGCGAGCGGCAAGGAAACTCAGCCCGAACCCGCCGCCAAGGCACCCGTTGATCGGAGCCGGTACCACCTTGTCGATACGCTGCCGAAACTCGAAGCGCTCGCGACAAAGCTCGAGCGTGTCAAAGTCTTCGCGTTTGACACCGAGACCACCGGGCTCAACCCGATCGCCGCCGACCTGGTGGGCATCTCCGTTTCGTGGCAAGCCGGCGAGGCCTACTACGTTCCCGTCCGTGCCCCGCTGGGTCGGGTGCTTGATCAAGACGCCGTCGTCGAACGGCTCAAGCCGATCTTCGAGGACGGCGAGATCGGTAAGGTCGGCCAGAACATCAAGTACGACGTCCTCATCATGCGCACCGCCGGCATCCGTGTGGCCGGCATCGCGTTCGACACTATGATCGCCAGCTTCCTCCTGGATCCGCTGACCCATTCGCACGGGCTCGATTCGCTGGCCAAGCGATTGTTCGGGCACGAGATGATTCCGATCTCCGACCTGATCGGCAAAGGCAAGAACCAGGTCACCATCGATCAGGTGGACCTCAACCTGGTGTCCGATTATGCGGCCGAGGACGCGGACTTCACGTGGCGGCTGTTCGAGGCGCTCCAGCCGCGCATCGCCGGCAGCCATGTCGAGGCGCTCTTCCGTGAGACGGAAATGCCCCTGGTCGAAGTGCTGGCCGAAATGGAACACAACGGCGTCGTGATCGACACCAGGCTGCTCAGCCGAATCGGTGAGTCGCTGGGCGATCGCATGATCGCTTTGACCAAGGAGGTTCACGCGGCCGCCGGGCATGCGTTCAACATCGACTCCCCGAAGCAGCTTGGCGAGGTGCTCTTCGATGAGCAGGGCTTGCCCGTCGTTCGCAAGACCAAGACGGGTCGCAGCACGGACGCTGACACGCTTACGACACTCTCGCGCAAGCACGACAACCCGATTCCGAAGCTCGTCCTTCAGTACCGCGAGTTCGCCAAGCTGAAGGGGACCTATGCGGACACCCTGCCGAAGATGGTGTGCCATCGCACCGGACGGCTGCACGCTTCGTTCGACCAAACCGGCGCGGTCACCGGGCGGCTTTCCTCACGCGACCCCAACCTGCAAAACATCCCCGTGCGCACCGAAGAGGGGCGGCGCATCCGCGAGGCCTTCGTGGCCGGCAAACCCGACACGGTCCTGCTGGCGGCCGACTACTCGCAGATCGAGCTGCGCATGCTGGCCCATTTCTGCCAGGATGAGGCGCTGCTCGCCGCGTTCCGTGAGGGACTAGACATCCATCGCGCAGTGGCCGCCCAGGTCAACGACGTGTCGCTCGATGAGGTGACGACTGAGCAGCGCAGCGCCGCGAAGGCGGTGAACTTCGGCATCATCTACGGTCAATCGGCCTTCGGGCTGGCCAAGTCGTTGGGCATCGCCATGGGCGACGCCCAAGCATTCATCGACGCCTACTTCGCTCGCTACCCGGGCATCCGCGGCTTCATCGACGACGTGATCGAACAGGCGAAGCAGACAGGCTACGTCGAGACGATGCTCGGGCGACGTCGCCCGGTCGAGGAGCTGCGGTCTCGAAATCGCCAGCAGGTGGCCCTGGGCGAGCGCATCGCCGTCAACACCGTCGTGCAAGGATCGGCCGCCGATCTGATCAAACGGGCGATGATTGACATTCACCGCGGGTACCTCGCCGGCGAACACGTAGCCAAGATGCTCATCCAGGTCCACGATGAACTGGTGTTCGAGGCGCCGCTGTCCGGGCTCGATGAGACGGTTCAACTGATCCAGTCAAGCATGGAACAGGCGATGCCGTTGTCTGTCCCAATCGTGGTAGACGTGGCCACCGGTCGCAACTGGGCGGAGACCAAGTAGAGCTGGCGCGCGTGGGATGCCCAAGCGAAGCGCGGGCATGGTGGCTCGGGCCATGAACTCGATGCCGGCTCGAACACGCCCGATCGTTGTGCCGGCAAGCATGGTCACACAAGCGTGAACCACGCCACCCGCCAGCTTGGCGCTGCGGAACCACGATCCTTCGAACTGCCTCGTCCTTGCGCTGCGCCCGATGTGCAAGAAGAAAGAATGGCATGCACTCTTTCGAGCACATGCCACTCTATAGAGGGACCCCCCGTTCCCAAGGCTCCAACTACATCCTAACTATGCGAGATAGGTTAGTCCCTCGCCTCGTAGTCCATGAGCAACGCGCCACCGAGGGTGGAGCTACAATGGACCTGCATCGTCGTGGCGCCCCCATCGCAGTCGTCGGCTACGCCCGGATCTTCGAGGCACGGATTCATGCCACCGATGGCATCGACCTTCCAGCCGCCGAGCGCATCGACCGCTCCGGTGCCGATCTCAAGACCCAGTGCCTGGTCCCCGAGCCAGCAGGTGACGCTGTGTCCCGGGCCCGGAATCGAGCTTGTCCCATCGATCGTGAAGCGCGACTTGCCACCGTCATAACGTGCACGGCCTCCCGTCAGCGTGTCCGAGGTTCCCGGGTCGTCCACAATCACATCGACGAAGTCGGTCGCACTTCCACCCGGACCCGCCACCACGACCTGGAAGCTCAGGGTTTGGAAGGTGCTCGGGAAGACGAAGGCCGGCATCGAGATGCCAGGAGCAATGGCGGCGCCAAGCGCGTCTCGATCGATTTGCAAGGTACCGTCCGCCTGCAGCGTTCCCAGCTCCACCGTTTCTCCAGCGAGCTGGGTCCAGGTGAAGCCAGTTCCATCGATGTAGATAATGCCCGCCGACGCGCTGGCGTCGAGCTGCACCATTTCGTTGGTGAAGACGACGATGTCCGCTCCCGCGTTGGCCGTTGGTGCGCCGACCGGCGTCTTGATCGTGATGCTGTCTGAAGCTGATCCGCCAGGACCGGAAACGGTCAGCTCAATCGTTACACAGCCCCCTTCAAGTGGCATGGTGAGCGTGGCCAACGCGGGGTTGAGTGCATCGATGGCGATCGAGACAGGCCAGTCATTGCTCCCGCCGGCGCACTGCGTAGACGTGAGCTCATCGGTCGCAATCTGCGCCCAGCCGTAAGACAAGCCCGAGCCCTGTGACGCGCTTGCGTCCAGCGCGACACCCCCGTCGGGGAACAACAGCAGATCCTGGTCGGCCCCCGCCACCGCGACAACGGTGTTCGTCACGATCGCCGTGTCACTGCTCGTCATTCCGTTCTGGTCGGTGACCGTCAACACCAGCGTGATGAGATCATCCGCGGACGGGAAGGTGAAGCTCGGGGTGCCGCTGGTGGGATCATCAAGCGTAATGGCGCTTCCACCGGTCTGCACCCAACTGTAGGTGAGACCCACACCAATCGAGGCCGTGCCATCGACAGCGGCTGTCGAACCCTTCGCCACGACCACGGTACCACCCGCGGCCGCGAGCACGTCCGGAACCACGCCGAGGATCGTCGTCGGGGCTGACACCGTGCCGCCCTGCGCGGATTCGATGGAAACGGAAGCCGGAGGAACCACACCGCAAACTCCACTAGCGAGAGTGACGTCGGCCGTTCCGATGGTCGGGTCCGTGGGGTCCACCGTCAGAGAAGATCCACCCGTTGTGAGGCTGGTTCCCTGATCCGGATCGGCGATGGACGCCGTAATGCTGAGGCTGCCTGCCCCCAGATCCACCGATGCACCGATGATCTGAAGGTTCGCGCTCAACGCATGCGTGGTGGAACTTGGCGGGTCATCCGTCATGTTGGTGACGGTGACCGTGCTCGGTGGAATGAAGCTGCTCGGGAAGAGCGCATGGGCGAAGTACTTGCCCGTGCCGTCGCCGCACATCGGAATCGGATCGACGATGCCGGGGATCTCGAGCTGGATGTTCTGACCCTCAAACGAACTCGCCCACACGTTGATCTGCGTGGAGTTCGCGCCGGCCACCAGGCTACGATTGTAGGTCGCGCGATCGACCTGAACGCCCAACTTCGTGGCCGGCTTGGCCAAATTGACAAACTCCCGCGACAGAGTACAGTTCGAGGGATCCCTGGCCAGAGGCGCGGCGAGCGCATCGACGTTCGCAACGCGATAGGCGTCGTAGGCGTCGAAGGCCGCGATCATCGCCGGTTCCGCGGGATCGCACTGTGTTGCGCTCGGGAGTGTATTTCCGGAGGACAGAACCATACCCGCGTTGGGCCCTACCACACTGAAGAAGTTGGTCCCGAACGGGCTGCCCTGAATATCGCCACCGCCACAGACGTCGCCCAGGTAGGTCTGCGTGTTGGGCGGATCACCCGATCCGGCCGGCGGCGGAGGGTTCACCGACGTAAGGAACGTACCCATAATGCCGCTAATCGGTTCGACGAGCGTCGTACCTTTCCAGAGGAAGATGTCGTTGGTGAAGTTGATGTTGCTGATGGCCGCACCACCCTGGTCGTTCTCCGCCTCAACATAGGTGACGCCGAAGGGATAAGTGATCTGGTACAGCTCGCCGGGGGTGGCATTATCAATGCGTACACGATAGCGGGCAAAGACGACCTGCTCACCGTCGACAACCGCACCCAGCCCATCGAAGGCCGCCTCTATCGCCAATACGACGATACTGCGTGTGTTGTCCGACTCGATCATGAGCGACTCGGCCAACCAGTAGAAGTGCTCGTCAGGGTAGTTGTCCGGAAACGACTGCGGAAGTGTCGGATCCGGCAGGTCCAGGAGCGGATCAACGCAGGCCGGACAGGGCGGGAATGCCGCCCCGGTTTCCGGATCGAATAATCCCGCCGGCGGCGTAACATCGTTGGTGTCTTCGCACAACTCCAACACGAGCCCGTTGGAGTCCTGTACCCACATCGGGTACCCGTTGATGGGGCTGGTGGGCCCGAAGCGCATCAACGGCGTGGTGTCAATTACGGCAAAGTCCTGGATCTGTGCTTGCGCGACCGTGGCGTAACCACTGGCAACGACGAGGAACGTCCCCACTACACTGCACTGCAACAGCTTGCGTCTACTTGGGTTAATCTTCACTTTCCTAACTCCTTGGGGGCAAGGGTTATGTTTACGTCCCGTTTACGACTGCGGGACATTCGTTTTCGCTTCAGCACATCACGATTGCGGCTGAAACTTACGACTGTCTGCTGTTGCGGCTAAACGAAACACCCTGTGCTGTTGCGGAGCTCTTCTAGGGAGTCGTGCGGCCCTCGGTGTTCACACGCCGAAACGGTTGTTCGAATCAACCAGCGACGAGCGTGCCCTCATTCACCGGACTGGGGCGGAATCCGGGTCCAACTAGGCCGGGTCACGCGACGCGCGTACGCGCTGCCCGGCTCTAGCACGACAAAACGGTTGGAAACTGTGAACTCGACCGGAGGGGCGGGTACTTGTCCCGCAAGACGACTCTGGACGAAATCAGCTATCGGATGGGCAAGGAGCGTGCCACGTCCGAAACGACGCTAGCGAGTCCGAGAAGGCGGTTTTGACGGAGAGGGTCCCGTGCTCGCGGCTTAGATAACAATCTATCCCTCATATGTCAGGACTGATGATTGACCAGTAGGAATCCGTTTGCCGGCGCCGGGTGGCCGAGCAGACCTGGCTCCCGGCCAGGTTGGTCACCGCGCGTTCGACGTTGCCGGCCGCCGTGCATGGGTACCAACTCATTGACAGGAGTACCTCGACTTCCTCGGCCGGCGGGGGCGCGCCCTTGCCGGCCATGGTGATCGGACCCGACAACGCCGGGTCCGACGGCAAGGGACCAGGCCCGGTCACGCTCGACGACGTGCGTTCCTCAATGATGTCGTACGTCTCTACTCCAAGCCTGGCGCTCCCGTACGGTGTCGATATTCGCCCGACCGTGGACTGGCTGTTCCGCCGGTCGTAGATCGTGTCCGCGCGCAGATCGACGTTCGGCGGTCTCAAGGCCGCTGGATGACCGCACGGCCCGAAGGGGTGTTCGCGCATGTCCATGGAAGTTCACTTCCTGGCATATGGGTGCAAATGGGAGTGTATGCATGTCAACCGATGTCATTCCGGATGCGCGAAGACCCTCGTAGCATAGCGTCTATGGCGGTTCCATAGCTCGCGTACGGAGCCTCGACTTCCCCGCCTCCGTTGTAAGTCGGTGTGTAGCAATAGTTTACGAGAAGCGTTTCTTGCTTCCTGGCTATTTCCTGGCGATCCGGATCGAAGTGCCCTAACGGATTACCTGCCCCGCCGCTGGGGCATCGACCACGGAGAATCGGCAACCAACGCGGACTCAAGGCAGCACGTTTGGACAGGTTGAAGCGCAGGCGTCGGCTGCGGACGGCGTGAAGGGGTAAGGGCTGTTGCCGAAGGCGTCGAGTACCTTGATCACGTCGGTGATGTTGATCCGCAGATCGAGGCATCCGCCGGGGCCCTCCAGATCCGCGCGCGATTTGATGACAGCGGTGCTCGCGCTGCTGAACTTGTCGAGCACGGTCACATGTCCCACAAGACCGAACTCGATATCGAGGGAGTTTTGTGACGTGAATCCGCCGGTGGATTCCACCTGTCGGTACCCGAGTTGCACGGCGTCGCTGCATACTCTTCCGCTCGGATAGACCGTGACGCGTGCCCCGATGGCGCTACGATTCGAGAAGCCCGATCCCAAATCACCGCGATGTCCCACGAGCGAGAGCGTCAGATAGTTGCCCGAGTCCTCGTTGTTGACGTAGAGGAAGTTGGTCGTCGGCGTGTGCTCGTTTCCGACGGCCATGTCGAGGTCGCCGTCGTGATCCAAGTCTCCCAGGGCAAGTCCGTCGGTGCTTCCCAGCCCGAACGCCGGGAACTCGGCGAACGTTAGATCACCCCGGTTGCGATAGACGTAGTTCTGATCGGCACCGCTGAAGTCTCCGTTGCCGACCGCGACGTCGAGCCAGCCGTCATTGTCCAGGTCACCCCAGGTGATCGTGTTGGTGTCGCGCGCCCCGAACGCCGCAACCTCGTTGAACGTACCATCACCGTTGTTGACATAGAGCAGGTTCTGCCCGTTGCCCCAGTTTCCGACGGCGAGGTCCAGCCAGCCGTCGTTGTTGGCGTCACCCCAGGCGACGGAGGCCGTGTCCAGGGCTCCGAACGCGTCACGCGGCGTAAACGTTCCATCGCCGTTGTTCACGTAGAGCCGGTTCTGCTCCTCGGTGCCGAATCCGCCGTTGCCCACTGCCAGATCCGGGTCACCGTCATTGTCGAAGTCCGCCCAGGCGAGGGCGACCGTTGTCGCCGTGCCGAACGCCGCCTGCGAAGTGAAGCTTCCGGCGCCTCCGTTGACCAAGAGTGAGTTCGGCTCACCGTTGCCGTTTCCGACGGCCAGATCGAGATCGGCGTCGTTGTCGATGTCTGCAAAGGAGACGGCGAACGTGCTTCCGTTGCCCAGGGGGCTACCCAACGTGAAGCCGCCGATCTGGTCATTGAGGTAGAGCGGGTTGGTCTCACCGAAGAAATTCCCAACGGCCAGATCCTCCCAGCCGTCGTTATCGACATCGCCCCAGGCGACGGGGATCGTACTGCCCGCGCCGAACGCTTCGCGCGCGGTGAAGTCCGGCGCGCCGTCCTCCGGAAAGATCAGGAAAGTCGGTAGCGGGACGCCCGAGATGAACTCATCCACAAAGGTGCCGTCCGCGGCATAGCGACGGACCGAGTTGGCTGTAATGCTGCTTACGTACAGGTTGCCGTCCGACCCGAAGGCCATGCCCGAGGGTCCGCTGACGCCGGCAACCAGCGTTCCGATGGGTGCGCCGCTGGTGCCGTCGAAGATCAGAACGTTGTTGCTCGCTTCCGCGGTGACAAGGAGATGGCCGTCGCTTGCGCGGAACAGCAGCGTGCGTGGATGCAACATGCCGCCGCTCTCCGCGGGGACGAACGCGCCCACGAACGATCCGTCCGTGCCGCTGTATCGCAGCACCTCGTTGCTCCAGAAGCTCGGTACGAAGAGATCACCTCCCGGACCGAACACCATGCCCGCATCCGGTCCGTCCAGTCCGCCGCTTCCCGATGGAACAAAAACATCGATGAACACACCGGTGTCGCCATCATAGCGCAGGATGCTGTCGCTCTCGAAGCTACTGACGTACAGGAATCCGTCCGCGCCGAAGACCACCGCCGCGGGGTTGTCCAGTCCGCCCGCGTCGTCGTGCTTGACCGTGCAGGTCGTGCCCCCGAAGGTCTCGCTCCGGACGATTTCGTCACCGGCGTCGGCGATGCCGTCATCAGGCGTGCCCCAGAGATCAGGCAAATAAGCGAGTTCGCACTGCCACACGCTTGGCATATCGGTGACTGTCCCGAATGGCACTGCCGCTTGTGTAGTAAGGACTTACATCGGTTTTTCCTTCAGTAGTTCGGCCCGCGCTTCGGCGCGTGGCTTGGTAAGTAAGGCGTGTTCCTTGGGCCTGCGTTTGATCGCTCGCGGTTCGACGCGCCCTGGCCGGTTGCCCACAACGTGTTCGGCCAGGGATGCCAAGGCGGCGTCAGCGAGTCTTGAGGTCAACGTGTCATTACCCAGAGCCATGACCAGCCAGCTTGCACCGATCGTTTGCACGGCGGCGGTGAAGCTTAGCGTGCGTGGCGACACGCCCGCCGCCTGGGCCGATTGCAACATGGCCCGACGAATCAAGTTGTAGGCCAACAGACACGTCCACATCTCCTTGCGAACCATCTCGGGCGTCTTGCAACGCAAGATGTCCATGCCCATCGTGATCTTGATGGCGCGGATGTCGAGCTCCGCCAGCCAGCGGGATTGGTACAACGACGCAATATCCTCTTTCGGATACGCCGTGGCGTCCGTCAACGTGGTCACCGCGACAAACGACGCGACACGATAGCCGGGCTGGCCGACGTGAACGCGGATCGCACGAACCTCGATCGAAGGGGGTATCCGATCATAGGTTCGCGGGTCCATCCACTTGGGCCTTTGGGGTCGCTCCCAGGTGACCACATGATCGCCCTTGCCCAGGCGGCGACCGCGCCGAAAGTCCACCGACCGGCGCTGATGGAGTCGGGCCACCAAGTCGATACCCCGTTCCTGTAGTAGTGCGATCATGAAGTACGAACAGTAGTAACGATCGGCCAGCAGAATATCGCCTGGATTGAAACGCCCGAGTAGTGAACGAAGCAGCGCACTTTCGCCCGTTTCCTTGCCGGCGTAGGGTCCCATGGCCATGCCCGTAAGCATGCCGGTGGCCAAGGATAGGAGCACGACCACACGAGCGATCGGAAAGCCCAGCCCCTCCTTTTGTTGGGTGTTCTGCGGATACGCCTCCTGGTTCTCGGGCGTGTCGGGCATGCTCACGGTCGTGCCATCGACCAGGCGAACATGACGCCCGTGCCACAACCATTGTGTATCAAGCTTGTCCTCGCAGCCCTCGCCTACGTCGAGGGTGATTTGACGAATCACCTTTTCGGAAAGCTTGCCGC
>CBDUXT010000128.1:0-12674 GCA_965371245.1 uncultured bacterium | reverse complement strand
CGGCGGGCAGTTTTCAGAGCACAGGGCGCGAGCCCTGTGACCGGTCTGGCATCGTGAACGCGCGGTGCTCGTTCGCAGCGTGTCCGAGGGCTTGCGCCCACGGCTCTGACGCGGATTGCCGCCGTCAGATTGGCTCTGCACACCAGTTAAGACTGGCACACACGCCCTCCTAAGGGGGCGCTATCAGCATGTTGAAGAAAGATGGTTTTCTGGTGTGGCACCGGCTTCCAGCCGGTGCGAATGGGCGGTATCCCCGTCAAGGGAGTAAGCCAGCACGATCACCGGCTGGAAGCCGGTGCCACACTTCTTTAACAGACCGCTAACCTTCCGTCGTTTGAAACAGAGCGACCCATTCCTTCACATCCAGCGCCTCCGGTCGGCGTGTGCCGTCGAAACTATCGCAAACCCCGTCGATGGTCGCCGCGTCCAGGCTGGTCCGCAGTGCCGAGCGAAGGGTCTTCCGCCGGTGCTCGAACGTGGCGCGCACCAACCGGACGAAACGCCCGATGGCCGCGGAATCAGCAAACGGTGGATCGACAACGTCCAGACGAAGCATGACGGACTCGACGGACGGCTGTGGCCAAAACGCCGTCGCGGGAAGTCGGGCGACGGTTTCTATTTGGCACAAGACCTGGGTCAGGATACTGAGAGGACCGTACGCCTTGCTGTTCGGTCGGGCCGTGAACCGTTCGCCCACCTCGCGCTGGACCGTGAAGCAAAGTCGATCAACGTTCGGATAGTCGGCCAACAGATTCATAACCAGCGGCGTGGCGATCTGATAGGGAAGGTTCGCGACGAGCTTTGCCGACCCCCTCGGCTTCGCTTGCAGAAACTGCGCGACTTCCGTGTGGACTCGATGTTTGCTCTCCAGGATGTCGGCCTGGAGTACGCGAACGCGCGGGTTGCTGGTGAACCGATCGCACAGATGCGTGTGCAGGGCGCGGTCGATCTCCACACAGAGCAACTCCCCGGCGCGCTCGGCCAGAAGATCAGTGAGCCCGCCGGTTCCGCCGCCGACCTCGAGCACCCGATCGGTCGGGGCCAGGTCGGCCGACGCCACCAGGCGACGCATCAGGTTCCCGTCGATGAGGAAGTTTTGCCCGAGACGCCTGCGCGGGCTCGCCCCAAGCCGATCCAGCAGGGTTGCGATCTCTCGTTTTGTCTGCACGTGTTCAACGGTCACGCGATACTCGTTGTCGCAAATGGATAGCGGGTCAGGTTCCAGGTAGTATAACCGGGACGCGGCGAGAGCCGCGGGTTTTCATAAGAGTCGGCCGGTGGCGAGGTGATCCCGTCGTCGTCGGGCCGGCGGGAGTTGTCCTATGCGTTCGGACGAGGTTCTCAAACGGGCGGCCGACGATATCGGCGTCAAGGCTTTGGCGGCCGAGCTGCGGCTTTCGACGGCGCTGGTCTACAAGTGGTGTCAGGAATCGGACGCCGCCGACCCCGACGCAAGCGGCGCCCGCAATCCCTTGGATCGCCTGGCGGATATCGTGCGCGTCACGGCCGACCGGGATGTGGTCAACTGGCTCTGTCACGAAGCCGGGGGATTCTACGTATCCAACCCCGGCACGCCGCCGGACGATGTGCCGACGGAACTGCTCATCAACACCCAACGGCTGGTCAAGGAGTTCAGTCAGTTTCTCCTGACTGTCACAAAGTCGATTGAGGACGACGGAGAGATTGAGCCGATCGAGGCAGATCGAATTCGCGAGCGATGGGAACTCTTCAAGCGCACCGTCGAGGGGTTCACCGTGGCCTGTGAACGGGGGATTTTCCACACCAAGCCGCCGCCGGAGAAGCGCTAGTCCTTTGTCGCACGTCAATCGATGGTTGGGTGCCATAGGCAAGCGTCGGACTGCCCATGGTGGGGGACTCGAATGGACATCGGATTCGATTCCCCCACGGCGAAGGGCATCGGGCACCCGACCCGCAAGTCTACGCGTATCGATGCACTACTTCGAGTCGATTCGGAACCCGTTTCGCGCGCGGATGTTGTCCGGCTTGAGCCATTCGTTGATGACGTCCAGCGAACGGTACTGATTCATCTGACCGAGGAAGCTCGCGCGCGAGGTCTCGAACTCCTCGAGCATCGCCGGCGTGGTTTCGACCCACTCGGCCACCATTACGGCCGCACGGTCCGTTAGCTCGATCACCTTGATCTTCTCTTCGGCGGTTGCGAGGGCGAAGCATTCCTCGACAACCTCACGAGAAAACGACCCCAGCCCGCCGCTGACGCGAATCATCGGCTCCGGCGCGCCGCGGGCCGCGTTATACGGCGTGGTACGTGCGAATGGTGCGACATCGACGTATCCGACAACCGTGACCAGGTCCGGCGATTGCATCGCCGACAGCTCCTCGTCGCTCTCGAACGCCTCCTTGAGGTTCGAGGAATCCTCGCAACCGCGGAGCGCTTCCGCACGCCAACGTGCGTTCTCCAGACCGGTGAGCGTCGAGAGATCCGCCAACACCTTCTCGCGGACCTCGTCGAGCGATTCGGGGATGTGCCCTTCACGAAAGTCCACCACGCGGAAGAGGAAGATGTTTCCGTCGATGTCCTTGAGCGGATACCGGCATGTCTGGAACGCCGCGAGGTAGTCGGATGCGTTGGTCCCGCGATCGTTCGGCACTTCCTGGATGAGGAACTCATTGCGCATCGCCAGCGTCCCCAGGGTGTCAAGGCGGAACCGGCCCATGGCCTCGGGCATGTACTGCGTGGCCCCAAGCTCGGGGACGTTGTCGGCCTCAGCGATGCTGAAGAAATCCGTTGCGCCGACGCTGATGCCCTTTGGATAGGAGATCGGCCCGGGAAGCCGCTCCAGGACTTTGTCGAAGTATCCGAGCGTGGCGACGTCCGCCGGTGCTTTCTTGTAGCCGTTGTCGCCGCGCGGCACGGCCAGCCACGCCTCATTCACATACGGAACGAACCAGTCGGCGATGCGCGCGGTCATTTCCTTTGAGGCTTCCTTCCGGACGGCCGAAATCGCCGAGGCCTTGGCCTCCTCCCAGTCCAGAAACGGCTTGCGTTCCGGTTGGGGTCCGTCGGCCGCCGTCGGGTCCACAGGGTTTTCATCGGCCGGCCTCAAAAACGCCGGGTCGCGTCCGAGGTTCTCGTCATAATAGGCTCTTGCGCGCCGATCGAGGTTGGCCACTCGCACCGTCTTGGCGATCTCCTCTCGATCGATCCTGAGGTACTGTACTTTGATCGCCGGTTGAACGTAGTAGCCGAACTCCAGCCCCGCCTGCGCCTCGCGTTCGCGGTACTTCTCGAAGTGCGTGCGAATCTGCTCGTCGGTGAAGGTTGCGTCTTCCTCGACGAACGCGGAGGCCGGCAACACTACGGCGTTGATCTTCACGCGCTCCATCGAGCTATACAGCGATGTCCGCACATCCGCTTCGCTGGGTGACACGGCGGTGCCGACAAGGCTGGCGATGCGGGTAACGGACAACAGTTCAGCCTGTGCCGACAGAACCTGATCGGGCTTGATCCGAAGCCTACGAGCGACTCTCTCCGTTTGCACCGGATCTTCGGAGACGCGCAGGCTGGCCAGGCTCTCCCCGAAGCCCAGTTCGCCGGCCTCGCGGGTAAGAAGGATCCAGTCAATGGTCTCCAGATCTCCCGCGCCGCCGTACGGGCGGCGCCAGTTGTATCCCATCCGTTCGAGGATGTCGGTCGTACTTGTCGCCCTCCGCTGGTCATTTTCAGTTATAGGACCAAAGGTGCTCTGGGCCACCGTCCGGTTCCCGGTCGGTGTGAGCATGCTCTGTAGGGCGCTTCCGCCGATGAACACCACCATCAGCAGGGTCATGAAGACGGCAAGCAGGTGCTTGTTGTATTTTCGGAAGAACTTCATCATGGTGACGTAAATCCTTATTTTTCAAGACGTTATGTCTAATACCCAGCTTGCGTACAAATATAGGCGTCGATGCCGGAAAATCAAGGCGTATCGACACCGGGGCGGAAACGCGCGATTTGACACCGCTTGGTCATCCTGCTACATCGCCCCTGGGGTCACACCCTCGGGGGCTATAATCCGCCGTAGTTCGGCGACTCACCGGTCGATACTAAGGACCGCCGGCTCAGCCGAGCAGCATGGAACGGACGCTTCTGGCACAAGTACCAGGTATATGTCGTGGCGAAACAGACGCAACATGCCCAAAAATCTCTGGTAATCGTCGAGTCGCCGGCGAAGGCGAAGACCATTAACCGCTATCTGGGCGCTGGATACAAGGTCATGGCCAGCATGGGCCATGTCCGCGACCTACCTCCGCACGACCTGGGCATCGACCTTGAGGACAACTTCGAGCCCGTTTATCAGGTTCTGGATGAGAAGAAACGCATCGTCCGCGACCTCGCGAAGGCCGCCAAAGGCGTGGACACGGTCTACCTTGCGACCGACCTCGACCGAGAGGGCGAGGCCATCGCCTGGCACCTGAAGCACGCCCTCGAACTCAGCGACGACAGAACTCGTCGTGTCGTCTTCAACGAAATCACCAAATCGGCGATCCGGGCCGCCTTTGCCCAGCCGCTTGACCTCGACATGAACAAGGTCAACGCTCAGCAGGCCCGTCGGTTGCTCGACCGCATCGTCGGGTACCAGCTCAGCCCGCTGATCCAGGCCAAGCTGGGCCGGGGGCTATCGGCCGGGCGGGTTCAGTCTGTGGCCGTTCGCCTCATCGTGACTCGCGAAGAGGAAATCCGGGCGTTCGTGCCCAAGGAGTCGTGGAAGATCACGGCCTGTTTGGCGACCGACCCGGCGGTGACCAAGAAACGCGCAGCGGCCTGGCTGACCTTCATGGCCAAGGGCAAGGATTCCAACTCGGGGCCGACCGTCAAACAGCGAAACGCCTGGCTGTCGAAACACGAGTGCCTCTACGCCGAGTTGGTCAAGGTTGGGGGCAAGGACTTCAAGCCGACGAGCGTCACGGACGCGACGGCCCTCGCGGAGTCGCTTGGCTTCGTCACCGACAAGGTTGATGAGAGCGACTTCGAACCCTACGTCGATAAGGGCCTTAAGACCGTGGTGCTCACGGGCCGGACCGACCCGACCAGCGCTCCCCCATACATCATCAAGGACATACAAACGAAGCGCTCGACGAACAGGCCGAGCGCTCCTTTTACCACCGCCTCACTACAACAGGCCGCCTCCAGCGCGCTGGGATACGCGCCCAAGCGCACGATGGGGGTGGCTCAGCAACTCTACGAGGGTGTCGATCTCGGTGGCAAGGACGGGCTGGTCGGCCTGATCACCTACATGCGGACCGACTCGACGCACTTGAGCGGAGGCTGCATCGACCTAGCCCGGGAGTTCATCGGTGCCGAGTTGGGGTCCGACTATCTTCCCGCCAAGGCCAATGTCTATGCCAGCGGGAAGCGCGCCCAGGAGGCGCACGAAGCCGTCCGACCGTCGGACCCCCTCCGCACGCCGGAGTCACTCAAGTCGGTCCTGTCTCCCCAACAGTTGAAGCTCTACGACCTCATCTGGCGGCGGTTCATCGCCTGCCAGATGACACCGGCCAAGTGGGACGGGACAACCATCCTCGTTGCGGCCGACACGACGCATGGCGAGGCCGTCTTCCGTACCAGCGGACGTCGGCTGGCCTTCGACGGCTATCTCCGCGTGATGCGCCCGAAGGACTCGGACGACGTGATTCTGCCGGAGCTTGCGCCTGGGGCCGCCGTCGGGCTGATGCACTTGGACCCCAAGCAGCAATACACCTCGCCACCGGCAAGATTCAGCGAGGCGACCCTGGTCAAGAAGCTCGAGGCCGAGGGCATCGGTCGCCCGAGCACCTATGCCGCCATCATCGATACCATTCAGAGCCGCGGGTACGTGGAGCTTCTCGAAAAGAAGCTGCACCCGACCGCGCGCGGCGAACTGGTCACCGAGAAGCTCGTCAATCACTTCCCCGAGATCATGGATCCGCGGTTCACCTCGTTCATGGAGGAAGAACTGGACAAGATCGAGGAAGAGAACGCCGACTGGGTTCGCGTGCTGGGCGAGTTCTACACGCCGTTCAAACGAGCGCTCGACAAGGCCCAGGTGGAGATGCAACGCGCCCAAGCCGAGCCGAGCGAGTACGACTGCCCCGACTGTGGCAAGAAGATGGTTTATCGCATCGGCCGCAACGGGCGGTTCCTCTCGTGCAGCGACTACCCGGACTGCAAGGTGTCGCGCAACATCGACAAGGATGGCAAACCGATCGCCGAAGTGGTCGGCGAGGCGCCATGCACGCTCTGCGGAAAGCCGATGATTCTGCGCAGGAGCAGAATGGGGCCGTTCCTCGGGTGCAGCGGCTATCCCGAGTGTACGAACACCGTGCCGTCGGACGAACACGGCGTCGCCTTGAAGAAGGTGAAGGAAGAGGACATCAAAGAGACCTGCGACGAGTGCGGGTCGGCGATGGCCGTCAAGTTCGCTCGCGGGCGTTCGTTCTTAGGGTGCAAGGCCTACCCCAAGTGCAAAAGCACCAAGGAGATGCCGCCGGGTATCTACGTGGAAAAACCAAAGCCCGTCGATGCCGGCGCCCGCTGCGACAAGTGCGGTCGAGCCATGGTCATTCGCAAGAGTCGCCGCGGCCCGTTCCTGAGCTGCTCCGGCTTTCCGCGCTGCCGCAATGCCATGCCCATGGAGAAACTGGACCACCTCAAGGCGCTCGAGGCCGCCGGCGAGATTCCCGACCCGCCTCCGGTCAGCACGAACGGGCGAAGCGGCGCGAAAGGTGCCGGGTCGGGCAAGCGCGTCAAGGTTGACATCGCCGCGCTGGGTCCGCCGCCGGAGGGCTTCGCCTGGACGCGAACCGGTCGCCCGGTCGTCGAGACCTGGCCCGAAGATCTGCTCACCTGCCCGGATTGCGGCGGCGACGTCGCCGCCAAGACCGGTCGCTTCGGACCCTACTACGGCTGCACCAAGTATCCCAAGTGCCGCTTTGTGGCCAACCTTCGCGGCGAGGCCAAGAAACGCGCCGAAATCGAGATGCCTACGCCGGCCAAGCCCAAACCGATTCCCACCGACATCCCCTGCGATGAGTGCGGCGAGCCGATGCTGATCCGCACCGGTCGTTCCGGACCGTTCCTGGGATGCAGCAAGTACCCCAAGTGCAAGTCCAGTAAACCCCTGCCTGATGGCATGACGGTCGAGAGCCTGACGGCCAAGACGGCGTAGGGGCCGCACACCGACTGTTCCCCACGGTCGGCGTGGAACGCCGAAACCCTCCCAGCCATCCCTCGGGCGACGCGCCATCATGCGCAGCTCAGCCCCCCGGGTTCCGCTTGGATCACCTGCTTCGGCGATGGAATCCGGCATCGCGGAAAGCCCCGGTGGAATCCAGGTGTATTCCTTCAGTCGCGTTTTTCTACTTCCGATATGTGCAGCATGAAACAGGGGCGGGCGTCCCGACCCCGAACACAATTGGCGGCAATTGTCAGGCTTTTTGGCATTTTGTTTGCCAAACGAACACGCAAGGAGATTCTTCGATGACCAGTACCACGCAGAAGTCAGTGAACGCCGAAACGCTGTGCCACTCTTTTGGCGCGATCGTTCCGTTCGAGTCGATTTCGGAAGCCGGCGCCTACGTCTGTAACTGGAGCGGGCATCTCTGCCGCGTTCCCGAAGACGGTGTGGCCCCCGGCCGCTCGCCGTTGATCAACTTCGTCGGCCCCGAGCCGCTGACGGTCACGAAGATCAGCGACAACCCCTACATCACGATCACCAAAGCCAAGATGCTTGCCTGTAACTGCGATCTGAACGTCAACTTCTAAGACCGCGTTGATGCATCAGTGAAACACGAACCGGCGGCCGAAACGCGCTTGCGCGTGCGGTCGCCGGTTTTTTGCGCTACGCCTTGGCGCCACTTGTGCCTTGAGCGGCGAAGTTGGTTGGCGAAGTCTCGTAGATGGGGATGAAAGTTTCGTTCGTCGGGTCGATGACCCGACCTTCTTGGCTGCGCAGTGCCATCTCGCTGGCGGTGGCTCAATCGTACCCGCCGGTCCTTGAGAACTAGCGAAGAAAGGCGAAACCAATCATCTTGGCAATGTATCCGGTCACGAGAATCAGCGTCGGCGTCAGTAGCACCGCCTGTCGCGTGGACAGCTTCAATACATCCAGCAGTGCGCTGTTGAGAAGTAGGATCGTGATCGTCATTCCGAACAACCCGGTGACGGCCAGAACCTCCATGTTGCCGGGACCAAGAATCGGGAGAACCAAGAGGATGACGGCCATGGGCAACAGGGCGACGCCCGCGGCGAAGGCACACGCGTTGCAGCTCGCCTTCCCGCCGAACACCTTGCCCACCACCACAAAGCTAGCCCACAAGGCGGCCGGGAGAGTCAGAGCAACCAGGAAAAGGGTCATATAGTCGATCAGGCCAACGCGACCCCCTTGAGGCGCAAGGTGGGCGAAGTACCCGAGGAGGACGGCGGACGCGCAAAAGAGCGCGCTGAAGACAAGACCGGCTGACAGTGCCTTGGCATCCCCGAGCACGGCGAGCGCCTTGCCCTGCCCACCCATCGGATCGCCAAGAAGGGTCTTGACGGCCGACACGGCATACACCGTCGCCTCCTTCGTCGCCCCGTAGGCTTTGTGTCCCATTTCCTGGGCCTTGGCAAGGTTCTCGTGGGCGGCGGTTTCCTGGGGTGTCGTCGTGTTGTGATCCTCCGCCTCATTCAGTGGATCGCAAGGCCCCCCGTCCGTCACCGTTCGCTCTTTAGTCGATAGAGTCATCGTTGTTTCTCCCGGTTGATGGCGTCGCCAACATGTTTCCGTCCGCCTGTTGAATCGGCCGCCGTTGTCGTGTCACGCAGCTCCAAGTGCCAACAATCAGGCGTCAAGATAGGAAAGAATTCACGCCCGTACCCGGCAAGTGTTCAATACGAATTGCGATGAGGCCAACCGAAGTTCCTACAATCGGTCGTGGATCGAGATGGACCGATAGTACGACAGGCCGGCCGGTGGGAAGTGAGCTCCACAGCAGACTTGACAGCGACTCGCCGCAAACGGACTGTCCTTCGCACGCCATGGACGTCCTGCACGAGTCGTTGGAATTGGCCGACGAAGAAGCGCGCATGTGCGTGCGGTCGCCGGTTTTTGCACTGCGCCGTGGCGCTTATAGGTCGGCCCGCGGAGCCGGTTGGTAAAGAAGAGGGAAAGTCCACGGCGCTCACGACGGTGCGCGCGACGGCGTGTTCGGCGTCTCTTCGTGCCCTGGTGCGGGGATATGACGGACTCGGGACGGGTCGAAAGCCGTGTTGCACTCCGGGCAACGAGGGACCGGGAGCCCGGTCAAGTCGTAGGCACAGCGAACGCACAAGCCGCGCTTCAGCCTGTCTTGCCGGATAAGCAATCGACTGGCTAGCGAAGCGAGCCCCCCATAGAATAAGACATTAGTAACAATGCCAAACGCCATGTAGAATTGCGTTATCGCGTCCCTATCTACCGACAACTCCACTACTACCGGCGGGCCTCCCGCTACCGGCATTCCGCCTAACATAAAAAATATGAACTCCCCTAGTAGGATTGCGGGGAGGTTCATGCAGTAGATGAGAAACACAACGGCTACATCAAGGACGCTTCCGTCACTAAAGTGAACCGTCATTAGCAAGTGCATCCCAATCGACGGGACTATGGCGCCAAACAACGCGCCAAGCCAGAATCCTTTTGCAACGGTAAGCCGTCGAAGCGATTTCATTGATCCATATCCATGTCGACGACAGCCGTAGGTTGGGTCATCGACCCGGCATCTTTCCTATGCGTCGTCGTCGCTGCCGCTGGCCAGCTTGAACGCGCCCACCAGGGCCAACCCGATGAAGAGCAAGTCCAAGGGGTGATCCACGAAGAGCTGGGTCCAGGAAACCTCCTCTTGGACCCCCTGTAAAGACGCTAGTTCAACAGCGCCCTTCAGCGCGTCCTCAAGCTCGTCGGCATCAAGATCGACGTCGGCTTCGCTTTTGAGCTCTTTGGCCCGTTCAACCCGTTCATCGGTGGACATGGCGTCCGCCTCAGCCGTCGCGCTGCGGCAGCGCTCCTCCCATTCCTCAAGCGAGATGGGCGGAACGTCACCCGGGTCGTCGGGCAGACCGCGCCTGGCAAGGCGGTTAATCAAGAAGGAGCGAACGAAATCCGCGTCCGCCCACTTGACGTCACTACTCCAGTCCTCGAACGACTCCCACGCCTGCGTGAAGTCTGGATCATTGAGGGGGGCCAGCTCGTCGCTCTGTTTTTGCTCTACGAGATCCCACCAGGCGTCCTCGTCCCACGGCGGGAGGTTCTGCTCCTGGTACTCGAGCCGCGCAAGGTGTATGGAGAGAACCATCTCCTTGAATTCCCTCGTGTCCGCGAAATCACCGATTTCGGAGGAGAGGAAGAACAGGATCATCATGATTCGGGCGGCCCCGATGCCGAGCACGGCGATTCCGGCAGCCACCACGCCGGCCCGCTGGTTCTTTTCTCGGTAGCCCAGGACCATGCCACCGCCGGCGAGAAACCCTATCAGACAGGCGATCCAGCCGATCTCATACTCGCTGGCAATGGCGATCCCGGCCCAGACGGCCGCACCGATGAGCGCGCCGACTGCGCTAAGAAGACAGCCCAGGGCGAACCCGCCGGCCCCGGTCGCTAGTTTGCGGGCCGCGGCGTGGGCCTTGGCGGCGCGGACGCTGGCCGCCTTGGTTTGCTTGCCCGTCTCGAGGTTGTACCCGCATTGTACGCAGAGCGCGGCATTGCCGGGTATCGCCGCGCCACAGCCTGGGCAGGCCACTTGCATCCGGGGCAGGTCCGGTGACGAGTTCGCGGCGGCGGTGCGTTCCTGATCGACGAGTTCCTGAAAGACAGAGAGCGACTCGGCTGGGCTATCGGCCGGCTCCGCGGCGGGCTCGATCGTCTCCCCTACCGCGGGTAAGTCAGGTACGGTGAAGACCTCTTTGCATTTTGGACAGCGGACCTTCCGTCCGGCCGCGGCAGCGGGGATCTTCAGCTTCGCCCCGCAGGGGCATGGAACCGTGATCCGATCAGCGTCTGGGTTGGCCATGAGCGGGCCTTTCGTCAGTTCATTCGGTTGACAAGTGCCTACCGAAGGTCAGTCGGTAGGACGCTCGCGGAGTCGATCATGGGATCACCGGCGATGCCGGATGCAACGTCAATGCCTTCGCGCACTACGCAACTCGTCCGCGCGACCAGGCCCAGCGTGATAGACGTCCAGGAAGTTCGTATCCGGTATTCCAACCGACTAGGGCCCTTGGCCGAACGACCGACCGTTCATCATACAAATTCGGCCTCCTCGATTCAAGAGTCTCCGCTGGCGTCTGGCAGGCCACGTCCCGTCCATGCCTTACGACAAATGCATACGGTTGGCCGGTTGCCAAACCCCAAAGCTTCGCCATAGTATGAGCGCTGACGTGGTCGGCGTGCGACGGCAACCCTAGCGCGAAAGAGACAAACCTGATACGGGGAAGAACATGTTCACTGTCACGGCCATGACGTTCTCGCTGCTGGCCGTCGGCGCAGTGCCGCCCGCGGTCGTCGCGCCGACCTTTTCGGCCTCGCCGGAGATCACTCTGGGCGGCCCCGGGGACCTTACCGCCTCCGTGTCGCTGTTCGACGTCGATGGTGATGGTGACCTGGACGTTCTGCTGGCCAACGGTCGCCATTGGCCTCGCCCCAACATGCTCGTGCTGAACAACTTCGACCCCAATGTGCAGCGACGACACCCGGCGCATGGAACCTCGAACTCGTTCAGCCTGGCCGTTCCTTTGGGGCAAGCCGCGAACACGAGCTATGCCATTGCCCACGGCGATCTGGACAAGGATGGGCGGATCGACTTCGTGGTGGCCAACGACCGCAGCCCCAATTCCATCTACGAACGGACGGCGGCCGAAGAGATCGTACACGTCGGCTATGTTTCGCCCGCGGCCAACATGTCTCGCGATGTTCAGGTGGTTGATTTGGACGGTGACGGCTGGCTCGATGTGTTGGTCGCCAACCGTCGGGGGCGCAACGTGGTGTATCGAAACACCGGCGACGGGCACTTCGTTGAATGGCAGCAGTTCGGTGCTGAAGAGAATCATACGATCAAGCTGACCATCGCGGACGTAGACCATGATGGTGATCCGGACGTGGCGGCCGCGAACCGAAACGGTCAGCCGAATCGCCTGTACCTAAACAACGGAAAGGGCATGCTCGGTGAGGGGCGGCCCTTCGGCACCGGGACGGATGACACGCGAATGGTCGCGGCGGCCGACATGGACGGCGACGGGCATCTCGATCTCGTCCTCGCCAACGGCGGTGAGCCGAACCGAATCTGTTTCGGCGACGGGCGAGGCGGGTTCAAGCGGTCGGGGGTCTTCGGAAGCGCGCAGGAGCAGACCTTCTGCATAGCCGTCGCGGACATCGATTCCGACGGCGATATCGACATCGTCACGGGAAACATGGGTGCGCAAAACGCCGTGTACTACAACGAAGGGAAGGGTCATGCGCTGCGACGAGAGACCTTCGGATTGCAGGATGCGTTAACCTATTGGCTGGTGATCGGGGACGTCAACGGCGACTCGCGACCTGACATTGCGGTCGCCAACTCCGGCTCGCAAAGCGGGATCTATCTCAATGGAGGACTTGGCAACCCCTGACTTCGAGTTTCGCACTTTTTGGAGCCGTTTCCTGAGTTCTGGATGAACAAGAACG
>CBDUXT010000127.1:0-13525 GCA_965371245.1 uncultured bacterium | reverse complement strand
GCCACGGGCGAGTTTCCTGCGTATCCTGTTGTTCACTCGAAATGCCTCCTTGCGTTAAAGTGCCAGGTTTGTGGCACAGTACTCTAACGCCTTACAGAAGACATGTCGAGTTTTTTTTCCGAAAAAGCGCTCAAGCTACGCTTGGTTTAGGGCTAGGCACGCGCCGCGACGCGCCGCCGAGACTTTGTCCCGATCATGCCGGCGACGTGACACTCCATGAAGGCGTTGACAACCACGGGATCAAACTGGCTGCCGGCGGCGGCGCGAATGCGCTCGAACGCGACGCCGTCGGACATCTTGGGTCGGTAGGGTCGGTCCGCGGTCATGGACGAGTAGGCCGCCGCCACCGCGATGATCCGGCTTCCCAGTGGAATCTGGTCGCCCATCAACCCATCCGGGTAACCGGTTCCGTCGTAGTGCTCATGGTGGTGGAGGACGATTTCCACCAAGCGCGTCATGCACCCGGCCCCTTCGATGATCGCGGCGCCGATTCGGCAATGCTCTTGTATCTTCAGCCGTTCTTTGTCTCGCAGCGTGCCCCTCTTTTGGAGGATCCCTTTGGGCACCTCGGTTTCACCAACATCGTGTAGCATCCCGGCGATGCGCAACAGGCGAAGTCGGTCCTCATCGACCTGCCCGAGTTGCCTGGAGATTTTGTCGCACATGTCGCTGACGCGAGCAGAGTGATTACGCTTGTACAGATCCTCGCGATGGATGATAGCGCAAAGCGCTTCGATGAGTCCGGTCCAGCGACCCTCGTAGCCCTTGAAGATTTCGCAGCTCGACATCGCGGCGGCACCAATCAGGCAAATACCCGAGAGTAGGGTGCGGTTGCGTTCGTTGAGTTCGAGTTGGCCCTGGCCGTCGGTAATGTCAATCAGGCCGACCAACTCATCCCGCGCAGCCAGCGGAATACGAAGAGACGAGGCGTGGCCTGGAGCGCCGGCGACCTCCACCAGCTCTACGGTCCGCTCGGTGAAAAGTCGTCCCGAGGAGCGAAGATCGTTGAGCCACCCATCGAGCCCCGTCGGTACCGGAGAATCGGTAGGCGCGTCGTACCCAGATGAGCCGACCGAGGCGACCTCCACCAGGCCGCCGTGTCCGCCGTCACGCATATACAGGGACAAGCGCCGACATTCCAGGAGCGCCGCCACCTGTTGGAGCATATCGTTCGCCACACGGTGCCGGTCGGGGATCGCCCGAAGCAAGGAGAAGGTGGATCCCATCAGCGCCATGGACTCGACCTGACCGCCGCTCTGCTGCTTACCGTCGTCGAAGCTATGCGGCTCGCGGTCGGGCGACTCGATCGCGGTTTCTGCGACTTCCCCTTCTTCGACCTGCTCGTATTCGTCATCCGCCGCAGGCGCCGCCACGACGGTGTCGCGGCCGGCTTCCTTGGCCTGGTACAACGCGAGATCTGCGCATTTCATCAACGAGTCCGGATCGTTCACGCGACATTCCTGAAGCTCGGCCACGCCGAAGCTCGCGCTGACCGGGATGGACTGTCGATCGACTACGAGCTTGCCACATCGGATGGCGTCACAGAGCTGCTGAGCGATTTCCATCGCCTCGGCCAAGCTCGCTCGAGGTAGGATGACGGCAAACTCTTCGCCACCGTATCGGGCCACGGTGTCGGACTCACGGACCAGGCTGGCCATTCGCTCGGACGTTCGTTTCAGGACAAAGTCGCCTGCCTGGTGTCCGTAGGTGTCGTTGAGGTTCTTGAAATGATCCAGGTCGGCCATGATGACGGAGACCGGCCACCCCGTTCGTTTGGCCGCAGCCACCTCCTGCGCGAGCCGTTGCACCAGAACGCGTCGGTTGGGAAGACCGGTGAGTGGATCGCGCGCGGCATCCTGCGTGAGGCGGCCTTTCTCGGCGTGAATCTGATCGGCGATGCAGGCGAGATCACCTGCGCACTCGGCGATCTCCTTGATCGAGAATCGCTTGGCGTCGAGATCGAAATCCTTGGAATCAAGCTGGTTGATTCCCGCACGAAGGAGACGAAGGTCACGACGCACGCGAACCGCCAAACTGCAGAGGTAGAGGGCGAGAACGCCCGTTCCGCCGAGGAGCGCGACGGTACCCCACTGTTCCACCGGCTCCTTGGCCCGCGCGAGAACCGACATCGCGGACTCGACGAACCGATCCATTTTTTCTTGTGCGGTCGCGGAACTGGATGGTGATGCTGTGGCGACATGATCGGACGTACGCTTGGGCTCGCCGCTACGGTGTGCGGCTTCGTGCAGGAGGCAGTACACACCCGATAGAACGGCGAGCGCGCAACAGCAAAGTCGGATTCGTCGATAAATAGCGGTCATAGATATCGCGCGAACGCGGCGCAGACCGTGCGAACCGAGTCCGCCAGTCGTGCCCTGCGTGCCAAGCAGAAACATCTCCTACTAGAGAAGTATGATATGACGCCGCCTCATGCAACTGTGCGCGGTTGTACAGGCGCGGTCCAGGGCGACGGCGCTCACGCCGAGACCGATCCGGGACGCAGGCGCTCGCTTTGCTTATGCCGCCGCGCAAGAATCGCGCGAGCCACCTTGTCTTGGATATGGGACCTGTCGGCGTACAGAACAGTTGTTCGGTGGGTGCTGGTTGCAGAAACAGTTATGGGTCGGGACGAGCATGCGGTCGCGATCGCCGACGAGGAGTTACTTGTGGAACCGGATCTGAAAAGCCGCCACGTCGAAAAGGTCGATGTCGCCGTCGAAGTCCGCGTCGATGCAGCTACAGCTTGTCGTCCAGGAGCGACCGGGGCCGCTAAGACACGGGGCCGCCGAACCGAAGTCCGCCAGATCAACCGCGCCGCTGCCATCCATGTCGCCGGCGATCGCATGGAGCAACCAGGTCGCGCTCCCATTGCCGACGGCATTGGTCGCACGGATCGTCACGGTGTAGGGCGCGGGCGATGAAACAGGCGCCAGCCACGACACGCGCCCGGTCGATGCGTCGATCGTCATCCCCGGTGGGCCCATATCCAGCGACCAATTCAGAATCGGCGACATGCACAGAGACGAGGTCAGCCTTGGTGCGGCGCTGACGAAGGCGGGGTCGCACGAGGCGTCATCGTCCGGCATCAAGACAAGCTGGGGAGGCGAAGCCTCCACGCCGAGGAACAGCGTTTGAGTCGATGAACCGGCCATGTTCGTGCCGCGGAGCGTCACTGCATACGGGAACGTGGACGGAACCGGATTGGGCCACGAGATCACTCCGGTCGATGGGTTGATCATCATCCGTGAGGGTGCGTTGTCCAGACTCCAGGTCATCGGCCCCATGTTGATCGGCAGCGCCACCGCGGGTGTCGGCCCGGTATACGCCTGTCCGCACGGAATGACCTGCTGTGGCAGGGGATCGAACAGGGGCGCGCGTTGCGCGACGATCAACGGTTCGCAGGTGACGGCGATGTTGTTGTCTTCGTATTCCTCGATGATCTGGTCCAGGTCATCGAGCGCCGCGCCAAGGAAATAGCTTCCCGCGAGCATGTCCGCCGGAAGGGGGACGGCCACATCCACTTCGAACGCGTCTTGAAAGGCGATGTCCCACGTCAGCGATCCAAGGAACTGGTCGCCGGCAGCCACGATGTCGTCGATCGACAGGTAAAACCCCTGACGGACGAAGAACTCGTTGGTCGTGCCGAAGTTCTCGATGAGCAAGCGCAGGATGACCTCTTCGCCGGGGAACACCTGGGATGGTTGGGCGGCCATCGGGACTGCCTGTCCGATGGCGTTTCCCGTCGCATAGCCGGCGCTGGCCAGATCAACCATGGGCGGCTCCGACAAACCGGAGTGCGGGTACAACAGGCGGAGCCCGTTGCGATCATCGGTGTGCAACTCGACGATGTTATGCTGCCCGATGGGCCCGCCGCTGGGATAGCGGGGGTTCATCGTCGCCACGAACCAGCCCGTCCCGGACGGTTCGTTGCCGATGGGGTCGTGCCCCAGCCCCAACGCATGCCCCAGTTCATGGGTGGCGATCAACAGAAACGAGAAGCCGTTCGTCGGCGTCGGGTCCGAAACGACGTCACAGGTTGGCTGGGGAGCGAACGTGTACCCGGCGCCTGCGGGGGAATCGCTGAAGAGAACGTCCATGTCGAACCAGGTTGCTCCATCGTTGACCAGGAATGTTACGCCGAGCACGCCGGGATCGAGTTGGTCTGCTGGAACCGCGGCGGTGTCGTTGAAGCCGTCGAAGTGGTCGATCGGAAAATCCTGTTCCAGTGGAGCGAAGAAATACTCGAAGTCAGCCGCCGGGACGATATTCCACAGGGCCATGGCCTCGAAAATCAGCAACTCGGTGGCACTCCCCGGAGGAAACGTGGACGGAGAGAGGTAGCGAACGCTCTCGCCGCTGGACCAAACCACCTTGACGCCATCGACGACGAAGATCGAGGACGCGGCGGTTCGCTGCCGCTGACCGGCCAGGAGGGCGAGCAGCCCCGCGAGCGTCAGTGTCAGTGCTTGCGGCCATCGGCGTCGATGCACCTTCACGGCTTTCCTCCGCGCCGCACACCGTGGCTCTCACGGTCGATTCGCCGACGCGCTGCGCTACGCCTTGGGCGAGAGTCGCCGAGGTCACGCGGGAAGCTGATCCTGCTTAGGTCTCGCTGCCCCGCGAGGGGCACCGGTGTGTATCGCACGCCCACGCGTCGGCCAGCCGGCTTCGTCAGCGCATGGTCACGGCTTGCCTCCAGAACAGGTCGCAACCGCTCGACGAACCGGTCATAGGTCATCACCTCCGGTGTCGTAGAAACGCCGCGCTCGTTGATCACGCGCGCGGACACGGCGCCGACCAATCGGTCGGCCACGGGCAGTCGATTCACGCTCGTTGCACGAACGAACCCACGGGCATCGATGCCGACCACCGCCGCGGCGGCCGCGGTGAACACACGCGCCACGCCGTCGTCCCCGGTTCGAATCTGGAACGCCCCGTGGTAGATGCCGACGATCGGATGTGTCTTGTAGCTGGGTAACAGACAAAGTAACCATCGCTGACCCACGCGGAACTCCGGAGCGCCGGCGACCGCCATCCTCATCCGGCCGACCGTCCCTCCGGGAGCGGTAAAGGCGAAGGTCGTCGTGGCGATCGATGGCGACCCTTTCAGATACGCCACGTCATCCAGCGTAATCTCGCTTTCGATGCGGCGTGGGTCGTCGGCCCAGAAGGAGCGGACGCTTGCAATTCGTCCGGAGATGACTTGCCCGGAGTGATCGGCGATGGTCGCCAGATCCATCGGTGCCACCGTTGTTGCTTGGGCCTTCGCAGCCGTCATCCATGCGATCACGACGAGTGTCATGCCGATGGCGGAAGAGCGAGTCGCTGTGAATGACGACATGGGACAATCCCCCCCCGATCGCGGAACGCAGCCGGCCGCGTAGCCCGGTGGATCAAGACGTCGATCCGCACCGTGCGCGCACGATGCGCCGCGAAAGTTCCCTTGAGTTATGCTAGGCGCCCGTTGGGCTTCGATCTACGAGGATGGAGCCGGTCCCGGTGTTATCGCCCCGGTCTGTCGGCAATCGTTCGGCGAGCCGGCGACGTCCGAAAAGCGGATCGCCCGTCGGCCTTGAAGCGAACCGATACTCTCCGCATACTCCCTGGCACAGGTGGTCACGGAACCTTCTCTTCGAAGTGTGTTTGAAGACCTTTGCTTCCGAGTCGCGCCCATGAGGAAGCGGGCAAGGATCCGCGAAGGACCGCTCCCTCACGGTTGCGGCTCGGTTCTAACCAATGGCGTTAGGCCGGGCTGCCAGGCGACGCAATCGGCGAGGGATCACCCGGACCCCCGCGAGCAAACGAAACGATGTCGATGACACAGACCAACACAACCAGGCCCGACCGCGGGGCAACGACTCCGCTGGTTGGGACTGCGCAAGGTTTCCTGATCGTCGCCGCTGGCGTGGCGGCGTATCTCACCAGCTTCGCCGGCGTGTTCATGTTCGACGACCGTGCGCACATCCTCGGCGATCTGCGTATCGACCACCTCTGGCCGCTGTGGGACGCGCTGGCCCGGAAGCGACCCATGGTCGACTACAGCTTCGCCCTCAACCGCGCCTTTTTCGGTCAGGCACCGTGGGGCTATCATGCCTTCAACCTGACCGTTCACCTGCTCGCGTCGCTTACGCTCTTTGGAATCGTCCGCCGGACGCTGCTTATGCCGGCCTTTCGAGGGCGTCAGACCCGGTCGGCGTCGTGGTCGGCCGTCGCGGTCGCCCTGCTCTGGACGCTCCACCCGTTGCAGACACAGAGCGTCACCTATCTGGTTCAGCGGGCGGAATCGATGATGGGGCTCTTCTACCTGCTGACCCTCTACTGCGTCATCCGGGGCGGCACTTCGTCCCGGCGTTCTGGCTGGTTCGTGGGCGCGGTGGTCGCCTGCGCGCTGGGCATGGGCAGCAAGGGGGTCGCGGTCACCGCGCCGGCGATGGTCCTTCTCCACGACCGTGTGTTCCTGGCACGATCGTGGGAGGAACTGCTTCGTCGCCGGTGGGTTCTATACGTGGCTCTTGCCTCCACCGGGTTGATCCTGGTGATGAACGGCCTGGTGCCGGGCATCTTGAACACGCAGAACCGGGCGGCTCACGTCGGCTTTGGGTTCAAAGGTGTCACTCCGTTGGCGTACGCCGGCACACAGCTCGGGGTGTTGGTTGAATACCTGAAGCTGTCCCTTTGGCCGGCGCCGCTATGCCTGGACTACAGTTGGCCGATCGCCCGAACCGCCGGCGACGTGCTTGTGCCGGGCGTGGTCGTCGCTGTCGCGGCGGGTGCCACGTTGTGGGCACTAATACGAAGAGCGCGGTGGGGGTTCTGGGGCGCGTGGTTCTTTCTGATCCTTGCGCCCACCTCCAGCATCGTCCCGATCAAGGACACACTCTTTGAGCATCGGATGTATCTTCCCCTGGCCGGGCTCATCGTCTTGCTGGTCTTGGGCGTACAGCACGTTCTTGCGAGTGTTGCCCGGCGAATGTCCCTCTCGGGTCGAGGCGCCACCTATCTGGCAGGCGCGGTCCTGTGGGTCGCCGCGGTTCTGCTCGGGGCGGCGACCTCATCGAGAAACGCGCTGTACGCCAGCGAGGCGGCGATGTGGGCCGACGTCCGCGCCAAACGGCCGAACAGCGTGCGGGCGGCCAAGAACTACGGGACCGCGTTGTTGGCGGAAGGTCGATTGACCGAAGCGATGGAAGCGCTGCAAGAGGCCGTGCGGGTGGCGCCGGAGTCGCCCGACATCCGCAACGGTCTCGGTCTAGCCCTTGCCGCCCACGGGCGGATGGACGAGTCCATCGCGGTGTTTCGTGAGGCGATTCGCCTGCGCCCCGCGCACGTCCGCGCCCTGGTCAATCTGGGAAACGCCTTGTATGGCAAAGGAAACCTGGTTGAGGCCGCGGCGCTTTGTCGACGTGCTCTTGTGCTTCATCCGGAAAACACAGGGGCCCGCCTCACCCTCGGCAATGTGTTCCTTCGCGGAGGGCAATCCGAAAACGCCGTGGCGGAGTACCGCCTGATCGTCGAGATCGATCCACTCCACGCCGCCGCGTGGAGAAACCTGGGCACCGCGCTCTTGAGCCTGGGCCGAATGGAGGAGGGTGTCGAAGCCGCGGGTCGGGCCGTCGAGTCCGATCCATCCTCGGCCAAGTCGCACAACAGCCTGGGCATTGCACTGGCGGCGCAAGGCAAGCAGGACGAATCAGCCGGTGCGTTCCGGCGGGCGCTTGAGATCGACCCCACGGACGCGTCCACGCACTACAATCTGGGCAAGTGCCTGCTGTTGGGTCGAAAGCTGGAGGAGGCCGTGGCCGCATACACTCAAGCCGTGACGCTTCAGCCGGCGCACTTCGACGCGCACTACGAGTTGGGCGTGGCGCTGTCGCTACAGGGCAACGTGGCGGAGGCCATCGAGCACTATGAAAAGACGCTCCGGCTCAGCCCCGATCACCCCGAGGCGCTTCGGGCACTGGCGGCTGCTCGCGCGAAGGCGTCGTCCGGGGATCCGTGACACTTCCAGCGGAACGCACGCGCGAAATCAGAGCCGCAGCCGCTAGCCTACGGACCGCTACGCCATCAGGTCACCGGGCTCGCGCCCGCCGCAAGCCGGTTCTGCCGGTGCTCTGAACACTGACTGCCGGCGATTCTGCCATGCGACCGTCGTCTAGCCTCGGCTGGTAACGTGGTTGAACTGTTCTGCCATTCCACGGATACTGCGCGGCTGAAGTGTGTGTAGAGAAAGCGTTAAGGCCAACCGAGCCGCGACCGTTAGGGAGCGATTTTGAGCATGAACACCGGACCGCTCCCGTGCGGGTGCGGCTAGGAAAGCGGAAACCGAACGCCCAATCGCCGCGTGGCCGGCGGTGAAAGTCAGACCAACTTCAGTGAGACCGTCAACGCATCCCGGCCTGCCGAGAACTCGCCGGAGGCGAGCGCGCTTCGACCCCGCGCGGCTATTACCCCTACTCGTTGTTGCGGCGGGTCTGGCGGCCTATCTGACCAGCCTAAACGGCGCCTTCGTCTTCGACGACCTCGTCCACATCGTCCAAAACGATCGGATCCAGTCGTGGCCGCCCTGGTCGGCGCTGACCGGGAAGCGGCCGCTCGTGGACCTGACGCTGGCGATCAACTACCACACCGGCGGCCTCAACCCGCACGGATACCATCTGGTCAACGTGGCGATCCATCTGCTGGCCGGTCTGGTCCTGTTCGGGCTCCTTCGCCGCACGCTGTTGCTAAATCGCTTTCAGGACCGCCTCGCGCAGGCTGCGCCCTGGATCGCACTGGCCGCCGCGACGGCGTGGGTCGTGCATCCGTTGCAAACCCAAAGCGTTACCTATGTCATTCAGCGCGGCGAGTCGTTGATGGGGTTGTTCTATCTCCTGACGCTCTACTGCGTCGTGCGGGGCGCGCCGTCGCCGGCCGGCGTGCTCTGGTACGTGGCGGCCGTCGTCGCGTGCGCCGCGGGCATGGCCAGCAAGGCCGTGATGGTAACGGCCCCGATGATCGTGCTTTTGTACGACGCGCTGTTTCTCGATCGTTCGTTCGCTGACACCGTCCGTCGCCGATGGGGCTTGCACTTGGCGCTCGCGTCTTGTTGGGGCGTTCTCTGGCTGACCGGGATCGCGCCGGGCGTGCTCGACCGCGGGAACCAAGCCGCCACCGTCGGCTTCGGCTTTCAAGACGTTACACCAGCGGCCTACGCACTAACGCAGGTCGGTGTGGTGGTGCATTACGTGCTTCTTTCTGTCTGGCCGGCCCCCCTGTGTCTGGACTACGGCTGGGAAGTATCGACCTCGATCGGCGCAGCGTTGCTCCCCGGAAGCGTTCTTCTTCTCACGCTGGCTATGACGGCGTGGTCGTGTGTGCGTCGCAGCCCACTCGGGTTCCTGGGCGCGTGGTTTTTCGTGATTCTGCTGCCGACCTCGAGCGTGGTTCCCATCAAGGATGCGCTCTTCGAGCATCGGATGTATCTTTCGAGCGCTGCCTTGGTAACACTTGGCGTTCTGGGCGCGTGGGCGACCCTAGAGCACCTGGCGGATCGGATCGCGGCTTCCCGTGCAACGCGTCGCGCGGCGCTGGCGGTCCTGTACAGCGTCGTGTTCGTGGCCCTTTTGACCGGGACCGTCGTTCGCAACCGCGTGTATGACTCTCCGGAGGCCATGTGGCGTGACGTCACCACCAAGCGACCGAACAACGCCCGCGCCTTTGAACATCTCGGCCTCGTCCTGATCAATGAGGCCGGACCCGCCGCCGCCTTGGAGGCCTATCGCGGCGGTGTACGCGCGGACCCGAACTTCACGTCGATCCGCGCGAACCTGGCCATGGCGCTGCACCAAACAGGGAACCTGGAGGAAGCGATCGAGCACTATCGCGCGGTGGCCGAGCAGGACCCGACCCACATCGTTTCCCGAATGAACATGGGCAACGCGCTCG
Source organism: uncultured bacterium (assembly GCA_965371245.1). Classification (GTDB taxonomy): domain Bacteria; phylum Planctomycetota; class Phycisphaerae; order UBA1845; family UBA1845; genus CBDUXT01. The sequence goes on along the minus strand of CBDUXT010000127.1, from coordinate 3,601 downwards.
ATTCGCTGGGACGCACCGAACAAGCCATCGAGGCCTTTCGCTCGGCCACGCAGGTCGAGCCCGCGCGATGGACGCCGCGGGTCGCGCAAAAGCTGGCGAGCGCACACTTCAACCTCGGCAACGTGTTCGTTCGGCAAGGCGACAACCATTCAGCCATCATTGAATACGAGCAGAGTGTTCGGCACCATCCTGACAACCCACGCGTTCGCGCCGCGCTGGGTCAGATTCTCACCCGGGTCTCTCGCTTCGACGAAGCCATCGAACAGCTCGAGGCGGCGCTTCGGCTCGCCCCTGAGAGCCTATCGACAAGGCGCCTGCTGAGCGCAGCGGTGCGCGGGCGGAATCAACGGCTGGGTGAAGACCGGTAGCCAAACCCTTCGCGTCCACTACACTTGTACTCTGATGGCAACCGAACGGGTCAGTCTGGTCATTCCGGGGCGGAACTGCGCTCGCACCCTTCGTCAGTGCCTGGAGGCTGTCGTTCCCCTGCTGGATCGCACCAACCTCGACGAGATCGTGTTCGTCGATGATGGCTCGCACGACGACACCGCCGCGATCGCGAGCGAGTTCCCCGTCCGAATCATCCCCGGTGAGGGAAAGGGTCCGGGCGCCGCGCGCAACCTAGGCTGGCGGGCGGCCGCTCACTCGCTCGTGTGGTTCGTGGACGCGGACTGCGTCGCCGAGCCCGATGCGCTCGAGCGGCTGCTGCCTCATCTCGAAGACCCGGCCGTCGGTGCGGTCAGCGGCAGCTACGGGATTATGAACGACGAGTCGCTCCTGGCGTGCCTCATTCACGAGGAGATCATCGAGCGGCATCGGTCGATGCCGCAGCGCGTCGATTTCCTGGCCACCTTCAACGTGCTCTATCGCAAAGAGGCGCTCGACCGTGTCGGCGGGTTCGACGAGCGGTTTCTCAAGGCGCAGGACGCGGAGCTCTCCTTTCGCGTCGCCAAGGCCGGCTATGGACTGGCGTTCGAGTTCGACTCGCGCGTGCGACATTTTCACCCCGACCGCTGGCTTGGCTACCTTCGAACCCAGCGTCAGCAAGGGTACTGGCGCGTCTTCCTGCATTTTTGTCACAGCGGGCACACGTCGGGCGATTCCTACAGTAGCCTGCTCGACCACGTACAGCCGCCCCTGGCCGTCCTGTTTCTCGGCACCTCGCCGCTGCTTCTCATGGGTCTTTGGGCCTGTATCCCCGGCGCGCTGTTGATGTTGCTCGCGGCCGCCCAAGTCCCGCTAACGGTGGCGCTGATTCGGCGCGTGAGGCGACCCGGCTTTCTGGTGTTCGCAGCCATGGGATTCCTTCGTGCGTTTTGGCGCGGTCTCGGTATGGCCCATGGCGTGGTCGCCTATGCGCGGAGCGGTCGCAAGCGCTTTGGACAAGTTCCGGTCGAGGTCAAGGCATGACCATGCCGGCACTGCGAACGCACGCAGGCACCACGCCGCTGATGTGGCTGGCTATGCCGACGCTGCTCGTGACGGTCACGGCTGTCGTCTACCTGACCAGCTTCGACGGCGTGTTTCTCTTCGATGACCTACCGCACATCCGGGACAACCCAAGAATCCGGCAGCTTTCGCCGATCGGCGCGGTCTTGTCCGGCCGCCGCCCGATCGTTGACCTGACCCTGGCGATCAACTTCGCGGCAGGTCGGCTGAGGCCGTGGGGATACCACCTTGGTAATCTGATGATCCACACGCTGGCGGCGCTGACGCTGTTTGGTTTGCTCCGGCGTTTGCTTCACAAGACGGCGGCTGTCGGGTCCGGCGCGTCTGCTGCTAGGTGGGCGGCACTGGCGATCGCCCTTCTGTGGGCTGTCCACCCGCTCCAGACCCAGAGCGTGACCTACGTCATCCAGCGCGGCGAATCGCTGGCCGGCCTGTTCTACCTACTGACTCTCTATTGCCTGTTGCGCGGTGCGGAAGTGACGGACTCGGGTGTTGTTCCGGCGAGCCGATTCACGTTTGTCTGGTACGCGGGGTCCATCGCGGCCTGCGGGCTGGGAATGGGCGCCAAGGCGATCGTCGTCACCGCTCCGATCGTGGCGCTACTTTTCGACCGAGCCTTCCTGACCGCGTCCTTCACGGAGACGCTGCGCCGACGGGCCCGCTTGTACGCGGGGTTGTTCGCGACGTGGGGTGTCCTGTGGTGGTGCGGTGTCGCGTCCGGTGTGTTGCGTACCTCGGCCGAGGTCGCCACGGCCGGCTTTGCCTTCAAGGGTATCACGCCGCTTGAATATCTGCTGACCCAGCCGGGTGTCCTGCTGCACTATCTCCGGCTTTCGGTCTGGCCGTCGCCGCTGTGCCTCGACTACGGCTGGCCGGTCGCCGCTGGTGTCAACGCGGTCGCGTGGCCCGCTCTGGTTGTCGTGCCGCTGGCACTGGGCACGGTGTGGGCCTGCGTCCGGCGTCCGGTGGTTGGCTTCGTCGGCGTGTGGTTCTTCGCCCTTCTTCTGCCGACGTCCAGCATCGTTCCCATCAAGGACCCCGCGTTCGAGCATCGCATGTATCTGTCCCTTGCCGCTGCGATGACCCTGGGCGTCGTGCTTGCCCTTCGCGGTGGGCGCTGGTTGACGGAACGGGTGGGGCTCGGTGCTTCCGCGGGGGTCGCGGCGACGTTGCTTGCTATCGTAACCGCGTCCATGGCGGTGGGGACCGCGCGCCGCAACGCAGTCTATCACAGTGGGTTTTCGATGTGGCATGACGTTGTCACGAAGAGGCCGTTTAACGCACGCGCGCACGACAACTACGGTGCCCAGCTTTTTCGCCGCCGCGAGCGCCTGTCCGCGATCCGAGAGTTCAGGCACGCGCTCGCCCTCGACCCGGGCGATCCGGACGCGCGGGTGAACCTGGGGGTCGCCCTCGCCGACAGCGGAGAGATCTCCGCGGGCATGAAGGAACTTCAGACCGTGCTGCGCCACAGGCCGCGCCACGCCAACGCCCGACGGAACCTCGGTCTTGCCTTTCTTCGGCTCGGGCAGGTCGATGAGGCCATCGAGGAGTTCCGCGCGGCCGTTCGTGTCAATCCGCTCTTCGCCGAGGCCTTGCGCGATCTCGGCGCCGCGCTGTACCAACGGGGTCAAGCGGCCGACGCCATCGAGCAGTGGCGCATGGCCGTCACCGTTGACCCGGAGCTGGCGGATGCCCATTTCAACCTGGGCGTCGCGCTCGCCCAGCGGGGTGATGCGGACGGTGCCATTCGCGCCTTGCGCCGCGCGACACGGCTCGTGCCCACTGATGTCACGGCCCGCGTTCAACTCGGCCAAGTTCTCTTGGAGCGCGGCAAAGCCGGCGAGGCGATGACCGTCTTACGCGAGGCGCTCAGGCTTGATCCCAACCACGCTGGCGCCCAAGCCGCGCTTCAAGCAGCGCGGCAACGCTACCCGTAAGGAGGGCGTGCCGGGTCGATGACCCGACCTACCGCTGAGCGACGAACACTCAGTTTGTCGCGCGGAAGCGTGTTTTCTTAACCAAGCCGCGACCGTAAGGGAGCGATTTCGTGCGCGACATCGGACCGCTTCTTCACGGGCGCGGCTCGGAAAAAGACGAGTAATCCCATGAAAGGCTGTCTCCCGCCGGAGTATAAGATCTCCGGCGTGAG
>CBDUXT010000126.1:0-13581 GCA_965371245.1 uncultured bacterium | reverse complement strand
GTCCATCGACATCATGCCTCGCCAGGCTTGAGCTAATCTAGCGCTGTCATATTAGGCAGGGGCCAGATGAACTTTCTCTGGAAGGGTGGGATGAACACGTCCCCGCGCTTCATGCGTTCTACAAGCCCGTCGACCAAATAGTCGGCACCATAGCTTGTGATGGCGTACTTGAACGGGAGGCTTTCTTCGGCCTCGATTACGCCACCATTGTCAAGGTCCCCGTCGAACTCTGAGCCATCTGCCGCGTCGCTCGAGAAATCCTCTGGCGTTTCTGCTGGGTCGCTCGCCATTCGATTCTGCCTTCCTGAATATTAGGCCGCCCGTCGCGCCCAACCACGAGCGCCGGGATGCCCCATTAGGCTACCATAAGGCCCTCCGGGTGGCGACTGCCACTGGCCGGATGCTAACATCCTGGCGTCAAGGCGGTTGTCCCAGCCAGCGACCGGTCGTCCACTGAAGGCACCGGGTCGTCCGCGGACGTCCGGCACTCTTCCGGTCAAGCCCGACGGCGGTTGCCGGACGCCCCGGAAGGCGGCCCACCCGCTTGGTTTTCCACGCAGTACCGAAGGCGTGTTCTGGCAGACAACAACCGCCATCTCCCGGCAGAGCTGCTTGTACTCAGCGTCAAGGTGCGCATCGCAGAACGCGTCGGTAAGCTCCGCGAGCTTCGTGAACCGGGCAGCATACGGGTCCGGCGCATCCGCCATCAGCTCGCGTAGGCTGTCATCCATGAGAACGCTCCTTTATGCCCGGTCGATGAGATCCTCCCACTCGGCCGGGTGGCCCAGGTTCTCTGAACCTGGGGTCTCGATTCTGGAGTAGGGGCATGGCCTTGGAAACGCCTGTTGTTTGCTTTCCGACGCGGGCGTATCATCCCGGCCGGCTCGATTTGAGCCGAGACAACCCGAGACGCTGACGCAGTGTTGCGGAGCCGCGCACTGACGAATCGAGCGGAGGAGGACTTGTTCCATGTTCCCGCGCGAGATATGGGAGAATCCGATCTGGTGTCTTTACGACAACTTATCGGGTCAGGTCGTATTGAAGCACCCGTGGCGGGATGGACTGGTTGTCGAGTGCCCACATTGTGGCGAGCCCCTGGCCGTCGAGGGCTACAGAGCCCACTGCTGCGGTCAACAATTCAAGACCGAGTTTGGGGAGATCAGACAGATCGAACCGGTGGGAACGCACGATCGGACTTCGGGCCGCGGATGGGCTTCGCTTCGCGCCTATTGCCGTACCGAAGCCATGTAGGCCCCGTCCCGTGACGCACGATTCAAATGTGGCCCTGGGATTGGTGCGCCCCAGACGCACCTTCTCCTGCTGGCATACGTCAAGCCTCCCCGGCAGAGCGAGATCCTGACGGCTATGAAGAGCTACAAGGATTTTAGCGTGGCCTTTGCTCGGAGTTTGATCCTCAAGACGCCGCCCGCGCAACGCGAAGTCCGGCGACGAAAACGCAATCCGTGGAACAAGTCCGCCCAGCGCAAGAGCGATCTTCTCAAGAAGCTGGCCGAGGCTTAAGCAGAAGCACGATTTCTATTCCCGATTGTACAAACAGTACACGATTGACTTGCTCCGTCTGGCCATCTACGCGCGTGCCCTGCTGACCAACCGGCAAGTCCGCGAATGCCTGGACCAGCGTCATCCGGAAATCGTGGCACGTTTCGAAGCGATCATCGCGGAAGCGAAGGGATCGCGTCATGGCCAAGTGGTCGCGCGAGCGGATCATCCGTGAAATCCTGCGTCGCGAGAACTCTGGTCGATCGCTCGATCTCGGCGGTGCCGACCGCGTCCCATCGTCACTCTATCAGGCCGCATCGCGCGTGTTTGGCTCATGGCGAAATGCAGTAGTAGCCGCAGGCATCTCGCCGGAGAAAGCGAGGGTGCACGACCCTTGGCCTTCCTCCAGGGTCTTGGCGGGCATCAAATCTCTGGCTCGAAGAAAGCGACCTTTGCAGCCGGCCGAGTTGAAACGCCGTTACCATCTGCTTCTTGCAGCGGCTCGTAGGCATTTCGGTTCGTGGCCAAAGGCGGTGGTTGCCGCCGGTGTCGATCCGGAGAAGCTGAAACGAGTAGCGCCTTGGACGGAGGAGCGGATCATCGAGGCCATCCTAACGCGCGCGCTGCATGGGAAACCGTTGAACAGTCACGCCGTGCGACCGAAGTCCCTTGTGGAAGCCGGTGCGAGAGTATTCGGTTCATGGGCATCGGCGCTGGCAGCAGCAGGGATCGATCCGAAACAGTACGTGCACCGGCGGCTTGGTGATCCTCTCTGCACCGCGGACGACATTGCGGCGCGAGATGATTAGCAGAATACCCTTTGCCGCACAGGCGGCGTTTCTTTTGTTGCGGAAGTATCAACGATTCGAGGCCTTGAGACCAAGTGGAGGGCAGCAGACGCAGCGTTAGCAGGCACTTACGCACGGCGGTCTCAAAGTCTCACACTCTGCGGTCTGCCACCCACGAGCCAAAGCATGCCCAAAAGACAAAGAACAGCGGAGCTGCCACGAGAAGTCATCCCTATCACGAAGTACTCGCAGCTCGACCTGTACCTAGGCAAGTTCGCGGCGGGCGAGCTGGGGCTGGTGCTATTGCTCGGACGCCATGGCACGGGAAGAAGCGAGGGCGTCAGACGTGCGCTGAACATCTTGTCATCGGACAGATACACGCCTGCCGAAGGTGGACCGCTGGTACTTTATGTCGAGGGGCACATGAGACCCTACGGCTTGTATTGTTCTCTTTGGGAGTACCGTGACCGCGCGGTCGTCCTGGACGACTTGGACAAGCTGTACGCTAATGCCGAATGTGTCCGGCTTCTGAAGCCGCTATGCAACACTGAGCGGTTTAAGCGCATCACGTGGCTCAGTAGTATGACGCTGCGTGGCAGCGACATTCCTTCCTCATTTAGGACGACCAGCCGTGTCATTCTCATTGCCAATGAGTGGCGCACGATAAACCCGAACGTGCGCGCTTTGGAGGACCGAGCGATCATCCTGCATTTTGATCCATCGAATTCCGAAGTGCATCGGAGGGTGGGGGAGTGGTTTCAGGATCAGGAGGTTTACGAGTTCATCGCTCGAGCCTTGCCATGTATCAAGGCGCTCTCCATGAGGCACTATTGTAAGGCGTCGCAACTTCGTCAGGCTGGCCTCAGCGATTGGCGTACAAGCTTGCTGCAAATGGTCTTTTCCGACTCGCGCGTGGCATGCGTCGCCGCCCTGCAGAACGAGCCGACCTTGCGTTCGGACGGGGAGAGAGTCGAACGATTTGTCCTGCTGACCGGATACTCCAGGGCCACGTACTATCGAATGAAAGCGCGGCTGGCGAACGCGCTATCGGGACGGGGAGTCGAGTGACGACACGCGTCCGCGATTCTCAAGCGAACATTTTCCAGAATCAGGTGACCGACAGGGACCACGAACACGACCACTGCGCCAAGACGCCACGTTTCTCAAGCGACCGTCGGACCCACCCCAACGGCACCATCTGCTCGGCGTCAACGGTCATGTCCGCAACCTTCGCTCGCCTTGGTCTCGGTGTGTCCCTCCGCCTCGCTCTCGGCGTGGTGGCCACCGTGGTCGGCAATGGTGTTGTGCAGCCCCTCCACGTAGTGGACGAAGACGACATATGCCTCGACGAACTCGCGACCAGCCTCCGTGTTGTGGTTCGCGTGCTCCTTCGCTTCGTTCGCACGGGCGAAGCGCTCGCGTACGCCGGCTTCGGCGAGCCCGCCTATGCGTTTCGCCAGTTCATCGACGTTCCCCTTCTCCAACGCCTGATCGGCGGCTGTGACGGCCGGCCCAGGATCGGTACCGGCGGGCTTCAAGCCTGTATACGGAGCACCTTCGCCGGCACGATGCACTCTGACCAGAGTTTCGAAGAAGTACATATCCGCAAGTTCGCGCGCTTCCAGCCCTTCCGATCGGACAGCCAACGTCCTCTGGAACGCTGTACGGATCGCCTCCTCCTTCTCCTTTGCTACCCATTTCAGAACGCCGCTCACATCGGCCTTGGAGAGCGCCGCCTTCGCGTCCACAACAACCGGCCCATCCATCGTGTCGCAGTGGGCGGACACTTGCAGCGGGCTCGCAAATGCCAGACTGAGTCCTACCACTGTGCAAAACACAACCGGTGTCGATCCAGATCTTACTTTCATCGAGATTCTCCTTTTGTGTAGGTCTCCAACACTACGAATCAAAGCCAGTCAGCCTTGGGGATAGCCACTATGGCGTCACCTCCTGACCCTTGTGATGCTTGCTTTCCCGCCGATGCGTCAACGATCGCAGGATCCCATCCAGAATTGAGTCGAGGTGCTTCCCCACATCCTCGGCCAAGTAACGGAGCACGAAGTATCCGTTCTCCTGCAACAAGGCGTCTTTGCGTCGGTCACGGCGATAAGCCTCCGCATCGGCCAGATGTTGCCTGCCATCCAGTTCGACCACCACCCGTGAATCCGCACAGAGCAAATCCACTTCCATTCGCCCCCACCCATCGAAGGCGATCGGCAGTTCGGCGTTCAAGCGGAACCGCCCGGTGGTCTCCGACAACGTCTCCAGTCGGCGAAACAGGAAGGCCTCGGTCGCACTTCGCGCGCGGTTTGCACCTTCCGCACCGGGAGGCGCGGATCGCGAAGTATGCGTAAACAGATTCGCCAGTGACGTGTCCACTCCGTCTTGCACCAACCTTCGGACGCTGGTCGCGTAATCCGTTTTCCATTCCAGGTCGGCGGGAAGTGGAACATCGGCTGGCCAGCCCGGCACAGCACTCGCGGGAAGCAGGATCTGATAGCCTACCGCCTCGTAACCTCTGCAACGCCGATCGAACATCCTCGCGAGCATGGGCACATTGAGGTCGGCATAGTCGTATACGCGCACCTCCCGCTTCAGATCATGCAGGCGGTGCAATCTGCCGACGTACTGCGCGATGGTCCCGCGCCATGATACGGGCAGCGTCAGGAACAGTGTGTCCAACCGGGCGTCGTCGAAACCTTCTCCGATGTATCGACCGGTGGCAAGCAGCACCCGCTCCTCGTTCTCGGGGATTCTCGCCAAGCGATCAGCAACCTCGTCAAGTTCTTTCTTCCGCCTTCCACCCCGAAGGACAATCAGGTGCCGAACGTCAGTTGAGAGTCGTTCCGCCAGGCAATCGACGTGCTTATTACGTTCCGACAGCACGATGGGCGACCGGCCCTCTCGGGCTGACTGCACTACATCTTCGCAGATCATCCGATTGCGCAACTCATCGACGATGAGTTCGTCGTACAGATCATGGAACTGACGCCGGGCATCCTGGTCGGCTGTTCGCGATGGACGAAACGTCGTTGGGCGAACAAACACTGTATGCTCGAAGGGGCGGACAGCGGCTTGTTCCTTCGCGTCGACGCGATGCCGCACCGGTCCGCATTGCATAAAGATGATCGGATGATGACCGTCTTTCCGGGTTACGGTGGCGGATAGACCCGTGACGAACTTGGCCTTTGCCCGACGGGCCACCTGCTCGAAGCTGTGGGCGGAGAGATGATGACACTCATCCACAATGAGATGGCCGTATTCCCCAACCAGGTCATCCACGACGCCCTTTCGTACGAGGCTTTGGATGACCGCAACGTCCAGCGAGCCTGTCGGTTTCCTTCGCCCACCCCCAATCCGGCCGATCGTCTTTGATGGCAGCCCGAGGAATGCCGACAGCCGTTCCACCCACTGCTCAAGCAATTGCCGGCGGTGCACCAGGACCAGTGCGCTGACCCCGCGCTCAGCAATGAGCCAAGCGGCTACCACGGTTTTGCCGAAGGCAGTGGTGGCGGACAACACGCCTGTGTCATGGGCGAGCATGGCGTTTGCGGCGGTTTCCTGTTCGGGTCGCAACTGACCGTGGAACTCGACATCCAGAGGCTCGCCCTCGCGGCGCTCGTCCCGGATGGTAGGTTTGATCTTCAACTCGGAAAGCAGCCGTCGTACGTCGCTCAAGCAACCGCGGGGCAAGCCAATGTGTTGCTCGTGGTCTTCAGCGCAAGCGATGACGCGCGGCTTGTCGTAGGTCGGCAAGCGCATCGCCTGAGCCTTGTAGAACTCTGGGTTCTGAAACGCCGCAAGGCGGAGCAGGCGATTGCGAAGGGCAGGGGCTAACAGATCCTTGGCGATGTAGATCTCGTTTCCGAGGACCAGTTCCAAGCTGTCGGGCAACGGTCCGGTGATCGGAAGCTCATGCCGGCGGCGTGAAGGCGGTGCAGCCCACGGCGCAGCATCCGTCTCATCCGGCAGGGCGAGGCGTACGCCAATGACGCGACCGCCGCCTTCAGCGTTATGGACGACACTCTCAACCTCGTGACGACCGATCCGGCGGGCGTTCGACAGGAATGCCCACTGGTCCGAGTAGGGAACAAAGTCGTCGTCAAGGAAGACGCTGTTCCCATGCTCGCGGGCTCGTTTCTGCAACGGCAAAGCGATCAGATTGCCGAACCCGCCTTGAGGCAGCGTGTCCTGATTGGGGAAGAACCGGTCATAAGAATCCAAGCCGATCTCCGGGCGGCGCTCCATCGTTTCGGTCAGGATGTGCGAACCGAGCTTGCGTGCCAAGCTGGCCGGGATGGCCTCCTCGAAGAACAACCAGATGTGCCCCCCATTGCCACTGCGCGATCGCTCCAAAGTGGCAGGCAGATCCATGCGGCGACATGTTTCCAGGAACGCTCCCGTGTCCTCACGCCAGTGCGCCTTGTCGAAATCGGCGGCCAGGAAGAAGCAGGTCTCGTCCTGGAACATCGGATACACGCCCATGACGAAGTCGCGTCCATCGTCATCCTGGCCGGAGAGATGCCAACGACTCACCTCATCAGTGACGGGAAGGAAGGTGCGGTGCGGACATCTGGCGCACTTAACCCTGGGTTTCTCGCAAAGGTCTCGGACCCATTCGTTGGTGCAGGCAGGTTGGTAGCCGGACTTGCCGGTCTTGCGGCTCTCGAAGCGGCGGGGATAGACATCATCTCGCCCACGAAAGAGGGAGCGAAACAGGGCGATCTTGACCTCGACTGAGGACAGTTGATTGACGACACCGCTCTCATGAACCACTGACATCACCGGCTGGATCGGACGCTTCGTCATAGCGTCGCCTCCAGGTAGGGGCGCATTACCCGTTCGACGCGACAGGCGCGAGCATGTTCGAGCAATGCCTGGAGTCGGGATCCACGGCGCCAACCGTTGGGACTGGTCCCGCAGTAGAATCGCAGGGCTTCCAGAGCAACATCCAGACCGATCTTGTTGCGGTACTTGAAGCAGTCGGCCAAGGTCTTCTCCGGGCCGAATACCCGAACAGGAATCTCATCGATAATGTGCGTTTCGATTCCAGCCTCGAACGCTTCGCGAGAGAATCGGAAGATTCTGAGCGGCGGATACGCCAGCTTGGGATAGCGCGCCGTACGCGGAAGTGCGAGGTGTACCTCGTGTGGAATCTGTGTGGTCATTTCGTGGTAGGCAAGCGCTGAGATCAGACAGACAACACCCTGCGGAATGCGCATGGCGACGGTGGCAAGGTCGGGCTCGCTCAGTGGCGGCAGCTCGGCCAGCCGATACAGCCCCCTGGCGAGTTGTATCAGTTCGCCGGCGTCCCGCATGGCATAGAGCGTTCGCCGGTGAATGCCCTCGGCCAGGATCTCACGCGTGCGAAGCGTGCCTCCACCGCTCTTGAATACCTCGCGTGCTTTCTCGAACGTCAGGCCAATCGCAGATGCCTCCAAGGCTGGTGGACATAAACGCACGCAGATACTACTAAGTGCATGCTATTTTGTCCACTCTGGGCTCAGCACAGGCGGTGCGAGCCGCCTCCAGTCCGGTCTACGGGCACGCGACGAATGCGCAACGGCCGATAACCACCTTCTTCTAACTGATCGAGTGCCGAAAACGGCAAGAATTGGCGATTGACTTCTGTCAGATTTGTGCTATACTTTCCTGACAGACGAGGTGTCATTTATGGATACGACCAAAGCTAGAATTCTCGCACGTGTTCGCCGCAAGGGGGCAGGGGTGGTAGTCACCCCCAAGGACTTTCTGGATCTCGCCGGGCGGGATGCCGTGGACCAGGCGCTTTCACGTTTGGTTCGACAAGACGCCCTTCAGCGGATCGGCCATGGACTGTACCACGTGCCTCGAACCAACAAGCGCCTCGGCATCGCCGTTCCGCCGGACCCGGACGTAGTGGCTCAAGCCATCGGGCGACGGACTGGTAGTCGCGTTGCTTTGTCGCCGGCCGCAATCGCCAATCGTCTCGGCCTATCAACCCAGGTACCAGCCAAGCCAGTGTATCTCACCGACGGTCGAAGCCGATCGGTCCGCGTTGGCAACCAGACGATCCGACTGAAACACGTTGCTGCCAAGCAACTCCCCGACAAGGATGATGCGACCGGTCTTGTGATCCAAGCGATCATTGCTGTTGGAAAACCATCGCTTGACGACAAAGCGATCGAGGCGTTCCGGCGCAGACTTAGCCCTACCCAGCGGAAGCATCTCCTGCGCAAAGCGCGCTACGCCGATGCGTGGGTGGCTGATGCCGCACGACGGATCGCCAACTCCGAGGCATGATACGCTAATGGATCAAGTTGCCCGTTTGGAGCCACAGGATCGTTCCGATCTCTTCCGCGCCGCAGCCGAGTCGCGCGGCGTCACCGCTGGCATCATCGAGAAGGACTTCTGGGTCTGCTGGGTGCTTCGCCGCATCTACACGCTCACGCAGCTACCAGCACAGATCCACTTCAAGGGTGGGACGTCGCTCTCCAAGGTGTTTGGCGTAATCGATCGGATGTCGGAGGACGTCGATCTTGTCATTGATCGCACCGCCCTCGGATTCACCGGTGCAAACGACCCGGCGACACCAGATCTCTCCAACAAGGCTCGCCAGCGACTCGTAGAGGAAATACAGGCCAGCGCCCGCGACTTCGTTCGGGATGAGTTAAGGCCCGCTCTTGACCATGCATGCGCTGAGACTCTGGGTATTGCAGCCAACTCGACTACTTGGGAAACCACCCTTGCAGAGAATGGTCCTGATGATCAGACGATCCTCTTTCGATACCCGACGATCGAACAGACTCCCAAGTACTTGCGTGCCGTGGTCCGCTTGGAGCTCGGGGCCCGCGGAAATCCCTGGCCGTCTGTGAAAGGGACGATCCGTCCGTATGCGGTCGACCCGTTCCCAGACCAATTTGATGAACCCGATACTGATCTAACTCTCGTTGTTTCAGCTGAGAGGACGTTCTGGGACAAGGCGACCATCCTGCACAGGTTGCACCATCACCCCAAGAACAAGCGGCTTGGCCCACGCATGGCCCGTCACTACTACGATCTTTTCCGCCTCGCGCAGCATGATCTGGGACGGAAGGCCCTCGCCAACACAGACCTGCTTGCCGAAGTCGTCGAACACACATCGCTGTTCTTTCCTCGCGCTTGGGCCAAATACGATCTTGCGAAACCGGGATCGCTCAGATTAACGCCGCCGGATCACTTACTCCGACAGCTTCGCGATGACTACAACGAGATGGCCACCGAGATGATGTTCGGTGAGGTCCCCGAGTTTGATTCCGTGATCGAAGGGTTGAAGGAAATCGAAGCGTCGGTGAACGCGTGAGGGGCCAAGCCTCTCTCCTCCCTCCGGAGTTCCGTGATGCCTGGGCCGAGCTTTGAAAGCTAACGGCCGTTTTGTTTCAAAGCTCGCGCGAAATGACAAGCGGGCTTTCAAACTCGATCCGGGCTGGCGTCTGTGGGCCGCTACGGTGGCGCCGGAGCGTGTCGTGTGTGTTCGCCGAGTAGATGTGCTTCGTCCAGCGGCCGCCCGGGTACCGGGTTGAGTCTGGGCAAGCGCCCGAGTGACGTGTATGGTCAAGGGGGGGCTCGCAAGAGCGGGCAGGGAGAACGCGAATGGCTGATAGGCTGAGGAGAGCGAGGCGATCCTCGTTGAGCAAGGGCCGGCTGGCCGCCCTTGTTGAGGATGCAACCGTCGATTGCCACGACGAGTCGGAAGCGGTCGTGGGTCTGTACACGATGATCGAGGATCACCTGGACGTTCCGTTTGCCACTGTGGTTCTAGGGGTGGATGTCAAAGTGACCGGTGTCGAGCTGACGGAACGGGAGGAGATCGTCGCCGTCTGTGCCCGTGGCAGGCAGCAACAGCGGATTCCGATTTGCGATCTACCACTGCCGTCGCCACCACCATCGGGCGCGGAGTGGATCGAGGCCTACCGTCGCTGGGCTTCCTGCGGGTGAGAGAGACGAATCGTGAGCGAGTACCAGTATTACGGGTTTCAAGCCATTGACCAGCCGCTGTCCGAGGATGACATGCGCTGGCTCCGCGGGCTTTCCACACGCGCTCAGATTACGACGACGAGTTTTGTCAACGTCTACCACTGGGGCGACTTCCGCGGCAACCCGATCAAGCTGATGGAGCGGTGCTTCGACGCATTTGTCTACGTAACAAACTGGGGCTATCGCAGGTTCATGCTTCGCCTGCCGCTCGCGTCGTTTGACGCTGCGCTTGCCAAGGAATACTGCCATCGAGACGGCGTTTCGCTGCGGAAGAAGAAGGACTACGTCCTACTTGAGTTCGACCGCGACGACGAGCCGGGCGAATGGGAGGATTGGGACGACGGTTCGGGATGGATGGCATCTTTGACACCGCTCCGCAGCGATCTTCTTGACGGCGACTGGCGGTGTCTCTATCTGGCCTGGCTCAGTGCGATCGAGACGGAAAGTCTATCCGACAACGCCACAGAGCCGCCGGTCCCTGCCGGTTTGAAAGACCTGTCCGCGCCGCTTGGGGCGTTCGTGGACTTCTTGAACATCGACACCGCGCTTGTCAATGTTGCCGCCGCACGAAGCGGCCCGCGCGCGGCCAACGATCCGCCCGCTGGCGCATTGAAAAAGTGGGTTCGTTCGCTCCCCATCGCCAAGAAAGACGAGCTGCTGCTGAGAATCGCTCAGGGAGACGAACCGAATCCACGTCGAGGCCTGATGCGGAGTTTCAACGAGACGGCACAAGGTCACGGCACGACGCCCAACGACGAAGCCACGACAGCGTGCAGGACAGTCGCCGAGATCTCCGAAGCCTGGCAACAGCGACTCGATGGGAAGCAACAACGTCTCGCCGAACATGCCGAGAAGGAACGCGAGCGTCAGGCCCGCGCGGATGCCAAAGCAAGAAAGAAGCACCTGGAAGATGTAGCGTCGCGCACGCCCGCGGTCTGGAAGCAGGTCTCGGCGTGGATCGCGAAACGTTCGCCGAAGGGATACGACCGCGCTGTCGAATTGCTCGTGGACTTGCGAGACGCGGCCGCCCATGCGAATCGCCCAGACGAGTTCAGCGAGCGGCTCCAGGCTCTCCGCGACCGCCACGCGAGCAAGCCCAGCCTGGTGCGCCGGCTTCAGCAATCCGGGCTTGCGTGAGGGTTGTATTGCGGCCACCAAACCGCGAAGGTCGGCCGACAGGCTATTAGCGGTTTCGTGGCGTTTCGCTAATAGTGGGCGTCGCTGTTTTCACCGTCGCAGGGCCTTCGATGACCGAACGTCCGATGACAGGGATTATGATGCGGTGGCTATCGGATTCTGCCCGTCACGCCGCGTCACAAGGACCGCCCGAATCCGGACGGCTGCCCAGCTCGGATCGCAACCGGACATAACGAACGGGCGGGGGATCGAAGCTCCATACTCGATTTCGAGAACCACGCAAACCCTGTGTATACAGTGGTTTGCGCGTATCCGAGGTAACATCCGATGACACGAAAAGACACCTATTGCCACCCCTTTGCCAGGAACTAGCCTGGAAGTGAACATCCATTGACATGGGCAAAAACACCCACGGTCTCGATGGCTTGCCCCGGCTTCGCGACTGCCGGAATCGAATAGCGGGCGAACACGATCTTGGACCACGGCACCAGACAATTCCTGTTCGGCCGAGTTAAGGTACCTTACGCCCAGATTTCCTCCTTGGCTCGGCCGTCGTGCGGCCCAGGTGGTGAGAACTCGCGCACGAAAGTCAAGGATGTCCCCGCGGATAACACGCCAGATCACGGCGGTCGAAGGTGCTATCTGCGGGCGACGGATGCGCTTGTAAGCAGGCGTCACCGTTTTAGCGCAGTCAGCCGAATTGGATCCGGAACGCCTATGTGCCGCCACAGCGGTCGCGCGAAACTGGTGACTGGCTCGATCTCGCCTACTGGAATCAGCAGCCCGATCTTGGTAAACGCTCGCCTTTCAGGATCGATCGCATGCACGGCGTATACGATCAGGTGGGCTAGGCCCTTAGAATAGATTCGCAGGTCGCGGCTTAGACACGCTTTGGCCAGGGTTGAATGTAGTTCGAGCTTGGTGATCTTGCATCCGTCAGCCCCTTCGGTCGCCGTCAACTGAAACCCGACCGCAAAGCCGAGATCGTGCTCGCCGAACGAGGACTGGTTCCGTTCGGTCGCGACCAGTTCAGAGTGTTCCTCGGCTTCAGACATGATCGCCTGCAACTCCTCTACGACTTTCTGATGATCAGCAAATAGCGCCTCGTTCGGCCAGTGCTCCTTGGGTACGAGGCCCATGGCGTTGACGTTTGCCAAGCCGCGCTTGTGGTCGTTCAGACGCGCGAGATTCACAAATGCGAGTGCATCACGATGATGCACGTTCATTTCTTCGCGCCCGATTCCGGTTTGCCAGAACAGCGACTCAAAGCGATTCCGCCCAAGATTGGCCAGCACCAGGCCTTTGGCCCAGAACTCGTCGGGATGATCGCCGGTTTTGTGAGTGAAGATCCGGTGGGCGATTTCAGGCCGCATTCGCGGCGCGGCGTTGACTTCAATAACGCGTTTCTGGTCGTTTCGCCGCAATTTGAACAACAGTTGCCGCCGCAGATGATCGAAGCCGGGCCCGACTTCCGCCGCGGACTCGTTGTATAGCTCCAGGATGATGTCAGCTTCTGACGAGGATGGAGTCTCAGCGGCCATTCGATTATTCGACCTCCACTATGCTGCGAGCGGCGGATGCCGGCCTACGGGCTTACGCTGGAATAAAGGCCGCACGACCGCGCCCACTTGATCGTTCTTGAGTCCCCTCAAAATGCGCGGCACCTGCTAGATTATACTCGTTTGTGATCTCAGCACCGCAATTGCTTCCCTAGTTCGAAACACACTCATCACCAGCGATCCACTTCGGCGCGCCACAGCACGCCAGCGCGGCCGCCGCCAGCGCCGCCTCCAGCCCCTCCTCCACAAACTGCTTGCGAATCCGCTCGGTCGTTGCCGTCCCGACTTCCAACGCCTCGCTGATCGATCCATCATCCCAGCCCGCTCCTTCCGGGCTCGCATCGGCTTTGAGCAGAACTCGGGCATGCACCAGCTTCCTTGCCGCCGCCTTGCCCGCCGAGATCAGACCATGCAGACCAGCACGCTCTTCCTCGGTCAGCGTCACCACATACTTTTTCATCGTCGGCCTCCTTGCCTATCGAATCCATACTCCAAATCGGCAAAGAAAGCCCGGTTGCCCCATCAAATCACGTGTGTCGGAGTACTAGCGTGCCGACCGACTCGCGCGCCGATTCTAATCGTCTCTTCTGACCGCGTGAGCA
>CBDUXT010000125.1:0-13599 GCA_965371245.1 uncultured bacterium | reverse complement strand
ACTGCCCGTTCCACGCCAACCCCGATCAAGCCGACTGCGACAACGACGGCACGGGGGATGTATGCACCATCGCCGAATGCATGGCTGACCCGGCCTGCTCCGACTGCGACCTCAATGGCAAGCCCGACGGCTGCGACCCGGACAGTGACAGCGACGGCACGATCAACGCCTGCGACGACTGCCCCCAAGACCCCACCAAGCTATCCCCTGGTGTGTGCGGATGCGGAACCCCCGACACCGACACCGACCTCGACACCATCCCCGACTGCAACGACCAATGCCCCGGCGAAGATGACCTAATAGACCAAAACACCAACGGCCAACCCGACTGCCTGGAGGAAATTCCCATCCCCACGCTCTCCACCTGGGGAATAGTCACACTGGCCGTGCTCCTAATCGCCGTCGCCCGCGTCCGCTTCGGCGTCCGAAGATCGAGGCATCACGCGGGTTGACGGAGTGTTGTCGCTCTGCCCCTTGTCCGCTCCCTCACGGTCGCGGCTCGGAAAAAAAGAGCGCGGAACATGAATTTCCCCGTCCCCCAAGCGCATGAAAACAGACGTAACGCCTTGCCAGTACAGACATTAACCTCCCCAAAACAACTCTTGAAATAACTCTCCGAAGGCGCCGACCAGGTGGGCGAATAGGGGTCTCAGGGAGTCCCTTTCCGAGCCGCGACCGTAAGGAAGCGGAGTTTCTTGGCGGACGTGGGACCACACCCTTACGGTCGCGGCTCGGAAAAGGGGGGTTTACGGGTGCCCCATCCTTGGCCAAAGGCCTAGGGTGGGGGACGGACCGCCCCGGCTGGGTTCCCCACCGCTTCAGCGGGGAGGGACTCGAATCCCCGTGAGTGTATGACCACACCATCCTTCGAGGGCGTGGCCGGGACAAGCCGTGACTTGTGGTCGGTGATCCTGCACGGGCCAAGAGGTATGCCGATGCCACTCGCCGCGCACACCCTCCCCTCAGCCGGAAGTGGTCTCCGACGAATTTCTAAAGTTCTTTGGAGACCAGATAATTCGCGAAAAATCGAAATTTCTCGTACTTTTTTTCGCAAGCCCCATCCGGCACGTCGAGATCGTGCCCCCACGCGACCCGTCAGCACGCTTCCGGCCGGCTTTTTATCGCCCGTCCCCTTGCCAAGCAGTTATCGACGGCGTAGAATCGCCGTAGCGGTTCGGAAAGGAGTCATAAGGCATGAAGCACCATGGAATGCGAGCGGTCTTCCTGGTGTGTGCGGTTCTCGGCGCGCACAGCACCTCAATACACGCCCAGCCCGTGCGGGCTCCCGTGCAGGTCATCGCCCGGTACATGCAACCCGCGCCCGGAAGCACGGGCAACTTCCGCCTCTTCGCCGACATGGAGGACAGTTGGAGCCCCTCCATCAGCGGGGACAACATCGCCTTCGGCGCGACCATCGACGGCGGCTCGGGCATCTACGCCCGCATCGACGGGCAACTCGTCGTGGTCGCTGACTCTTCCATGAAGATTCCCGGAAGCGAGTTTTTTAACTTCGCTTTTGGCCTCAGCCCGGGCATATGCGGGCGAAACGTTTCGTTTGTTGGTTTCAGCCTGGGTTATGGCTCGGGGATCTGGCTCTGGCGAGACGGCGTGCTGGAAAAGGTGGTCGATACCCACACGCTCGTTCCAGGTCGAAGCGTGACGTTCGGCAGCTTCCTGGGATCACCCGGCATCGACGGGGAAAACATCGCCTTTCTCGCCCGGCACGATGACGGGTTCGGGATATACGCGGTCATCAATGGTGAACTGCGGACGATCGCCGACAACGACACGTTCCTTCCCGGCGCAGCGTTTCCGATCTTGGGGTTCGGAACCACTACGAGCCCCGCCATCAGCGGCGAGAACGTGGTTTTCTTCGCGCGTATTTCCGGCAGCGTGGAGGGTCTCTACCTGTCGGTCAACGGTGAAATCCGCGTGATCGCCGAGACGGGATCGCCCACGCCCTCTGGCGGTTCGTTCCCCACTAACTTCGGCCTGTCCACCACCCGGTGGCCGGGCATCAGCGGCGAGAACGTGGTCTTTTCCGCACCCTTTGGTGTCTACGCCTACATCAACGGCACGCTTCGCCTGATCGCCAACACCAACACACCGGCACCCGGCGGCGGCACGTTCGGCGGAACCTTCGCCAACAGGATTTCCATCGACGGAGAGAACATCGCCTTCGGAGGCGCCACAGTGGAGGGGGGGGGGCATATTCTCCTACATCAACGGCGAGTTCCGCATCATCGCCGACCAGCGCACACAGGTTCCAGGCTCTTCGACCAACTTCACGGACTTAAACATTCTGGAGGGTGCCGGCCCGGAGATCAGCGGCGAGCGGGTCGTCTTCTCCGCCAGCCCGGGCGGCGTCTACACCGGCGACGGCATCCCCCTGCCCGTCCCCCCTCCGCCCATCCCCACACTCTCCACCTGGGGAGCCATCGCCATGACACTCCTGCTCCTCACCGCCGGAACCATAGCCGTCACCAAACAACAGACCGCGGCATAGTGTATTGACCGGGTGGCTCACCGCTTGGTGGCCCACCGCTTCAGCGGTGGGGGACTCGAATCCCCGTGAGTGGTTGCGGGTGCCCCATCCTTCGCCGCAGGCGTAGGGTGGGCGACGGACCGCCCCCGCCGCCGCCCACCAAGTGCGCAAGGAGAGTGTCCAGTGAGTGTCTCTCCGAGCCGCGACCGTAAGGAAGCGGAGTTTCTTGGCGGACGTGGGACCGCTCCCTCACGGTCGCGGCTCGGAAAAAAACGGATCGCGCGCCGTCGTTACGGGCTTTCACCCGCCCGAACCGGTCCGTAGAAGATGGCGTTGAACAGAAACTTGTACGTTGCGTGAGGCTGTGACCGGAAGGTGATCTCCGGGCCGAAGAGATAGAGCGTACCCTTACCGACGCGAGCCTCGATAGCCGCCACACCGTCCTTGAGGTGGTGCTGTCCCCAGGCCCAACCGCTTCGAAGGGGCTTGTCCGTATCAAACCAGGCCACGGGGTTCACCCCGGCGAACCCGGCATCCGGGGCGAGCCTAAAGACAGGGCTTCGGTTGAAGTAGACGTCGAGGTCTTCGGGCATGCCGTAGGCAAGGGGATTGGTCGTATCTACCTTCACGCGAAGGACCGACCCGGGCACGTAATACTCTTCGCGACCGAGGGCGCGCTCGGTGCCGTCGGCCTGCAAATCGGCGAGTGCGTTGCGAATGGGAAGGTCCAGGTGATAGGCCATCGAGGTTGAGCTTCCGATGGTGATCATCGTGCCGCCCGCCTCCAGAAAGGCCTTGAGCTGCGGCACCGTCTTGTCGACCGTCACATTGCCCATTCGCGCGCGGTACTCCTCGGGCACGGACTCGGGATCGGGGCCGCGACGTCGCCCTCGGCCACGGCGCCCCGTCGCTTGCTGCCCCGGAGGCCGGGGAATCGCCCCGCCCACGAAGACGAGCACATCATACTTGTCGGCGAGGTCGCCGGCGTCGAGATCCGGCGGAAAGACCACGTCGAACTCAAACTCGAACTGTTCGAGAATCCACCGGACCCAACCGGAGGGCATCGATCCGCCGTAGCGGTCCCACAACCCGATCCGCACGGGGCGAAGCTTGATCGAATCCGCTTCGGGGCGTGACGTGACGGAGTAGAAGGTTAGACCCAACTCGGCCGCCGCCTTCTGCAACTTCGGCAAGGTGCCCGGCTTGTGCGGAATGTACATCGTTCCCACGGGAAGGGTTTGATCCACGGCCGACACCGGGGATTTGAGCCAGTACACATCCTCTCCGGTGCGGAGCAACCGGTTGACGGCGATGAAGGAGTCGTTGACCTCGTGACTGAGCAAGTACCCCACGGCGCCGTGCGGCCGTGTCACCACACCGGCAGGCGGCCGGGCAAGCCCGGCGATCTTCTGGAAGGGGCCGTCGAAACCATCGAGAATGCGATCGAACTGGACGCCCATCTGGAACGCGAGCGTCCATCCCGCGCTGTCGTATGGCGGGGTCGGCGGGCCGCCCGGATAGGGAATGTCGTCGGGATGATCCTGCGGCTCGAACATGTCGAGGATGTGCGGCCTGAACGCCTGGGCGCACTTGATCACGTAGGAGCCCACCGGATAGGTCTTGTCGTTGACGTTGAAGTAGCTCGTCGCGCGATGCACGGTAATGCCGTTCTTGATCAGCGCGTTGACGAACTTGGTGGCGGTCACGAAGTCGGGCTGATCGGACGGGATGACGTACCCACGTGGGTCGCGAAGCGCGGGGTCGCGGAGAATCTCGTTGAATGTTTCAAGGCCCTGCGGGTCGGTGGCGACCCGAGCCGCAGGCCGTTCGGGTGCGGCCGGCGCTCCGGCAGTCGTCGATGGCTCTACCTTGGCGTCCGCAGCGCTTGGGGCTTGGCCGGAGGTCTCCGCGGTCGAGGGGGGCTGGGTTGCCGCACTGCGTTCGTCCGTCGATGCTTTGGGTGTGGCCTCGCCGCGTCGCGCGGCGCCGGCACTTGCCGAGCGGGTCGCGGTCGCACCGGTGGCCGCCGTCGGCGCGGGGGTGGAACCCGAACGCGCGGTTCCGCCTTGGGTGCTGCGTGGCGCGCTCTGCCCTGCCCTGCCTTGGCCACCACCGCCTCGACGTGCCTCCGCCGCCGCGCGCATGGCCTCTCGAGCTTTCTCGATCTGCCTTGGTCGAACCGTCCAGTTGTCGCGGTTGCCCCGTTCGATCGAGTTTCGACCCATCTGGTAAATGTTGAACAGCATGTGCTCACGATTCCTCGAGGCCACGTCGAGCACGGCCCGGTTCGCGGTGATCGAGTAGTCCACCGACTGGCGGAAGTGCCACTCCTGCGGCACAATCGGATACGGCATGTTGGCCGAGGCGAGCTGGCGATCGACTCGAAACGGAATCGAACTCGGCGTCGGGTTCCCGATCGTCTCGGTCAACAGGCCGATCATGTTGTGAAAGTAAACGCCCGTGCGCAGCCCACCGTTCCACCAGGTGGAGTAGCTGGCCCCGCGCCGCATCGTCGCACCCGGCTTGCGTTCGGCGATGAACCGGCTGTGCATGGCCGCGCCGACGACATCGACCCCCAGGACGACCAGCGGATCGAAGTTGTAGTTGAACGGATCACGAAACGGCGGCGCGAAAAGAACCGCACCGGCGGGACCGGTCTGATGATGATTGTACACGATCTGCGGAAACCACTCGTGGAAGAACACATGCGTGATGGCCACGGTCTCGGCCTGCGAGGCCATGTAGAAATCGCGGTTGTTGTCGTGGCCGATGTACTTCTGGTAGAGGCGCGGGATGCCTCGGCTGGAGCGTTTGAGCGGATCCTCTTCGCGCATGTACCAATCCGAAACAAGCTCCATGCCGTCGGGGTTCGCACAACACAGAAGGAGAATCACGTCGTCGAGAAACCGAAGCGTCTCGTCGTCGTCGCGGCTGACCATCTGGAACACCATCTCCATGAGCTGCTGCGCGCCGAGCACCTCCGTGGCATGCAGCCCGCCGTCGATCCAAACGACGGCCTTGCCCTCTTGTGCCAGCTTGTGGGCCGCGGCGTCGTCAAGACCTTCGGCCGTGGCAAGCTGTCGAGAGATCTGTTTGTAGCGGTCGAGGTTCCGGTGGTTTCTCGGCGAGGTGATGACGGCGAGGAGCATCTCTCGACCCTCGGCCGTCGGTCCCATCGGGAACAGCTTCAGCCGGTCCGATTCCCGCTCCAGCTTCCGCCAGTAGTCGACGAGCTGCGTGTAGTTTGTCAGTTGATAGTCGTCACCGAGGTTGAAACCGAACTGCTCTTTGGGCGTGGTGATTCTTCCCTGACCCAGAGCCGCCGTGGCAGGCAGCAGAGTGCCCAGCAAGGCGAGTGAGCAAATCCAATTCGCACGATGTGCTTCCAACATAACCCCTCCATCCAGAACAGAATCTTTCCCAAAGCTCTGCGCCACCGGCAGGTGGCGTGGCGCCGGCGCGTTGCCCGAACCGGAAACTCGGGCGGCACCACCATACTGTGTGGCACTTGCGTGCCGTTCGACACGGGCACCTTGTGTGGCACCGGCATCCTGCCAACGGTTTCACGGGCTTAAGCCCCAGGCCGCACCAGGCTAGCGGCGGGCAATAGCCCGCCCTACCCGGCGGAACACCGCGGCCAGAAGGTCTCGGATCCTCTTGCAACGCCACAGCGGGCGCGGCCGAACGAAATTCGCCTCCTGCCACGGAGGAAACCCTGAGTCTACCCAAAAGGCCCGCCCGATCGCAAGCGGATGCCTCGCGCCCGTTTCACACCCGGCCGGTTGCCGTAGTGCCATCTTATGCTCCCCGGGACGCCGCGAACCGTCGGCGGCTTCGCGCGAAGGTGTATTATCGCCCCTTTGATTCAGCCATGTAACGCGGGCGGCTAGTACGGGATGGGCGTGCAAGGCGAGTGATCGCGGCCCACTACTCGCGTGTTGGAAGCGAGCGTTGCCGCGGGGTGCGCATGGGTGCGACCGTTCGTGACGTGCGAGCGTATCCAGGAAAAGGTGCCTGGTGTGGCAACCATTTGGCACGGCCGCACGAGTTATGCCCGGCGAATCGATGAGCCACCCTATCGCCGATCCCGAAGCTCGATCGCCCGCTCGAGCAGCCCGATGAATTCCGCGCGATAGCCGTAGTAGTCCTCGCCGAGAGCCGTTCCGGCTATCTCATGGGCCGCCTCCAACGTGAACTGGTGCGGGGGGCCGTGCGCGCCCGTCGGAGCGATCGGTTGGACGTGCCCACGTAGCAACATGCCGAACGACGCCACCGAGGCTGCGAAGGCGAAGTCGTCCGAGGCCTCGGAGAGTGTCAAACCGTCGTCAGTCACCGGAAAGGAGATCAACTTACTCGTATCGCCGTCGGGCTCCTTGTACCGCAGCTTGACCGTCATCAACTCGCCGGACAGCGCCGCCTCGGTCAGGCCGCGCCCTTCCCCATCGGCCGTCGGTTCGCCGGGCGTCGCCTGATACTTCAGCGGATCGACCGTGGGCAGCGTGACCTCTTCGCCGGCCGGGATGATCTCGTAGAACGCCGTCACGCCGTGGCCCGCACCGATCTCGCCGGCATCCTTCGTGTCGTCGTTGAAGTCCCGCGCCGCCAGCAGGCGGTTCTCGTATCCGATCAGCCGATACGCGGCGACCTCGGCCGGGTTAAACTCGACCTGAATCTTCACGTCCTTGGCGATGGTCATCAGTGTGCCGGTCATCTGGTCGATCAGCACCTTGCGGGCCTCCTGGATCGTGTCGATGTAGGCGTAGTTGCCGTTGCCCTTGTCGGCCAGCTTCTCCAGCGTCGAGTCCTTGTAGTTGCCCATGCCGAAGCCCAGAACGCTGAGAAACACGCCGGTCCTGGCCTTTTCCTCGATCAGCCCGACGAGTTGACCGTGGCTGGTCACGCCGACGTTGAAGTCACCGTCGGTGGCCAGGATGACCCGGTTGATGCCGCCCTCGATGAA
The DNA here is from genome assembly GCA_965371245.1 of uncultured bacterium. Taxonomy (GTDB): domain Bacteria; phylum Planctomycetota; class Phycisphaerae; order UBA1845; family UBA1845; genus CBDUXT01. The sequence continues at coordinate 6,154 of CBDUXT010000125.1, read as the reverse complement.
GTTCTCGGTGGCGATGTCGTAGGCGAGCTGAATCCCCGCCCCGCCGTTGGTCGATCCGCCGGAGTGAAGGCGATCGAGCGATGCCAGAATGGTGTCGCTGTCGTCGGCGGCCGTCGAGTCCAGCACCAGCCCCGTCGCGCCGGCGTAGACCACGATCGATACATAGTCGTCGAAGGTCAGCTCGCCGACGAGCAGCGTCAGGGCCTCCTTGAGCAGCGGCAGCTTGTTGGGCGGGCTCATCGAGCCGGACACATCGATGAGAAATACCAGGTTAGCCGGCGGGCGATCCTCGGGCTCGAAAATCTGCCCCTGAATGCCGATCCGCGCGAGGCGGTGGCCAGCGTCCCAGGGACAGTCGGCCACCTCGACGTTGACCGAGAAGGGGTCGTCGCCGGTGGGCAGCGGGTAGTCATATACGAAGTAGTTGATCATCTCCTCGATGCGGACGGCCCCGGCGGGCGGAAGCATGCCCTGATTGAGCATGCGGCGGACGTTGGCGTAGGAGGCCGTATCGACGTCGATCGAGAAAGTCGATAAGGCGCTTTGCGTAACGCGAAGGAACGGGTTTTCGGGGACGTGGTCGTAGGATTCGGTGTTGAAACCGTGACCGCCCTGCGCGGAATCCGCGTCGTCGAATCGCCAGCCTTGGTCGGCGCCCAATCTCTGACTCTCAAGTAGAACGCGTGCTCCGCCGGCATAGAAGGTTTCCCCCGCGTTGAACACCGGACTTGTCACGCCTTCACTCAACGAGGCGAAACGCACGCCCAGATCCCCTCCGCCGCCCCCGCCCCCCCCTTGGAAGGGCACAGAGTAGCCGTAGCTGACGCTGGCAGGTTTCTTGGCGCGTCCGGATGCAGAAGCACCGCTGCTCGGAGCGACGAATTGGTTGACGACGATGTCTCCGTTCGGCACAGCCATCCTGAAGGCCGCAATATGGCCGCCGTTCGCACTCTTGGCGACGATGCGGCGGTTCCCCGCTTCCGAGGTCACCGACCGTTTGGCGGCAGGGCCATACGTAGGAACCGAGCTTAGAACCGTAGCGCGCGCTCCGCGAGCAAGGCCTCCGATAACCGAGACGTTACTGTTGGAAGACACATCACCGGACGTGCCCGGCACTTTGAAATACAAGGACACGTCGCCTATGAGCCCGCCGTTTGCCTCTACAGGCGAAGAGTCAGCCTCCGTCAAACTCTCGCTACCCACGGGTAGGCGTTGCGCCTCATCGGACGGTCGGTGCGCGCCCGCAGGCAGTGCGGCATCGATTCCGGCGAAGGACTCAGCCTGGTACCGGGCGCGCGACAGTCCGGGCGGCGCAAGGAACTCAGCCGCGAGGACAAGACCCACGGAAGCCGCCACGCTTCCGGCGAGCCACCACAGCCCGCGGATGCCGCGCACGGTTTTTGCAGCACCGGGCTTGCCGTTGTGTTGGTTCAACCCTACGCCGCAATCGACCTGTGCGCCCCGTGCCTCGATGGCGGCGCGCTGCGGCGGCGACAGCCCCACGAGCGGCTCGTTGGCCAACTCCCGCGTGAGTTGTTCGGCCGTCGCGCGGATATCGTCCACGACGCGCCTCAGTTCGAGCGAGGCATTGACCTGCGCCTCGATCTCCCCGCGCTCGGGCTGGTCCAACTCGCCGAGTGCGTAGGCCGACAGTCTTGGATCATCAATTCCGATCTTCATCATCTGCTCCTCGCAGGTGTTGTTCGTCAACGTCGGTCGAACCGACCTATCGGTCGGTCACTCGACCGGCTGGACAGCGCGTCGCACAGGGTCTGCTCCGATCGCTCGCGCTTTCGGCTCTGATACCCAGCTTACTTGCGCACACCGCTGGTGTGTGCTTCCTCGCACGTGCGGCCTCATCGTCAGGCTCGCACCGCGGTCGTGAATCACCCAGGGTCCAGCAGCTCGCGAAGCGACTTGATGCCCGTGTGGATCAGGTAGCCCACGTTGCTAACGCTCAGGCCCGTGACGACCGCCACCTCCTTGTAGCTAAGCCCGTGCGAAAACCGCAGGCGAAGCACCTCCTGCTGGTTCTCCGGTAGCGTGGCGAGGGCGCCGAGCATGCGACCCGCTCCCTCGCGTTTCATCGCCGCGCCGCACGGTTCCCCGTCGGTGGCTGGCTGCCTGGCCGCCTGCTGTTCGCTGAGCGGTTGCTGCCGGCCGTTTTTTCGTTGGGCATCCAGTGCACGGTTCCGGCAGACGGTGTAGAGCCACTGCGGCAGGTGGCCGTTGGAGCGTGCCTTCGTGTCGGCGCAGAGCTTGAGGAAGACGTCCTGGACCACGTCTCGTGCCGTCTCCACGTCACCCGTGATCCGCGCGGCGTACCTCGTCAGCGGGCGCTCGTAGCGATCGAGCGTCCGTTGCACCCAGGCCGACCTGACTGAGTCGTTTTCGCTGCTCATCGATGCTCCAGCCAACAGAGCCCACCGCGGCGGTCCGTACTCAGCCCTGTCCGCGTTGCCTGTTCACTCTGTATAACGCACAAGCCGCCGGTTTCTTAGGGTTCGCTCAAGATAACTCAAGGGCGTTCCTCTGTTATCTGACTTCATTATAGGCTTGTGCCATACCTTTGGACGCACGCAGGACAGGAAAGGTTCCAAGGGAGGGTCGCCTGGTGGGCGCGCGGCCTCGGCGCAGGTCAGGCGTGTCGCCTCACCACGGCGTCGCAAACCTCGCGAATCCGGCTCTGGGCCGCGCAGTGCTTGGCGAATCTTATGGCGTGGATGGGTAGGGCTTGGTTACCGACTACATCGCGACCATCTGGCGGAAGATCACGGCGAAGTGGGCTGACACCATGAAGAGGATGGCGGCCGAGAAGAGTGTGGTGCAAAACGGTGGGAGAGGGCCGGCCGCGACGGTTGCCGACTGGGCGTTGCGGTCCGGTTTGGGAAGCTGTCCGGTTCGCATGAGCAATTCGTCATGCGACATGGCTAGTTCCGGGTATCCGAGTGTGAAATGTCTTGCGGCCGGATGAGGTTCGATGTCTCGTGTTGTCACGCACTGCCCCACAAATGGTTTTCCGGCCGGGGCGAAATGTCCGGCGGCACACACGGCCGCAGACCCACCCCGATCGGCTCGGCAGCGCGGGTTATCGGCGACGCACCCGTAGGCGACCGGGCGCACGTCGATTCGCCGGACGTGAACCGCCCTGCGAGTAGAGCTTACAATTCAGATCCACGGAAGACCAAATCTTCTTGAGTTCATCTTCGCAGGCGACGCCGACCATGGGCCGGAACGAGGGTCAATGGCCAACCGACCGAATGTTTATCGGTCAGACGTCCGTGGCAAGCGTGCGTGCGACAACACGCGCGACGCGAGATGGCCTTCTTACGCAAGGCGCGTGTCCGGCCAACCTTGAATCTACGGGTTTTGCTTGGTGGGTGGCCCACCTCTTCAGAGGTGGGGGACTCGAATGTTCTCCCGATTCGCGTCCCCCACGGCTAAAGCCATGGGCCACTCAACAGGCGCGAGTGCGCCAACACTTGCGATGCGAGATGGGTCTCTTGCAGCGCTCTCACGCCATCCTTTGACCGACGCCACGCCCCGAGTAGGATGTCGAGCCGTTCGTTCCCGTCGGGATACTTTCGCACGAAGCCGCCCTCGGGCGCGGGATGCCGTTGCCCCGATAACCAGCCGACCAGAACAGGGGATGTTTTCGGTATGCCAGACCCGCACGATCCATCGGTAGGAACTACATCTCCTCACCCGACGCGGCCCGCCGACGCCCGCACTCCCATCGAGACGCCTTGCACGGCGACCTCACCGCCCGGCGCGCTTCGCGACCTGCCCTACATGGGTGTGATTCGCGTCGTCGTTGAGGCCAGCAAACTGGGGTACTCGGCCGAGGATCCCAACTGGGCCAACATGGGTCAGGGGCAACCCGAGGTCGGGGTGCTCCCCGGCGCGCCGCCGCGGCTGAGCACCATCAACATCCCCGCGGCGGACCATGCCTACGGACCGGTCGAGGGGCTGCCGGAGTTACGCGAGGCCGTCGCGCGGCATTACAACCGACTGTTTCGAGTCGGGAAATCGTCACAGTACGCGGCCGAGAACGTGGCCATCGCCGCCGGCGGACGCACGGCGATCACACGGGCTGTGGCCGCTCTCGGCGACGTTCGGCTTGGATACCTCATTCCGGACTACACGGCCTATGAAGACACGATGTCCTCCTTCCGCCGGTTCACACCGGTACTGTTGGCTTCGACGGCGTCCGGCGCGTTTTCGATTGACCCGGACGCCCTGGACGCGCGGATTTCGGCCGAGTCCGTTGGGGCCGTCCTACTGAGCAACCCGTGCAACCCGACAGGCCGGACGGTCGATGGCGACGAGCTTCGCCGGTGGATGCAAATGTCGCGGTCCCGGCACTGCACGTTTCTCCTGGACGAGTTCTATTCGCACTACATTTGGGAAACGGGCGCGGGTGGGCAAGGCGGACCGGTCAGCGCGGCGGCCTATGTGGAAGACGTCAATGAAGACCCCGTCATCTTGTTTGACGGCCTGACCAAGAACTTTCGATACCCCGGCTGGCGACTCGGCTGGACCGTGGGACCCAAGCGGGCGATTCGCAGCATCACCGCGGCCGGCAGCTTCATTGACGGCGGACCACCGCGTCCCATGCAACGTGCGGCCATCGAGGTACTCGAGCCCGAACGGGCGGACCAGGAAACCGACGCGGTGCGGCGCGTGTTTCGCGCGAAGCGCGACGTGACGGTCGAGCGACTGTCAAAGATGGGGGTCGAGTTCCCAAGGGAGCCGGAGGGAACGTTCTATGCGTTCGGGTCCGTGCGCAATCTTCCCGCTCTGCTGGATACGGGGATGGGTTTCTATGAGAAGGCGCTGCAGCATCGTGTGTTAACCGTGCCGGGTGAGTTCTTCGACGTCAACCCACACAAGGAGCGAACGGGTCCGTCCCCGCTCGCCGATTTCGTCCGGTTCTCGTACGGCCCTCCCATGGAAGTGCTCGTCAGCGGTCTCGATCGCCTAGAGGAAATGATCAAAGCGGCACGATGAATCACGACGTTTGGCGCAGGGATGAGGCGACAGGCGTCGCGACCTCGGCTTGGTCAGGCAACGCGGCTCCTCGATCTCTCAGGGTGGTACGATGGCGTGACTCTACGGCACGGCGCCGCCTGCGGGCGCTACGACGTGCTGATTGTCGCCACGATCGGGTCGCACAGGCGCATCCAGTCGCGGCAGTTCATTCGGATCGACCTTGTATGCGTGCCGCCCTGCATGACCAGAAACTCGTCCTCTAGAAGTTGCTTGTCCATGACGGTTGGAAGGTCGCACAGCACGCCCACGGGTGGCTCGGCCCCCAGCTCACAATCGGGAAAGAGCCCAACCATCTCGCCCTCGGTCGCCAGGCGGACCTCAGGCTCGTGGAGCGCTTCGGCCACGCGCTTGAGGTCAAGGTGTTTCGGCGCCGCCAGCGCGCACATGGCAAAGCCGTTCTCGGTCTTGACAATGACCGGCTTGGCCACCATGTAGCCGGAGACGTGCTCCTCATGGGCGAGCCGCTGCGCGGTGAACGTACAGTTGTGCTCGTGCTCCTCGAAGTCGATACCGCGCCGGTTCAACAACGTGTCGATCTTCATCTCTGCAACCTCCTGGTAAAAATGACGGCGGACGTGCGCGGAGCGCACCGGGTGCGCGTGGGTTGTGCGTAAGGGGGACGGATCACCAGCGACCAGACCACGAAAGACATGGCTGCGCTCTGCGGGCGGCGGTCTTCGATCAACCGTTCAGGCAGCGGCAGGGCGCTTCAACGCCCTGCCAGACTCGCCTGCGAGGAGCAAGCGAGAAGAACCGTTCGACGCGTGCCCTTCGCCGCGGTTCGTCGCTGCCAACAGCAGCTATTCAACACCTCGCGAGCGTGGATGTCAACGCAACGCAGATCGAATGCGAGCCCCCGAGAGCAACCCAAGAAGGGGCACGAGTTCACGGCAGGGGCAAACAACACCCGGTAGGGGCTCGCGGTGCGTGAAACCCAGACACAAGGTACGTCCCGGGCGAACCCTACTCGTCGTTTTTGACGGAAATGGCCGGCACGTCCTGCGCGCTTACGAGGTCGTTGAAGTCCGAGATGTCTGAATTCAGCCATGTAATCCCATGAAAGGCTGTCTCCCGCCGGAGTATAAGATCTCCGGCGTGAGAA
>CBDUXT010000124.1:0-13665 GCA_965371245.1 uncultured bacterium | reverse complement strand
GCGGGCAGGACACCTGCGATGGCGCCGGTGTGTGCCAAGCGAACGACCTGGCATCCACCACGATCTGCGGCGACGCCGGTACCGAGTGTATTAATCAGGACTTCTGCGACGGCGCCGGTACCTGTACGGACAATGGCTTCGTGTTGGCGAATACGACCTGCGGTAGTGCCGCGGTCGAGTGCAGTGGGCAGGACACCTGCGATGGCGTTGGGCTGTGCCAGTTGAACGACCTGGCATCGAGCACAACCTGTGGCGACGCGGGGACCGAGTGTATCAATCAGGACTTCTGTGACGGCGCCGGCGCTTGTACGGACAATGGCTTCGTACTCGTCGATACGGCCTGCGGCACTTCGGGCGACGGCATCTGCGACCTTCAGGACACCTGTGACGGAGCGGGCGTCTGTGTGAACAATGTCGAGCCGGTGAGCACCGGCTGTGACCTCGACGCCAACGTCTGCACGGTGGATCTTTGCGACGCTGTGGGTGCGTGCCTGTTTGCTTCGGACACGACCACGATCACCGTGGACGTTGAGATCGAAGCGCTGATCGGCCCGGTGACCCGCGACGTCACCTTCGTCATCACCGAATGCGGGGTAGCCGTCGATGCGGTCACCGTTGCGGTTTCGTTCGACATCTTCGGGCTCGGCACCGCCGTCATCGACGCCGCCGCCCTATCGACCATCAACACATTTGGCACATGGATTAGCGCGAAGGAAGGGCACACGCTCAACTGGAGCCTACCACTCAACTTCGCTGGCACCTGTACCGCGTCCCCATCTTTCACCGGTGCCGCCCTGCTAACGGCGGGCGACTGGCACAACCTCACCACCGCGCCCCAGGACGGCGTGGTGGACGTTGTGGACTTCTCGATCCTGGCGACGAACTGGGGTGTCTTGATCGATCCGGATTTCTCCGACGGAGCGGACGCCACGGGCGACGGATTTCAGAATACCAACGACTTTACCGTGCTACAGCTGCACTTTCTCGAGATGGATGTACCCGTGGACTCCTGCCCCGCCAGCGCCGGACAGCCCATCAGGTTTGAGGGCGACATCACGTCGCAGCTCATGCCGTTGCGGCAGATTTCCGTTCAGGCCCTTCCCCTGTTCGTTGGGGAGATGGCGGACCTCAACCGTGATGGAGTCGTTGACGCGAAGGACATCCGTGAGTTCGCCTGGCAGAACAATCTGACGTTGCTTCCGGAATTTGTGCAGAAGCTGGAGGAGTCGCCGAAGAGGGGTCGCGGACTTCGCGGCTCCCGACGGTAGTTGCCCGAAAGGGAAGCCGGCTGCCACGCTTGCGAGGCGGCCGCGCCCGGAATGGCTCGGGAAAAGAAGTGGACAAGGCAAGGAACTTTCACAAGGACAGCGGATCATGAGAGCTGGATTGCTTACCGCAGCACTGTTGGTGGTCGCCCATCTCGGGTCGATGACCCGCTCGGCGCTCGCGGACGTGGACGTGGCGTTCCTGCCGGCTCCCCGGACCGTCGATCGGGGCGTGTTGTTCGATCTCCAACTGGTCGTCACTTCGGACAGTGGTGTCGATCAATCCATTTCCGCGATGGACGTGGTTCTCACCTGGGATACGGCCGAACTCGAGTTCGTCGGCGTGGTCCGTAACAGCCCGTACGCCTGGTTGATGACGGCTTTCCTCCCAGACCCGCTAAACGACTCCATTGATGACGGCGACGCCAAGCTCACGGCCTTGGCCAATTTCAGCGAGCCGGCATTCGCCTCCCCCGAAGGACTGCTGGTTGCGACGTTCCAGTTCCGGGCCTTGATCGATACGGCCCTGACGACGATCCGAATCGTGCCATCGACGCCCATGTTCACGGCGACGCAGGTGTTCGGCGCGGAGGTCGCCAACCAAATCATTACCGGTGTGCTCGAAGACGCACCCATTACGACGGTCATGGCGAGTGATTGCGACGGGGATGATGATTTCGACCTTCGAGAGATGTACAGACTGCAGTCATGTTTCACGGGCGCAGCCGCCCCAAGCGCAACCGCCGCCTATCCGACTGCCCCAGCCCTATGTTGTAGCGTCTTCGACCACGACGACGACGGCGACGTCGATTGGGCGGACTTCGAGTTTTTCACCAGTCTATTGGCGGGTCCGGGACAGTGAGCACGACGCGATCGACATCCATCGACAGGGAGCCCGCAACCGCCGGCCTTAGGAAGGGGCCATCCAGATGATGCACAAGCCAAGACGGCCTGCGATTTTGCTCCACCTTCTCATGATAGGGATTTGTACGGGACGGGCGTTGGCAGTCAATGATCTGACTCTCAACGTGCCACTTCCGTCTCAGTCCGTGAACGTGGGTGAGACCGTGACAGTGACGCTGGACGTCTCCAATCTTCTCCAGCCCATCAACGGCGTGCAGGTGTTTGTACAGTTTGATCCAGCGCTGCTCGCCTTTGTCGGCATCACGCCCAACGCAGCCGCGGGCGACCTCGGTTCGGGCTGGACCGTCGGTCAGGAGTCAGTAACCGGAGGCGATATCACCTACATCCTCGCCCTGTTCGCCGACTCGACCACGGCCGATGACCTGGTGGCGACGTTGACGTTCACGGCACTCGGCGCCGGTGCGACGCAGGTCATCTTCGACCCCTTCCCGGCGGTCCCAACCAAGTTGACGGGCGTCGATAACGCCACGATTCTTCCCAGCCTCCTGGACTCCCAAGCCATTGTGATCAATGCGGTCGCCGCAGCCGTCACGGTCGGTGCGGTCGAGACGTTCTACGCCGGTCAGTTCCTCGATGCCCCGGACCTGAGTCGAACCTGCCTGGCTGTCGGAACCACCGCCGTGAACCAGAACATTACAAATTACATAAACGGGATCACGGGGCTCCGCGTGCAGTTCACCGACCTTGTGGATTTTGCGCTGACACCGGCCGATGCGTTTTTCTTCGAGTGGACAAGCGGCACGGGCACCACCTTCGCGTCCGTCACCGCGCCTGTGGGCGCCGTCTCGGTGACGGCGGGGGATGGGGGCGGCGTGACGACAGTCGATATCATTTTCGACGACGACCTGATCCGACGACGTTGGCTGAAAGTGACCGTGGACGCAACACAGATTTCGACCGCCGGCGTATTATTGGATGGTGAGTTGCAGGGCAACCCACTTCTGATGCCCAGCGGCAACGGGAGTGCAGGCGGAGACGCCGTGTTTTTTCTGGGGAACATGCCGGGTGACGTGGACGGAGATGGGATCACGTTGTTTTCCGATGCCGTACAGGCCCGCGTCGAGTTGAACCCCTTTCTGTCGGTTCCGATCGACAACGTATTCGACATTGACAAGAGCGGACTTGTGCTGTTCTCGGACGCCGTGCAGGCGCGCGTCGAACTCAATCCGTTCTTTACGCTTCCGTTGATTTCGCCTTGAACAAAAGGCCGTGGAGCAGGATGAACTATTGAATAACCTCTCGGCACGTAACTGTTGAGAAGCCAGGGCAGGTCAGGGGACGCGTCAGCGTACACTGAGACGCCGTCACCTTTAGAATTGGAGCGGGAAAATGGGTATTTTCAGACGAATATGGATGGCGGCCGGAGTAGTTTTGATCGCCCAGAGTGTTTACGCACAAACGGTGGAGTTGCGGGCGGCCGCCGAGTTATCGATGCCTCCCGGGACGACTGCCTCGGTCGTCGTGTCGGGCACCATCACCGGCGAATTCGCCGCCGCGGTCAGCATCAACGTGCAAATCACACCGATCGGATCTCCGACCGGGACGGTCACGTTCACGCCGGCCGCCATCTCCACCGAGTGGGATATTTTGCAGTTGGGCGACCCATGGCCGGCAAGGGGAGGCAGCACGTTCTTCGACACGGCTGCGACTCTTTCGGACACCACAAACGGTTTCTTGACCGACAACGGCAATGTCGCGGACCCGGGGCCATTGACGTTTGCGGGTCAGCTGGTGGGATTTCCGGTGGTGGCGAGCGCCGACGCCAGTGGTTCCTGGAATGTCATTCTTCTTGTGTCGAGCCAGTGGGAGTTTGACGGAGTCAATCCCATTCCGGCCACGACCCTGTTCAACGGTACGATCGTCGTTTCGGGGGCTGCGTGCAACGCCGACGTGGACTGCGATGATGCCAACGTCTGCACCAACGACTCCTGTACGGCCGGTGTGTGCAGCAATGTGAACAACACGCTGTTGTGCGATGACAGCGACGCTTGCACCACGGGCGATGTTTGTGGTGCCGGTACGTGCGCGGGCGTTGACACCTCCGCCGCCGACTGCGACGACGGCAATGTGTGCACGACCGACACGTGTGACAGCGTGGCGGGTTGCGCCAACGCGAACAACACGGTCTCGTGTGATGATGGGAACGCTTGTACCACGTCCGATACGTGCTCGGCCGGAGCCTGTGCGGGCGTTGACACCTCGGCCGTTGATTGCAACGACAGCAATGTATGCACCACTGACACGTGTGACACCGGGACGGGTTGCGTGAACACCAACAACACGATCGCCTGTGACGACTCGAACCAGTGTACGGACTCCGATGTCTGCGCGGGCGGTTCCTGCAGTGGTTCGTCGATCGACTGCAGCGGCTTCGACGACCAGTGCAACACGGCCTCGTGCGACTTGGTCAATCCGGTGAGCAACTGTGACACGCTCACGCCGGTCGCTGACGCCACGGTCTGCGACGACGCAGTGCCCTGTACCGACGGCGATGTATGTACGGCCGGCACCTGCGCCGGATCGACGATCGCCGGGTGCGAGCTTTGTGTGATCAACGCGGACTGCGCGGATGATTTTGATCCCTGTACCGACGATCTTTGCATCGGCGGCACTTGCCAATACCCGCTCAATGACACGTGTCCGACGCTGCGTCTCAACGCGGACCAGGTCTGTTACGATCTGGGCCTCAACAGCACCGTAACCGTCGGCGTGGACATGGTCGGGATGGCCGGGCTTGACGTGGTCGCCGGACAGTTCTTCATCGACTTCGACACAACTCGCCTTTCGTTCGTTTCGGCGGTTCCCGGTGATGCGCCCTTCCTGTTCCAGCTGTTCGAGAGTGTGATCGGAAGCGAAATCGACTACGCCGTGTTCGCGAATTTCGGAGATCCCGGAACCTCGGCGGACACCACGATGGCAAGGATCACGTTCCAGGCCACTCAAGAGTGTGCGCCGTTTCTGCAGTTTCGGCCGTTGTTGCCGGGGTCTGAGACCAACGTCAGCACGTTCGGTGACCTCAATCCCACGAACCCGATTCTGGTGGATATGGGGTCGATCATGATTGACCAGACGGCGCCCGTGGTGACGATTCCGTCCGACATCAGCGTCCATTCCGATGCCGGAGCGTGCGGCGCCGTCGTCACGTGGACACCGCCGACGGCGACGGACAACTGTCTCGGCTCCGTGCCCGTTTCGTGTACGTCGGCCCCGACGACGAGCTTGGGGAACGGCAGCGTGTTTCCGGTCGGCACCACCACGATGACGTGCGTCGCGACCGATTCGTGCGGGAACAACAGCACGGAGTTCTTCGACGTGACCGTCAGCGGCTCCAACGAACTGTTTGTGAATGTGCAGCTTTCGGGAGTCCATGAACTTTTCCTTACCCGCTGCCTCACCTTCGAGTTCTCGAACTGCGGAACGGGGCAGCCAGTGGAAGTCGTGACAAAAGAGATTTCCTTCATCCGCGACCCCGGTGACGCCGCGGCCGACATGGAGGTCATCGGGGCGTCCGTTCTGGTCGCATGTGGGGCTTATGACTGCCTGACCGCCCGCGACCATCTGCACACGCTGCGCAGAACCGCGTTGGACTTTACCGACGACGGCACCACCTATTCCGCCTCCTTCACCGGCGATCCCGTGCTCAGTGGGGGCTCGTTGGTCGGCGGCGATCTCAATGACAGCGGCTTCATCGATATCGTTGACTTCGCCGCCTTCACCGGGTCGTTCGGGTTCAGCGTTGGTGCGAACACGGACTGCACGACGGTCGCTCCCCACGCAGACATCAGCGGGAACGGCAGCGTGGGCATCGAGGATTTTACGTTCATCCAGGTCGGCTTCGGTCAGAGCAGCGACCTGGATTGTTGTGCTCCGGGAGGAGCCGCGGGCGTCCAGGGCCACGGCTTCGCCGATGGACCGATCATGCGTCTCTCCATCCGGGAAGCTCGCGAGGTGGGGATCCGACATCCGGAACTCGCGGATCTAAACAACGACGGGTGGATTGATCAGAGGGACATTGTCGCGTTTCTACAGTTCGGGCCGTCCAGCCTTCCGCCCGCGCTCAAAAGTGGTGTGCGTCATCGGGAGCAGCGCTAACGTCGGTGTGTGCCCCGGTGGAGATCGTGCGGCCGTCGGGGACCCGTGTAGTGGAAAAGCCGCTTGCGCTGCCGGCTTCATGCATGGGTTGTTTGTTGAGTGTGCCGGCCGTGCCGCCGGCCAACGTCCAAGTAAGAGCACGCCCAAGCGGGCCGAGGTTCGCGCGGCGATCGCCGGTCGTTGCGATGAGATGAGTTGACTGAGAGGGCGCGGTGGTTGACCGCGCATGGGGCTCTAGCGAGAAAGCCGATCCGATGGATCATGCTCGTCTAAGATTGATGGGATTTGTTTGTACGGTTCTGCTTGCCGTAGCGCCGATTCCGTGCACGTGGGCCCAGATTCCCGACCACCCCATTATCACCGAGATCTACACGGATCCACCGGGCGTCACCGACGGACCCGTGGGGCGCCCTCCGTCCAACCTCCATCAGAGCTTCATCGAGTTGTATCTGCCGCCGGCCTCCGCGTTGGATCCCGCGATCAATAAGGATGCCCTTCGGCTCACCTTCTATGAGGTCGAGGGGGATTCGAGCAGTTCCGGCGTCGAACTGGTCAACTACCGCCACGACCTGCCAACATTCGATCTCGATCCGAGCAATGGACTTACGGTGGGCGCGATCGCCCGCCCCTCCAGCGGGATTGTCGTGCTCGGATGGGTGGATTATGTGGGCGATCCGCCGACCGATCTCGCGCAGACACCGGGTGCTCGCGTTGCGCTGGTCCACGGCGGAATCACCGCGACATCAAGCGATTGGGTGTTCATCGCCATGAACGGGCATCACTTCAGCGGAACGACCAACTTCCCGATCTGCGTGGCGGAGAACCTGATTGACTTGCCGAGCGAGGCGACCAGTGGCGTGATCCAAAACGGTTCGGGCGCTCACTTGCTCGTGGACCGGGACTCGCCGGGATACGTGGAGCTCTGCGACGACAAGCACGCGTTGGACTGCGCGGGCGCCGTAGATCCCCATCTGCCGGACGATCTTCAGGGCCTGGTGACCATCGCGCTCTTCGATGGGTTTGCCACCAACGACCATGCCAAGTTCGATGTCTTGGAGCAACCCTATTCCCCACCGACCGGGGATGACATCGACCTGGAAACCGTACTCCCGCTCGGCGGTGCCTTTACACCGCTTCTGCCGCAGGTTCCCGAGACAAGCGGCGTCAGACCGGCTCCGGGCGTGGCAAGCGGCTATGCCCGCGTCTTCATCGATGTACCCAAGACATCGGAGACCGCTTCGTTACTCGACGATGATCTCGTAGTCGATGCACTTAACGCATACCGTCACGTTCGCAACAACGGTCCGTTTTTTGCGACGCCCGGGACGGCTCCCTCAACGACCTCGGCGCCGGAACTTTCCGTCGCGCTCGCGCCGGAGCAATTCTTCGAGGTTCTGACAGAGACCACCGGGCGCCCCGGCGTGCTGACCGCTAACGTCGGCGGGCTCTTCGGCATCGACATGACCGCGGTTCCCGGTGCCACGAGCGATCCGGCGGTGGCAACGTTCGCGGCCGGTGACGCCGTACAAGCCGTGTTGGGCCAGGAATTCGGGTTCCCGTACCTAGCCGTAACGCCGGCGGTCACGGCTGTTCACGGTTCGACCGCGACCGCGGAGGTGACCGTTACGGCGAGCAACAGCATCGGTACCGATCCGGCGGTACTCGCACCGATACAGATCGTTACCGTTACGGCCACGGTGTTGAAACCAACGACGGGCCTTGACGCCACGGCCCTGCCGTTTCAGGCGACTGTTTTTGCGGCCCTTCAGGGCGTGCCGGCACAGGCGGGTGTCGCCAACGAGTTTCTCCTGACGGACCTGGGGGCCGCGGCGGCCGCGAATCTGGGCGCGACGATACAGGCCGGGCGTGGGAACGGCGTGCTTCTCGCGGACCCGACGACCGACCTCAACGATGGTTTTCTCATGCAGACTTTTGTGATCGAGGACTTTCCCGACCCGCTGTTGTGGATCAATTTCCCGGGCCCGTTGGGCAAGCTGGACCTGGTGCAGACTGTGGTACAGTCGGCCGAAGTCCTGAGCGGATCGAAAACGTACCTTGACAGCATCAACGTGACCGTGACCGGTCTGAATGCGATCCGCCTGAATCATCCGGACACGCTTACCTTCGACGGTACGTTCACGCCGTCCGAGATCGTCCACTTCGCCGATGCGCGCGGGCGGGCTGCGGACCCGAGAAGCGGACTGAGTAACGCAACGACCAGCCGAACCTTCGAGCTGGCGATTGTGGATTCCAACGTGCGCGATAACGGGACCATCGAGAACGGGATCACCGACGATTTCGGCATCGTCGTGGAAGTACAGGACACCGAAGTGGGTGCTCCGGTTGAAGACGGCGAGTTCGTGTTCCTCAGTTTTACCGGTGGGTTGCAGGGCACCGACATCGATCCGCTGGAGATTCCGGGTGGCCCGAACATCGTCACCATCATCTACCTGGATCTCGATAATCTACATGACGTCCTGGGGATCCGAACGATCGAACAGATCTTCGTGATCGACGGCAGCGGCGGCGGCGAGGTTGAGGTGATCGAGGTCTACAGTCTCAACCCGGTCGTCATACCGCCCATTCTGACGTCGGCGGCGCCGGTTGCCGAGGCGAGCCTTTGGCGAACGAGCAACAACATCGCTCGTTTCACCTTCGCCGCGGACATCACGGCCCCGCTTGCCGGTAATGTTCTCGTTCAGCAGATGCTGCCTTCGGGCTTGTTCGGAGCGGATCTCTCGGCGGGCTTTCAGTTCACCGTTGAGAACGACATCAACGGCAATCCTCGGATTCTGAAAGTCGTCGATATCGGGTCGTCCGACCTGGTCCACCGGCAGTGGTACGCGATTCGCAACATCGGTGGATGGCTGGGCGTGCCCGCCTTCACCGTCCAATACGTTGTTCAGGTCGGCGACGCCGATGCAGACAACCGAATTCTCAACGGCGACGTCAGCCTGACCAACACGGCGATCCCGCTTTTTTCCGCCGCCGATGACGATCGCCGCGACATCGATGGTGACGGGCGGGTGCTCAACGGCGACGTGAGCGCGACGAACGTGAACATTCCGTCGTTTCCGGTGGCCAAGCCGACGGGACATTAATGGTGCGTAGGCCATGGGTTGTGCGATGAACGATAAGGCAAAGAGCTGACGCGGTTCATTGCGTCTGTGTGAGGCGAACGAGTCGATGCGACGACGAACACTGCTTCGGATGCTGGCTTTGGGGGGGCTACTTCCGCGCCTCGTGTACGGAGCGGCGGCGACCTTCGTGGCGGTCGGACCGACCACCGTCCCGCCGGGTACCGACGTCACGTTCGACGTGCTGATCCGCGCGGACGATCCGGGGGGCTTCGACGCCGCGGACATCATCATCGGCTCCAATGGGGCCGTGGGCATGACGTTTTCCTACAGTTCCGAGTGGATGGCGGCCTTCGACAACGTAACACCGCCGGTGACGGGAATGAGTTTCTACGCGCACGACGTCTTCGTGGGCGCCAACGGAACCGCACCTGTTGTAAACGACATCCTCTTGGGAACCATCACGCTCAGCACCAACGGCATGGCCGAGGGAGATTACGACGTACGGATAGACCCGGTGATCGACGACGGCGTCAGCCGCGTGACACTAGCCGGAACGATGGAACCGCTGCTTGGATCGGCACAGTTCACCGTCGCGTGTGCGGAAGCCGATGCCGACTGTGACGGCGACGTGGACCTACTTGAGTTCGCCGACCTGCAGTCATGCATGATGGGTCCCGCCACCGCGCCGGCGGGCGTGTGCGATCCACAGGATACGAATCGTGACGGCCGGGTGGATCTCAAGGACGCGAGCATCCTGATGAGGCAGTTCACCGGACAACAGTAGCGTGCGCCGCCGAGCGAGACTTGGCGAAGATGGAGTGTTGGGAATGTTTCGAAGAAACCTCTTGACCATAATGACGGGCGCCGTCTGGGTGGCTGCCTCAAGCTCCCTTGGCGCGACGGCGACGTTCACGCCGGTGGGTCCGACCACGGTTTTGGCCGGTACCGACGTTATGTTCACGGTGACCGTCGCGTCGCCCTCGGGGTTCGACGCGGCAGACATCGTGCTCGGATCCAACGACGCGACGGACCTACAGTTCGTCTATAGCGCGGCCTGGACGACGGCGTTTTCCACCGTTACGACGCTCTCCTTCGATACCGGTTTCTATGCGCAGGATCTGTTTGCCGGTGGGAACAACGCGACGTCCGTTGGAACCTCCATGGTCTTGGGGACGCTGACGGTCAAGACCGCGGGCATGGCGAACGGAACCTACCAGGTTAGCATTGACCACACGCTCGACAGCGGGATCAGCGCGCTGTGGCTCGCTTCCGTCAAAGACCTTCTGAGCGATTCCGCGTCGTTTACCATCGGCTGTACGGTTGACCCTGACTGCGATGACGGGCTCTTCTGCAACGGGACGGAAACCTGCGTGGCTGGAAACTGCACCCCCGGAACCGCGCCGGATTGCAGTGGCGCGTCGGACCAGTGCAACGTCGGGGTTTGCAACGAAGCGACGGACACTTGTGATCCAGATTCGGCGAGCAAGGAAGGGCTCGGCTGCGACGACGGCCAGTTCTGCACGACGGGTGAGACGTGCATGGCCGGTGTCTGTGGCGGCGGATCGGCCACCGATTGCAGCGGGCAGGCCGATCAATGCAACACCGGTGCATGCAACGAAGCACTCAATCTCTGCGAGGCCCAGCCGGTGCTCGACGGGACGACCTGCGACGACGCCGACCCCTGTACGGAGAGCGATGCTTGTACGGCGGGAAGCTGCGCGGGCGTCAATGTTCCACGTATCACGATTACCGTAGCAGTGGAGGGGCTCGCCCCGGCTGTATCGGTCGCGCGTGACGTAACCTCCGTATTGACCGTTTGCACGGGTCCCACGACCGACACCCGCCTGGTCCAGCAGACGTTCGATGCAACCGGGCTGGGGACGGTGATCCTGGAAAGCGTGGATCCGTCGGCCGCTTGGATCAACGTGCGCGAGGCGCACACCCTGAGCCGCGTGAGGCCGTTGGTGTTCGCCGCGTGCAACCAGGCGACGGTGAGTCTAACCGTGTTGGATCGGCTCATCACCGGGGATGTCACCGGGGACGGGCTGGTGGACATCGAGGATCTCTCCTTCCTGGCGTCAGGGTGGAATGTGGCCGGCAGTCAGGCGGACCTCAACGGAGACGGACAACAGAACGGCGCCGACTTCACGTTGATGCTTGGCAATATTCTTTTGACTGGGGATGCGCTCGACGTATGTGTTCCGTGACGGGGCGCTCTCAGTACTTGCCCGGCCTTGCGGTCTTTGCATCCGAACCGGCGCATACGGCTCTCCCGTTTCGATTCGGTCGAGCAACGGTGAGTCACATAGGGTGGACAGGCGGTCTCACGGCCGCGCCGAGTTTTTCTGGCGGACGTTGGGCGTTCAGGTTCGAGGACGAGCACGTAATGACTCAGCTCACACACTTCACAAAGCGCCTGCAAGCGGTCCCGTTTCGCGAACGGCGACTCCCATGGCGGTCGGCTCGGGCAACCATGCTGCTCGTGTCGTTGACCGTCGTCCCGGCGAATGGTGCCAACGAGTTGACGCTGAACGTTGTGAACGGACCCGCGCTCGTGCGACCCGGTGACGTGATCGCCGTGACGCTGGACGTCGCCGGCCTCACCGTGCCGATTAACGCCATCCAGGCCTTTGTTCACTATGATACAAACGTGCTGCGCCTTGTGGACGTCTTGGGGAATGACAACGTGGGGACGGGATGGACGGCCATCACCGAGGATCGCGGCGGTGGTGACTTCCTTCAATTGCTGGTCATGCTCGGCGGCGAAACCGCGATCGATCACACGGCCGCGACGCTGACCTTCGAGGCCGTCGGCGTCGGATCCACCACGGTGACGTTTCTGGCGGATGAACCGCCGCTGCGCACGAAGCTGATGGTCGCCGCCGATGCCGCGCCGATTCTCCCCCTTACGTTGGAGTCGGAAGAAATCGTGGTCGCGGCTGCGACGGCGACATTCACGCCGGTGGGTCCGACCACGGTTTCGGCAGGTACCGACGTCGTGTTCACGGTGTCCGTCGCATCGCCTTCGGGGTTCGATGCGGCAGACATCGTGCTGGGGTCCAACGACGCGACGGACCTGGAGTTCGTCTATAGCGCGGCCTGGGCAACGGCGTTTTCCACCGTCACGACGCTCTTTTTCGATAACTTTTTCTATACACAGGATCTGTTTGCCGGCGGGAACAACGCGACGTCCGTAGGAACCAGCATGGTTCTGGGGACGCTGACGATCAAGACCGCGGGCATGGCCAACGGAACCTACGAGGTAAAGATCGACCACACGGTGGACGGTGGCGTTAGCGCACTGTGGCTTGCTTCCGTTAAGGATCTTCTGAGCGGCTCCGCGTCGTTTAGCATCGGCTGTCTCGTCAGCGCCGACTGCGACGACGGGCTCTTTTGCAACGGAACGGAAACCTGCGTGGTTGACACCTGTACGCCTGGAACCGCGCCGGATTGCAGCGGCGCGGCGGATCAGTGCAACGTCGGGGTTTGCAACGAAGCGACGGGCGCCTGTGATCCACAGCCAACCAACGAAGGGCTCGGTTGCGACGATGGCCGGTTCTGCACACTCACGGACGTTTGCAGCGGTGGAACGTGCATCGGCGGCGGCGATCCGTGCCCCGGGCAAAGCTGCGACGAAACCGCGGGTGTTTGTTTCAATTGTACGATCAACAGCGACTGCGTTGACGCCAGCATCTGCACGCTTGATCTTTGCATCGGTGGGATGTGCCAAAACACCGCGACCAACGAAGGCGTCCCCTGCGCCGACGGGGAAGCGTGCCTGGTCGGCGAGACCTGCCAGCTCGGAATCTGCACGGGCGGCATCGCGCCCGACTGCTCGGCGTTCGATGATCAGTGCAACATCGCGTCGTGTGACGGGCTTGGAAGCGAAGGGAACTGTGACGCGCTCACCCCGGCCAACGAGGGATTCGCCTGCGCCGATGGGAATCCCTGTAATGTCGGCGAGACGTGCCAGCTTGGCGTCTGTGCGGGCGGCGCTCTGCCGGATTGCTCCGGGACCGGTGATCAGTGCAACGCGGACAGCACGTGCGATCCACTTGGCGCGGAAGGCAACTGTGACACCGCCGGTGGCGCCATCAACGAAGCATTCGCCTGCAACGACGGGAGCGCCTGCCTTATCGGCGAGACTTGTCAATCAGGCGCATGTACCGGCGGGACCGCGCCGGATTGCTCCGGGACCGGTGATCAGTGCAACGCGAACAGCACATGCGATCCACTTGGGGCTGAAGGTAACTGTGACACCGCCGGTGGCGCCATCAACGAAGCATTCGCCTGCAACGACGGGA
>CBDUXT010000123.1:0-13725 GCA_965371245.1 uncultured bacterium | reverse complement strand
GTAACAGCGTTTCCGATCCGCCAGTAGCTGCCTCAACTCGTCGAGCCCCGTCTTCCGGGTCAGTGGGGGACGCGAGTCGATCGTCTTGGGGTCGGCGTGCATGCGACCCCACAACACTTCGGGTGAGGCCGTCAGCCAGACGACGTTTGCGACGGACCGCAACGAACTTGCGTTCTCCGGGTCGAGCACGGCGCCGCCGCCGCCGACACTAAGGCCTTGAGCGCTCGTCGCAAATGTAAAGATATGGGTCGAAGGCGTTGGTTCGCAGTCGCGGAAGTGCATTGGTTGCCCAACCTGTACCGCCGTCGCAATCGGCCAAACCGTTGTCGTCCGAAGCGGAACAGACCTCTACCGCGGGCTGCCCGACACCGAGGCGACGTGACGGAGCGCGTCGCCGTCATCGCCCGTCGGTCACCCAGTCGCCATGGTTGCAAGCCTTATCGGGTGTTAGGTCGCGGCTCAACGCTGACGGGCGGCGGCGGATCCTATCGGACACGGATGCAGCCTACCGATCCACACTCATGGTTGAATCCAGGCGTACCGCTCAGTTGTCGATGGAGCTATGGCAGTTGTCGGCCAACGCAACGGGGCCTGCGCGGCGACTCCGGGCCAGCCATCATGACCGAGGCAGGTTCGTGGCTCTGTGGTTACCGAACGGGAACCGATGATGACATCCGCGTCCAACGCCAAGAAACCCATCCGGCCTCGCCACAAGAGCGTCCAATCCAACTGGTATCGGATCTACTTCATTCTCGCCGCCTTCGATATCATGACCGTTTGCCTCAGCCTGGCCATGAATCATCAGTTGACCAGCATGTACGAAACATCGGTTGAGACCAGTCGTGCCTGGGCGGATCGGTTGGCCGTATACGCCCAGCTCAACTCGCTGGTCGCTCAAGCCAACGCGCCGGGCAACGATGTCTTTGAGACCCGGGACGCGGACGAAGCTTCGGCTCGCTTCGAAACCAAGCTTGCCGGTTTCTCCAGTGTTCTGGTCGATGCTCGACAGGAGCTGCGGCAGAATCTCGCCGCCGACCCGGCCTCATCCCTCGTCGTCCACCTCGACAAGGCGGAAGCGGCGATGGGCGCGCACGTCACCGAGGCGCGCAGCATCTTTGGTCTTGTCCGCTCCCAAAACATGAAGAGCGCGGGCGAGCGAATGGCTGCGATGGATCACGCCTTCTACAATGTGACCGCGGCGGTGGCGCTGCTCAGCCGTGATGTGCAACGCCTCCAACACGAAGAGCTTGAGACCCAGGCATCGGTCGCCGTATCCATGCGATCGTTCGAGTACCTCATTGCCGGCCTCATTGCAGTCATGGTGTCACTCGCAGCGCTGTACGGACACAGGCTGATCGTACGCGCGAACATCGACGGACAATTGCGCGACCTCACGCGAGAAGCCCAGAAGAACGCGGAGCGAGCGGAGCAACACAGTCAGGCGCTGACCGAGGCGTTGGCGAGTCTCGAAATGCAAAAGCTCGCGCTGGACGAACACTCGATCGTCGCCACCACCGATTCGTCCGGCAAGATCACCTACGCAAACGACAAGTTCTGCAAGATCAGCCAATACTCGAGAGAGGAACTGATCGGGCAAGATCACCGGATTGTGAATTCAGGTCACCACCCCCGCGCCTTCTGGGCCGAATCATGGAAGACGATCCAGTCGGGGAAAGTCTGGAAGGGCGAGGTTTGCAACCGCGCGAAGGATGGCTCTTTGTACTGGGTGGACACGAGCATCGTGCCGTTCATGGACGCAGCGGGAAGTATTACGCAATATGTCGCCATTCGAGCAGACGTCACCTGGCGCAAGGAAGCCGAAACAAAGCTCCAACAACATGCTGATTTGCTCGCGTTATCGAATCGGGAACTGGAGCAGCACGAGCATGCGCTGAGTGAACAAAGAGATGAACTGCTTCGGCTTTTTGAGTCCGCTACCAGGCAGGCGGAGGAACTGGCCGAAGCGAGCCGCGCAGCCGAGGCGGCCAACCAGGCCAAGGGCGAGTTCCTGGCCAACATGAGCCACGAGATTCGCACGCCGATGACGGCCATCCTCGGCTTCGCCGAGAACCTGCTCGACGTCGATCAGTCCGAATCCCAGAAGTTGGCGTGTATCCACACCATCCGCCGCAACGGCAAGTACCTGCTCGACATCATTAACGACATCCTTGATCTGTCCAAACTCGAGGCGGGCAAGATGACAATCGAGCCCAAGGATTGTGAGCCGTGCCGAATCATCGCCGAGGTCGCTTCGCTGATGCGAGCTCAGGCCGACGGGAAGGGGTTGCCCTTTGACGTCAAATACATCGGCGCGATCCCTGAAACCATCCAAAGCGACTCCACGCGCCTACGCCAGATACTGATCAACCTGATCGGCAACGCGATCAAGTTCACCGAGACCGGAAACGTTCGCCTCGTCACCCGCTTGGTGGACGACGGCAACGAACCTTTTCTTCAATTCGATGTGGTGGACACGGGATGTGGCATGACCGGTGAAGAGGCATCCAAGCTGTTCCAGCCGTTCATGCAGGCCGACAGCTCTACCACCAGAAAGTTCGGTGGAACGGGCCTCGGTCTGACCATCAGCAAGCGGTTCGCCGAACTGCTCGGCGGTGACATCGTCGTGATCGAGACCGAGGTGGGCGTCGGCACCACCTTCCGCATCACCGTCGCGACCGGGCCGCTTGACGGCGTCAAGAGGCTCGATGACCCCATGTCGGCGACGGTTGCGCCCGACACCGCCGACACCGCCGCCATCGTCGCACGGGTTGCACCGTCAGACCTTCACGGCCTGCGGATTCTTCTCGCCGAGGACGGGCCGGACAATCAACGGCTTATCTCATTCGTGTTGAACAAGGCCGGAGCGGAGGTGACGGTCGAGGAGAACGGCAAGCTCGCGCTCGACGCCGCACTGGTCGCACGCGACGAGGGCAAACCCTTCGATTGCATCCTTATGGATATGTCGATGCCCGTCATGGACGGTTACGAGGCCACGGATCGACTTCGCCGAGAGGGCTACACCGGGCCGATCATCGCACTGACCGCCCACGCGATGGGCAGCGACCGGCAGAAGTGCATCGACAGCGGCTGTGACGACTACGCCGCGAAGCCCATTAACCGAGCGAAGCTCATCGAGACGATCCAGGCGACACAACAGCGCATGGCGCCAGTCGGCGCCGCGTCCCCCGCGGCAACGTAATACCGTCTACAGGAAGGTAGGGCTACGTTGTCAGCCGACGCGCTTCTGCCCAGACTGCCTTCTTGAGCCGCGACCGCAAGGACGTGGTTGGCTCGAAACAGCACCGACCTTCTTGTGAGCGGCAAGAGGTCGTTGCGTCTCTCTTGAGAGATCGCCCATGCCGCACCGGGTAGAAACCCCTTGATCAACAGACTGATCCCGACCCTCCCCTGGACCGATCGAACGCGCGCGTTGACGTGGGGACGACTCGATGGAGCGTCGATCCCACACCTGGTGAGGTTCCGCTACGTCAGGGAGACCGGATCGACGTCGATCATGGTCGAGCTCGCGCGCGTGTTGAGGGCACGCTTCTGGTCAAGGTGGGCCGTCAACCTGCGCATACTCGAGGCGTCACGCGTACGTACCAGAAGTTCGTAGCGATACCGAGATCGAAGCCTCGGCAAGACGCAAGGGTTGGGGCCCAACACATCGGCGTCCGGCAACGCCAGCGCCGTGAGGCTTTCGCGAATCCGTTGGCCGAGTGCGTCGGCCTCTTGGCGAGCCTTCTGCTCGCGAGGGTCGGAAAGAACGATGCGAGCGATCCGACGGAAGGGCGGCAGCCCCACGCGCCGGCGCAGTTCGAGCTCTTCGGTTACGAACGACTCGTAGTCGTGACGAGCCGCGTGCTGGAGTGCCGGTAGATCGGGCATGCTTGTCTGTACGGCCACGCGACCTTCGGTGCGGGCCCGGCCCGCGCGACCGGCCACCTGCGTCATCAACTGGAACAGTCGCTCCTGAGCCCGGAAGTCAGCGGCGACGGCCCCGATGTCGGCGTCGATGACGCCGACGAAGGAAACGAACGGAAAATCAAGCCCCTTGGCGATCATCTGCGTGCCGACCAGGACGTCGATCCGGCGGTTCTCGAAGTCGTCCACGATCTGCTGATAGTGGTCGCGGTGTGTCATCGTGTCACTGTCAACCCGCCGAACCTTGGCATCGGGAAAGCGCGCCGCGACAACGTCCTCAACCCGTTGCGTGCCCAGGCCCATCTGGACGAGCTTCTCGCCGCACGAGGGGTTCGGGCACGTGTCCGGCGTGGGTATTTGGCTGCGGCAGTAGTGGCAAATCGATCGACCGGCCACCCGGTGAACGACCAGCCCGACGCTACAGTTCGGGCACCGCAGCCGTGTCTTGCAGCTAAGGCAGCAGAGGCGATCCGCAAAGCCCCGACGGTTGATCAGCAGCATCGCCTGCTCGCCGCGCGACAACGTCTCGGAAAGCAGTCGCTCGGTCACGCGAGACAAGACGACCATCCGACGCAAGTCCGCGAACTCGTCGCGCATATCGATGATGTGGATCTTGGGCATCGGCCGATCATTGACCCGCCGCCTAAGGCTGACGCGCTGATACGTCTCGCGATGCTCGCTGTTGAACCAGGTTTCGACCGACGGTGTTGCGGACCCCAGCACGATGGGAATGTTCAAGTGCTTGCCGCGCATGATGGCGACGTCCCGTACGTGGAAGCGCGGGGCTTGCATGTTCTTGAAGCTGGTCTCCTGCTCCTCGTCCACGCAGATGATGCCCAGGCTCGGGCAGGGGGCGAACACGGCGCTGCGCGTTCCGATGACGATCGACCGCTCGCCGGCCGCGACCTGTCGCCAGGCAAGGGAACGCTGCGTTTCGGATTGCCCGCTATGAAGGACGGCCACGGTCTCGAACCGCGAGGTGATACGACCGACAAGCTGCGTGGTCAGTACAATCTCGGGTACCAGCAGGATTCCTTGCGCGCCCGTCGCCACCGCGCGCTGCATCGCCCGGATGTAAAGCTCAGTCTTACCTGAGCCGCTGACCCCGTGAATCAGCGTGACGCCGAAGCCTCCGTTGTCCATCCGAGTGGTGATCCGGTTCAGGGCGTTTTCCTGCTCGTCGTTCAGGCAAAAGTCCGGCTCAACGACCGGCTGCTTGTCCAAGACCTCTGTCCGCTCCTCCTTGCGCGTGGTGATGCCCACCCACCCCGCCTTCACGATCGCCCGCAGTACGGCCGCGGAGACTCCCTCGCTGCTCAGCAACTCGTTCACGGCTACGTCCGAGGCTGAAGCGGCCAGCCGTTCCAGAAGTGCCCGGCGCTTGGCACTGATCCGGTGCTCCGCTTGCACGATGTCCGTCATGGGGCGTGCCAGCCGCGCATAGCGGACGGACGCCAATCCACGTTGTCGGCGGGCCGCCTCGGGCGTCATCGCCTTGAGCGCGCGGCCCAGCGGGCACGCATAATGGAGGGCGATCTCACGGCCAAGGTCGATCAACTCCTGTGTCAAGAAGCTGTCGGGATCGACGACCGAGTCAATGGGTCTCAGCGTTGCGTCCCACGTAGCGCGGCCCAACCGGACCACGAAACCCTGCACCAATCGCCCGGAACGTCCGAGGGGTACTTGCACGCGGTGTCCGAGCGAAACCCGAGCCGAAAGCGCGTCAGGGACGACGAAGGAGTAGGTTCGCCGACCGGGAACCTCGGGCGCGACCTCCGCGATCAGGCCCGTACGCTCTTCGCCTGGTTCGGCCCAAAGGTATCCCGTTGTGTCCGCAACGCGTGGTCGTGGCATGATGGTTGGGCCCCGTCGGGCGGCTCCGCAATCGGCACCTCCTCACGGCGTCCGCCCTTGGTCAGGTTCGTCCGGTGTGAGGCTGGACTGAATTATGCGCCGCCGCAGTGCCGCGGGACAGGTCGGAAGCGATCAAGCCGGAGAAAAACCCTTAGGGGCCATTGTAGAAGGAATCGATTGGGGGATGTGTTTGTCTTCCGAATCAGGGTGGCATGGCCACGCTTGGTTGCCATGTGCATGCAGCCCTGCTCGACCATGCTCACGCAAGCGTGAGCATGCCACCCATCAATTCAGGGGGTCCAGTGCAACCAGACGCCGGCGGATCCCTAGCGGGCGGGCTTGACCGGCTTGGGGTGCTTGCCCTGCTTTCCGTCGGCGAACTTGGAATCGGGATGGTCGGCCTGAGTTCTAAAGCCGGTGATCTGTGGAAGATCCTCGGGCTTTTCCGTTGGGTGGACCGCATAGACCTCGACGCGAACGATCTCGTCAAAGGGCAGCGTGACGATGAAGGCCCCGACCTTGTACTGCTCATCCACGGGCATGCACTCGAACACCAGGTGAGACTTGGCATCGACCTCGATCATCTGCTTGATCTCGTAGCTGAAGCCGTCCCGAAGGTAGATCAGCGTCCGCTCCTCGAGTTCATCGTGGAACTTCTCGATTTCCGAGTTCCGCGGGGCATCCGCGGGGTCAACGTCCGGAAAATGGTGAAGCGCGCACTGCCACCGCGCCGCTGCTTTTTGTTGGTCGAACGCGGGACCGTGAAACCAGTCGTAGTCAAACATGATCGGTCCCGCTTTTTGGGATGAAGAATCTGGCCAGGCGCGCCATGCGCCGAACCGCTCCCAGCCATGATTGGGGCCGCGTACCCTAGCTGGCGTCCGCGGCAAGGTCAATCGCTTCGCGGCCTTGTCTGGGTTTATATCGACTACTGGACCTCGTACCATGCGTGCGTGCAAGGCTTGAAGCTAGCCCGGTACGTCAAGGACCTGGCCGCGAAGCTTGGGTTCGAGCGGTGTGGCATCGCCTCGGCCGAACCGATCGGACGGGTCGATTACGTACGCGAATGGCTGGCCCGAGGACGGGGCGGAACGATGGCGTATCTAAACCAACACTTCAACGAACGGTTGAATCCGTCCGTTCTCTTGCCCGGGGCGCAAAGCGTGATCGTTGTCGCCCTCCAGTATGGGCAGCAGCGGCCCGAGCCACCGCCGGCGGATTCGATACCCCGCGGTCGCGTCGCGATGTATGCCTGGGGCGAGGACTACCACCGGGTCATCAAGGACAAGCTCTTTGCCCTTGCCGACCGCATGCGGGTGGACGTACACGTTCCCTTCGACACCAAGGCCTGTGTCGATACCGCACCGCTTCTTGAGCGCGAAGTGGCCGCAGCGGCCGGAATCGGCTGGATTGCAAAAAACACCCTGGTTCTCGACACCCGGCTGGGGAGTTATTTTTTCCTCGGCGCTCTCGTAACGACGCTGCGGATTCCACCGGACGAACCTTCGGGCGATCATTGCGGCACCTGTACGGCCTGCCTGGACGCCTGTCCGACCGGGGCGTTCCCCGCTCCCTACGAGATGGACGCTTCCCGATGTATCAGCTACCTGACGATCGAGCGTCGTGACGATATCCCGGAGGAGTTCCATTCCGCGATGGGCGACTGGCTGTTCGGCTGCGACGTGTGCCAGGAGGTTTGCCCGTACAACCGGCAGGCTCCGCTCACCCGCGAGCCGCGCTTCGCCATCCGTTCACCGGGCCCGAACCCGTTGCTCGGCGACATCCTCAGTTGGTCCGTCGAGGACTATCGGACCTGCCTGAGCGGCACGGCCCTCAAGCGGGCCAAGCTCGACATGCTCAAGCGAAACGCGCGGATCGTCGCGAGACACGGCGTGGAAACCTCGCCGATGTAGCCGCTCCGGCGGCGGCATGCACCGGCTGTCGGTTCGCACGGGTCGCTGGCGTCGCGCCAACCCGAAGCAGATCGACGCCCGTACGGATTTGGGTGCTATCGGACCGAAACGATCCCGGGGGTTCCCAGCTTCATGTCCCGATCAAGAAGCCTATAACCCGAATTGTGCCAAAAAAGTCGATTTGGGGCGTGAAAGAAACTTCGAGTCCTCCTACAATGCCATACGCAAGATTTCGGCTGGGCTCGCCCCGTTTGCCTTTGGGGGGTACGGTGGGTTCCTCGATCCGGTGCAACGACTGCCGGATGAGTCGGGGTCTGATGTACACGACCACCTGACCTGGGGGTAACCTGATGAGAAAAGCGTTTGGATTCTACGTGTTGGCATGGGTCTGTGCGTTGTCCTGTGCGTTCGCGTCGCCGGGCTTGGCGGCGGAGATCGCACTGGTTCCGGTGAGCGCGAACCAGCCGCATGCGATCGTCGGAAACGAGATCACCGTGCCGGCGGGCAGCAACGTTATCTTCGAGATCCACGTCAGCGGCTGGGACCCCAATCTGACCGGCATGCCGTTGTTGCGCGCCTATCAGATGGCCCTGGATGACGCCACCTACTCCAGTGGCACGCAGGGAGCGCTGACGCCCGCGACGGTTCCATGCGTGTCCGACACGACCTGCGTCGGTGCCTTTGGCGGCGCATGCTCGCTCACGGGAAACCCATGTTCTTCCGATGTCGATTGCGAGTTTCCCGAGTTCGGCGAAGTTTGCAGGGGACCGACGTGCAGCTTCTTCGTGGACGGCGTCCCTTTCTGCACCCCGGCGTTTATCGCCAATAAGCGAGTAGACTTTATCTTCAACGGATTGCCCCTCCTGGACGTAGTAGATCTCAGTAGCACTGCGATTCGTTTCGGTGCTACCATCCTCGATGTTGAACCCATAAGGGATTCGGGTGTCGTTACTTACGCGGGTACGTTGATCCTTGAGCTTCCCGCCAATGCAGCCGGAACCTTCACCGTCGGGTTCCTCCAGTCGCCCGACACCTTTCTCTTGGTCGGGCTCGATACGATGTTCTCTCCGACGCTTCTGAGTCCCGCCCGTATCGTCATCGGTGACGTCTGCGGCAGCGATTTCGACTGCGACGACAACAGCCTTTGTACCGACGACACATGTCTCGGCGGCACCTGCGCGTTCACTCCGAATTTCGAGGATACCATATCCTGCTGCGACCCTGGCACCGGCTCCCTGTGTGGTAAGACACGGGGAATCCCTGGCGACGCCAGCCTGGACGGGGTCGTCGATCTGTCCGATTTCCTCCTTCTTCAAAACTGCTTCGGACTCGACCCAGTTCCCGCCGAATGTAGGCCGGCGGACGTGGATTGCCATTGCGACGTCGGTCTTGGCGACGTCGCCGGGTTTGCGAGCGTCCTCACCGGTCCGTAGGGCTCCGGGGAAAGGTCCGCAAGACTTCCGGCCAGGTGGGCACGCCGAGACAGAGCCGCGGGCGCCGGCCTATGGACACCTCTGCGTCAGCTTGCCACCGAGTTCGCGCCCACCGGCAAGGAGGTGCTACCGGTGCTCCGAAGAGTGCGCTTCACCGGTTCCGTAACGCACCCTCCCGAGGTTGACCCCGGGCGGCTCGATCGTTCAACCCTGAACCCGCGCCGCTATCCGTGGGTCGGTGGATCGGCCGATCTTCGCAGGATCATCCCAAGCTCCTCGATCCCGAGCACCTTGGCGCTGACGGCATAGGTTGCCAATCCGATGGCCACCAGCGTGAGCAGATCAAGAGCCGGACCAGCCCCGACCGTGTCGTTGACGAGTCCAAGGGGTCTTGCCGCCAAGAGGGTACAGGCCATAAAGAGCGTAGCCGACGCGATACGCAGCACGCGCCGACCCAGTTCGCGCCACGCAAAATCGGGGACACGAGCCCGCAATTTCACAGCGAGCACAGCCACCTGGATGAAGGCGCATAGGGCCGTTGCCAGGGCGAGCCCGCGCTCCTCCATCACAAACACCAGCGCCACGTTCATGACGAAGTTCACCCCAACCATCGCGAGCGCCACGCGAGCGGGCGTCGCGCTGTCTTGCCGAGCGTAGAACGCGCGAACCAACAGATGTTGCAGGAAGTAGGCCGGTAGACCCAGACCGTAGTAGAAGAGTGCCCCGGCAACGCGCGCCGTGTCGGCGCCGTCGAATTGGCCGCGCTGGAACAGGGCGCCGACCAGCGGGGCGGCCACGATCATCAGACCGGCAGACGCCGGCAATGCGATGAACAACGCCAGCCTCATCCCCCGCGCGAGGATGTCGGCCAGGCCGCGATGGTCGCCCTCGGACGCCGCCTTCGTCAACATCGGAAAGACGGCCGTTGCCACCGCGATGCCGAACACACCGAGCGGAAGCTGGTAGAGATGTTGCGCGTAGGCCAGCACGGCCGTGCCCACGCGCTCGCCGTCCTCGAACACGAAGAGGTAGGCGATGACGTAGTCGACCAACGAGTTGATCTGAACCGCCGACAGTCCGAGGACCATCGGCGCCATCAACCGGGCCACGGAGGCCATCCGCCGGTCCCGCCACCAGCCGAAGATCGGAAAAAACGAGATTGCGCGAAGCGCCGCGCCCGTCACCAGAAGTTGAACCATCCCCGCCACCAGCACGCTCCCGCAGACGACATACATCAGCGGCGGGCCGGAAAGGTCGGCGAATCGGACGGCCCCCAGCATGCTCAAGAGGATGCAGAGGTTCAAAACCATGGGAACCGCAGCCGGCGTTCCGAAGTGTCGCCGGACGTTCAGCGCGGCCCCGCCGGCCGCGACGACGCAAATCAGTGCCATATACGGCATCAGGAGGGCGGCGAGCTGGAGCGCCCGGTCATCGTGAACGGACCGCCACGCCGCGATCGCGCCTTCGGCGACCAGGACGCCCGCGGTCAGCACGACGACCAAAAGCGTCAGGAGCGTTCCCACGAATCGCCGGGCGGCCTCATCGCCGTCGTCGCGCAGCGTCTCGGTCAGGATCGGAATCATTGCGGAAGAAAGGGCTCCTTCGCCGAATAATCTCCGGGCGAGATTTGGCGCCATGAAGGCGATGCGGAACGCGGAAAGGAGTTCGCTCGTGCCGAAGTACCTGGCGAAGACGGCCTCGCGGAGCAGCCCGAGCAGCCGCGACCCCATCGTCAACACCGCGATCAACCGGACGGAGGCGATGAGCCGGCCAATTCCTCGCATCGCTCCAACGATAAGAGCGAGCGAATCGAACGGCAAGTGACCTGGGGAGGTCGATCCCGGAGGTGGTTTGGCTCAGCGAGTCTCGGTCGGTGGCGCGCGGTAGGCGCTCGACGCAAGGTTTTCGATTTTTGCTGTTGACACAGACGATCCAGGGAATACCAAGACGCATTACCAGGACGTTCTTCGAGTCGGTTGGTCGTAGACGGAGACCCAGCTTATGGCCCATATTGTGGCGGAGCCTTGCATCAACTGCAAATACACCGATTGTGTGGCCGTTTGCCCGGTGGATTGTTTCCACGAGGGCGTAAACTTCCTGGCGATCGATCCCGAAACGTGCATCGATTGCGGTCTGTGCCCGCCCGAATGCCCGACGTCGGCGATCTTCGCGGAGGAGGATCTCCCCGAGAAATGGAACGACTTTGTGGAGATCAACCTCAAGTACGGCAGCGAGTGGCCGGTCATCGACGCGCAGAAGGAGCCGATGCCCGAAGCAGACGATGCCGCCAAGGTGGACGACAAGCGCGAGCAGCTTGACGCAAGCGGGTTCGATGGCTAGCGCATCGTCACGCCTAAGTTTTCGGGTGTGCCACTGCTCTTGAGAAGTGTAGGGGCTGGACACGGCGTAAACCGAGCCCGAAGAGCTAGATGTGACAAAGCACGAGCGGGGTTCCGGACCGCCCGCGGCGGCGGGATTTTGCCGGATGGCGCTTTGACAGGAGTGCCGCGTGACCCTATGAACGTATACACTCGCCCGTCGTAGCGGCGAGCATCCCCGATGCTCGGTGAACGTTGCGGTCGGTAAGCTGGGGCCGTAGCTCAATTGGTTAGAGTACCGGACTGTCGATCCGGTGGTTGCGGGTTCGACTCCCGTCGGCCTCGATGAACAAGACAAGGCTTTCCCACGCGGGAAGGCCTTGTTTTGTAGGGTGAAACCGTCATCGCTCCCATCGTCACCGCCTGGCACAGCTTGGCCGAACGCGGACACGTTTACCCCCTTCCGGCCAGTATTATGGCATGATTCTGGCATGCGCGCCGCGACGTCATCGCAGATGCCCGTCGCCCGCGGGCTGTCTCCGGAAGATGGGTGGTTTGTGCCGCCCAGCTTCGGCAGCCCTTCCAACGCCGCCGATAGCTCGCCTCGGGCAACGTGCGAGTTTCGGTCCAGCGTCAACGTGATCGGCGAACGATGGGCCAGTGCTCGGGCTTGCTTGGGGTGTACGCCCGCACGGGCCAGGTTGGTGATGCGCATGTATGCCTCAAGGCGTGAAAGTCCAACACGCGGCCAGCATCGTCGCGGTAGGGGGTGCCTGAGGCCTATAGGTCGGCACGCAGAACGCCAGCTAGCCGCGTCCGCTCGGGCATGCTGAAGACGAACTCGGACGCCTTCGGTCCCGCCCGGTACACTGCCAGGTCAGCCGCAAACTCGGGCCGGATGGGCTGCTGGTCGATACGCCGCCGCTTGCCGTACGCGGCCTGGACGGTCAACGTCGATTCTTCCAAGTCCAACGCCGACAGCGCCAGCCCGCGAATCTCGCCCGCCCGGAATCCTGTCTCGGCTGCCACGGCCATCCTCGACCGGTTCCTCCACCACGCGGAGGTCATCACGATCACCGGAAAGAGCTACCGGCTCAAGCACAAGGCCCACGAGGATCAACCCGGCAAGGCGACACCCGGCAACAAAAAATCTTGAAGGAAAAGGCGATGAAGCGTACAAGACAAGAAATCACTGGCCGGTTTTCAAGTGATCAGTGACAAAGAACAATTCCGCTTCGAATCAGATGGAAGCGTGTCGATACGTCGGAAAGAATAGAACAGGTTCGCGTCGTGAGGCGGCACGCTTGTGATGCGATCGATAGGAGCAAACTATCATGGCGGAGAATCAAGTCGGGAAATGGCTTCGAGGGCTCGGAACTAACATCGTAACCAATTTGGTCGTCTTTGTGATCGTGGCGTTGATCACCGGGACGGCTGGTTATTTTCTCGGCAAGAGAAACTTGTCAGGGGAAGTTGCCGATGGAATCAGGTTGCTGGAACTCGACAGCACCTCGGAGTCACTAACAAGACTCGTGACATCCTTCGATCAGGTCTCATCGCTTCTGCGAGAACCAACCCCGCACCCAGCCAAGGCGAGTGTGGCTCAACTGACGGACTCCCTCGAAAGATTATCGGAGGCCATCGATGGCGTGAGGACTACTGAATATTACTCAGTCAAGGAGCTCAAGGAACTCTACAAGACGGACGGTGCAACCGCTTCGACGGAGATTAGATTCTTCGGTGCGGGCAGCTCGCAAGCGAAATTCATTAAGGAAAACATCGGAAAACCAAAAAGGACGGTTGAAGGATTGGCTCAGGTTAAACCTCGGCTGGAGATCGTCAGGGACGCGGAGGCTAAGATAGCTCTTCAACTCGAGCATAGCTCAACGGTAGATGTCCCCGCACTACAGACTGCTCTGTCAGAAATGAAGCTGGAAGCAGGTACGGCTCTTAGTTCCTTCAACTCTGGCCGAGAGAAGACGCTTGCAACGCTCAAGAGATTCGGCAAGCCGAGATAACTTCAAGTGGGATAGATATCCCACGCAAGGACTATGCCTTACATTAGAGTCCGGCCAGATCCCCAATGAAATGCGAGAGCGTGGTGCCGCAGGCTCCGCACCAGGCCTTCAAGTCGGTGTAGCCGATTCGTGTTGTGCCGCTCTCGACGTTCTGGACCCACGTCTTTGTTTTGTGTTTGGACCGGAGACACAGGTTACACCCGTCACGCGCCGAGATATAACCGAAAGTTGTGGATCGTGACGGGATAAAAAAGCGGCGTATCCT